>NZ_RZTX01000004.1:0-381833 GCF_004005385.1 Agrobacterium sp. CNPSo 2736 | reverse complement strand
CAGACCCCGCAAGCTTCGCCGCCCACGTTTCTCTTTCTTCTCATATTCAATTGTCAAATAACAGACCGCCCAAAGCAGTCACAAAATCAATCGCCCCAAAGCCATAAGCCCCGAAACCCAACAAGCAATCCGCTCATCAACTTGATTTCTTGAGAACGAAAGTCGCCGTCGCCAGCAGCGCCGCCGCCCTCGTTCAGTGAGCGGACTTATAAATCCACACCCTCAAACAAGTCAACACGCACATCGTCAAAAAACTGACATTTTTATCAACTTATTGATTTTATTATGGAGTTTCGTGGTTTTAACGAGAACCAGAGAAAAGAGCGGCCTTCATGTCGCGACTGGCCCTGTTCCAGGAAACATGCAATAGGAACGGACGAGAGTTTCAGAAGACCTGAGGCGCCTAACGCCTCTTTATAAAGCCAAGAATTGGAGAGCCCGTGCGCATTCTCGATGAAGCCGTCATTTCCGAGCTGCCGAATTATTACCGTGGCAAGGTGCGGGAAAACTACGATCTGCCCGACGGCAACCGCATCATCATATCGACCGATCGCCTGAGCGCCTTTGATCGTATCCTCACCTGCATACCTTATAAGGGACAGGTATTGACCCAGACGGCACGCTACTGGTTCGAACAAACGAAGGATATTTGTCCGAACCACGTCGTGAGCTATCCCGACCCCAATGTCGTCATCGGCAAGCGACTGGACATATTGCCGGTCGAGGTGGTGGTTCGCGGTTATCTGGCCGGTACCACCGGCACGTCGATCCTGACCCTTTATAAGAAGGGTGAGCGGCAGATGTACGGCATGAGCCTGCCGGACGGGATGAAAGACAACCAGATTCTGCCCGAACCGGTGATCACACCGACGAGCAAGGCCTTCGATGGCGGCCATGACGAACCGCTGACGCCGGCCGAGATCGTGGAGAAGAAACTGCTGACGCAGGAGCAATGGGACACGCTTTCCCGTTACGCGCTTGCGCTGTTCAAGCGCGGGCAGGAAATCGCCGCAAAGCAGGGTCTCATTCTCGTCGACACGAAATATGAATTCGGGACGGATGAAAACGGCACCATCATCCTGGCCGACGAGATCCACACGCCCGATAGCAGCCGCTACTGGATGGCCGACAGTTATGACCAAAGCTTCCGCAACGGAACACGGCCTGCAAGCTTCGACAAGGATTTCGTGAGAGCCTGGGTCGCCGAACGCTGCGACCCTTATAAGGACGACGTTCCCGAAATTCCGCAGGACCTCGTCTTGCAGACTTCGAAGGTCTATATTGATGCTTACGAGCGCATCACCGGACAGAGCTTCGTTCCCGACGATAGCGGCGAGACGCCGCTTGCAAGAATACGCCGGAACCTGGAGCCGTTCTTCCCCGGAGTCTGACCGTGAGCAAAACGATCGAACAGGCGAGAAAGGACGACAGGAAGAGTGACCGTCCTGTCAGGCGCCGGCCTCGCCGTTCCGCCGAGGAAACGCGGCGGGACATTCTCGCCAAAGCAGAAGAGCTTTTCCGGGAGCGCGGTTTCAATGCGGTGGCGATTGCCGATATCGCCGCGGCGCTCGGCATGTCTCCCGCCAACGTCTTCAAGAATTTCAGCTCGAAGAACGCGCTCGTCGATGCGATCGCCTTCGAGCAGATCGGCGCATTCGAACGGGACATCCAGCCGCTGGATAAAAGCCACGCGCCGCTTTCGAGACTGCGCCACCTCGCCCGTACCCTGATGGAACAGCACCACCAGGATCTAAACGACAATCCTTACATATTCGAAATGATCCTGATGACGGCAAAGCAGGACATGAAGTGCGGCGACTATTATAAAGCGGTCATCGCCAACCTGCTCGCCGACATTATCCGCGACGGTATCGATGCGCGAATCTACGCGCCGGCCGAGATTTCTCCCCTCGCCGAAACCGTGCTCCACGCGCTGACCAGCGTGATTCATCCCGTCCTCATTGCCCGGGAAGATATCGGCAATTTAGCAACACGTTGCGATCAACTCGTCGATTTAATCGACGCGGGATTGCGCAATCCGCTTGCTAAGTGACGATTCCCAATTTACGTCACCTTCTCGCAATTGCTTGCGAAGCGCAAAAGCCTGCGCTTCTATGCGCGTGGCGGTCCGGACAGAATGAGCGAATCAGGTCCCTTCCAAGGCCTTCGCCTGTCGTGTCTGTTTCCGGACGCGCATCCGCCGAGCGACATTGCGCTTATAGTTGAATGCGATCGATACGCAGGGAAGAACAATGAGCCGACGTATTTTACCCCTATTTGCTTCTCTGTGTGTAACCGCGCTTCTGGCGGGTTGCAGCGATGGCGGCGAGAGCAGCCAGAACGCCGCCCAGAGCGCCGAGCGTCCGCCGTCTCCGGTCAGCATCATCCTGATGAAGACCAGCGAATATCCCTTGACCACCGTTCTGCCCGGCCGCGCCAGCGCGTTCCAGACAGCGGAAATCCGCCCGCGCGTCACTGGCATCATCCGTGAAATTCCCTTCAAGGAAGGCAGTGAGGTCAAGCAGGGCGATGTTCTCTACCAGATCGAGGACAATACCTATCTGGCGGAGGTAGCACAGGCCAAGGCAAGCGTGGCGAAAGCGGAAGCAAGCATTCCGAGCGCCCAGGCGAACCTTGCCCGTTACGAACGTCTGGTCAACAGCGGCGCAACGCAGATCGAATATGAAAACGCCAAGGTGACGCTGCTGCAGGCGCAAGCCGATGTGGCCCAGACCAAGGCGGCGCTGGAAACGGCGGAAATCAACCTCGACCTCACCAAGGTCCGCGCACCCTTCGACGGCATCACCAGCGCAACCGCCTTCAGCATCGGCAACGTGGTGACGGCCAACCAGACGACGGCTTTGACGACGCTGCGCCGCATCGATCCGATCTATATCGACCTGATGGAATCCAGCATCAATCTTCTGCGTCTGAAAAAGGCGATCTCGTCAGGCCAGCTCGGCGGCGATACGAAGGAGACCGGCATTCACCTGACGCTGGAAGACGGCACGGAATACAAGCATGACGGCAAGATCGACATGTCGGACATGGCCGTGAGCGAAACCACGGGCACCTTCTCCATCCGCGCCCTCTTCGAAAACCCGGACGATCTTCTGCTTCCCGGCACCTATGTCCGCGCCACGCTGACCATCGGCAAGGAAAAAGGCTTCCGCATTCCGCAGCGCGCCGCGAGCCGGAACGCCAATGGCGAACTGACCGCGAAATTCGTGACGGCGGAAAACAAGGTGGAAACCCGCACCTTCCCGTCCAGCCAGCAGTCGGGCAATGCCTGGCTGGTGACGGAAAACGTCAAGGATGGCGACAAGCTCATCGTCGACGGCTTCCAGTGGATTGCCGACGGTGCGACGGTCGCACCCGTTGAAGTGACCATCGACGATCGCGGTATCGTCGTTCTGCCGCAGCAAGCTCAGCCTGCCGCCGCCCCCTCGAAATAAGCATGAGCACGAAACCCTCGGTCGAAGCTCGTAAAAGGTAAGGCAGGACTGCCATGGCCCATTTCTTCATCCGGCGCCCCGTGTTTGCATGGGTTATCGCCATCGTCATCATGCTGGGCGGCGCATTGGCGATCGCGACGCTCTCCATCTCGCAATATCCCGATATTGCGCCGACGACGGTGCGTGTCAGCGCAACCTATAATGGCGCGAGCGCCGAGACAGTCGAAAAATCGGTGACGACCATCATCGAGGACGGCATGACCGGCCTTGATGACCTCACCTATATGACCTCGTCGTCCTCGACGGGCAGCGCCGAAGTGACGCTGACCTTCGGCAATACCATCCTGCCGGACATCGCGCAGGTTCAGGTGCAGAACAAGCTGCAGCTTGTCCAGTCGCAACTGCCTGACACCGTGCAGCAACAAGGTCTTCAGGTCAGCCGATCCACATCCAGTATTCTGATGGTTGGCGCGCTGATCTCAACCGACGGCAAGCGCAACTCCGCCGATCTCGGCGACGTGTTCTCCTCGCGTGTCGAAGACCAGATCAAGCGCCTCGAAGGCGTGGGCAGCATCAACGTCTTCGGTTCCGAATATGCGATGCGCATCTGGCTGGATCCGTTCAAGCTCAACAAGTACCAACTGACCACGGCCGACGTGACCAGCGCCATCGAAAGCCAGAACACCCAGGTTTCGGTCGGTTCGCTCGGCGCGGTGCCCGCCGTCAAGGGTCAGCAGCTCAACGTGACGGTGACGGCGCAGAGCCAGCTCACCACCGTCGCCGATTTCGAATCGGTCATCCTGAAAGTCGAGAAGGATGGTGCAACCGTTCGCCTCAGCGATGTAGCCCGCATTGAAATCGGCCAGGAAACCTATGGCGGCGATTCCCGTTCAAACGGCCGTCCTTCGGCCGGTTTCGCGGTCAATCTTGCCACGGGCGCCAACGCGCTCGACACGGCAGCGCGCGTAAAGTCGGCGCTTTCCGCTGTCGAAGGTTCGCTGCCCGAGGGTGTTTCGATCGAATATCCCTACGACACGACACCCTTCGTGCAATTGTCGATTGAGAAAGTGGTGCACACGCTGATCGAGGCTATCATCCTCGTCTTCGTCGTGCTTCTGGTGTTCCTGCAAAACCTCAGGGCAACCTTCATTCCGATGATCGCGGTTCCCGTCGTGCTTCTCGGCACCTTCGGCATCCTTGCGCTGACAGGATATTCCATCAACACGCTCACCATGTTCGCCATGGTTCTGGCCATCGGCCTTCTCGTTGACGACGCCATCGTCGTTGTCGAAAACGTCGAACGAATCATGTCGGAAGAGGGCCTGTCGCCGGTCGAGGCGACCGAAAAGTCGATGGGCGAGATCACCGGTGCTATCATCGGCATCGCGCTCGTGTTGACCGCCGTGTTCATTCCAATGGCCTTCTTCGGTGGATCGACGGGCATCATCTACCGTCAGTTCTCGGTCACCATCGTTTCGGCCATGCTGCTTTCGGCAGTGGTCGCCATCGTTCTGACGCCGGCGCTCTGCGCCACGATGCTGAAGCCGATCGACCATCACAAGAAGCAGCGCGGACCGGGCGCCTGGTTCAACCGCGGCTTCGGCAAGACGACGGATGGTTATGTTTCCTCCATCGGCTACCTGCTGAAACGGCCCCTCCGCGTAATGATTATTTTCGCGATCGTGATCGGCGGCTGCGCCTGGTTCTTCAGCAAGCTGCCCAGCTCGTTCCTGCCACAGGAAGACCAGGGCGTGCTGTTGACGATCATCCAGACGCCGACCGGCTCGAACATCGAGCGCACCAACGAGGTGGTGAAGCAGGTCGAAAGCTACTTCCGTGAAAAGGAAGCCGCCAATGTCGAATCGGTTTTCGGCGTTCTCGGCTTCAGCTTCAGCGGTTCGGGCCAGAACAACGCCATCGTCTTCACCAAGCTCAAGGATTTCGCCGAGAGAACGGCCCCCGACCAACACGCCGGCGCCATCGTGCAGCGTGCGATGGGCACCTTCTTCGGGTTCCGCGATGCTCAGGTGTTCCCGCTTCTGCCGCCGGCAATTCAGGGCATGGGCACATCGAGCGGTTTCTCGATGTATCTCGTGGATAGCGGCCGCAACGGCACCGAGGCACTGACCGCCACGTCCAAGGAACTGATCGCGCTGGCGACCAGCAATCCGAAGGTCAGCTCGCTCAGAAGCGACAGCCAGGACAACGAAACGCAGATGAAGATCATTCTCGATCAGGAAAAGATGGGAGCCATGGGGGTCGATCTCTCCTCCGTGAACCTCATGCTGTCGACGATCTTTGCCGGCCGGGATGTCAACGACTTCACGCTGAACGGCGAGCTCAAGCCCGTTTATGTTCAGGGTGATGCGCCCTACCGCATGCAGCCGGACGACCTGAAGTTCTGGTATGCCCGCAATACCAGCGGCGAAATGGTGCCTTTCTCTTCCTTCAGCGAAGTGAAATGGATCAATGCTCCGCCGTCTCTCGCCCGCTTCAACGGCACGGGCGCCATCTCGCTCGAAGGTACCGCCGGCGCAGGCGTCGCGTCCGGTGACGCCATGGACGAGATGGAACGGCTGACGGCAAGTCTGCCGGGCGGTTACACCGTGGCATGGCAGGGCATCTCCTATCAGGAGCGGCTTTCGGGTTCACAGGCGCCGATGCTCTATGCGCTGTCGGTGCTGATCGTCTTCCTTTGCCTTGCCGCCCTTTATGAAAGCTGGTCGATCCCATTCTCGGTCATCATGGCCGTGCCGGTGGGCGTTCTCGGCGCATTGACCGCGGCGCATTTCTTCGGCCAGTCGAACGACGTCTACTTCAAGGTGGGCCTGCTGACGACCATCGGCCTTGCGGCGAAAAACGCGATTCTGATCGTCGAATTCGCCAAGGAAAGGCAGGAGCATGGACTGAGCCTGATGGAAGCGACGCTGGAAGCGGCAAAGCTGCGCCTGCGTCCGATCATCATGACGTCGCTGGCCTTCATCCTGGGTGTCGTGCCTCTCGCCATCGCAACCGGAGCGGGTTCAGCCGCGCAAAATGCAATCGGTATCGGGGTGCTGGGTGGTATGCTTTCTGCAACACTGCTCGGAATTTTCTTCGTTCCGTCCTTTTTCGTCATCATTCGTCGCCTTTCAAGGCGTTAACAAAACAAAAATGGGCTGTGCCAACCGTTAATACGCTGCTAGAAATGTTGCCGATTTAGCAAATGCACGTTTCTACGGCATATCGACCGCGCAGCCCATTTGTCAGCAAGCCGCGCTCGGTAAGCCAACCAGAGAATTGGGAAAATTACATGCTGTCTATTCGCGCTACTCTTCCCCTGACAATGCTGCTGCTCTCAGGCTGTGTTGTCGGGCCCGACCACAAGACGCCGGAAATTCAATTGCCGGGAAAGTTTGCGGAAGCCGGAAAAACCAGTAATGGCGACATCAGCAGCGTTGCGTGGTGGACAGCCTTTAACGATAGCCGCCTCAATGGTTACGTTTCCACTGGCCTGAGCCAGAACCTGACCGTGATGCAGGCGATCGAGCGCATCAATCAGGCGGAAGCCCAGGTCATCTCGGCCGGCGCGGGCGGTCTGCCGAGCCTGACGGCAAACGGCAGCCACACCACCAGCCAGACCAAGGGCAGCTACCGTGATGTTCCCGTCACCAACGTGTCGTCGGGCAGTCTCAGCGTCTCCTGGCTGCTCGATCTCTTCGGCCGCTATCGCCGCGCCACGGAAAGCGCCAATGCATCGCTCGATGCCGCTTACTCCACCGTCGATGTTCAGCGCCTGACACTGATTTCCTCGGTCGCCGCAGCCTATATCGATGTGCGTTATTATCAGGAGCGCCTGGCGATTGCCCGTCAGAACCTCAGCTCCCGCCGCGAAACGCTGGACCTGACCAAGCTGCAGCTTGAAGCAGGCGCGGCCTCCCGCCTCGATGTCGTCCAGTCCGAAGGTCTGGTCAACTCGACGCTGTCCGACATTCCGGGCCTCGAAACCAACTTCCGCAAGGCGGCGCATCGCATCGCCACGCTTCTCGGCCTGCCGGCCTCGTCTCTCATTTCGGAATTGCAGAAGGGCGCACGCCAGCCGGTTGCCCGCAGCATTCCGCGCACCGGCATTCCGGCCGATCTCATCCGCAACCGTCCGGACATTCGTGTCGCCGAACGTAATCTCGCCGCCGCAGTTGCCTCAATCGGTGTCGCGGAAGCGCAGCTTTATCCGAGCATCGAGCTCGGCGGCTCGATCACGCCAAGCTATAATTTCCTGAGCGGCGGCGGCAGGGGAACGGCCAATAGCTGGTCCTTCGGTCCGAGCCTCGTTCTGCCGATCCTCGATGGCGGCAGCATCCGCGCCAATATCGATCTGGCCAATTCCCAGGCGCGTGAGGAATATCTCGTCTGGAAGCAGACGGTGCTGACCGCTGTGGAAGAAGTCGAAAACGCTCTGGCCGCCGTCACCCGCGATCAGCGTACGGCCGATGCATTGCGCAAGACCGTGGCGTCCTATCAGGAAGCGTTGCAGCTTTCGACGGCCAGCTACCGCGACGGCGCCTCCTCGCTGCTCGACGTTCTCGACGCGCAGCGCCAGGTTTCCACCGCACAGGCGAGCCTTGCACAGGCTGTACAGCAGACCGCGCAGGACTATGTGTCGCTGAACGTGGCGCTTGGCGGCGGTTACGCCGTTGGCCAGACCACGGCTCCGAAGAAGGCGCCCGGCCCGACCCGGACCGCGGCAAAGGCCATGTAAGACACGCCGCAAGGCAAAGAAAAAGCCCGCGTCTCGACGCGGGCTTTTTGTTATTCATGACACAAAAAAAGCACCGGTCTCCCGGTGCTTTTGTCTAACTGGCCGTCAGGCTCAGTTCTTGGCGCGCTCGACGTAGGAATTGTCTTCCGTCGCGATGACCACGCGGATACCGGCATCGATATGCGGCGGCACCATGGTGCGGATGCCGTTGGAAAGAATAGCCGGCTTGTAGGAAGAAGACGCCGTCTGGCCCTTAACGACCGGTTCGGTTTCCGTGATTTCCAGCGTGACGTGGCGCGGCAGTTCGACAGCCAGCGGATTGCCTTCATGAATGGAAAGAATGCAGGTCATGCCTTCCTGCAGATAGGCCTTCTGATCGCCCATCGTCTCAGTGTCGACCACGACCTGGTCGTAGTTCTCCGGGTTCATGAAGTGGAAGCCTTCGCCATCTTCATAAAGGAACTGGAAGTTCAGGTCTTCAACGAAGGCGCGCTCGACCTGCTCGGTGGTGCGCCAGCGCTCGGAGACCTTCACGCCGTCAACGATGCGGCGCATGTCCACCTGCGTGACCGGCGTGCCCTTGCCGGGGTGAAAGTTCTGCGCGGTAAGAACGACGTAAAGCTTGCCGTCCACGTCGAGAACATTGCCCTTGCGGACGGATGAGGCGATAACCTTGACCATATGACTTCCTTGTAACTCGATGAAATGCGTCGTAAAGGACTGCGCGGCAGCACCGACCCCGGCAGACGTTTTGTCTTTTTTCTGGGGCGCAACTACCTTAAATCCGCACGAATTGCCAGCCTTCTACAGCAATTCGCGGAAGAGTGCCTAGCGGTTTTCCGCCCGGAATAGCTTTAAATGACGCGATCAGGCGTTTTGCGGGCCGTTTATCCGCAATTGAGCGCCGCAGAGAAGACGGAAAAGAACAGAGAATGCGCGCAAGCAACGAGACAATGTCGCCATGGTGGACGCCGGACGTCCACGCCGACCGCCGCGCATTTCTCATTGGGCGCAATGCGATCCAGTCGGCTTTTCGCGGCTACTTCGCCAGCGCCGATTTTCTTGAGGTCGACACTGCTGCATTGCAGATTTCCCCCGGTAATGAGGCGCATCTGCATGCTTTCGCCACACAGGGCCTGACGCCGGCCGGCGACGCCGTGCCGCTTTATCTCCACACCTCGCCTGAGTTCGCCTGCAAGAAGCTGCTCGCCGCCGGCGAAAAACGCATCACCTGTTTTGCCCATGTTTACCGAAACCGGGAACGAGGCCCCCTGCATCATCCGGAATTTACCATGCTGGAATGGTACCGGGTCGGCGAAACCTATGAGAGCCTGATGAAGGACAGCGCCAATCTTCTGGCACTGGCAGCCGAAACCACAAAGACGAAGAATTTCACCTATCGCGGCCGCAGCGTTGATCCCTTCCTCGAGCCGGAGCGGATAAGCGTCGCCGAAGCATTCGAGCGCTATGCCGGCGTCGACCTGCTGGCCACCATCAGCCAAAACGGCGAAACCGACGCTCGCCATCTTGCGGCGAACCTGACTAATGCCGGCATCCGCGTGGCCGATGACGATACCTGGGCAGACATGTTCAGCCGCGTCATCGTGGAGCGGGTGGAGCCGGAACTGGGTTTCGACAGGGCGACAATTCTCGATGAATATCCGACCTGTGAGGCGGCCCTTGCCCGCAAGTCACCCAAGGATGCGCGGGTGGCGGAGCGTTTCGAGCTTTATGCCTGCGGCGTTGAACTCGCCAATGCCTTCGGCGAATTGACCGACGCCGCCGAGCAGAGGCGACGTTTCGAAATGGAAATGGCCGAGAAGCAGCGGGTTTACGGCGAAACCTATCCGCTGGACGAGGATTTTCTGGCCGCGCTGGCAATCATGCCGCCGGCAAGCGGCATAGCGCTCGGTTTCGACCGGCTGGTGATGCTGGCAACCGGCGCACCCCGTATCGATCTCGTCATGTGGGCCCCAGTTGCGGAATATGGACGATGACAGGGCTCGAGACCATCAAGACAGCCGAGGCACTTCTCGAAGCGGGGCTTATCGAAGCCGAAGCGCTCGAGACGCTGCGCGCGGTGACGCAGCGTTACGCGCTCGCCATCACGCCATCGATTGCCGGGCTGATCGACAGCCGCGACCCGCAGGATCCCATCGCCCGGCAATTTGTACCGGATCCGGCCGAACTCGTTCATCTTCCTGAAGAACGGGACGATCCGATTGGCGACGACGCGCATAGCCCCGTCCACGGCATCGTCCACCGTTATCCCGACCGGGTGCTTTTAAAGGCAGTGCATGTCTGCCCCGTCTATTGCCGCTTCTGTTTCCGCCGGGAGATGGTCGGACCGCAGGGCAACGGCATGATGAGCCCGGCGGAACTGGACGCCGCATTCGGCTATATAAAGGCCAATCCCGCCATCTGGGAGGTCATCCTGACCGGTGGCGATCCGCTGGTGCTTTCCCCACGGCGCTTGTCCGACCTGATGACGCGCCTGAGAGACATACCGCATGTGAAGATTGTCCGCTTCCATACCCGTGTGCCGGTAGTCGATCCCGACCGTATCGACGCGGCGCTGATCGATGCGCTGAAGGCCAGCGGCAAAACCACCTATGTGGCCCTGCACGCGAATCATTCCCGTGAACTCAGCGAAGCCGCAAGGCAGGCTTCGGCGCGCCTGATCGATGCCGGCATCGCCATGGTCAGCCAGACGGTCCTTTTGAAAGGCGTCAATGACGACCCGGCGGTTCTTGCCGAGCTGATGCGCGCCTTTGTCGAGACCCGTATCAAGCCATATTATCTGCATCATCCCGATCTTGCGCCCGGCACCAGCCATTTCCGGCTGACGATAGAAGAGGGGCAGCGAATCGTTTCCGCTTTGCGGGGGCATGTCTCCGGCCTTTGCCAGCCGACCTATGTTCTCGACATTCCCGGCGGCCACGGCAAAGCGGCAATTGGCAGAAATGCGGCCGAAAAAACCCGCGATGGCTGTTATTCCGTTTCCGATTTCAACGGAAACGATCATATTTACCCACCGCCAGCCACCAACGGCGATTAAAAAATACATAAAAAGCCTGCTAGAGCGGGCTTTTCGCGGCGGCGACCAACGAAAACAAAAATTTCACATTTCCGCCCCTCTCCTGTCATCATAAAGAAAAATATTCTACCTATAACAATCAGCATTGATTTTAGTGCTGGTCTGGATTATCAGTGTGGAACTGGAGAACGAGTCTCCTGATTCCGGGCCAACACCAATACAGGGAGTGTGTCATGTCAAAACATATCAACATCAACGCAATCCTTGGTTTTGAGTCCTGGAACGCTGGATTTAAATCCACGTGTTCCCGCTGCTGTCGAATGTGACTTAACGGTCTCAATTTCCTGAAAATCAGTTCGACAACATGCTGTGTGAAGTAGCCACAGCGGGAGTATATCTATGCAGAAGCAAGTTATTGAATTCGCTGGCGAACCCGTCGGCATCGTCATCCCGGATAATGACCGGTTGAAGTTCATCGCGGTGAAGTTCCACGTTCACGACCTGGACGAACAGAAGTTCGACAGCGCCGATGACGTGCGGATTGCCATCCGCGATCTCGTGCGCAACCGGAACCTGGCCGCGGTCGCCTGATGCGGGAAAACTTTCGCCCGCTCACAGAACCGTCAAAACCAGAGCGCGCCAAATATCGGACCCCGAACAGCGGCCCGATGGCGCGCTCTTCTCTTGCATGTCTTGCACGATAATCCGGCTGCCTGCATCGCGCAGGCCGTAGATCGCCGAACCGCTCTGAAGAATAGAGCACGGAAGCGCCCCACCCGCTTCCCATCGTCAGACAGAAAACATTCCAGCAGAATCGAAGTGGCGCATGGCCCCCTGTAAAATGGCACTCGTCGGGCCTTACCCCGCCGCCATACATGTATCTTCAGATAGGCTGCATCAAAACGCAGTGAAGGTCAGCGTCGTCAGCGAACGCACGATTCCCGGAATATTGACGATGTTCTGGTTGATGAACTTGCCGATATCTTCTTCCTGCGGCAGGTAGATTTTCAGCAGCAGATCATATTCACCGCTGGTGGAATAAAGCTCGGAAACCAGTTCCGTCTTATAGATGGCGTCGGCGACATCATAGGTCTTGCCGGGCTCACATTGAAGCTGAACGAAAATGGGCTTCACGGACATCTCCCGTATTTGAACTTTCGGTGCATGGCTGCTCGCGCCACGCGTCATGGCGCACTATTGGCTGAGCAGCGTCCGTCTTGCAAGGCCGCTTACCGGTTTACGCCGAAAACTCCCCCGGTCCTGCCGTTCGCGCCGGTTGCGGCCTCGGAAACGATCCACCGCCGGAAACTATCGAGCGGCGCATAACCGGCGCGATCCGGCATGCAGGCGAGGTAATAGGCTTCCTCGCTCTCCACTTCCCCCGCAACAGCCGCGACCAGACGACCGCTTCGCAACTCCTCCTCGATCATGAAAGAAGGAATGAGCGAGGCTCCAACCCCGGCGCTCGCCGCCTCGGCAATCGTCGTGAACTGATCGAAAAGCATACCATGCACATTGTCGAAACTGACGCCATGGCTGCGAAACCATTGCTCCCAGGCATCCGGCCGTGTTGTCATGTGCAGCAACGGGACACGCAGCAGATCGTCCGGGTTTGAAAGTCCGTGTCGCGCCTTGAAGGCGGGGTTGCATACCGGAATGACCTTTTCATGCATCAGGAAAACCAGCTCGGTGCCCGGCCAATGCGGCAATCCGAAATGGATCGCCGCATCGACTGTATCGGTGCGGAAATCGAACAGCGACGACCGCGTCAAAAGATTGACCGAAATACCGGGGTGTCTGGCGATGAAATCGGGAAGGCGCGGCACGAGCCAGCGCGTACCGAAGCTCGGCAGAACGCCGAGGTTGAGCGTGCCGCCATCCGGATTGGCGCGCAGATTGAGCGAGGCCGTCGATATGCGCCGCAACGCCTCGCGGATTTCCCGCGCATAGCCCTCCCCCGCCCTTGTCAGCCGGATCGTCTGCCGCTCGCGCAGGAACAGCGCCACGCCAAGCTGCTCTTCGAGCGCCAGGATTTGGCGGCTGACCGCACCCTGCGTCAACCCCAGTTCCCGCGCCGCAGCGGTGACGCTGCCCGTCCGGGAAGCAGCTTCGAAAGCCGCCAGCAGCGAAAGCGACGGCAGAAAACGGCGTGGCGGCAGGACCATATTCCCTCACGGAATGAACTCTTGACGATATGTCGATATTCAACAGGCAAGACCGCTTGTAAAGTCTTATAGACAAGGGCTTGTCACTCATACGAAGAACAAATGAACTGGCCCGGAACATGGTGGAACGATGTATAATGACCCCCGCTCGCACGGCCTCTGGGAAAAGACCGCGCCGCAGCCGCCCGTAACGCCCGCCTTGCAGGGCGCAGCAATTGCTGATGTCATCGTCGTCGGAGGTGGCTTCACCGGCCAGTCCGCCGCCCTTCATCTTGCAGAACGCGGTGCGGATGTCGTTCTTCTCGAAGCAAGGCAAATCGGCTTCGGCGGCGCAGGCCGCAATGTCGGCCTCATCAATGGCGGCATGTGGGTCATGCCGAAGGAGCTGCCCGGCGTGCTGGGCGAGGTTTACGGCGAACGCCTACTCGATCTTCTGGGCAATGCCCCACTTCTCGTGCGTGAACTGGTGGAAAAACACGCAATTCCCTGCGAGATCGAAAAAAACGGCACGCTCCATTGCGCCGTCGGAGAAAAAGGGCTCGCCGAAATCCGTGAGCGCTGCGAACAATGGGCGGAGAGAGGCGCACCCGTCCGCATCCTCGATGCCGAAGAGACAGCGAGACGTACCGGCAGTACGGGCTATTCCGGTGCGCTTCTGGATACACGCGCCGGCACGATACAGCCGCTTGCCTATGTTCGAGGCCTTGCCGCAGCCGCCCAGAAAGCGGGCGTGCGCCTGCATACCGAAAGCCCCGTGGTAGCAACCGAACGCAGCAACGGAAAATGGGTGGTGAAGACGCCGCAAGGGTCTGTAACCGCCAACTGGATCGTTGTGGCCACCGAAGCCTATAGCACCGGCCCATGGCAGATCGTTCGCGATGAACAGGTCTACCTGCCCTATTTCAATTTCGCGACCAGACCGCTCGGCGACAATCTGCAAAAGAGCATCCTGCCCGGCCGTGAAGGCTGCTGGGATACGAAGGAGATTCTCTCATCCTTCCGCATGGACAAAGCCGGCCGGCTGGTCTTCGGCAGCGTCGGTGCCCTGCGTGGCACCGGGGCGGCCATTCATCGTGCCTGGGCGAAGCGCTCGCTGAAGCGGCTTTTCCCGCAACTTGGCGATACAGAGTTCGAATGTGAATGGTTCGGCCAAATCGGCATGACGGACAATGCCGTTCCACGGTTTCACAAATTCGCTGAAAATGTTGTCGGCTTTTCAGGTTATAACGGCCGCGGCATCGCGCCGGGTACGGCCTTCGGCAAGGTCATTGCGCAGCATATTCTCGGAGAGATTACTGAAGCCGAATTGCCGCTGCCTTTGACGGAACCGAAAGCGCAGTCTTTCCGGGCGGTGAAGGAAGCCTATTACGAGGCAGGCGCACAGATCGCCCATTTCGCGGGCGAGCGTTTTTGATCCGGACACGGAGCCGCTTCAAGGGAACGACATCATCCTCGGTCTTGTCCCAAGGATCTAATCACATTCAATATAATTGAGACGTTGCAGATGCGCGGGAAGCCCGAGCATGACGAGGAGAGCCTTTCGCGCTTAACCACCCTTCTACACAGACACCCCCGCAGCCTCTTTTCCTCATCCCATCGATATATCCTTGAAAATATAATGATTGCCCTATAGGCCTATCGATATATTCACCAGAATATCTCGAAACGGGGGTAACAGACCATGAGACTTTTGCGTCGCAGCTTCTTCAAAACCATTGCCGCAGCCACATCCTTCTGGATGGCGGCCTCATTCGCAGCCGTTCCGGCCCATGCAGCCGAAAAAGTCACGGTGTTTGCCGCCGCGAGCATGAAAAACGCGCTCGATGCCCTCAACGCCGAATGGGCGAAGGAAAGCGGTAACGAAGCAACCGTTTCTTATGCAGCAAGCTCGGCGCTGGCCAAGCAGATCGAGCAGGGCGCACCGGCGGATATCTTCGTTTCGGCCGACCTTGCATGGATGGACTATGTCGCCGAAAAAAAGCTGATCAAAGCTGACAGCCGCTCCAATCTTCTCGGCAACCGCATCGTTCTCGTCGCTCCCGCAGACAAGGCAAAGCCGGTCGAGATCAAGCAGGGCTTCGATCTTGCCGCTCTGGTGGGCGATGGCCGTCTGGCCATGGGTGCGGTCGATTCCGTGCCGGCGGGCAAATACGGCAAGGCCGCTCTGGAAAAGCTCGGGGTCTGGTCCTCCGTCGAACAGAAGGTCGCCGGCGCGGAGAGCGTGCGTGCGGCCCTGCTGCTCGTCTCGCGCGGCGAAGCACCCTATGGCATCGTCTACCAGACCGACGCCGCCGCCGATCCGGGTGTGAAGATCGTCGGCACCTTCCCGGAAGACAGCCATCCGCCGATCATCTACCCGGTGGCCATTCTTTCGGAAGCCAAGTCCCCGGCAGCAAAAGCCTATCTCGATTTCCTGAAATCGGCCAAGGCAACGCCCTTCTTCGAAAAGCAAGGCTTTACCGTTTTGAAATAAACTGCCTTTCGTGGCCCCCACGTATGGCCGCGAGAGATGACGATTGCAGGATATGGCATTGCATTGGTGGACACTCAGCCCTGAAGAATGGACGGCGATCAGGCTCAGCCTGTGGGTGTCGTCCATCGCCATGCTTGCCAGCCTGCCTTTCGGCATTCTGGTCGCCGTGGCGCTGGCGCGCGGCCGCTTCTGGGGCAAGTCTCTCCTCAATGGCATCGTCCACCTGCCGCTCATCCTGCCGCCCGTCGTCACCGGCTTTCTGCTGCTCGTCCTGTTCGGCCGCAGGGGCGCGATCGGGCAATTTCTCGATAGCTGGTTCGGCATCGTCTTTTCCTTCCGCTGGACCGGGGCGGCGCTCGCCTGCGCCGTCATGGCCTTTCCGCTGATGGTGCGTTCCATCCGTCTCTCCATAGAAGCGGTGGACCGCAAGCTGGAAGAAGCCGCGGGAACCTTGGGCGCAAGCCCGTTCTGGGTGTTCCTCACCGTCACCCTGCCCTTGACCCTGCCCGGCATCATCGCCGGCATGATCCTGGCTTTCGCCAAGGCCATGGGCGAATTCGGCGCGACCATCACCTTCGTGTCCAATATTCCCGGCGAGACCCAGACTTTGTCCGCCGCCATCTATACCTTCACCCAGGTTCCGGGCGGCGATGCCGGCGCCTTGCGGCTAACCATTGTCTCCGTCGTGATTTCCATGCTCGCTTTGCTCGTCTCGGAGTTTCTGGCCCGCATCGTCGGCAAACGGGTAAGCATGGAATGACGCTTTCGGTCGCCACCCGCCATCGCCTGGGTTCTTTCGAACTCGATGCGTCATTCACCTCCGAAGGCGGCGTCACCGCGCTGTTCGGACGCTCCGGCTCCGGCAAAACCTCGATGATCCGCATCATAGCAGGCCTGTTGCGGCCGGATGAGGGACAGGTTTTGCTCGATGGCGAAGTGCTGGCCGATAGTGGAACACGGCTGTTCCTGCCGGCTCATAAACGCCGCTTCGGTTATGTTTTTCAGGAAGCGCGGCTCTTCCCGCATCTCAGCGTGGCGCAGAACCTGCATTACGGCCGCTGGTTCGCCGTGAACAAAACCGGGAGCGCGAATGAAGACCGCATCGTTGACATGCTCGGCATCGGCCATCTCCTGCAGCGCCGGCCGGACAAGCTTTCCGGCGGCGAAAAACAGCGTGTCGCGATTGGCCGCGCGCTCCTCTCATCACCCAGGCTGCTGCTGATGGACGAGCCGCTCGCCTCGCTCGATGAGGAGCGAAAAGCCGGAATCATTCCCTATCTCGAACGGCTGCGCGACGAGACGAAAATCCCGATCGTCTATGTCAGCCATGCTATTCAGGAGGTCGCCCGCCTCGCCGACCGTATCGTGGTGATGAAGGACGGCAAGGTGGAAGCGCAGGGAAAAGCGGCCGACGTGCTTTCCAGACCGGATTTCAGCGCGCATCTCGAACGACGCGAAGCGGGCAGCATTCTTTCCGGGCACATTGAAAGCTTTGATGAGCGACATGGCCTTGCCGCCGTAAGGCTGAAAACCATGCTGCTGCATGTTCCGGCAAAAAGGGGAGCGGCCGGCAGCCCGGCGCGGGTGCTCATACCGGCGCGCGATGTGATACTGGCAGCCGTAAAGCCCGAAGGCTTAAGCGCGCTCAACATTCTTGAGGGCCATATCGCGACTGTTTCTGCCAGCGAAGACGGCATGGTCACGGTTCATGTGGATTGCGGCGGCGACATCATCCAGTCGCGCATCACCGATCTGTCACGCGAGAGGCTGCAGCTGGAGCCCGGAAAACCGGTGCACGCGATCATAAAGTCGGCGGCTCTCGATCCTTATTGAGGGCCGCATCGGGATTGCGGTTGGCCTCCAGCCAGTCGATATCCGCGCGCAAGGCCTCGTTCATCCGTTTTTCCATGCCGCGATAACGCTCCAGCACCTCAGTGCCAAAAGCGGTCAGCGCCGCACCGCCGCCCTGTTTGCCGCCGCGCTGCGATTCAATGACCGGTTGCCTGAACATATGGTTCAGCGCATCCACCAGCAGCCATGCGCGGCGATAGGACATGTCCATCGCCCGCCCGGCGGCGGAGATGGAGCCGGTCTCGACAATCAACTCCATCAATTCGATCTTGCCATGACCGAGACGTTCTTCGGGCGGAAAGTCGATACGAAGAACAGGCTTCAGTGGAGAAGGGGCCTCACTCATCGTTCAAAGGCTCCGTCCATGAAGATCGCGATAGGCTTTTTGCGCTCCATCCACCGGCAAGGCCGTCGCCTCATAGACGCCACGTGCGACCGCGCGCGTCATCACCATGGTCGCCAGATGGCAAAGTTCGGCGAAATGAACACCGCCCTCAAGCGGCTTTTCACCGGTCGAGGCCGCGAACATGGTGTCGCCGTCGCTTGGCAGATGGGCGGGCAGAACGGCGCGCGCCAGCCCGTCATGCGCCATGATGGAAAGGCGATGCGCCTGCGCCTTGGTGAGTACGGCATCCGTCACCACCGCACCGATGGTCGTTGCCGTGAGATTGACCCCCTTGAGGCGCAGCGCGGTATGATCCGGCTCGAAACGGTCAGGAAAACCGCAATCGCCATATTCACCCTGCACTTCAAACGGCGCGGACCAGAAATGGCGGCTCGTTCCAACAGTTGCCGAGCCGAGCGCATTGACGGCAACGATGGCCGCCACCTTATAACCGCTGGAACTGACGGCGCTTGCCGAACCGAGCCCGCCCTTGAAGGTCGCGGTCGTCGCCCCCGTTCCCGCACCGGCCGTTCCAAGTTCGAAAGGCTCCGCACGCGCCGCCTTGAAGGCCGCATATCCCATCTCGCGATAGGGCGAATGCAGCCCCCAATCCTTGTCGCCGCCATTCAGCAGATCCATGAGGATCGCCTGCGGCACGATGGGAACGCGGGTGGAACCCACCTGCAGGCCGCGTCCGATTTCGCGCAGCCCGGCCTGAACGCCGCCCGCCGCATCCAGCCCGAAGGCAGAACCGCCCGACAGCACGAAGGCATCCACCGTTTCCACCGTCATCGCGGGGTCGAGCAGGCCGGTATCGCGCCCGCCCGGCGCACCACCCAAAACAGAACCGGAAGCGATGGCGGGCTTTTCGAAAACAATCGCCGTAACACCGGAGCCGAGGGCAAGATCAGTGACATTGCCGACCGAAACGCCGCCGATATCCGTCAGAAGATTGGTGAGTGCCGCCATGCCGTTTCCCTTTTCTCCCGGTATCCCGCCACCATCAGGCACTGTCAACGCAAAACGTGACGTGCCTGATGTCGACGACAAGCCGCGATCAGGAAAAAACAGCCGTTCCGATCACAGGCGTCGAGGGAACGGCCATATCCCTCGGCTCCAGCGGCCCGCAGAGATATGCCTGATGGCCGGCTTCTATCGCCCGAGCGAAAGCCTCCGCCATGCCGACCGGGTCTCCCGCGCCCGCCACCGCCGTGTTGAGCAGAACGGCATCGTAACCGAGCTCCATCACCGTGACCGCATGCGACGGGCGGCCGATACCGGCATCGACAATCAGCGGCACATCCGGGAAACGCGCCCGCATGGATTTCAGCGCCGTCAGATTGAGCGGTCCCATGGCGCTGCCGATTGGCGCGCACCAGGGCATCAGCACCTTGCAGCCTGCCTCCAGCAGCTTCTCGGCGACGACCAGATCGTCAGTCGTATAGGGAAAGACCTCGAAACCATCGTCGCAGAGGATTTTCGCCGCCTCGACAAGTGCGAAGACATCGGGCTGCAGCGTATCGTGATGACCGATGACCTCCAGCTTGATCCAGTTAGTGCGAAACACATCGCGGGCCATCTTTGCCGTCAGAACCGCTTCCTTGACCGTGTGGCAACCGGCGGTATTGGGCAGAATCTGGCGATCCAGCTCGCGGATAAGCTCGAAAAACTGACCGCCCTTCTTGCCACCCGCCGTTTCCCGGCGCAGTGAAATCGTCAGAATATCCGTGTTGCTCACCCGCACGGCATCGGCAAGCACGGCGGGGGACGGATAGCGCGCCGTGCCGAGCAGGAGACGGGACGAGACCTCGCGGCCATAAAGCGTCAGCATTGTTTCAGCCTCCCTGCATCGGTGAGAGGATTTCGATACGGTCGAAAGCCTTCAGCTTATAATCGGCGCGCTCTTCCGAATGCACCAGATCGCCATTCACCGCCGTCGCCAGCCACTCACCCTCGTATTCGAGGCTGGCGAGCAGGCCGGCCAGCGTCTCGGCGACGAGATCAAGCTCGTCGCCATTCACCAGAAGTTTCATGATCCCATTCCTTTTGAGAGAGAGTTTGGCAGACGATTTCAGCCGCCTGCCGCGCCATCGCCGGCGACAGCAGAAAGCCGTGCCGGTGCGCACCGTTGATGAAAATTGTCCGGCCATCCTGCGTGACCTTCGGCAGATTGTCGGGATAGGCGGGGCGCACGCCGGTGCCTGTCTCGATGATTTCCGCTTCCGCGAAAGCCGGATGCACGGCATAGGCGGCATTCAGGAACTCCATCATCGAGCGGGCGGAAATGGCGCCCGCATCTTCCGTCTCGATCATCGTCGCGCCCACCATGAAACGGCCGGGCTCGCGCGGCACGATGTAAAGCGGAATACGCGGATGCAACAGCCGGACGGGGCGAGACAGGGAAACCTCCCGCGTGGCGAGATAGAGCATCTCTCCCCGCACACCGCGAAGATCGGAAATCCCGCCGATTGCCGCAGAACCAGTGCAATCCACCACCCGGTCGAACGGCTCTTCATTCAGCGGGATACCCATATGGAAACGCACACCAATGGTGCAAAGCCGTTCATGCAGCGATTTCAATGCAAGACGCGGATCGAGATGCCCCTCACCCGGAAAATAAAGCCCGGATCGGAATCGCCCGGCAAGATCTGGCTCCAGCGCGGCGATTTCGCCCTCATCCACCCAGCGATAACCGTCGGTTCGCGATGCGAAACGCGAAAGCTCCGCCTTATCGCGGGCCGGCGCAACCACCAGCGTGCCTTCGCGGATGACAAGGCCGGGGGTTGCTTCATCCCACCAGTCGAGCGCCGCCTGACCGAGCGTCAGAACCGCCGCTTCAGCGCTTTCACGCTCGCACCAGGGCGCCAGCATGCCGCCCGCATACCAGGATGCGCCGCGAGAGGGTTCGGCATTGCGCTCGCAAACCTCAACGGTAATGCCGGTCCGCGCCAGTTCGAAGGCTGCCGTCAGACCGGCGACCCCCGTTCCCTTGACCAGAACGCGCATGCTATTCGGCATCCGCAGTGGTCGCGAGCGGCATGTAAAGCTCACCGCCTTCCTTGAAGCGTGCGGCCATGGCCTCCAGCCCCTCCTTCTGCGCCTCGGCGCGGATATCGTGGGAAATCCGCATCGAGCAGAATTTCGGCCCGCACATGGAGCAGAAATGCGCGACCTTGTGCGCTTCCTTCGGCAAGGTCTCGTCATGGAAGGAGCGCGCCGTATCCGGGTCCAGCGACAGGTTGAACTGATCCTCCCAGCGGAACTCGAACCGCGCGCGCGACAGCGCATCGTCCCGCACCTGCGCGGCCGGATGGCCCTTGGCAAGATCGGCAGCGTGGGCAGCGATCTTGTAGGTGATGACGCCGACCTTCACGTCGTTGCGATCCGGCAGGCCGAGATGTTCCTTGGGCGTGACGTAGCAGAGCATCGCGGTGCCGAACCAGCCGATCATCGCCGCACCGATGCCGGAGGTGATGTGGTCGTAACCCGGCGCGATATCGGTGGTGAGCGGCCCGAGCGTATAGAAGGGCGCCTCACCGCAGGTCTTCAACTGCTTGTCCATGTTTTCCTTGATCTTGTGCATCGGCACATGGCCGGGGCCTTCGATCATCACCTGGCAGTCCTTCGCCCAGGCGATCTGCGTCAACTCACCGAGCGTCTCCAGCTCCGCGAATTGTGCGGCGTCATTGGCGTCGGCAATCGAGCCGGGACGCAAGCCATCGCCCAGCGAGAAGGAGACGTCGTAAGCGCGGCAAATGTCGCAAATCTCGTCGAAATGCTCATAGAGGAAGCTTTCCTTGTGGTGATGCAGACACCACTTGGCCATGATCGAGCCGCCGCGCGAGACGATGCCGGTGACGCGGTTGACGGTGAGCGGGATGTAATGCAGCCGCACGCCGGCATGGATGGTGAAATAATCCACACCCTGCTCCGCCTGTTCGATCAGCGTATCGCGGAACACTTCCCAATTGAGGTCTTCGGCAATGCCGTTGACCTTCTCGAGAGCCTGATAAAGCGGCACCGTGCCGATCGGCACCGGCGAATTGCGGATGATCCATTCGCGGATATTGTGGATGTTGCGACCGGTAGACAGGTCCATGACGGTATCCGCACCCCAGCGGATCGCCCAGACCATCTTCTCCACCTCTTCCGCCATGGAGGAGGTGACGGCGGAATTGCCGATATTGGCATTGATCTTGACGAGAAAATTGCGGCCGATGATCATCGGCTCGAGTTCCGGATGATTAATATTGGCAGGGATGATGGCGCGGCCCGACGCCACTTCCTGACGCACGAATTCCGCCGTGACATAGTCCGGAATAAGCGCCCCGAAACTCTCGCCGTCACGCGCCAGCTTTTCCCTGGCCGCCTCGCGCCCGAGATTTTCGCGGATGGCGATGAATTCCATTTCCGGTGTGATGATGCCGGCCCGCGCATAGGCAAGCTGGGTCACGGCTTTACCGGCCGTGGCTCTGAGCGGCTGGTGGCGTACGGAAAATTCGGGCGTCAGGCGCTCGCCGGTGGCAAAGCCGTTATCCTCCGGCTTGACGTGCCGGCCGTCATAGGCCTCGACGTCGCCGCGGGCCACGATCCAGTCATGACGCAGACGCGGCAGACCCTTTTCAATCAGAACAGGATGCGAGGGATCGGTATAGGGACCGGAAGAATCGTAAACCGTCACCGGCGGTTCACCCGCCGTCGGATGAACGGCGATCTCGCGCATCGGCACGCGGATATGGGGATGTAAAGTCCCGGCTTTGTGGATTTTGGTAGAGGCGGCATGCGGCCCGGTGGTAACCGACAACGGGATATTCTTGGCAGCGATATTCATCTTGAGGCTCCAAAGTTTGACAGTGGAGACCCAGTTCGAGCCGGAATGATGGAAAATACCGCAGCGCCGACAGCGCAATGCACACGCCAGCCGACCTTCGGTCTTTGCACCGTCCCTACGCCAGTATGAACTGGATCAGGTTCAACGGGTCACTGCGCATGAAAGCAGAATCTCAGCCCCTTGACGGGACACCCCTGGTGAATGGCCACAGCAAAAAACACCGACCGGCATTTGTCAAGGCCGACGATCCATGCTTGGCAAAGGTGCGGGAATGGCGCATGCTGCCGTTAGTTGTAATTAACCTAACGGTTTAGGCGAATATTATCGTTTGCAACGTAACGATAAGCACAAACCATACTGATGTGAAATTTACGGGAGATACGTCGGAATGAACGCGACTATTCGTGAAATACTGGCCAAATTCGGCCAGCTTCCAACCCCTGTCGATACGATTGCAGATGAAGCCGATCTTTATGCGGCGGGCCTTTCTTCCTTTGCATCCGTGCAATTGATGCTCGGCATCGAAGAAGCATTCGATATCGAATTCCCCGACAATCTGCTGAACCGCAAGTCCTTTGCGAGCATCAGAGCCATTGAAGACACCGTTAAGCTCATTCTGGATGGTAAAGAGGCAGCCTGATGAACGTCACCGTAGCGCCGCAGGATGAAACGCTGTCCGCGCGCGCGGGCCGTGTCGCGGCAATTGCCGCCAAACACGCGGATGAGGTGGATGTCACCGGCCGATTCCCACAGGAAGCCGTTGATGCGCTGCGACAGGAACGCCTGCTCGGCATCCAGGTCCCCTCTTCGCTGGGCGGCGAAAGCGCTTCCTTACAGGAAATCGCCGATATCTGCGCCCGGCTCGGTCAGGCCTGTTCGGCAACCGCGATGATTTTCGCCATGCACCATATCAAGGCATCCAGCCTGGTGGAACACGGCGAGACGAGCGCATGGCATGCCGGCTTCATGAGCCGCATCGCCAGCGAACAGCTTCTGCTCGGCTCCGCCACCACCGAAGGCGGCATTGGCGGCAATCTGCGCAACTCCATCTGTGCAATCGAGGTCGAAGGCGATTTCTGCCGGCTGGAGAAGGACGCCACCGTCATTTCCTATGGCAGCAATGCCGATGCGATCCTCATCACCTCACGCGCCCACAAGGATGCCGCGCCCGCCGATCAGGTGATGACGGTCTTTCTGAAAAACCAGTACACGCTCGAGAAAACCCATGTATGGGATACGCTCGGCATGCGTGGCACCTGTTCGGATGGTTTCCTGTTCCGTGGCGAGGCGCCGGCGGCGCAGATATTCCCGAAACCCTTTGCCGAAATCGCCGCACAATCCATGCTTGCAAGCTCGCATCTCCTGTGGAGCGCCGTCTGGTACGGCATCGCCTCGGATGCCGTGCTGCGCGCCCAGTCTTTCGTCAGAGCCGCGGCGCGCAAATCGCCCGGCACCGCCCCTCCCGGCGCGATCCGCCTTGCCGAGGTCTCCACCAAGCTGCAGGTCGTGAAATCCAACATCATCGCCGGCATCAAGGCTTACGAGGACACCAAGAGCGACCCCGAAAAACTGATGTCCATGGCTTTTGCCGTCGCCATGAACAATGTGAAAATCTGCTCTTCGGAAACCATTCTCGAGATCATCGACCATGCCATGCTGGTCTGCGGCATCATGGGTTACAAGAACGGCACGCCCTACAGCCTCGGCCGGCACCTGCGTGACGCGCATTCCGCCCGCCTGATGATTTCCAACGACCGCATTCTCGGCAATTCCGCCAATCTCCTGCTGGTTCACAAGCAGGACACCAGCCTCTTGGGATAAGACCATGGACATGCAAACATCGTTTCTCGATCGACTGTTCGAAGAAGGCCTGCTGATTGAAACCGGTGTGGACGGTCTTTATGGACGCAGCGGGCAGTTCGAGGATGTCATTGCCGCATTCGAGCGGCTGATCGACCGCACGGGCGGAGCTGACGGCGCCGAAGCGATCCGTTTTCCGCCCGGCATCAACCGCGCCTATTTCGAAAAGAGCGGTTATATGAAGAGCTTCCCGCAGCTTGCCGGCACGGTCCATTCCTTCTGCGGCTGCGAGCTTGACCATGTCAGCCTGCTGAAAACCATGGATGAGGGCGGTGACTGGACCAAGGACCAGAAAGCGACAGACATCGTGCTGACGCCGGCGGCCTGCTACCCGCTTTATCCGACGATTGCCAAGCGCGGCGCGCTACCTGCCGGCGGCGGTCTCTATGACATCCAGTCCTATTGTTTCCGTCATGAACCCTCCAAGGACCCGGCCCGCCAGCAGCTTTTCCGCATGCGCGAATATGTTTGCATGGGCACCGAGTCCGACGTCACCGAATTCCGCCAGACCTGGATGGATCGCGGCGTGGAGATGATGAAAGCGGTCGGGCTCGACGTCACCATCGATGTCGCCAACGATCCCTTCTTCGGCCGCGCCGGTAAAATGCTCGCCAACAACCAGCGCGACCAGAATCTGAAATTCGAACTCCTGATCCCGGTCACATCCACGACCAGCCCGACGGCCTGCATGAGCTTCAACTACCATCAGGATGCCTTCGGCCAGAAATGGGGCCTCAACCTCGACAATGGCGATGTCGCCCACACAGCCTGCGTCGGTTTCGGCCTTGAGCGCATCGCGCTGGCGCTGTTTGCGCATCATGGTCTCGACGTGAAGAAATGGCCTGCGAAGGTCGTGGAAACGCTCTGGGGCTGATCATTCATGCAGCAGATTTTTCCCGGTCTCGATCCCAAAAACTATGTGCAGCATCCGCTCCATTCCTCCGAGAGAATGTGGCCGGAGACCAATTGCTATATCGATTTGTGGATCGAGGTGCTGGCCTCGAAAGGTCTGCCGCCGGAAGCCATGTTCGGTTTCACGCTCACGCAGGATTTCGAAGGCGACCAGTTCACCTTCTTCAAGGTGCCGCTGGAAGACCTCGAGGCGCTTTATGGCGTTCGCGCCACCGAACTTGCGATCTTCGACAGCGTGGAAAGCCACATCGAGGCGCAACTCGCACGCGGCCGCATCTGCCTGATCGAGATGGACAGCTTCTATATGCCGGATACCCATGGGGTGGGCTACCGGAAGGAACACGGCAAGACCACCATCGCCATCAACCGGCTCGACCTCGCGAAGCGCGAACTCGACTATTTCCATAACGCCGGCTTCTTCCACCTTTCAGGCGAAGATTTTGACGGCCTGTTCCAGCATCATCTGGCCGAGACCGACCCGCCTTTCCTGCCCTATACCGAATTTGCGAAATTCGCGGACAGCAGCCCCTCGCCCGCACATATTCGCAAGACGGCCGAACGGCTCCTGAAGTTTCATTTTTCCAGACGGCCCTCCGCCAACCCGGTCCGTGCTTTTGCCGGCGTTTTTCCGGCGCAGGTGGAAAAGGTCGCTGACCGACCCTTCGGCTTTTTCCACAAATATGCCTTCAACACGCTGCGCCAGCTCGGCGCCAATTTCGAACTGGCGGCAAGCCACTTCGAATGGCTGGACGCGGACGGTTTTTCTGAAGCAAGAGACCACGCGCTCAAGATTTCCGAGGTTGCCAAGACCGTGCAGTTCCAGCTTGCCCGCGCCGTCACCCGCCGCAAATTTGATGCACTGGCCACCGTGCTCGATCCAGCAGCGGATGCATGGGATGGCGTGATGGAAGCGCTTGCGACTAAACTCACTGATGCCAGCGAGGCCGCGTGAGGACTTATCTTCCCGGCGAAAGCGAGGAATTGCTGAGCGAAGGCTGGACGCTGACGCTGACGCCCGCCGATGCCTGTGAGACACCGTCCGATATTCCCGCATCGCTTGAAAGCCTTCACGTCTCCGTTCCCGGCACCGTGGCGCAGGCTCTGGAAGCGGCCGGAAAATTCGACCGCCTTGCCCCGGCGCCCCTCAATGACAGGGATGCCTGGTATCGGCTGACGATGATTTCCGATACGCGCGAACGCGCCATACTTCGCTTCGACGGTCTCTCCACCATTGCCGAAATCTTCTTCAACGGCGACCTGATCGCCGCGAGCCAGAGCATGTTCGAAAGGCTGGAAGTGCCTGTCGAACTCACGGGCGCGGACGAGCTTTCGGTCTGCTTCCGGGCGCTTGCGCCGAGACTTGAAAAAACCGGTCCCCGCGCCCGCTGGCGACCGCAGATGATGAATACCCAGGGTTTGCGACTGATCCGCACCACCGCACTCGGTTACATGCCCGGCTGGTGCCCGGAAATCCACGCCGCCGGTCCATGGCGACCCATCAGTCTGATCAAACAGGAAGCGGTGCTCTGCACACTCCGGTCTTCGCTGGACGAGGCAGGAACGGGAACGGTCGCCATCGCGCTGGAAACCAACCGGCCCATAAAATCGGCGCGGCTTGGCTGCGCGGGTTATGGCGCCGATCTTTCCAGGGATGAGAACGGCAAGTTTTCGGGCGAGCTCCACATACCCGAAGTCGAACCATGGTGGCCGCACACCCATGGCAGACCTGCGCTGCACGACACGCTTTTGGAACTGGACGGCGAACAACATAGGCTGGGCCGTACCGGCTTCCGGCGGGTCGAGATCGATCATGGCGAAGACGGTAACGGTTTCGGCCTCAAGGTGAACGGTCAGCCCGTCTTCTGCCGCGGCGCGGTCTGGACGACGGCCGATATTGTGCGCCTGCCGGGAACAACGGCGGACTACGAGCCATGGCTTAGAAAAGCAGCGGAAGCCGGCATGAACATGATCCGCATCGGCGGCACCATGGCTTATGAGACGCCGGAATTTTTCGCACTTTGCGACGAACTCGGCATCATGGTCTGGCAGGACGCCATGCTCGCCAATTTCGATTACCCGGCAAAGGACGAGAGCCTGCGCCAGCATATCGTCACGGAAATCTCGCAGTTCCTCGAAGCCACCGCGCTTTCTCCATCGCTCACCGTCTTCTGCGGCGGCAGTGAGATGTACCAGCAGGGCGCGATGCTCGGTCTGCCGGAACAGATATGGAAGGGAACGCTTACCGAGGAGGTTTTGCCGGAACTCCTTGCCGAGAAACGCCCGGACGCAGCCTATGTCGCCAATTCCCCCTCCGGCGGCGCATTGCCCTTTTTTCCCAACGTCGGGGTCGGCCATTATTACGGCGTGGGCGCCTATTGCCGCCCGCTGGAAGATGCGCGCCGCGCCGATCTGCGCTTCGCCGCCGAGTGCCTCGCCTTCGCCAATATTCCCGAACAGGAAACGCTGGACAGATATCTAACCGGCGTGGCCGTGCACGATCCGCGATGGAAGGCAAGCGCACCGCGGGATCGCGGAGCATCCTGGGATTTCGAGGATGTTCGCGACCATTATCTGAACCTGCTCTACGACGTCGAACCTGATGTTCTGCGTCGCGAAGACGGCGGCCTTTATCTCGACATGTCCCGGGCCGCCACGGCCGAGGTCATGGAGGCGACTTTCGCCGAATGGCGGCGTAGCGGTTCCTCCTGTCAGGGCGCTCTGGTCTGGACCCTGCAGGATCTCGTTCCCGGCGCAGGCTGGGGTATCATCGATGCCACTGGCCGGCCCAAATCCATCTGGCATGCCCTGAAAAGGGCGTTCCGCCCCATTCAGGTTACTTTTTCCGATGAGGGCACGAACGGGCTGGATATCCATCTCGTCAACGAGACCGGCGGCGGCCTCGAAGCCATGCTGGAACTGACCTGCCTGCGCGAAGGTGTGCAACCCGTCGTCCACGCCAAACGACCGCTCACGCTTTCGCCGCGACAGAGCCAGATCATTGCCGCAACAGATTTGTTCGGCGCCTTTTTCGATACGACCTATGCCTATCGTTTCGGCCCTCCGTCCCATGATGTAACGGTCGCCCGGCTTCGCGACGTTACGACAGGACACGTCATCGCCGACGCATTCCATTTCCCTCTCGGCCGTAAAAAGGCGCTGCACGCCGCAAACCTTCAGGCCACGATCAGTGAAACGAGCGGCAACTGGTCTCTTGAAATCGGCACGGACCGGCTGGCGCAGTCCGTCCATGTCGAGGTGCAGGGTTATTGCGCCTCGGAAAACTGGTTCCATCTCGGCCCCGGCGAAACCAGAAAAATCAGCCTCCTGCCGGAAACCCCGGCAACGGAAGCTCCTCCTTCCGGAGAGGTCGTGTCACTGGGTTCCAGCCGGCGATTTTCCTTCTAAGGCATGACGGCCAGGCATTTTTACCGCAAATGCTCGAGAGCCAGCTGCTTCACCGCGTCGATATAGATTTGTCTGGCTTCCGGCGTTGAAAGATTGTGATCGGCGTCGGGAATAATGGTCAGCGACACGTTCTTATAGGCGGCCAGTCCTTCGCCATTGGCGTCAAAGTAATATTGGAAGTGCTCCAGACCATCGTCGTTGTCGCTGTAGAGCAGATGAACGGCGGTATCATTCGCTTTCAATTTGTCGAACGCGCCATAGACGGCACGCCCTTCCTCGCTGCCCCTGCGGAACAGCCTCGCCGTTTTTGTCGAAAGCCTCTTGATCGTCGCCTTGACGATGTTCAGCCCCGCACTTGCCACATCGACATCGCCGCTGATGAGACGCTTGAATGTCGCGCCCTGTCGGAAGCGCTGGCTGTATTCGCCGAAGGAACGCGGGCGTTTATGCAGCGCCTCATCCACCGAGCGGCCTTTGCGCCAATGGAAGACGACCGGATTGACCGCGACCACCGCACCGATCCGCTCATCGGCGATTGCGCCGTTGAAGGCGAGATAAGCACCGCTGCACCTGCCCGCCGCAATGAAAGGCCCCTTGCCACGCTTGCCGAGAAAATCGAGCGCGGCAGCCACGTCGTCATTCTGCGCGGCATCGTAAAGAACCTGCTCGGGCACGTTTTTGACCGGAGGGCTGTCGGCAATATTGGCCGCGTCGAAGCGAAGCGATGCCACCCCCTCGCGCGCCAATGTACGGGCCATCTGTACGGAAAGCCTGCCCCAGCCCGCATGCCGGTCATAGGCGGCGCCAAGCAGAAGAACCGAAGAAACCGCCTCCCGATCATCCGGCCCGCAAAAAATACCAAAAAGCCGTCCGCCGTCTCCAAATTGCACCGGCTGCTCGACAAAACCGCGTCCACGCTGCGGGGCATTGACTGTGAAATCCTCCTGGGGGGGCACCGCACCCTCGGCATGGGTCTGGGAGAGCACCCAGTCGACCAGCCGGTTGACCACACCGTCGGATATTTTCGAGAGCGTAGGGCTGGAGACGAGATCGTCGTAACCGGAAAACTCCGCCTCCTCCACCGCACCGCCGATCGCAACGAGATGCCTGGCGAAATCGGCATCGGTTACGCGGCCCGGTCGAGAGAGCGCCAGAATGGTGCGCGCCGGAGCAGCAGTCAGATTTGAAAGATTGGCCTTCCTGATCGCATCCGCAACACCGGCAGGCATGGCCATGCCGGCAATCGATCCTGCCTCCGCCATCCGTTGCGCGGGCCGAAGACCGAGGCCATCGTCGATCATGGAGGACCACATCGCCAGCTCACGCAGATAGGCGCGGCCGGAAACGACAGGCGCCAGAAGCGCCATGGAACCCACTTCGGCCTCATCGGCAAACGCCTGTGCAGCAATCAGGCAGCCGAGGCCCTGAGCGACAACGACCACTTCGGCGCAGCCGGAAAGACGCTTCAGACAGTTGAGCGCCGCGCGCGCGTCGGAAATCCAGTCCGCAGCGCGGCCAGCATCATCAGGGTCGAAGGCGTCACCCGCGCCCAGATAGTCGAATCGCAGGTTGGCGACACCGCAAGCGGCCAGCCGCTCGGCCAGTACCCGTTGAAACTTGCGGCTACACAGCTCCTCCATGCCCCATGGGCTGACGAAAAGAACGGCATGGCGCTGTCTGACGTCCTTGCGCGCCGGATGGAAAATCCCGGTTAGCCCATCAAAAGAGACCGGATGCGCAACCGCCCCATTCGAGGCAATGCCGGAAAGCGACAATGCATCAAGAGACGGATCGCTGCCTGTACGCTCTGAAATATCTATCGCCATCGACCTTGCCATCATTGCGCCAGTGTCTGGCTCAACCATTACGGGATCATTGTATCGAAGCGTCTTACCGCCTGATCTACAATAAAAACAACAACATTAGAGAAGTCTAAAAATATAGTCGCATTTATATCCATTGCCGCCCGCACGTTGCAAAAACAAACGCCGGGGTGACGGAGAAGTCCCGGCGGGGCCGCTATTTTGCTCGAAACCGCTTGAATATACTGATAAATAGCGAGTCCCATACCTATTTGCAGGAGGAGGTTGCGCCACCCGGCCACCGGATCGTCTAGACACCGCGCAAACCAACACACCGGGCCACGCCCGGCAGTTCATAGAAGTTTTATATGGAACAAAGCCTTACGCGTTATATCTGGTCGCACACGAGGCGGCAGCAGCTTTTCATTCTGCTGATCGTGGCCCTGTCGATGATCCCCTATTTCCTCGCCTTCGATCTGCCCAAGCAGATCGTCAACGGCCCAATTCAGGGGGATGGTTTCGAAGGGGCGAATGCGACGCAGCTTTTCATGCATCTCACGGTCGATATTCCCTATTGGGGCACCGTGACGTTATTTCCCGGGCTCGAGCTCAACCGCATGTCGATGCTGATGGCGCTCAGCCTGACGTTCCTTGCGCTTGTCATCATCAACGGGCTCTTCAAATATTACATCAATACCTACAAGGGCCGCCTTGGCGAGCGCCTTCTGCGGCGCATCCGTTTCGAGCTCATCGACAAGATTCTGCGGTTCCCACCCTCCCATTTCAAGCGGGTCAAAGGTGCGGAAATCTCCAGCATGGTGAAGGACGAGGTGGAGCCCCTCGGCGGCTTTACCGGCGACGCCTTCGTGCAGCCGGCCCTTCTCGGCGGCCAGGCGCTCTCCGCGCTTTTCTTCATTCTCGTGCAGAATTTCTGGCTGGGCCTGATCGCGGCTTTCATGGCCGCCATACAGGTAGGCATCATTCCCAAAATGCGCCGCCGCCTTATCGAGCTTGGCCGCCAGCGGCAGCTGAGCGCCCGCCAGCTTGCCGGACGCATCGGCGAAATGGTTGACGGTATCGGCACCATCCATGCCTATGACACGTCCAACTACGAGCGCGCGGATGCCTCGCACCGGCTCGGCGACATCTTCAAGATCCGCTACGATCTCTACCAGTGGAAGTTTCTGGTCAAATTCATCAATAACTTCCTCGCACAGCTCACTCCCTTCTTCTTTTATGCGCTCGGCGGTTATCTCACGCTGAAGGGCAGCCTCGATGTCGGGCAGCTGGTCGCCGTCATCAATGCCTATAAGGAACTGCCCGGACCGCTGAAGGAACTGATCGACTGGGATCAGGCACGTCAGGACGTGCAGGTGAAGTACGAGCAGGTCTTCGAGCAGTTCGATGCGCCGAACATGATCGATGAGAAGGTGCAAAAACTGTCTCCCGGCGCAGTCGCGGCGATCAGCGCCCCGATCGTTGTCGCCAATCTGACGCTGGAGGACGATAGCGGCAGCCGGCTTCTGGAACAGGCGTCGCTGAAGGTCGAGCCGGGCGAGGTGATCGCCATCGTCGGCGGCTCGGGCGCCGAGGCGCTGGCGGACGCGATCGGCCGCACGCTCTGGCCGACCTCCGGCAAGATCAGCATCAACGACGTCGACATATTGGAACTGCCGGAATCGATGACCGGACGGCGCATTTCCTATGTGTCCTCGGACAGCTATTTCTTCCACGCCAGCCTGAAAGACAATCTGCTTTACGGCCTCAAACACGCCCCGCTTGCGGACAGGGACTATGAGGGGGCGGCGCTGGAACATCGCAAGTGGGAAATCCGCGAAGCCAAGATGGCGGGCAATCCGCTGATCGATATCAATAGCGAATGGATCGATTACGCTTCGAGCCCGGCTGGCGACGGCAGGCCGGAAAATCTCATCCAGGCCATTCTGGCCGTCCTCGACAGCGTGGAACTGTCGCAGGATATTCTGGAGTTTGCGCTGCGTTCGTCGATCGACCCTTTGACCGACCTGCATCTTGCCGCCCGCATCGTGGAACTGCGGCATGTGCTGCGTGCGGAGCTCGAAAAGGAAAATCTGAGCGGTCTCATCGCGCCCTTTGAACTGGAGAGCTATAACAGCGAGGCGACGGTGGGCGAAAACCTGCTGTTCGGCACCATGCGCGATTCTTCCCAGACGATCCGAACCGTCATCGAAAGCGACTATTTCCGTTCGCTGATGCGCGAAACCGGCCTCGTGAAAACCCTGTTCGAGATGGGTTACACGATTGCCGAAAACATCGTGGAAATCTTCGCCGACCTGCCGGGAGACCACCCCTTCTTCCAGCAGCTCACCTTCATGACGCCCGATGACATTCCGGTCTATCAGCAAATGCTGCAACGCCTTCAGAGCCGGAGTTTCGACGAGGCCAATGAAAGCGAAAAGCGCGCAATGCTGCGGCTCAGCTTCTTCTACATCGAGCCTCGCCAGCGTTTCGGCCTGCTGTCGCCGGAGATCATGAACCGGATCGTCGAAGTCCGGCACATGTTCCATGAGAACCTGCCCGACAGCCTGAAAAACGTGATCGAAATCTACGATCCGACCAAATATATGAGCGCCACCAGCCTGCTGGACAATATCCTGTTCGGCAAGGTCAGCCATCGCTACACCGACGCCTCGCGGCGCATCACCCGCATCGTCGCCGATGTCATGCGCAAGCAGGGCGTCTATGAGCGCGTGCTGGCCGTGGGCCTGGACTTCAACCTCGGCGCCGGCGGCAAGCGGCTTGGCCCGCTCCAGCGCCAGAAGCTCAATCTCGCGCGGGCGCTGATCCGCAAATCCGATTATTACGTCTTCAATCGGCCTCTTCCCGGCCTCGATCCCCGACAGCAGGAGGAAATTGTCGAGCGGGTCATCACACTCCTGAAACAGAATAACAATAACCCGTCGATCATATGGGTCCTGTCGAATGCGACGCTCTCCCGCATGTTCGAGCGGGTGATCGTTGTTCATCAGGGCCTGATCACCGCCGACGGAAGTTACGAGACTCTCGCCGAGGAAAACGGTACATTCAAGGATATGGTCGCAACATAAATCCAAGAAGGTGACCGAGGTGGAACAAGAACAGGGTAAGTCAATGCTGTTTAAAGACGAAATTCAGATGCTGAAAAGGGTGCCGTTTTTTTCGGAAATGGAACCGTCAAAGCTCAAACTACTGGCATTCGCATCCGACCGGGTGTCCTATCATGCTGGCGACGTGCTGTTTCATCAGGGAGATGTCGGCGATGCCGCCTATGTCGTCTTGACCGGAAAAGTCGATGTTCTGGTCGATTCCCCTTCGGGCACGCTGAAAGTGGCCGAAATGACCGGCAACGCCATTGTCGGCGAAATCGCTATCCTTTGCGATAGCGTCAGAACCGCGACCGTTCGCGCCTCCACCAATGTGGAAGCCCTGCGCATCGGCAAGGAACAGTTCTTCAAGCTCATGTCCGATTTCCCCGACATCACGATCAAGGTCATGCGCGTTCTGGCCGAACGCCTTACCCAGACGACGGCGGAACTGAGCAAAGCGCGGGCGGGCGCCCGGACATAAACGACAATTCCTTGCTACCGTGAATGGCGATATTGGAAAAATAAATGTCGTACTATTGCAATATAAATGAAATGCTGACTGAATAAGGGGTAAAGGCGTCCGCCAGAAACGAGCGGATATAAGAATCTATAGAGACAACGGGCTTCATGGGAGGAAAGCGTGCAAGATTCCGTTGTTATTGGGGTGTGTCATGGCGTTCGATTCCGACACAGCAAGTCGGGAAAGTAATAGAAATTTTCGGGTAAAGATCTGGGGTGCGCGGGGAACGCTTCCTGTTTCAGGTGAAAACTTCCGAAAATACGGCGGAAATACCATCTGCATCGAGGTAAGATGCGGCGATCACGTTCTTTTGTTCGATGCGGGTTCGGGCTTGCATCCCGCTGGCCTTGCCCTGCGGGCGGAAGGCATTACCGACGTCAACCTGTTCTTCTCGCATTGTCATTACGACCACATTGTCGGCTTCCCCTATTTCAAGCCCTTTTATAACAGCTCCAACGATGTGGCGATCTGGTCGGGTCACCTTGCCGGCACCATGACCACCCGGGAAATGCTCAAAGACTTCATGAGCCCGCCCTGGTTCCCTGTGCCGCTGGAAATCTGCTGCGCAAAAATCGACACGCGGGACTTCATGCCCGGAGATGTGCTCGATGTGCATCCCGGCCTTTCGATCAGAACCGGAATGCTCAACCATCCCGGCAACGCCATCGGATATCGGCTGGACTGGGAAGGAAAATCCCTCGCCATCATCACCGATACCGAACATGAGCCGGGCAGCATCGATAAAACCGTGCTCGACCTGATCAGGGACGTCGACCTTTTCCTTTATGACGCCATGTTCACCGATGAAGAAATGAGCCTTTATCGCGGCTATGGCCACTCGTCCTGGCAACAGGCGATCCGCCTTGCCAAACGCGCCGGCGCAAAAAATGTCGGCTTCATCCACCACGCCCCAAGCCGCAGCGACGAAGAACTGGACAATATCGAAAAACAGGCGAAAGCCCAGTTCAGTGGGGCCTTCGCGGCCATGGACGGCCAGATCATCGAACTCTGACGCAATCTGGCTCCGGCGAGGTCGACCTGTCCGACCGCTTTTTTGAAACCCTGATTTCGACATCCCTTGCCATACGGGTGTTCGAACACGCACAATTGACCGTTTCCGATCCATTGCTCCACGATATTGCCACGAGACAGCCTGCAATAAGAGTGCCACCACATACTACATGATGATTCTGCGCTGAATGACCACATGATGGGATTTGCATGATCCGTTTCTTTTCGGAGACCAATTTGAGACGCGCCCGGATTTTATCCGGCCTCATCATATTTGCTTTCGTATTTTCCCATCTTTTCAATCACTCCCTCGCACTCATCTCCATCGATACCGCCGAACGGGCGCGAAAATGGTTCAGCCTGATCTGGCTCAATCCCGTCAGCAGCCTGCTTTTTTACGGTTCGGTTCTGGTGCATGTCTGTCTTGTTCTGCGCTCGCTTTATCTGCGCAGAACGCTGCGCATGCCGCTCCGCGAAGCGCTTCAGGTCATCTTCGGCCTGTCGATCCCGTTCCTGATCGTCGGCCACGCCGTCAATATCCGCGTGTCGCACATGCTTTATGGCATTGATGTCGGCTATTATTCCGTCATCCGCAGGCTGTGGATCAACAACCCGATACAGGGCGCCTGGCAAAGCCTCGCCTTGATCGTGATCTGGGTCCACGGATGCATTGGCCTCTATTTCTGGCTGCGTTACCGGGACTGGTATCCGCGGATAGCCGGGTTGTTCATGACGGTGGCCGTGATGCTGCCGCTCCTGGCGCTGCTGGGCTTCAGCGATGCCGGCCGCTGGCTGGCGGAAATCGATGAAAAATACGCGCTTCCGCCCGGACTTGCCGACAATACTATCCAAAAGGACGAGCTGCCTCTGCAGCGGGAAATGGAAACACAGATCCGTTTCATCACCGGCACAGCGGAGACGTTGTTCGTCGGCGCGGTAATGCTGGTTTTCGCCATGCGTGGCGTACGCAGCTTTCGACAACGATTGACGGCGATCGAAATCCGCTATGAACATGGCGCGCAGGCACATGTGCCGGCCGGGCTCAGCATTCTGGAAGCGAGCCGCCTTACAGGAATTCCGCATTACTCCGTCTGCGGCGGCAAGGGGCGCTGCTCAACCTGTCGGGTCAAGGTTCTGAACAGCAAAGGCCCGCTGCCGCCACCAGGAGACATCGAACAAACGACATTGAGGCGCATCCATGCCGATTCGGATGTCCGGCTCGGCTGCCAGCTACGCCCCACCAGCGATATTGATATCGCGCTTCTCGTTTCGCCGCCCCAGCAGAGCGACCTGCCGGCCGATGCACAACCGGCCCGACCCGGCCGGGAAGAAGAAATCGCCATTCTCTTTTGCGATCTGCGCAACTTCACCACGCTTTCCGAAGCGAAGCTGCCCTATGATGTCGTCTTCCTTCTGAACCGCTATTTCACCATCGTCGGCCAGGCCGTAGAGCAGGCGGGAGGCCATCTCGACAAATTCATCGGCGATGGCGCCATGGCGCTTTTCGGACTTGGCGAGGACGCGGAGCATGCCTGCCGCAACGCCATGAAGGCAGCCGCGACCATATTGCGGGATATCGCAATCCTGAACGAGGGGCTGGAGAAACAATTCGCCGTCCGCCTGGAAGTCGTCGTCGGCATTCATTCCGGTCCGAGCATCGTCGGCGTCATGGGATATGGCGCGGCCAAAACCCTGACGGCCATCGGCGATACCGTCAACGTGGCAAGCAGGCTCGAATCCAAGGCCAAGGAATTCGGCGCAGCCATCGTTGTTTCCGAACCGGCCATCATTCAGGCGGGACAGGAGATTGCCGATCTCAGAAGCGAAGAAATCGCCATTCGCGGCCGCAACTCGCAAATGAAAGTCTTCCTGCTCTCGAAAGAAGAGAGCGAGCGGTATTTATGAGATAGCCCCGACACACCTGTCGGGGCGTCCAATCTCAAATCTTGCGATAGAGAAAATAACGGTCCGTCGGCACGCTTGCCGGCACCGGCAGCGGCTTCAGCATGGGATGATCCAGAGGCAGGCCGCTGACCGCGAGACCGCCTTTCGCCAGCATGCCCGCCGCAAGATCGGGCAACCATGTGAGGGTGACCGCATCCATTTCCGGATAACCCGTGCCGATATCGGCATGCACGAACGCCGCTTCCGTGCCGATGAAAGCCGGAGCGGTCTGCGATATCTCACCGATCACCAGATCCTCCTGCGCCGGAACGGAGGAGGCATGCGCACCCATGGCCCTGTCGAAAGCGATGATGCGGCGGTTGGGGAACAGCTCCCGCAGGTGATTGAAGGTGCGCCCGTTGCCAAGGCCGATTTCCATAAGCGCGCCTTCAGCCGGCAGATCGAGATCGGCTGCAACATGGTTGAGGATATCCCGCTGCGCGGTCAGCCGGCGAATGAAACTATCGAGTCTGCTCATGTTATCAGGCCTTGATGATGTGTTTTGCGGCTATATCGCGACGCGCGAAAACATTGCGCGTATCGATGATAAGCGGCGCCCATTCGCTTAGAGCGGCATAATCCACATTGTCATGATCGGTCGCAACGAGAACGGCGTCGAAGGCGCCAATCGTCTGCCTGTCCCACGGCACGGATTTCATGCCCATCAGGTGGCTATATTCTCGGGTTTTCGGGATTTCGGCCACGTGGGGATCGAAATAGGCCGCATCGCCGCCACGCTCCTGAATAAGCTCGATGAGCTTCAGCGAGGGGCTTTCGCGAATATCCGGCACATTCTTTTTATAGGCGAGGCCGACGACCAGCACCTTCGAGCGGCTGAGCGCCTTGCCGGAATGAATATCGAGCGCCTCTGCAACCCGCCCGATGACGTGACGCGGCATGCCGGTATTGATCTCGCCGGCCAGTTCGATGAACCGCGTCGGCAGTTCATATTCGCGTGATTTCCAAGTGAGGTAGAAAGGGTCGATCGGTATACAATGGCCGCCAAGGCCCGGGCCGGGATAAAACGGCATGAAACCGAACGGCTTGGTCTTCGCCGCATCGATCACTTCCCAGATGTCGATACCCATCGCCTCGTAGACGACCTTGAGTTCGTTGACGAGCGCGATATTGACGGCGCGGAAGACGTTTTCGGTGATTTTCACCGCCTCGGCCGTGGCGTTTGTCGAGACGGGAACGATCTTTTTGACCACCGAACCGTAAAATGCCGCCATCAGCTTTCCGGCCGCTTCGCCATCGCCGGCGACAACCTTGGGAATGGTCGAGGTCTCGAAATCGCGATTGCCGGGATCTTCCCGTTCGGGTGAAAAGCCGATGAAGAAATCGACGCCGGAGACGAGCCCCGTGCTTTCCAGAATGGTCTTCACCACACCGTCCGTCGTGCCGGGATAGGTGGTCGATTCCAGAACCACGAGCTGTCCCTTGCGCAGATGGGCGGCAATATCGCGGCAGGTCTTTTCGACATAAGAAAGGTCCGGCTCGCGATATTTCGTAAGGGGTGTGGGCACGCAGATGGCAATGACATCGCATTCGGCCAGCCTGGAGAAATCCGAGGTGGCGACAAAGCCCTCATCCTGCCGCACACTTGCCAGCACCTCGTCCGAAACGGCCTCGATGTAGCTGCGCCCCGCTTCGATCGCGGTAATTTTACCGGGGTCGATATCGAAACCGACAACCTTGAAACCGCCCCTGGCGATCGTCATGGCAAGCGGCAGACCGACATAGCCGAGGCCGATCACCCCCGCTTTGGCGCTTTTGTTTTCAATGCTGGAAAGCAGGTTCCGGGAAATGTCTGGAGAAGTCAAAGCGTGTCACGCTCCGCGCATGTGCAAAAGATGCCTTTCAGTTGGGCAAGAATGACGGACCTGTCAAGGCTCGGCCCTTTCAAATTCCGGTTGACGCCCAAGCCACCGGCAACGCACAACCATCGCCATGAAGATCGCCTTTTATGCGCCGCTCAAATCTCCTAACCATCCCGTTCCCTCCGGCGACCGGCTGATGGCCCGCCTGTTGATGAATGCGATGACGATGGGCGGTCACGATGTTTCCGTCGCTTCGGAACTGCGCAGCTTCCTGAAACAGCCGGATGGCCCGGCAAGGGCCTTGCTCGCCGATGAGGCCGAGCGCGAAATCGAGATCGTCACACGGCGCTGGCGACGGGATGGCGTGCCGGATCTCTGGTTTTGTTACCACCCCTATTACAAGGCCCCGGACTTGCTTGGCCCGGAACTGAGCAAACGTTTCAACATCCCCTATGTCAGCGCTGAAGCGTCCTATTCGCCGAAGCGAAATGGGATGGGATGGCAGGCGGTTCAGGATGGGTTGCTGGCCGCATTGAACGCCGCCGCCACCAATATCTGCTTCACCGCGCGGGATCGTGAAGGGCTCGTGCGGGCCTCGCCCATCCTTCGCTGGGCCATGCTGCCGCCCTTCATCGATGCCGGGGCTTTTCTCGAAAACACGCCCCAGCCGACACCTGCAAGGCTCATCACCGTCGCCATGATGCGGACGGGTGACAAGCTCGACAGCTATCGCGCCCTTTCCGAAGCGCTCGCCCTGTTGCCGCAGGATCTCGACTGGACGCTGGATATCGTCGGCGACGGACCGGAACGCCCGGCCGTACAGGCCATGTTCGGCGCGTTTCCCAATCACCGTCTCGTCTGGCACGGGGAAAAAACCGCGGCCGAGATCGCAATGCTCCTTTCAAAAGCCTCTCTCTATGTCTGGCCGGGCCATGGCGAGGCCTATGGGCTTGCCTATCTCGAAGCGCAGGCTGTCGGCCTGCCCGTTGTGGCCGAAGAAGTGGCTGGCGTCCCCGAGGTGGTAAAATCCGGCGCCACAGGATTACTGACACCAGAAAATGATAGAGCCGCCTATGCCGACGCGATCAAAACCCTGCTCGGCGACGACAGACAACGCGAAGAACTGGCACGGGCGGCCCGGCAATTCGTGAGGAATGAACGGTCTCTGGAAAATGCCGCAAAAGAACTGAACCATATCCTGCTGCAAGCAAAGGCGCGAACATCATGAGTCTGGAAAAACTCGTTGCGGCACTGGACGAATGCGGGCGGCGCGGCATATCCGCCGACCTCTGGCTCCGGGACGACGATGCGGTGGAGCCGACGCCCGCGCTCGACACGTTGCTCGATCTTTGCGGCGGCTTTTCCGCTCCGGTCACGCTCGCGGTCATCCCCGAGATGACAAACGATAGGCTCGCACGCTATCTGGATGTGTCGGACATTGCCCAGGTCGCCGTGCATGGCTGGTCCCATACGAATTATGCCGGCGAGAAGGAAAAGAAACAGGAACTCGGATCGCATCGCGATCCGGCTGTCGTTCTCGATGAATTGCAATCCGGACTGGATAAACTCCACGACCTGCATGGCGGGCGTCTGGTGCCGATGCTCGTGCCGCCGTGGAACCGCATAGATGCCGGTGTCGTGAAGGCACTGGCGGGCCTCGGATATCGCGCCCTATCCGTTTTCGGCCCGGAGAAAAGCACCCTGCCGCCCTGCCTGAACACCCATGTCGATGTGATCGACTGGCACGGCAGCCGCGGTGGCCGCGACGACGACGTGCTCTTCGCGGAGACCGCCGCCCGCATATTGAGTGCCGCCGAAAACGGCACCACCACTGGCATCCTCACCCACCATCTCGTGCATGACGACAATGTCTGGCGCTTTCTGAGACGGCTTTTCGAGGTGACGGCCGAACATCCCGCCGCCCGCTGGCGTTCTTCGAAAGACCTCGTCGACGAAATCTCACCATGATTTCCAGGCGATCAGCAACCCGCTCGCCTCAGTGGAAAGTTTCCGCCTGACCGCTTCCACCGTTTCAAAGGGCGCGCGGTCGGGAAGGGACGCGGCAACGAACCCCGCTGGCGCAAGGCTGATGCTCCCCGCCCGGGCGATGATGGTGAAGATCAAAGGGCCGGTCGACCACCAGGCGGGCGCGCGCGGCATGTCTTCGATAATACCGGGAAAGGCTTCCAGCATCCTGCTGAAAACCGGATGTCCGGCAGGCGTAGCGATGAAGGAATTGGCAAGCAGCATGCTGCCCTGCCCCGTGTCCCGTGGCGTTTTTTCGTCAAACACCGTCAGCCCCGCCAGCGGCAGGAATGTATCGAAACTCACATCGTCCCGCGCCGGATACCAGTCGCAATCGAGATAGATGCCGCCAAACCGCTCCAGCAGCATATAACGGGCCACATCCACCGCGCCCGGATAATCGCCCTTGTCCAGCATGGTTTTGAAGACGCCGTTCGAAAACACGCCTTCCCGCTCAAGATCGGCCTCCCGCCAGAGCCGATAGTCGTAACCATGGTTCGAAGCGTGGGCGGCCCATGCCTTAACCGAGACCGGCGGTGCTTTTTCCCCGATCCATATCTGGTGGATGAGCCTTGGCACATCCTCACGGCTTTTGAGGCTGATCGTGCGACGTTCTTCCGTGGAAAACCGCGCATATTTCTCCAGCACCTGCGGGGGTGGAACAAGCGTATATTGATAACCGATCTTGGCGACCATATCGCCCTCGGCCTTGGCGAGGCGCAGCCGTGCCGCATGCAGCCGGCGCGGCAGGCCGAGCACTGTTTTTTCACCCATCAGGTGGCCGTCCTTTGCTGCAACCAGCGATAACAGAAGCGCATTGGCTTCCGCATACTGACCGCCATTTTGCAACTGCCGGGCCTTATCCAGCTGGGCATCGTAATATTTCTTGTCGGACATGGATCCTCATCCAGAAACGCTCGTTAACATATCGCCAAACAAAAGGCGTCAGGCAAGCCGTCGTGTTTCGGAAGCCGGCTTTGAATTCGCTAAACAATTCGATGTTTCAGAGGCATAGACAGACAACAAACCCTGCGATAACGTGGATTTAAGCCCTCCTGAGCAAATTGTCACAAGGCAACGATAAAGAGACGGCAAGGAACCCTTTGGCATGAGCGCAGGCGCAGATTTGCTCCGTATTGAAAATCTGCGGGTCTCGTTTTCTCTCATGGGCGGCACCATCGATGCCGTCAGGGGCGCGAGCCTTCGTATTCTTCCGGGAAAAGTCACTGCCCTCGTCGGCGAGTCCGGCTCCGGAAAATCCGTCATCGGCCAGACCATCATGGGCATCCATCCCAAGACGGCGCGCGTGAATGGCCGCGTGCTGTTCACCGATCCGGAAAATGCCGCAGCCGGCCCCATCGATCTGCTGCAATTGCCGAAGGACGGCCGGGAAATCCGTTCGATACGCGGAAATCGCATCGGCCTGATCTTTCAGGAGCCGATGACGTCGTTCTCGCCGCTGCACACCATCGGCAACCAGATCGACGAGGCGCTCAGGATTCACAGCATCCTGTCACCGGCCGAACGTGCGGAAAAAATGCATGAAACGCTCGACCTCGTGGGGTTTTCCAAACCCAAGAAGGTCGTGAACATGTATCCCTTCGAGCTGTCGGGCGGCATGCGCCAGCGCGCGATGATTGCCATGGCGCTGATCTGTCGTCCCGCACTTCTGATCGCCGACGAGCCGACCACGGCGCTGGATGTGACCATACAGGCGCAAATCCTCAAGCTGCTGCGCGACCTCCAGAGCCGTCTGAACATGAGCATGCTGCTCATCACCCACGATCTCGGCGTGGTAGCCAATATCGCCGACGAGGTCGCCGTGATCTATCAGGGCGAGATCATGGAGGCCGGCACGGTCGACGACATTTTCAAGTCGCCGAGCCACCCCTATCTCAAGGGCCTGATGGCCGCCGTGCCGCATTTCGACATGAAGCCCGGCGAAAGGCTGAAGGCGCTTCGCGAAATCAACATTGACCACGAAAGCCTCGTCGGCAAAAAAAACGCCACAGTGAACAAGACCCCCGGCCCGCTTCTGACCGTGGACAATATCAGCAAGACGTTCACGACCCGGAAATCCAGCTGGTTCCGCAAAGGCGGCGCCAATGCCACCAAGGCGGTCAACAGCGTCAGTTTTGAAATTCGTCGCGGAGAATGCCTCGGGCTGGTGGGCGAAAGCGGCAGCGGCAAAACCACCGTCAGCAAAATCCTCATGCGCGCCGTTCGCCCTGATGAAGGCTCGGTAACCTTTCACCGGCCTGAGGGAGACATCGATGTCCTCAATGCCAGGGACGGAGACCTGAAAGAGCTGCGGTCGAAGATACAGATGGTCTTCCAGGATCCGATATCGTCGCTGTCTCCACGCATGACCGTGGGCAATATCCTGAGCGAACCACTGGAAATCCACGGACGGGGCGATGCGAAATACCGCGCGGAGAAAGTGCGCAATCTCGTCAGGGCCATCGGTCTCGGGGAAAGCGCGCTCAACCGTTACCCGCACAGTTTCTCGGGCGGACAGAGGCAGCGTATCGGCATCGCCAGGGCATTGGCGCTCGGTCCCGAACTTCTCATCTGCGACGAACCCGTTTCCGCACTCGATGTCTCCGTGCAGGCACAAATCCTCAATCTGCTGAAGGATTTGCAGCAGGATCTCGGGCTGACCTATCTCTTCATTTCGCATAATCTGGCGGTGGTGGACTATATGGCCGACCGCGTGGCGGTGATGTGCGAGGGTCGTATCGTGGAGTTGGCGCCGCGCGAAATCCTGATGCGCTCTCCGGTTCATCCCTATACGAAATCCCTGCTGGCGGCCGTGCCTTTCCCCGATCTCGACCGTCCGCTCGATTTCCGCACCATCGGCAAGATCAGCGCGACCGGCAAATTCGACTGGGGCAAACAGTTCCGCGACGAGGGCGATGGCGACATGATCTCCGCCGATCTCGGTGAAGGCCATTTCGTGCTTGCAAACGGCAATGCCGATATACGGGAGCTTCGCCCTTGATCACGCGTCGCACCACCCTTGCCCTCCTGGCCTCCGTCTTCCTGCCGGCCTATGCGCGGGCCGCCTATACCGACCCCAGCTATTTCAAGGAAAAACGGGAAAAGGGCGAATTACCCGACGTGGCGGAACGCCTGCCGAAAAACCCGCGCGTCATCGACATGAAAACGCTTGGCCGCGAGCCGGGAAAACATGGCGGCACGGTGCGTATGCTCATTGGCGGCCAGCGCGACATTCGCCTGATGCCGATCAGCAGCTATGCCCGCCTTGTCGGCTACGACGAGAAATTCGAGCTTCATCCGGATATTCTCGAAAGCTACGACGTTCAGGAAGAACGCATCTTCACCTTCAAGCTGCGCGAAGGCCACAAATGGTCCGACGGCAGCGACTTCACCTCCGAGGATTTCCGCTATTTCTGGGAGGACGTCGCCCTCAACAGGGAAATTCACAAGGGCGGTCCGCCGATCGAACTTCTGGTCAACAGCAAGCCGCCGCTTATCGAAGTCATCGACCGGCTGACGGTGCGCTACACCTGGGACGGTCCGAACCCGGATTTTCTGGCGAAGCTCGCAGCGGCCTCGCCTGCCCGGCTGTTCCTGCCCGCCGCCTATATGAAACAGTTTCACGTCAAATATCAGACTGCGGAAAAGCTCGCCAAGCTGATCAAGAAAAACAAGACGGATGACTGGAGCGGGCTGCATATCAAGATGTCGCGGCAGGTTCGGCCAGAAAATCCCGATCTGCCGACGCTGGATGCCTGGCGCAACACCACCGCGCCGCCGGCCGAGCAATTCGTCTTCGAGCGTAACCCCTATTATCACCGGGTCGACGAAAACGGCCTGCAACTGCCCTATCTCGATCGTTTTCTGCTCAACGTCACTTCGTCCGATATCATCTCGGCCAAGACGGCGTCCGGCGATAGCGATCTGCAATATTTCGGCCTCGATTTCGCCGATTACACCTTTCTGAAGGATGCCGAAAAGCGCTTTCCCCTGAAGGTGAACCTCTACAAGCGCTCTCAGGGTTCGCGCATCGCGCTGCTGCCCAACCTCAATTGTGCCGACCCGATCTGGCGCAGCGCTTTTCAGGATGTGCGCGTGCGCCGGGCGCTGTCGCTCGCGATAAACCGGCACGAAATCAACATGGTCTGCTTTTACGGGCTGGCAAAGGAAAGCGCCGATACCGTTCTGCCGGAAAGCCCGCTTTACCGGCAGGAATTTGCGGACGCCTGGAGCGCTTTCGACCAGGCGGCGGCCAACAGGCTGCTTGACGAAGCCGGTCTCGACAAGCGCGACAATGCCGGCCTTCGGCTCCTGCCGGATGGCCGCCCGGCCTATATCATCGTCGAAACGACTGGCGAAAGCACGCTCGAAACCGACGTGATGGAACTGGTGACGGATCACTGGCGACATATCGGCATTGCCGTTTCCGTCCGTCCCACCCAGCGCGATGTCTTCCGCAAGCGCGCCATGGGCGGCGAGGTGTTGATGTCGGTATGGATGGGCATGGATAACGGTGTGCCAACGCCGGACATGCTGCCTTCCGGCCTCGCGCCCACCGGCGATGACCAGCTGCAATGGCCGGTCTGGGGCGTGCACTATCTTTCCGGCGGCCGCGAGGGCAAGGAGCCCGATCTGCCGGAGGCGGCGCATCTGCTCGATCTCCTGAAAAAATGGCGCAGAAGCGTCACCGAACAGGAGCGCGAAGCCATCTGGCTGGAAATGCTGGGTATTTATACGCAGCAGGTGTTTTCCATCGGCATCGTCAACGGCGCGCTGCAACCCGTCGTTCATGTCAAACGCATGCGAAACGTGCCGGACAAGGCGCTTTTCGGTTACGAGCCCACATCCTATCTCGGCGTCTATATGCCGGATAGCTTCTGGTATGACGGAGACGCCTGATATGCTGCGGTATATTTTAAAGCGCATCCTCGTCATGATCCCCACGCTGATCCTGATTTCGATGCTGGTCTTCACCATCATCGAGCTGCCGCCGGGCGATTATTTCGAAAGTTATGTCGCCGAGCTGCGCGCCATGGGCGAGACGGCAAACCTTGCCGAAATCGAGGAGCTGCGTGTCCGCTACGGTTTCGACCAGCCGGCACCGATCCGCTATTTCCGCTGGGCGACCGGCATGCTGGTCGGTGATTTCGGTTATTCCTTCGAATATCAGCTGCCGGTCAGCGATGTGGTGGGAGACCGCCTGTGGCTGACGGTGCTCGTCTCCTTCGTCACCATCATCGTCACCTGGCTTATCGCCTTCCCGATCGGCATCTACTCCGCCACGCATAAATACAGCTGGGGCGATTACGGCCTCACCTTCCTCGGCCTGCTCGGCATCGCCATTCCCAACTTCATGCTGGCGCTGATTTTGATGTATTTCGCCAATATCTGGTTCGGTATCTCCATCGGCCATCTGATGGATCGGGAATATCTGAACCAGGCGATGAGCTGGGCGAAGTTCAAGTCGATCCTCGAACATATCTGGATCCCTGTCCTCATCATCGGAACGGCGGGCACCGCCGGTATGATCCGCCGCCTGCGCGCCAACCTGCTCGATGAATTGCAGAAACAATATGTGGTGACCGCCCGCGCCAAGGGGCTACATCCCTTCAAGGTGCTCACCAAATATCCGCTGCGCATGGCGCTGAATTTCTTCATCTCGGACATCGGCTCGATCCTGCCCGCGATCATCTCCGGCGCGGAAATCACCGCCGTCGTGCTGTCGCTCGAAACCACCGGTCCCATGCTCATCCGGGCGTTGCAGAGCCAGGACATGTATCTGGCCGGCTCGTTCCTGATGTTCCTCGCATTCCTGACGGTGATCGGCGTTCTGGTGTCGGATATCGCCCTTGCCATACTCGACCCGAGAATCCGCTTCGGAGGTGGTAACGTCAAATGACTTCATCCATTCCGAAACCCGGCGAAGCGCTGCCCCATTACGTCTCGACCGCGCCCTTCGACCCGTCGCTGATCGAACCCAACACATCCGGAATGGCGGCCTTCAGCAAGGCCTCGCAGCTGCGCCTCATGTGGTGGCAGTTCCGTCAGCACAAGATCGCGGTGTGGTCCGGCGCCTTTCTGGTGGTGCTTTATCTTTCGATCCTGATCTGCGAATTCCTCGCACCCTATAATCTCCACACCCGCAATATCGAGCATATCTACGCCCCGCCGCAGGCCATTCACCTGTTCAATGACGGAAAATTTGTCGGACCCTTCGTTTATGGCCGGGAAATGACGCTCGACATGGACAATCTGAGACGAGTCTACCGGGATGTGCCGACGGATATCCAGCCGCTGCGTTTCTTCTGCAAGGGCGACACCTATCGCTTCTGGGGCATGTTCGAGGGCAGAACCCATCTCGTCTGCCCGGCGGAGGGCGGTGAATTGTTCCTGCTCGGCACGGATCGCCTCGGCCGTGACGTGCTATCCCGCATAATATATGGCGCGCGCATTTCGCTGACCATCGGCCTTTTCGGCGTCGCCATGAGCTTCGTTCTCGGCATTGTGATCGGCGGTCTGGCGGGTTATCGCGGCGGCACATTCGATCTGATTGTCCAGCGCATCATCGAGGTCCTGCAATCCATCCCGAGCATTCCGCTCTGGCTGGCGCTTGCGGCGATCATGCCGGTGACCTGGAGCCCCATCCTCGTCTATCTCGGCATCACCATCATTCTCGGCATGCTGGACTGGACGGGCCTTGCGCGCGCCGTGCGCTCGAAACTTCTGGCGCTTCGCGAAGAAGACTATGTTTTGTCTGCACAATTAATGGGTGCCGGCACGCCGCGCATCATCGGCAGGCACCTTATTCCCGGCTTCATGTCGCACTTGATCGCATCGGCCACCCTGACGATACCGGGCATGATTCTCGGCGAAACCGCACTGAGCTTCCTCGGCCTCGGTCTCAGGCCACCGATCACAAGTTGGGGAATTCTGCTCACGGAGGCGCGCAGCGTCAGCGTCATTGCGCTATATCCATGGCTTCTCATCCCGACGATCCCGGTCGTTCTCGTCATTCTGGCCTTTAATTTCTTCGGTGACGGACTACGTGATGCTGCGGATCCCTTCAGATAAAATGGAACACCCTTTGATAAACTGCCCTTCCGCCATCGCCTTTTTTGTGAAAGGCAAAAAGAGGTGTGGCCCATGACCTCCCGTTTGAACGACGCGCGTATCCTCATGTACAGCCACGATTCCTTCGGGCTCGGGCATCTGCGGCGGTGTCGCACCATCGCGCATGCTCTGGTGGAGGATTATCGCGGCCTCAACGTCCTCATCATTTCAGGCGCGACGATTGCCGGCGCTTTCGATTACCGCGCGCGCGTCGATTTCGTGAAAATCCCAAGCGTCATCAAGCTGCGCAACGGCGAATATACGTCCATGGACAGACATATCGATCTTCAGGAAACGCTGAAGATGCGCCGCTCCATCATCTACCACACCGCCGAAAGCTTCCAGCCGGATATCTTCATCGTCGACAAGGAGCCCATGGGCCTGCGCGGCGAGGTGGAAGAAACGCTCGCCTATCTCAAGGGACAGGGCACCAAGCTCGTCATCGGCCTGCGCGACGTCATGGATGCGCCGCAGCTGCTCGAAGCCGAGTGGAAGCGCAACAATGTCATGACCAAGATCGGCCAGTTCTATGACCACGTCTGGATTTATGGCCCACCCGATTTCCACGATCCGCTGACGGGGCTCGACGTTCCGCACACCGTTCGCGACAAGATGGATTTCGTCGGTTTCCTGCAAAGATCCAGGACGCAGGCCGAGACCGTATCGCATCGGCCGGAAGGCGATTACCTTCTCGTCACCACCGGCGGCGGCGGCGATGGCAGCGAATTGATCGACGACGTCATCAACGCTTATCGCCATGACAGCGAACTGACGCACAAGGCGCTGGTGGTGCTCGGCCCCTATATGCCGGCGGATCAACGCCAGCGCTTCATGAGCAGCGTTGCCGATATTCCGCATATCGAAATCATCGAATTCGACAACCGCATGGAAGATCTCGTCGCCGGCGCGCAGGCTGTCGTCTCCATGGGTGGATACAACACCGTCTGCGAGATATTGTCCTTCGACAAACCCGCCCTCGTCGTGCCGCGTACGGTGCCGCGCGAAGAACAGCTTATCCGCGCCAGCCGCGCCTCGGAGCTTGGTCTTTTCGATATGCTTCTGCCGGAAGATGCCGAAAACCCGGCAAAAATGGCGGCAGCTTTGAAAGCGCTGCCGAACCGCGCGCCGCCTTCCGTCAATGCGCGCGGGTTGAAGCTGGACGGTCTGGAAAACATATCGCGCCGGATAGCCGAATGGCTGCCGCCCGAGGGCGACAAGGCGCCGATCACGCTGACCGCGTGACCGGTTCCCCGACAAACACCGCTTCAAAAGAGACACGCGCAACGTGACCGATACAAAAAAAATCGTGGTGCTCCTCAAGGGCTATCCGCGCCTGTCCGAGACTTTCATCGCCCAGGAACTTCTGGGGCTGGAGAAAGCCGGGCTGAAACTCGAACTCATGTCCATGCGCCGGCCCACGGACAAGAAGCGCCACCCCGTTCACGATGAAATCCGCGCGCCCGTTACCTATTTGCCAGAGTATCTGCACGAGGAACCGCTGCGCGTTTTGAAGGCGCTTTGGGCGTGCCGCAGGAAGCCGGGCTTCACCAAGGCGCTTCGCCGGTTTTTCAACGACCTGCCGCATGATCTCAGCCGCAATCGCTTCCGCCGTTTCGGGCAAGCTGCGGTGCTCGCGCATGAATGGCCGGCGGATGCCGAATGGCTGCATGTCCATTTCATCCACACGCCCGCCTCCGTCGCCGCCTATACCCACCTCATCACCGGCACGCCCTGGACGATTTCAGCCCACGCCAAGGACATCTGGACCTCCAGCGACCGCGACCTTGCCGCCAAGCTGCAAAGCGCCCGCTGGGCGGTGACCTGCACAGCCGGCGGCTTTCGGCATCTGCAGACCCTTTCCGGGTCAAGGCAGAATGTGCATCTGAGCTATCACGGCCTCGACCTCACCCGGTTCCCGCATTTCGACACGCCACGACCGGCGAGAGACGGTTCAGATGCCGATGATCCGGTGAGGATTTTGAGCGTCGGCCGGGCGGTCAAGAAAAAGGGCATCGATATTCTCCTGCGCGCCCTCGCCTCGCTGCCGCAGGATATCCATTGGCGCTTCACCCATATCGGCGGCGGCGATGAACTGGCTGCGCTGAAGAAACTTGCAGACGAACTCGGCGTCGCCGACAGGATCGTCTGGACCGGGGCCATGGACCAGAAGCAGGTGCTGGAGAACTACCGGGAAGCGGACCTCTTCGCCCTTGCCTGCCGCATCACCAGCGATGGCGACCGCGACGGCCTGCCAAATGTGCTGGTCGAGGCCGCGAGCCAGGCGCTAACCTGCATCTCCACTAATATTTCCGGCATTCCGGAGTTCTTCGTCAGCGGTGAAAACGGCTTGCTGACGGAACCGGAAAATCCGACAGCCTTCGCAGAGGCCCTGCGCACGGCCATCACCGATCCGCAATTGCGCCAACGTCTTGGCAGTGCCGCCGAAAACCGTGTGCGCACCGCCTTTGACCATCGCACCAGCATTGTCGAGCTGAAGGCCCTGTTCGAGACCGAGTGGGAAAAAACGCCATGACCGATACGGAAAAACGCCCCTGCGTCTTCTTCTACGTCCAGCACCTTCTCGGCATCGGCCATATCGCCCGCGCCAGCCGCATTGCCAATGCCCTTCAGGCGAACGGTTTCGATGTCGTGCTGGTTACGGGCGGCACCCCGGTTCCGGGCTTTCCGGGCGAGGGCATCCGCCATGTCGAATTGCCGCCCATCGCCGTCAGCGACGGCAGTTTTGCCGGCCTGGTCGACAGTTCCGGCAAACCGGTGGACGACGACTTCAAGAGGCTTAGAACCGACATGCTGATCGGGGCCTATCACGGCGCCAAACCCGATATCGTTATCATCGAGGCCTTCCCCTTCGGTCGCAGGCAGGTGCGTTTCGAATTGTTACCGCTTCTCGATGAGATAGAAGACAGCGAACCGCGCCCGCTCGTCATGGCGTCGCTGCGCGACATCTTGCAGGAAAAGACCAAACCGGGCCGGGACGAAGAGACCGTGTCGCTGGTGAAGAAACATTTCGATGCGGTGCTCGTCCATGGCGATCCGGATTTCGCCCGGCTGGAAGACACGTTTCCCCTCGCAGACGAAATCAGCCAGCGCATCGTCTATACCGGCCTCGTCGCTCCCCTTCCGCCGCCGGAACCGACGGAGAAATTCGATATCGTGGTTTCCGCAGGCGGCGGCGCCGTTGGGGCCGCACTCATACGGGCTGCTCTCGAGGCTGCCCCCCTCCTGGATGGCATCAAGAGCTGGTGCCTCGTGACCGGTCCCAACATGCCGCAGGCGGATTTCGATGCGATATCGGCGCGGGCGGCGGGCAATGTGTCCGTCTTCCGTTTCCGCAAGGATTTCGCAAGTTTGCTCGCCGGCGCACGGCTTTCGATTTCACAGGCAGGTTACAACACCGTCTGCGATATTCTTCAGGCAAAATGCCGCTCGCTTCTGATCCCCTTCGCAGCCGGGGGCGAAACCGAACAGAGCGCCCGCGCCGAACGGCTGGCGCGGTTGGGGCTGGCGCATGTGCTGGAGGAGAAGGATATTTCGGCGCAAGCGATGGCCGATGCCATCAAGACGGCATTGTCCCTGCCGGCTCCCGGCACGATCACGCCCGATCTCGATGGCGCAGCCGGAACCGCTAGAGCGTTGCGCCGCCTTTATGATGAGCGCTGAGGATCGTCTTCAACTCGCGAACCGCCGCCTCATCGGTAACCTTGCGCCCTGCGCTGGTGAAACCGAGCTTCGCCACCCTGCTGTCCGGATCAAAGGATGGAACGGCGGAACAGGATGCGTGGATTTCCGAGATCGGAAAGCGATCCAGCAAGGTCTGTACGCTCTGGGGACGCACCCCGGCACCGGGCATGACGACGATCCGGCCTGCGGCCATCTCGGATAGGTGTGCCAGGGCCTCAATCCCCTCAAGCGCCGAACGCGCGCCGCCGGAAGTGAGAATTCTTGGAAACCCCAACGCGATGGCGGCTTCCAGCGCCTCTTCCATGTCAGGCACGACATCGAAAGCCCGGTGCAGGGTCACATCCAGCCCGTTGGCATGACTGCACAATTCTTCAAGCAAGCCGATATCGAGCGAACCATCGCCACGCGATGCGCCGAGCACCACGCCGGAAAGGCCGGCGGCACGCGCCGCGTCGATATCGCGTTTCATCACATCCGCTTCGTCGCGCGTGAAGACGAAATCACCGGCGCGCGGCCTGATCATGACGCTCACCGGCAACCCACAGGACGCCGCGCGCTGCATGAAACCCGCCGATGGCGTCACACCGCCGCCCGAAAGCGCCGCGCACAGCTCGATCCGATCGGCCCCGCCGCTGACCGCCGCTTCCAGACCGGCGACATCGTCCACGCAAATTTCGAGAATCATCGTAACCTCTTTCATTTGAGTGGCCGTTACCTGCGGCGGCCCTTTCCATCAAGCGCGTAAAGCATATAAACGCCGCCGAGCCCCACGATCGCCCCCAATATGGAGGTTCCCGAATAGCTGGAGACCAGGGTTCCAACGGCAAAAATCAACGCACCCAGACCAGCGCCGAGGAAGATATTGACCGCAATCAGCGAGCTTCCGAGTCCCGGCCGGTCCGCGATCAGTTCCTGCAGATAGGTAATTGGAATGCTGATGATCGCGGCGGCGCCCAGCGCACTGATGACCGTTTGGGCGTAGATATGCCACGGCGCTGAAGCGAGCCCCTGCAGAATAAGATAGATGGCGTAAAGCCCCGCTCCCGCCGCAAGTGTCAGCGTCTGCGGAACCTTTTTCTCGATCCAGCCCCACAGGAGAATGAAGACGATTTCCAGCGCAGCGACGATACCCGCAACAATACCGATATCCGCCACCGTGCCCTTGGCCTGTCCGGTTATGATGAGCGAGCGCACGGAATCGTTGAGATGCAGCATCGAGCAGATGAGCGCGATGGCGATGATCCGGAGCAGCACCCGCCGCGATCCGATTTCCGCAAGCGAGGCGCGCAGGCCGAACCGCGCTTCGGTATTTGCCGAAGCCGGCGTGGCGGCCCGCGGCAGGCAGAAGGCGACAAGCAGAAAGCAGACAAGCGCGCAGATGCCCGAAAACAGGAATGCCATCAGCATATTGCCGGAATTCACCAGAAAAACACCGACAATGCCCGGCACCAGCACCCAGGAAAGCGAGATGGTTGCCCGCATGATCGAATTCACCGCGATCATCTCACCCGTCGAAAGGTTGCGCGCATCGGCGCGCACATGGGCGAAGATCAACGAATTCATCGCTCCGAAAATCGGCAGAAGCACCAGCTTCGCGGCCACGAAGGCGGTGGCGTTACCGGCCAGATAGACCAGCAGATAACCGCTGACGCCGAAGAGCGCGATATAGAGCATTGGCTTGCGATATTCACCCAGCCTGTCTGCGACGATGCCCATCAACACGCTGGCGCTGACATTGATGACGGCGGCAAACAGCATCAGCAGCGAATAGACGCTGTTGCTCAGTCCTATTTCGCGAATGCCGATGACCGCCTGATAGGGGGCGGTCGCCGCATTCGAGAAGCCGAAGAACAGAATGGCGAGCGCCCCGATACGGATCGACGGATTGTTGATGACGATGGAAAGAGCCGACGGCATAGATATTCGCCTGAGATGATCCGGCACCGCCGGATCGCTGGGTAAAAGCTACCGAACCGCTGTCATCGCCAGCGGGCCGAAAGGATGGGTTGAGGGGTATAATCGAAATGCGGCTTCCATGGGTAAAAATCGCCATCCCGGCGGCGATTGGGAAGGTTTTCGATATCCTGATTGATGACCCCTTCCGTCAGCGCCATGAGGTTGGGGTTGGCGATAGGCGCAAGCTCCGGTGAAAGATAACCGGACTTGACGACCAGTAGCCGCACCTCCTTTGGATTAAAGCCGAGACGGGTGAAATCGGAAATCATGTGATAGGGCCTGCGCCGCGCCGCCAGAATGACCGTGATGCCGCCGATGGCGACCACAGCCTGCCGCTGATCCGCAGCACCTGGATCGTCCAGCTTCACAACGCGGGCGTCGACGGTCACGGACGGGCTCTGTGGATCGAGACTGCCGCCGATCTTCAGGGAAAGCGCGGCACCTTCGCCGGCCGCAAAGCAGGCTTCGACCGCCGGCCTGTCGGTGATACCGCCCAGCAGCGCACCCTGCCAGTTGCGCGCAATCAGCGCAGCCAGAACATCGGCGCGATCGCCAACCCCACCACCGGTCGGGTTATCGCCGGAGTCGGCCAAGATGATCGGCCGCGTTGCCGTTTTTTCGGCGATATCCAGAATGGCCTCGAGCGGCTCGGTCACGGGGCCGAAACAAAAATCCTGCCGGGTATTCCAGTAGGATTGCGCGATTTCTATCGCGACCGCCTGTGCGGCCGCTTTGTCCGTTCCCGTCACCACGGCGCAGGCCGTCGCCCGGGGTTCGTCCGCCCAAACGTAGCCGATCATAAAATTCGCATCCCAAATGCCGGGCCGCGCATCGTGATCCGGCAGAACGGCGTAAAGGCTTTTGGTGGGTTCGTCTTCCGTGGAGGTCTTCTCCCCCGGCAGCAGAACCGGAATTTTCGCCCAGGCCACGCCGGGCTTTTCGCCCGTCTTCAGGGCCTTCAGCAGCATCGTCCAGGCCCGTACCATCGTCTCGCGCACATCGATATGCGGCGCAGTTCGGTAGCCGGCAAATATGTCGAGCTGATCGATGATCGTCTGGCTGACATTGCCGTGCAGATCATAGCTCGCAGAGACCACGACATCCGGCCCGACGACGGCGCGGGCGCTTGAAATCCAGTCACCTTCCGCATCGTCCATGCCTTCGACATTCATCGCGCCGTGCATGGCGAGATAAAGCCCGTCGAGCGGCAGCGCGGCCTTCAGACGTTCGAGAAACTCCGCCTTGAACGCCTCATAGGCCACGCGCGAAACCGGTCCGCCCGGCACCGCCCGCGCATGCAGAAGCGGCAACACCTCCGCCCCGCCTTCACCGAGGAAATTGAAATACTCGGCCTCCAGCAGTTCCGCGCCGCGAAAGACGCGAAAATCCTGCTCGCCCATCAGCACCGGCGAATAGGTGCTGCATTCGGTATGAATTCCACCCACGGCAATACGCATGTCGGTTTCCCCTCAATAAACCGGGCTCAAGGGGACGATGGCCGCAAAACGCAGCCAGTCCTTTTGCGCCTTTGGCGTCCACGCCGCCTCGGCAATCGCCGGCAGACGGGGGAAAACCAGATGGTTGAAATAGGCACGATTGAGGAAATGTTCGGACCAGATGCAGGCTTGAACGCCCTTCATCCGCTCCTTCAACTCCTCGGGAAATTCGCCTACAGCCTCATAGGCATAGGTATGCGAAGGCGGAACGGTGCCCGCCCAGCTTGCGCCCGGCTCCTGCCATGCTTCATCCTGCACCATGTCGAGATAATAGGCCTGACCCGGCGTCATCACCACGTCATAGCCTTGGCGTGCAAGCTCAAGCCCGACTTCCGGCTTCTGCCACGCCATCAGCAACGTTCCGGCCGGATCGACGCCGCCGCCGTGGGAAACCTCGTCCCAGCCGGCAAGCTGGCGACCGCGCTCATGCAGCATCCCCTGAATGCGCTTCATGAAATAGGACTGGATGCCAAAGGTGCCGTCGAGCCCTTCCTTTTCCATCAGCGCCTTGGCAAGCGGCGAGGCCAGCCACGACCCATCCGCAACCTCATCGCCGCCAATATGGATCAGCCGCGACGGGAACAGCTCCACCATCTCGTCGAATATCCTGCCGAGGAATTCATAGGTCGGCTCGATGGCCGGGTTGAGCGCATTGTTCGGATATCCCTGCACAGACCGGTAGCTGTCCGGCGCTTCCTGCCCGTCCGTCAGCTCCGGATAGGCCACGAGAGCCGCCGTGCTGTGGCCGGGAATATCGACTTCCGGCACGATTTCGACGTTCAATGCCGCCGCATGCGCAACGACCATGCGCACCTCATCCTGCGTGTAATAGCCAGACACCGGCTCAGCCCCGTTACCGAGCTGCGGCAGAAGCGGCGCATCCGGGCCGCGCGTGGCGCCAACGGTGGTCAGCAGCGGATAGGCCTTGATTTCGAGCCGCCATGCCTCGTCATCCGTCAGGTGCCAATGGAAGCGGTTCATGCGCAGCCATGCGAGAATATCGATAAGCCGCAGGACATCGCCTGTGGGATAGAATTGCCGCGAGACATCGAGATGGCAGCCACGCCAGCTATAACGCGGCGCATCGCTGATGGTGCCGGAGGCCGGGAAGCGGAATTGGGGATCGATGCGCGCGCCATGCAGCAGCTGCGCCAGAACCGTCAGGCCATATTGCAGACCGGCAGCGGCCGAATATTCCACGACCACCGCTTCTTTTGAAAAAGTGAGGCGATAACCTTCCGCTTCCAGCCCGCTATGCCGCTTGAAACGAAGGGGTTTTCCCTCATGAACCGGCGCAAGGCTGAAAGGCACATGTCCGACGGCAAAGAGCCGGCGGAACAGCGAAAGCACGGTTTCCACCGCAAGCACTTCTTCTGCACCCGCATCTTGCGCCGGGAAGAGCGCGACGGGAAAACCCTCGCCCGGTTCGGCATCGATTTCAGCGGGCCAGGGCTGAATGGAAAAGGGCAGATCGAGCTTTCCTTCGGGAAGCAGCACCGGTGCCGGTTCGCTGTGACGCCCATCCAGCATCAGGTCACCGACATCGACGGCGCGATGCGTTCCATCGGCAAGGCTGACATAGGCGGATTTCGCACCATCCGTGCGATGTCGGGCCGGCCGCAGCAGGCCATCGACCGTGAAGCGCCAGGATTTCCCCGGCTCGAGCACGAAGCCCGCCGGCGGTGCAAACTCATGGAAATTGGCGTTGCGGCGCAGATAAATAGCATTGTCGCAAGCGGGCTTGTCTACCGTCCGCGTTAACGACGTGTAGACGATGCGAAAATCCTTCAGCGGCTCGCGCGAAAGATTGACCAGAGTAAAGGTAAAACCGCCCGAGGCGGAATCTTTGAGCGGATGCCAGGAATTTTCGAGACGATAATGTGCGAGCGCCATGATGCTCCCCTTTATTGCGCATTGAGCCCTCAGGAGGGCTTCGGTCAGTAATGTTCGGATTGCGAGAAGGTCCGGGCCAGCGGCGCCTGCCCCGCCGTCAGTCCGCAATCGACCGGCAGGCACACGCCGCTGATCGCCTCCGCCTGTGGGCCGGCCAGAAAGGCGACGGCGTTGGCAACATCTTCGGGCCTCACGATGCGTTGCAGCGGATACCAGTGCTTCGCCTCTTCGAAGACCTGAGGATTGGCAGCGGCCCGCGCCTCCCATGCCTGGGTGCGCACGGTGCCCGGCGCAACGGCATTCGAACGGATGCCGAATTTGCCGTATTCGACGGCGATCAGCTTGGTCAGATGGATCAGCCCGGCCTTTGCGGCGCTATAGGCCGGGTGGCCGAAGACCGCCATGCCGTTCACGGACGTGATATTGACCACCGACCCCTGGGTCCGCTTCAGCGCCTCCTCGAAAGCCCTGAAGCAGAGAAACGGCGCTTCCAGATTGAGGGCATTGTCTTTGCGCCATATATCGGCGGTCGTGTCATGCAGGCTGACGGCCCTTGCGGCGCCCGCATTGTTGACGAGGGTTACAACATCGCCCAGCTCCGCGACCTCGGCGGCCAGCCTTGCAAGGTCCTGCGGATCGGTGACATCGCAGGTTTTCGCGATGAAGCGGGAACTGGAAAGCAGGGATAGCGCGCTCGAAAGGGCGCCCGGGTCGATATCGACCAACACGACCTTTGCATGGCTTTCAGCGAGCGCCGTGGCAATTGCCCGGCCAATATCACCTGCCGCGCCGGTAACGACGGCGAGCTGGTCTTTCCTGTCCTTCATCTCCTACAACTCCCTTGAAGCTTTCCACCCGCCACAAAGCGGGTCTCAGGCAAACCAGCCTGTATTTTTCGTCAGCCCGCCTCAGTCACCGAGCAATTGCTTGTCATCCGGGTCACGATGTTCCACGAGCTGCTGCTTGATATGACGCAACGTCACCATCGACCGTTGCCGTTGGTGATAGGCAGCAAGCGTCGCCAGAACATCGACGGCGGCCAGATAGGCGTAGCGCGATGAGGTGGGGCGGAAGATATTGTTTCCCTCGGGCACATTGACAGCCACCACCATGTCGGCAGCCGCAGCGACTGGCGTGTCGCTCTGGGTGAGCGCAATGGTGGTGACCCCCATTTCCCGCGCCAGCCTGAAACACTTCACCAGTTCCATGTTGCGACCGGAAAAGGACGAACCGATGATGACGTCTTCCTTGCGCGCCGCAGCCGTCATCATCAGCTGCATGCTGTGATCGGCGCTGGTGGAAACGCGCAAACCCAGGCGGAACAGCCGGTTCTGAATTTCCGAAGCGATCATCGAGGAATTGCCGCCTGCGCCGAAGGCATAGATCATGCCGCTATTGGCGATCCTGATCGCCGCTTCATCGGCAAGGGCGGGATCAAGCGTCCTGTGCAGCAGGAAAAGCGCTTCCTGCGCCTTGGCGAGCACCTCTTCAGCAACATCCGAGGGACCGGTGCTGGAGGGTTCGGAGGTGAGGTATCGAATACCCACATAGGCGGTCTTGGCGAGGCTGACCTTGAAATCCGAAAAGCTCTGGCACCCCAGCCGACGGCAGAACCGCGTCACGGTCGGCGGCGACACTTCGGCGCGGGCCGCAAGCTCGATGATCGAGGCGTTGACGGCGAATTCGAAGTCCGAAACCAGAATATCGGCAATCCGCCGCTCCGACTGCGAGAATTGTCCCCTGTCTTCCTGTATTCTTGCGAAAATATCCATGTTCACCGGTCTCCGTTCCGCCAAAACTTAAGGCTTGGCCCCGTTTCCGATGCACCCTAAGAAAGCGCGCCCGTCAACCGCATAGATCCATGAATCGAGGATGTTTCGTCTTGCTGACGACACCGCGCACACCTTTGATTTGAAAATTATTTTCTCTGTTGATTGAGAGATGAGCATATGCCAACAATCAACACCAGAGAAATCTCCAAATCTTGAAAATAATTTCAATAATGGACCCAAACCATGCGTGATCCCTTCAAAAACCCCTTTCCCGAAACAGACATCGCCCGCCATTCCATCTGGGAGATGCTGGTAACGCGGGACATCGACGCGTTCCTTGCCGCCGACTGGTCGAAGGTCGCGGAGGATTTCGTCGAGGACGGCTTTCTCGGCATCAACGCCAACCGGGATGCGAACCCGGACAATTGGCGCCTGTCGTTCCCTTCGCTCAGCGCCTATCGCGACGAGTGGCTGCGGCAGGCGCAGGATTTTCAAACCCAGCAATTCGCAGAGGACCCGCGCGATGCGATCTTTGCGACCACCACGCTGGAAGAAATCGAAGTGGAAGGTGAGACCGCGCTGGTGCGCAAGAAGTTCGACGGCAGGCTTCGCAAGGCCGATGGCAGCTTCGACGTCATGAAGTGGCAGACGCTCTATTATTGCCGGCTGCATCAGGGACGCTGGAAGATCAGCGGTTTCACCGGCTACATGCCCAACCCCATGCCGTGATCCAGCGGACATCTGGAAAAGCTTTGCACGCCGGGCCGAAAGCCCGGCGTTGTTTTTTCGTCTGGAAGGGGCGGAAAAATGCCGGAGACGGATCGCGTCAGGAACAGCCGGGCATGGAAAAACAGATAACATGGCCCGGCTCCTGCGCCTTATTGGATCAGCTTGAGGACTGAAAGATCGACACGCCGCTCCAGCGCAATGCCGCTTTCGTCAAACAAATGGCAATCCGATGCCTTGATACCGGTGACGATGGGCTCATCCACGACCACAGGTGCCGAGCCGGAAAGCAGCGCGCAATAATTCTCACCCGTCGGCGCAACGCCATAAGCGATGGTATTGACCCCGAGCCGCTCGATCACGCTGGGCGCGACCGTGACATTGAGGTCGGCCGTTTCGAGACCGGTATGTTCCGGGCGGATGCCGAGCGTCAGCTGCGTGCCTTCAAGACCGGCGCGGGGCTCCACCGGCACGGTGATCGTCTGGCCCTCATATTCCACCGTCACGCCCTCGGCGCTGACGGATTTGCAGGTGACCTTCAGGAAATTCATTTTCGGGTTGCCGATGAATCCGGCCACGAAGAGGTTCGCCGGCTTGTGATAAAGCTCGAGCGGCGCGCCGACCTGGGCGATTTCGCCGGCATTCAGCACCACGATGCGGTCGGCCATGGTCATGGCTTCCACCTGATCGTGGGTGACATAGATCATCGTCGCCTTCAGCGTCCGGTGAAGATTGGTGAGTTCGATGCGCATATCGGCGCGAAGTGCTGCATCGAGGTTGGAAAGCGGCTCGTCGAACAGGAATATCTTCGGCTCGCGAACGATGGCGCGGCCGATCGCCACGCGCTGGCGCTGACCGCCGGACAACATGCCGGGGCGCTGCTGCAGACGCTGATCGAGCTGGAGAATCTTGGCGACGCCCTCGACCTTCTGCTTGATCTTGTCCTCCTCCATCTTCTCGACGCGCAGCGGAAAAGCGATGTTTTCAAAAACCGTCATGTGCGGGTAGAGCGCATAGGACTGGAACACCATGGCGATGCCGCGTTTGACCGGCGGCAAGTCGTTGACCTTCACGCCATTGATGACGACGTCACCGGCGGAAATATCCTCAAGACCGGCGATCATGCGCAGCAATGTGGATTTGCCGCATCCCGAGGGGCCGACAAAAACGACGAACTCGCCATCCCTGATGTCGAGCTGAACGCCCTTGATGACTTCGAAATGTCCATAGTTCTTGCGGACGTTGTTGAGATAAAGCTGACCCAAGACTTGCCTCTCCCGTCAGCGGCCGACATCTGGCCACGTTCAGAGATGTTCCGAAACAGGGGCAAAGCCACACCGGATCGGAACCGTTGAAAACAGGGGAAAGAGCATCCCGGAAGACGCAGGGCATTCCCACGGCGAAACTTGCCGGATGCGGACGGCCAGCGCCCGCATCCGTGCTCATGACAGATTATTTATACTGCTCGAGAGCCGAAGCCGCTTTCTTCGCGGCATCTTCCGGGGTTGCCTTGCCAGTGACGACAGACTGCACCATCTCGATCATCGTGTCCTGGAAACCCTTGTAGTCCGTGAAGAGCGGCTCGGGACCGCCATAGGCGATACCGTCGATCAGCGGCTTCCAGAAGGGATCCTTGGCGATGAATTCATCGACCTTCGGCGACGGACGCAGCGGGGTGAGGCCCGCGCCGCCCTGCAGTTCGTATTCACCCTGCGGGCCGGGAGAGGTGATGAATTTGGCGAACTCGGTCGCCTTTTCTTCCACGCCGGTTCCCTTGAAGATCGCCAGGCTGTCGGTGATGAGCAGCGTGCCGGGACCCTTTGCTTCCGGGCCGAGCGGCAGCGTGGCGATGCCCCAGTTGATCTTGGTTTCCTGCAGGCGCGTGGCGGCGCCCGAACCGGCCTGGATCATGCCGACCTTGCCATCGAGGAAGATGGCGCGGATTTCGTTCTGCTCATAAGCCGTCGGGCCTTCGACGGAATAGGGCGTGATGTCCTTGTAAGCCTTCAGCGCTGCAACAACCTGCGGGCTGTCGACAGTGATCTTGTCGCCGTCGATCACCTTGCCGTTGTTGGTGTAAACCCAGTGCATGAACTGGTGCATGGTGTTGTCGAAGGTCTTGGCGGGCAGGCCGTAGCCGGCGATGCCGGTCTTTTCCTTGATCTGCTTGGCGAAAGCGATCTCTTCGGCCCAGGTCTTCGGCGGCGTTTCCGGATCGAGACCGGCCTGCTTGAACAGGTCCTTGTTCCAGTAAAGCGCCTTGGTCGAGAATGCGACCGGCACGCCCCACTGCGTGTCCTCGAAGGTCACGGTGTCGACGATATTGGGGTAATAGCTCTTCTTTTCGTCTTCGGTCATCGGCACCGGAACGATGAGATCGTTCTGCGCGAACTGCTTCAGCGTGCGCGAACCGACATAGGCCATGGCGACCGGGGTGCCGGCAGCGGCGAGCGTGGTCGCCTTGTCCTGGCACTGGGCCCAGCCGACGACCTCAGGCACGACCTTCCAGCCCTCGTTCTTGCCTTCCCATTCCTTGATGTATTTCTCATGGATGGGGTCCATCTTGTCGCCGCAATAGATCCAGCTGATCTCCTTGTCGGCGGCGTGCGCCGTCACCGTCGTAAGGGCAGTGGAACCGGCAAATGCGAAAGCGCAGAGCGCCAATCCGTAATGTTTCAGTGCCATAGGTAGTCTCCCGTTTTGGTGGTCGTTCCGGTTGTTGATTATTTCACCGCGCCGGCGGTCAGACCGCTGACGAGATATCGTTGCATGAAGAAGATCACGACCATGGCCGGCGCAATGCCGACGAAGCTGGCCGCCATCAACTCATTCCAGATGACTTCCTGGCGACCGAAATAGGCGAAGAGGCCGATGGGCAGCGGCATATATTCGGTCTTGGAATTGAAGGTGAGCGCGAAGATGAACTGCTGGGCGTAGGCGCCGATGAAGGTGGTGATGGAGACCACTGCGATGCCCGGCATCGCCAGCGGCAGGATCACGCGGCGGAAGGTGTAGAAATAGCTCGCACCGTCCACATAGGCCGCCTCTTCCAGTTCCCGCGGGATACGCAGCATATAAGTGCGCAACAGCCAGATGGCGGTGGGGATCAGGAAGGCCGCGCCGGGAATGATCATCGCCAGATAGGTGTTCAGCACACCCATGTTGCGCATCAGCCGGTAAAGCGGGATCAGAAGCACCGCGCCCGAAAACATGTTGATCGCCAGAAATGCGCCGAGCAACTGCCCACGCCCACGAAACTCGAAACGGGCGAAAGCATAGGAGGCCGGCACCACCAGGATGAGGACGATGATGGTCGAAATGGTGGAGATGAAGAAGGAGTTGAAAACGTAGCGGGCAAAGCCCGGAACGCTGACCCACATGGTCCGGTAGGCCTCGAAGGAACCGTTTTCCGGCCAGAACTTGTAGGGCGAGGAGAAAAGCAGGCTGAGCGGCTTCAGCGAAACCAGAAAACCTTCCACGAAGGGCGCCAGCACGAAGGTCAGGAACACGGCGATGCCGCAATAGATCCCGACCATTTCATACCACCTGTAGCGGTTGATCATCGCATTCTTGTCGCTCATCGGCTGGCCTCCTGCGAGATGCGGCTGGTGATGCGGAAGTAGAAATAGGTGAAGATCGACAGGAAGATGCAGATCAGCACGGCGCGTGCAGCACCTTCACCGTATTTGTAGGAGCCGATCGCCGTCTTGTACGTGTCGATGATCATGGTCGTGGTCTGGCCGGTCGGGCCGCCCTGCGTCAGTATCCAGATGATATCGAAGGAATTGAAAGTCGAAATCAGCGAGATCATCGACATGGTAATCATGGCCGGCAGCATCAGCGGCAGCGTGATGCGGCGGAAGCGGTAAAAGCGGCTTGCCCCGTCTGTCCACGCGGCCTCGTAGAGATCCTGCGGAATGGCCTGGATGGCCGCCAGCAGATAGAGCGTCACCATCGGCACGCCGATCCAGACGTCGGTGACGATCGTTGCCCAGAAGGCCGTTCTGCCATAGGCGAGGAACGCAACCGGACCATCCACCAGGCCGAGGTTCTGGAGCACGCCGGAAATCATGCCGAACTGGCCGTTATACATCCAGCCCCACATGAAGATGCCGATAGCCATCGGCACGATCCATGGCGGCATGGTCAGGATACGAAACAGCGCCCGGCCGGGCACGGCCGAATTCAGCAAAACCGCACCGAATGTGCCGATGATCATCTTTATCGAGACGGAAAAGAACGTCCAGATAAAGGTCCGCGTGATGACATCGGCAAAAGTCGCGTTGAAAATCTTCTCGTAATTGATGAAGCCGACCCAATTCGTCGTTTTTCTAAGCGACGCATCGGTAAAGGACAGGATGAAGGTATCGACGAGCGGATAAGCAACGATAACCGTGATGTATAAAAGCGCCGGCAGAAGAAGAAGCCAGGCAAAGACGACCGCGCTGCGTTTCGCATCCATCGCGCCGCCCCCTCAAGCCGATTTCACAGCGGGGGATTTCGGCTGTCCGTGCAGCGCCAGATCGTATTCCTCCCACACCGGCTTGAGATCGATCACTTTACGGCCATGGCGCGCTTCATCCATGGCAAGCGCCAGAATACCGGCTTCGATCGCATCGAGCGCGGAAACAGGCAGCGGCGTACCCTTGACGATATGGGCGATGACATCCTCGGCCATCTGCTCGTCCGCCCCGTAATGCTGCGAGAGCGTGGTCGCCGCCGAATAGGTCTTGGCGACGGTCTTTTCATTTGTCCGGGCATTGTGCACGTTCAGGAAGCCGCGAACGAAATCGCCTTCGGCCATGCCCTTGGCGCCGATGACGCAGAAACGGCGGAAATCGTCGGGAACGTTGAGATTGGTATGGAAGGCGAGCGATGCGCCGTTCTCATATTCGACGATCGCCGTCTGGTAATCGATGATGTCGCCGTCGCTGTCGAAAACCTTGTCGGAACCCATCCAGCCGCTCGGCTTGCGATGGTAAACCTCCATGTCGTTGATGCCGTCATGCTGCGGCGCATTTGCCGGCGTGAAGCTCTTTCGCCCGCCGAAGCTCGATACGAAACGCGGCCGCGCACCGACCACGCCATTATAGAGATCGAGGTCGTGGCAGCATTTTTCCAGCATGAAGGAGCCGGAATAATTCTCGTAACGCCGCCAGTCGCGCATGAAGAATGCGCCGTGATAGGGCGGGATATGCTCCGAGGCCTCAATGGAAACGACATCGCCCAGCTTGCCTTCGGCCTGCGCGGCGCGCAGATCGCGGTAGAGCGGGGAATAACGCAAAACCAGACCAACGAGCAGCCGCTCGTGACCGTGCCTGTTGAGCAGCCTGGCGAGCTCAAGGCTTTCCTCGATGCTGACGACGATGGGTTTTTCCGAGAAGATGGTGCAGCCGGCCTCAAGCCCGATACGGATATGCTCCAGATGCATGTGGTTCGGTGAGCCGATCATCAAGAGATCGAATTTTTCGTTTGCGATCAGCGCCTCGGGACTATCGTAAGCCTTACCGGCCGAAATGCCCTTTTCCTGCAGGCCCGGCAGGCCCGCCGGCGCCGGATCGACATAACCGACGATCTCGAAATCCTTGTCGATCTCATGAAAAACGTAGCCCAGATAACCGAGACGGAATCCGAGTCCGATAATTCCCACCTTCATGAACTTTGTTCCCTGTTCATTCGTAATTCATTTTCGCAGAAGCAACCATTTCTGTGCTGGTTATCCAGTTATCTGCGATAATTTCCTGCCACGATGAAATTAATTTTCACAACGGTCAAGCTAAATTCGATTTCGCAAACGCTGCCGCGAGTCGGAAACCGATTTTTCCGGCGCAACGGATGCGAAACGGATCGCCGCCGACCACCGACGCAAAAAACAATACCAAAAAAATGCCAATCGTCCAGAGCAATTCCGTTATCGAGAAAATTTTTTTGGTTAATGCGAAAATATCCGGCACATAGCCTTATTATTCGGCAAAATATCGAAAAAACCACCGATTAATCATACAAATCTAGCAATGGTTCTATTTTGGTATTGCCGATTGCGTGGCATATGGTATAGCCAGAGCCGGCCATATCGCCGACCACATGGATCGTGACAGAGGTTATGGATGAACGGGGCAGCGCTTAATCTGGACGACCTGCAATCAGGCGGCGGCCCGCTTTACCTGAAACTGCGCCAGACGATTGAAGACGCCATCAATGGCGGCCGCCTGAAGCACGGCGACGCCTTGCCGCCGGAACGGGATATCGCCGAAAGCGCCTGCGTCAGCCGCGTCACGGTGCGCAAGGCAGTGGACGATCTCGTTCGCGACGGCCTTCTCGTTCGCCGGCACGGTTCAGGTACTTTCGTCGTCAAGCCCATCACCCGCATGCAGCAGCCCCTGACCAAACTTACCTCGTTTACCGAGGACATGCGCCGACGCGGAATGACGGCGAGCACCCGCTGGCTGGACAGAGGCCTGTTCCACCCGACCGGCGACGAGATGATGGCGCTCGGCCTTTCCCAATCGGCCATGGTGGCGCGGCTCACGCGCCTGCGTCTTGCCAATGACCAGCCAATCGCACTCGAAGTCACCAGCCTGCCGGGCGATATCCTGCCTGACCCGCAACTGGTGGAAAACTCGCTTTATCTGGAGCTTGAGAAAAACGGCATTCGCCCGGTGCGCGCCATTCAGCGCATCTCCGCCCGTAACCTCACCGATGAGGAAACATTGTTGCTTGGGGTTCCGCCGGGTTCGGCAGCGCTTTCCGTTCAGCGAATGGCCTATCTGGAAAGCGGGCGCCTCATGGAAATATCCCGCGCGCTGTACCGCAGCGACGCCTATGACCTCGTCGCCGAACTGACGATGGGGCCCGAGTGACAAATCTCTTGATCAAGGACACGAAACGATGACAACCCTGATGCGCCAGGAAATCGATGAGATTCCCGATGCAGTCGCCCGCCTGCTGGACAATGCCAATGCCGACTTCCACGAAGCCGGAGGCAGGCTGAAGGCCCGTGACCCGGCCGTTATCGTCACCATTGCCCGCGGCTCCTCCGACCACGCCGCGCATTTCCTGAAATATGCGATCGAATTGCAGACCGGGCTTCCGGTCGCTTCGCTCGGCCCCTCGCTCGCCTCGATCTACCAGACGAATCTGCGGCTGGACCGCGCGGCGGCCTTCGCCGTCTCGCAATCGGGCAAAAGCCCTGACATCGTCGCTCTGGCGGAAAGCGCCCGCAAGGGCGGCGCGCTTACCTTCTCGCTGGTCAACACCCTGCCCTCACCGCTCGGCGATGCTGCCAATCACGCCATCAATATCCAGGCGGGCCCTGAAAAAGCGGTGGCCGCAACCAAATCTTTCGTCAACTCCATCGTCGCCGGCCTCGCAATCCTTGCCGAATGGACGGAAGACAGCCTGCTCGCCAAAGCCGTCAGCGCCCTGCCGCAGAATTTCGCCAAGGCCATCGCACTCGACTGGAGCCAGATCGGCGAAGCGGTCAAGGGCGAGGAATCGCTCTATATGCTGGGCCGCGGTCCGGCGCTGGCCATTGCCGCGGAAGCCGCGCTGAAATGCAAGGAAACCTGCGAACTCCACGCGGAGGCCTATTCATCGGCGGAAGTCATGCACGGCCCCGTTTCGCTGGTCGCACCGAAATTTCCCGTCATCGCTTTTGCCGCGCGTGACCGCGCCGAAACCTCCGTGACCGATATCGCGGCCGGTCTCGCCGGCAAGGGCGCAAGTGTTTTCGTCACCTCCGCAAAAGGCAGCCCGGCCAAGCCCCTGCCGTTTGTGGAAACCAATCACCCGCTGACCGACGCCCTGTTGCTGATCGCGCCGTTTTACGGCTTCATCGAGCAATTGTCGCGCGCCCGCGGCTTCAACCCGGATGCGCCCGTGGCATTGAAGAAGGTGACGGAAACCCAATGAGCAGCAGCAAGGCATTTGTCGGCGCCCGCATTTTCGATGGCGCCGCGTGGCACGATGGCAAGGCGCTCGTGACCGGTGATGGCCAGGTTGCCGACATCGTCGACCGCGTATCCGTGCCCGCAAACGCCGAAATCATCGATGCGGAAGGACTGCTCATTGCGCCAGGCTTCATCGACCTTCAGGTCAATGGCGGCGGCGGCGTGATGTTCAACAACGAGCCGGATGTGGAAGGCATTGCCCGCATCTGCTCGGCCCATGCGCAATTCGGCACCACCGCCCTGATGGTCACACTCATCACCGACCGGCCGGATATCACGGCCAAAGCCGCCGAAGCCGGCATCGCCGCCCACAAGGCAGGGGTGCCCGGCTTTCTCGGCCTGCATTTCGAAGGGCCGCATCTTTCCGTCGCACGCAAGGGCACCCATGATCCGGCGCTGATCCGAAAGATGGAAACGGCCGATCTTGCGGTTCTGACGGGCTGCAAGGCGAAGCTTCCCTTCGTGCTGACAACCATCGCCCCGGAAAACGTAACCGAGGCGCAGGTCACAGTGCTGCGCAAGGCCGGCATCGTCGTCAGCCTCGGCCATACCGATGTGGGCCTTGGCGTCGCGACAGCCTATGCCGAGGCCGGCGCATCCATGGTAACACATCTTTTCAACGCCATGAGCCCGCTCAGCCATCGCGAACCGGGGCTGGTGGGCGCGGCACTTGCGAACGGCAAGCTGGATTGCGGGCTGATCGCCGACGGCTTCCATGTCGATCCTGCAGCAATCGGCATTGCGCTTCGCGCCAAGAATAGTCCCGGCCGCATTTTCCTCGTCACCGACGCCATGTCCACCATCGGCACGGATGATGACGGTTTCGAACTGAACGGCAGGCGCGTCTATCGCAACGGCGGCAGGCTGACGCTGGCCGACGGCACGCTGGCGGGGGCGGATATCGATATGCTCTCCTGCATCCGCTTCATGCATGAAAAGCTGGACACACCGCTGGAAGAGGCTTTGAGAATGGCGTCCTCCTATCCCGCCGAGGCAATCCGCGCTTCTGGCAAAGGTAAGCTTCTGCCCGGCTTCGATGCGGATTTCGTCATGCTGACACCCGACCTTCAGATGCATTCGACATGGATCGGCGCAGAAAAAATCCACGATGCCACCCATTCCGGAGCCTGAATCATGATCGTTTGTTTCGATATAGGCGGAACGACCATCAAGGGCGCGATTGCCTACGCTCCCGACGATATTCGGCCCGTGCCGCGTATCCCGACGCCCAAGACCAGTTTCGAAGACTTCGCCGCCGGCCTGAAATCCGTCATCGACAATAGCGGCGGCACACCCGCCTGCGTGTCGCTGTCGATTGCCGGCGTCATCGATCCCGACACCGGCAAGGCCACTGTCGCCAATATTCAGAGCATCCATGGCAGGGTCTTGAAGGACGAACTGGAAAAGGCGCTGAACCTTCCCGTCATAGTATCGAACGATGCGGATTGCTTCGTTATCGCCGAATCGGAAATCGGTTCCGGACGGGGTCATCGCGTGGTCTTCGGCGTCATTCTCGGAACGGGTGTCGGCGGCGGGCTGGTGATCGACGGCAAGCTTATCAACAGCGACGGCGGTTTCGCCGGCGAATGGGGACACGGACCGGTGGCTGCGACATTGGCCGGAAATCCGCCGGTTTCGCTACCGCGTTTCGAATGCGGTTGCGGCCTTACCGGCTGCATCGACGCAATCGGCAGCGCCCGTGGCATGGAAAAGCTGCATTCGCATCTTCACCAGCAGGCGATGACCAGCGAGGATATTATTTCGGCCTGGCAAGCGGGCGATGCGAAGGCCGCAAGAACCATCGATGTCCTTATCGATATTCTCGCCTCGCCTCTGGCAATGGTGATCAACGTTACCGGCGCAACCATCGTGCCGGTCGGCGGCGGACTTTCGAATTCGAAGGCGCTTCTCGCCGCTCTGGACGAGGTGGTAAGGAGCCGCATTCTGAGGCGCTTCGACCGCCCTCTGGTCGTACCAGCCATCTGCCGCATCGAGCCGGGGTTGATCGGATCCGCCGTTATCGGGCTGAAATATGAGAAAGAAGCCGCCGGCATTGCCTGAGCGGCGTCACACCGTCTCTATCTTTTCCCGACGGAAACCCAGCCCCACCAGCCGGCCGGTCAAATGGGAAAGAAGCGGAAACCGCATGATGGCCAGCACAAAGGCTGGCGGTCCTTTCGGTTTTTCCGCATCGGCCCGTCCCTTCTTGCCGCCGATGCGCATCATCCGCTGCAGAAATTGCGTGGCCTTGGTCGGGAAGGATCGCCGCTTTTCAATTGCGGCGAGATCGTCATCGGCAATGGCCCGGCCGGACACGAGCACCGGCACCAATATATTGGCCGCCGCAACCGCATCCTGAATGGCCAGATTAATGCCAACGCCCCCGACGGGAGACATGGCATGGGCCGCATCACCGATGCAGATAAGGCCGGGTTTCCACCAGCGCTTCAGCCGGTCGATACGGACGGTCAGGAGATGCACATCGTCCCAGCTCTTAAGCTCATCGAGCCTTTCGCGTGGAAAGGGGCAGATTTCCGCAACCCTGTCCCTGAAGGCTTCAATTCCCTGTAGCTTTATGTCGGCGAAAAATCCCTTTCGCACCACATAACCGCATTGCCAGTAATCGCCCCGGTTGATCATGACGAAACCCTGCCGCGAGCCGGCATGCCCCATGGTTTCCGTCGGATCGTCGGGCTGTTTCGAAAGACGCATCCACAGCACCTCGGTCGGAATGCCGAAGCGCTGCACTTCCAACCCCGCCGCCTCGCGGACGGTGGAGTTGCGCCCATCCGCCCCCACCACAAGATCGGCCTCGATCTCGATGATGCCTTCCGGTGTGCTGACCGTGAGACCGCCGACATGCCCGCCGCGCTCAATCAAGCCGGTCACCGGCGCATTCATCAGCAATCGGAAATTTTCGTATTGCCCCGCCTTGCCGACGATGAAATTGAGAAAATCCCATTGCGGCATAAAGGCGATGAAGCGGTGGCGGACCGGCAGGCGGGAAAAATCCGCTATCGTGACGCGCTCGCCGCCGATGACCGCATTCAGCCTTGGCGCGCGCGTATGCGGCAGGCTCAGAAACTCATCGACAAAACCGAGTTGCTCCATCAATTCAAGCGTCGAAGGGTGGATGGTGTCGCCGCGAAAATCCCGGAGAAAATCCCCGTGTTTCTCGACGACGACGACATCGATACCGCTGCGCGCGAGCAACAGGCCAAGCATCATGCCTGCCGGCCCGCCACCGGCCACGGCGACGGATGTACGGATATGCTGAACGGACTTGCCGTCATTTTCCGGAGCGCTTGTCGCTTCTTCCATCACCTTCCCCCAATATCCCGCTGAAAGTCTCTATCGTGTATCCGCCGCCGGGAGGTTTGCATTCTTCGGCTGCGGCCAGCCCTGCGCATCGAACCGGAACAGCATTTCGGACCGGGCAAAGATAAAGGCGAAGGCCATGGCCGTCCACATGCCGAGCAACAGCCCGGCGGCGACATCGCTTGGATAATGTGCGCCGACGATGACACGCGAAACACCGATGACAAGGGCAAGCAGGAGAAACGCCCAGCGGAAGCGCGGCATCAACATGGCGAAAGCGCCGAAAAACGCCCCGGCGGCGGTCGAATGGCCTGAGGGGAAACTTTCATAGAGATTGTCGCCGGTAAATGGGGTGAGGCTATAGGCGCCCATTTCCAGTAGAAGCTCCGGCCGTGCCCGTCCTATCAGGAATTTCAGCGTATGGACGAGAATACTCGCCGTTCCGATCGTCAGGAAGAAATAGGTAAGAAGCCGCCATGCCGTCCTCAGCCGTCCATTATAGGTCTGCGCCTTTAAAACCCGTGCGGCGACATAGGCCAATATCGCCAGAAGGCCGGTGGAATAGAGCATCCAGCGGAAGGTTCCGAAATCGGTAATGGCACGATTGAAGGAGACCACGCCCCCTGGCAACGCCTGCGCGCTTTCGGAAAGACGCGGATCAAAAGGAATGAAGACAAGGACCAGCACAAGGCTTGCCGCAAAAATCCACCCGCTGGAAACCAGAAAACGTTGCATCGATATCCTCTCATTGTTTTTCTTGCATATGGCTTTGCCTTCCGCAAAAACAATAGCCCCGGCTTTGTCCTTGTTATGGCTGATTTTCGCGGGTAGAGGCTAAGGAATGTTGCCCGAAAGTGCTTAGCGGTTTCGGGAAAAACGACGTGCACCAAGGGGTGCGAACCGGAAACGACCGACGGACTGAATATGACGAATGCCAGTGAAATGCCACGCAAGCTGACAATATTGGGTTCGACCGGTTCGATCGGCACCAATACGCTGGATGTCGTCCGTCAGCTGGGTGGCCGCGAGGCGTTCGAGATCACGGCTTTGACCGGCGCGGGCAACATCGCTCTTCTGGCGGAACAGGCGCGGGAATTCGGCGCGCGGCTGGCGGTTACCGCCGAGGACGACAAATACGAAGCACTGAAATCGGCCCTTGCCGGCACCGGCATCGAGGTTGCGGCGGGCAAATCCGGCCTCGAAGAGGCCGCTTCGACGGATGCCGGCTGGGTGATGGCGGCGATTGCCGGAACCCCCGGCCTCGCACCTACTCTTACAGCCGCACGGCGTGGCGCAGACATAGCGCTCGCCAACAAGGAATGCCTGGTTTCGGCTGGCGATGTTTTTCTGCGCACGGTCAAACGGGGCGGCGGCAGGCTGATCCCGGTCGACAGCGAGCACAGCGCAATCTTCCAATGCCTGACGGGCGAACACAAGCAGGCCGTGGAACGCATCGTGCTGACCGCATCCGGCGGTCCGTTCCGCACCTGGTCGCGCGAGGAGATGGCCAATGTCACGGCGGATATCGCCCGCGCCCATCCCAACTGGTCGATGGGACTGAAGGTCTCCATCGGCAGCGCCTCCATGTTCAACAAGGGGCTGGAAATGATCGAGGCGAAATATCTCTTCGATCTGAGGCCCGATCAGGTGGAGGTGATCGTCCACCCGCAGTCGATCATCCATTCGATGGTGGGTTACACCGACGGCTCCTATATCGCCCAGCTCGGCTCTCCCGACATGCGCACCGCTATTTCCTATGCCCTCACCTATCCGCAACGCGGCAATCTGAGTGTCGAGCGGCTGGATTTCGCAAAACTGGCGCGGCTCGATTTCGAAGCGCCGGATGAAGCCCGTTTCCCGGCTATCCGGCTGGCCCGCACAGCGCTGGAGCGCGGCGGTTTGCAGGGCGCTGCCCTGAATGCCGCCGAAGAGACCGCCTTTCACGCTTTCGTTGCGGGCAATATCGGTTTTCTCGATATGGCCGAGATCGTCGAAACGGTCATGGACCGCATGCATGACGGTCGCTCCGCCGCCACGATTGAAGATGTCTTCGCGGCGGACAGGGAAGCCCGAGATCATGCAATGAAAATAGTCTCTGACATAGGCAAAGCGGCTTAACCGGTACGCCGTGGAGGCGCAGCCTCGAAGGGTTGGCCATCACCCGGATACGCCAACCTGCCGGCGGCCTATGCCGATTTCATCCAATAGGATATGACGCGGATTTTGTCTGGATTGTTCCAGTGGATCGACAGTTCGAAATCCGCAAAGATCCAGCGGTGAATATCATATCGTCCGACCCGGTCCGGCTCGCCCAGTTTGGCAATTGCATCGGCCTTGGTGTCCGAGAAACGAAGGCCTTTCCACAAAGGCCCGCCATAGGTTTCGATACTGTCCTCGTAACCCCAGCAAGCGCAACTGGTCAGCAGGTTGGGGCCTTCCCCAACGGAATGGCCGTCGTTTTCGTCCACGAGAGCCTGGTCTTTGAAATGGAAGTCCACGCCGAATGCTGGCGCGCTGAGATCGAATATCGCCAGATTCCTGTCGAGTTTGACGGCTTTTGACCAGGTCAGACCAAAAGGCGCTACGACCTTCGTGACGGCTTCGCTGTCGAACGGCTTGGCGATTGCGGTGATGAAGTCCTCCGGTTCGGGATACTGGATTGACCTCTGCATCTCACTCTCCGCGCTCCCTTCTCTTCGCCCTCGAATTCAATCGAACCTCACGCCACCGCACGCGCCAGCGCACAATGCGACCAGAGCTGGTGCAGCGCGCCGACCAGATGCTCGATATCGGCATCGCTGTGCAACGGTGTCGGCGTAATGCGCAGGCGCTCGGTCTTGCGCGGCACGGTCGGATAGTTGATCGGCTGCACATAGACACCGTGATTGTCGAGCAGGATATCCGAAATCCATTTGCACTTGGCGGCATCGCCCACCATGACCGGCACAATGTGGCTTGGGTTGTCCATGTGCGGAATACCGCGCGCATCGAGAAGGCCGCGAAGCCTGCGCACCCGGTCCTGATGGCGGGCGCGCTCGAAGGGGCTTGCCTTCAGATGCTGGATCGATGCAATCGCACCGGCGGCGAGCGACGGCGGCAGGGCCGTCGTGAAGATGAAGCCGGAAGCGAAGGAGCGGATGAAGTCGCAGACCGCCGTGGAACCGGTAATATAGCCGCCCATGACGCCGAAGGCCTTGCCGAGCGTTCCCTCAATGATCGTCAGGCGATCCATCAGGCCTTCGCGCTCGGCAATGCCGCCACCGCGCGGTCCGTACATGCCGACGGCATGAACTTCATCGAGATAGGTCATGGCGCCATAACGGTCGGCCAGATCGCAGATTTCCTTGATCGGAGCGATATCGCCATCCATCGAATAGACGGATTCGAAGGCAATCAGCTTCGGCGCATTCGGATCCGCCGCCTTCAATTTGGCTTCTAGGTCTTCGAGATCGTTGTGCTTCCAGATCACCCGCTCGCAGCGGCCGTAACGGATGCCTTCGATCATCGATGCATGGTTGAGCGCATCCGAGAAAATGATGAGCCCCGGAATTTTCTGACCGAGCGTGCCGAGGGTGGCCCAGTTGGAGACATAACCCGAGGTGAAAATCAGCGCCGATTCCTTGCCGTGGAGGTCAGCAAGTTCGCGCTCGAGAAGGACGTGATAGTGGTTGGTGCCAGAAATATTCCGGGTGCCTCCCGCACCCGCGCCACAGTGATCGATGGCGGCCTTCATGGCTTCGATGACTTTCGGGTTCTGGCCCATGCCGAGATAGTCGTTGGAGCACCAGACGGTTACATCCTTGCGCTCGCCATTGGCGTTATACCGTGTCGCACGGGGGAAATTGCCCTGCTGGCGCTCGATATCCGCAAAAACGCGATAGCGTCCCTCAGAATGCAGGCTTTGCAGTTCCGTCGTGAAAAATGCCTCGAAGTCCATGCCATGCTCCAGAATTGACCAGATCGTTTTCTGCCTCGACACCGGGACCGTCAACCCTTGCGGGCCACATTAACCGCGTCTGCGTCAATTCGCCGTTGTTTTGAACCATTCCAATAAACCGTTTATAGAACCCGATGAAAAGTACAAAATTGATTCACATCAAAAAACCCGGATTTTTGGAACCTTTTTTGCGCCGCGCCGTTGTTTGGGACGCAATCGATTACGCTCGGAGGAATGCCGAAAGAGGAGGCTTCCCTAAACGACATCGAATTGTTAGTTATCTGTGGCGGTCGGAGGTAGCAGTCGCCGCAGATAAATATGGGACGCCTACCGAGCCACAAGAGCTCATTGTAACGTTGGAGAGAGTTTCATGAAAAAGGCAATCATATTTGCGCTGGTCGGCCTGTCGCTCGCAAGCTGCACGCAGACCGAAAAGGGAGCTTCGATCGGCGCCGTTTCCGGTGCTGTCCTTGGCGGCGCTATCACGGGCAACGTTCGTGGCGCGGCAGTGGGTGCGGCAATCGGCGGTGTGGGCGGTGCCCTCATCGGCAATGCTTCCGAACCGGGCTATTGCTATTATCGCGACCAGTACGGTCAGCGTTACACGGCGCGTTGCCGCTAATCGCTTCGCGAAATACCGTTGCACAGAAGCCCCGGTCAACCGGGGCTTTTTGCGTTTTGGGCGGCAAAACACAAGCGCAAGGGTCCTCAAAGCCGTTTATTTATGATTAAATTGCAATGTTAACGGACAGGAAACGGGTTAGGGCGACAATAAAGGCTCAACCATAAAGCAGCTTATGCGAAGAACACGAACTAACCCGAAGACAGGTATTGCGTATCGGAAAGCTGGCACCGCACTTGCGTTTGCTGTGACGTTCGCCCTGTATCCGGCGTTTACCCGTGACGCCTTTGCCTTCAAACTGTTCGGCATGCGCCTCTGGGGTTCGGAAGAACCGGAGGTAGAGGTTATCAACCCCGTCAAATACGCCGTCACGCTCGATGCCACGGACGCCGATAAGTCCCTGAAAGACAGCCTGGAAAACAGCTCGCTGCTTCTTGCCGACAAGGACAAGCCGGCCTCCGGCGATCTTGGCCTTCTGATAAAGGCGAGAGACGACCGGGACAGGCTGATCGCGGCGCTTTATGAAAACGCCCGTTATGGCGGCATCGTCAAGGTCACCGTCGCCGGCAAGGATGTGGATAGCCTGCCGCCCAATCCGGTGTTCGATCATTCCGCTCCGGTGCCCGTGGTCATCACGGTTACGCCCGGCCCGGTCTTCAAACTCGGCAATGTCAGGCTTGAAGGCGATGTGACCGGCCGCAACCTTGAGGAATATGGCCTGACGACCGGCGGCGACGCCGGTTCTCTCGCCATCATCCGCGCCGGCAACAAGCTGATCGATGATCTGAAGGCCGAAGGCCGTCCGCTTGCGAAGCTGACAAAACGCGAGGCCGTCGCCAACCACGCGACGAATACGGTGGACATTACCATGGCGGCCGAAGGCGGTCCCGTGGCGCCCCTCGGCACGGTCACCGTCACGGGTGAAAAAACCGTCGATGGCGATTTTATCCGCCGTTATTCGCGCCTCAATGGCGGCGAGCCCTATTCGCCGGAAAAACTGCGCAAGGCCGCCGACCGGCTGCGGCAGCTCGGCGTCTTTTCCAGCCTGACCATCAAGGAAGCGGGAACGCTGGCGCGCGACGGCACCATTCCGCTTACCATCGAGGTCTCGGAAGGCAAGCACCGCTATTTCGGCGTCGGCGCGCAATATTCCACCACGGAAGGCATCGGCCTGCAGGGTTATTGGGGCCACCGCAACCTGTTCGGACAGGCGGAATCGCTGCGGATCGAAGGTTCGGTTTCGCGCATCGCAGAGGCATCGAGCGTCGAAGGCATGGATTATTCGGCGGGCATCACTTTCACCAAGCCCGGCATGTTCAATCCGCGCACCACCTTCAAGACCAGCCTGATTGCCAAGACCGAACACCCCGATACATATGACGCCAAGACAGTGACGGGCACAGCCGGTTTCGCCTACGAGCTCAACGATACCGATACAGCCGCAGCCGGCCTCGAGGTGCAATGGGCCGATACGGAAGACGCATTCGGCAAGAACGAATATCTCACCACCTCCATCCCGCTGGAATTCGTTCGTGATACACGCGACGACAAGCTCAACCCGACCGAAGGCTTTCGCGCATCGCTGGCCGCCAAGCCCAGCTATGAAGCGCTGAACGGCACCTTCTTTTCCTCTTTCGAAGGCTCCATTTCGGGTTACAAGGGGCTTGGCGCCGAGGACCGGCTGATCATGGCCGGAAAGCTTTCCGGCGGCGTGCTGGTCGGCGGCAGCGATCTGCAGGACATACCCACCACCAGGCGCTTTTATGCCGGCGGCGGCGGATCGGTACGCGGCTACAGCTACCAGGAAATATCGCCCTATAATGCCGCCGGCGACGCGACGGGCGGCCGCTCCTATGTCGTCGGCTCCGTTGAGGCCCGCATCAAGGTCACCGATACGATCGGCATCGTCCCCTTCATCGATGCGGGTGTGGTTTCGGAAGACGTGGCACCCGATTTTTCCGATATCCGGGCTGGCGCCGGTATCGGCCTGCGTTACGCGACGCCCTTCGGGCCTCTGCGTCTCGATGTCGCCATGCCGCTCGACAAATACGATGGCGGCAACAGTTTCGGCATTTATGCTGGCATCGGTCAGTCTTTTTAAACGCCGCAGTCGAACACCCTTGCAACAGAGTGTAGATTACCCTTTATGAAAACGTTGATTCGATTGCTGAAATGGCTGGGCTACGCTGCTTTGTGCGGCGTGGTGCTGGTGTTGCTTGCGGTTCTGTTCGTCGGTTTTACCCCGATGGGCGCAAGAATTGCCGCAAAGCAGATTTCATCGCTCGTTTCCACGCCCGATCAGGTAATCGAGATTTCGCCCCCGAGCGGCCTTTTGACCGGCCGCCTGCGGCTCGACAATGTCACGCTTTCAGACCGGCAGGGACCCTATGCCCGCGTGAACCAGATCGCCGTCGACTGGTCGCCCCTCTCACTGCTTGCCGGCACCTTCCATGCCGACCGGGTCTCGGCCGGATCTATCGATGTCGAACGCAAACCGCTTGCCCCGGAGCAGACATCGACCAAGAGCTCCGGCAATTCCTCGCTGCCGATCGAAATCGCCGTCGACAAGTTCAGCTTTCCCGATATCAGCCTTGGCCAATCGCTTCTCGGCCGTCCCTTCGACCTGAACGCGGAAGGCAACCTGACGGCTGCCCAGGACGATATGCGGCTGTCGCTCACCGCCCATCGGCTCAATGCGCCGGATGCGGAGGTCAATGCCGACATCGCCTTCCTTCCGAATGAGAATGTCCTGAAGCTGAAAGCGGAGATGAAGGAGCCCGAAGGCGGTCTTCTCGCCACGCTGCTTTCGCTTCCAGGAACACCTGCGGTGGCGATAGACCTCAACGGCGAAGGCCCGCTTTCCAACTGGACGGGCACGCTGCGCGGCAATGTCGCCGGCAATCCTGTCGTCAACGTCACCGGCCGCCACCTTCTTGCAGATGATGGCACCCGCCGTATCGAAATTGCAGGCGGCGGTCAGCCCGATCTGCTTCTGCCCCCGGCCTTCCGTCAGCTTTTTGCTGGCGAGACAAAACTCGACGCAAACGCCACGCTTTCGCCGCAGGGCCGTATCGAAATCGGCAGCAGCACGCTGGAGACCGGCACCCTGCTGTTGACGGCGTCAGGCACGGTCGATCCGAACGGTCAGAACGATCTCGCCGCCAATCTCATCGGCACCGCCGGCCCCGTAGATTTTCGCTGGCCGTTGGAGAATGGCGAGGTTCAGGCCCTCATCAACGGCCTCGATCTTTCCCTCAAGGGCGGTGCAGACGCCGCGCATCTCAACACGACGGTATCGTTGCGCAGCCTTTCCCTGCCGCAAGGCAGGCTCGATGACGTCAAGCTGACGGCCGAGAGTGCCGATCTCAACATCGCCAATCGCAGCGGCACGATCGCGACAGTCCTGTCCGTGGCGCAATCCTCCTTCGTCAGTGCCGATATCGACCGGCTGGTGCGGGCGCCCCTCACCATCAAGGCGCCGCTCAGCCTCACTTCGTCCGCCATCGGCTTCGACGGCGCGACGCTGGAAAGCGCCAGTGTCGGCGGAACTTTGAACGGCAGTTTCAATCTCGCCGACAATCGCCTGACCTCCAGCGTGCAGCTCTTCGCGCTGCCCGCCACCCTTCCACCGGCCCTCGCGGAAAAGTTCGACACCACCATTGCCCTCCAGGGCGATATCGACGTGACCATCGGCGGACGCACCAGCGTTGAAAACCTCGTCATCAAGTCGGGAACGATCGAAGCAACCGGCAATGTCGGCCTCGAAAACGATGCATTGAGCGCCAGCCTGACGGGTAAATTTCCCGCTCTTGAAAAACTGACGCCACAGGCGAAGGGCGTCGCCGATTTTGCAATCGAGGCCAGCGGCGCGCTAACAGCACCGGATTTCAACATCACCCTGAGTTCCGAAAGCGCGATCCTTGCCGGACGAACACTCGAATCGCTGAAGGTCAATGCAACGGGCAAGGCCGATCCCGCCGCGCCCCAGGCAAAGCTCACCGCCAGCGGCAGTCTCGACCGACAGAAGATCGACGCCAATGCCGATGTGGTGCAGACCGAAAACGGCACGGCCATCCCCGAGCTGCATGTGGCCGTAGGCCGGAATATCTTGAACGGACAGCTGCAATTCTCGCAGCAATTCCTGCCATCGGGCAATCTCTCCTTCAATTTCCCCGACCTTGCCCTGCTCGCCGCCCTCGCCGCGCAGCAGGCGGATGGCGATATTGCCGGCGATATCGCCCTGAGCAACGCCAATGGCCGGATTGCCGCGACGATCAAGGCCAATGGCGGCAGCATCCGCCAGGGCACGACAACGATCTCCAAACTCGCCGCCGATATTTCCATCGACGACCTTCAGGCTCTCGCCATCAATGGCAAGGTCAGCGCCGATAGCGTCAATGCCGGCGCCGCCGCGATATCGGGCCTGAATGCCACCATCGGCCATTCCGGCACGACGACGCAGTTCGACGTCAATGGCCGTTACGACAATGCGCCTCTGGTGGTAAAGGGCAGCGCTGAGACCGGCGGATCGCCGATGACGGTGCGGGTTGACGCTTTTTCCGCCGCCCCCAAGGGCATTGCGGTTCGCCTTGAAAAACCGAGCACCATCGCCATCCAGAACGGCACGGCCCGCATCTCCGATCTGACCATTATCACGGGTGAAGGACGGGTCGAGGTCAACGGCAGCGCCGGGTCGACGCTCGATATCAATGCCGATATTCGTTCTCTGCCCGCCAGTCTCGCAAATGCCTTCGCCACCGGACTGGATGCGGCAGGCAGCATCTCCGGCACGGTGAGCGCCAAGGGTGCGGCATCGAACCCTGCGGTCGATTACAATCTGAACTGGACCAATGCCGAGGTCGCGCAGACACGTGCGGCAGGCCTTGCCGCGCTCGACATCAAGGCGAATGGCCGTTTTGCCGGCGGCACCTTGCAGATCGACACCAATGTATCCGGACAGGGCGGCATGTCGCTTTCCGGCGGCGGCTCGCTGGGCATCGCCGGCAATCGTCCGCTTTCCATGGCGTTTTCCGGCAGGCTGCCCTTCTCCGCCGTCGCGGCGCAAACCGCAGCCCAGGGCCTCGATGTGGACGGTACCGCCGCCATCGACGTGAAGATTTCCGGCAGCGCTTCCGCACCTGTCGTTACCGGCAGCATCACCACCGATGGTACGCGCCTGACCGATGTGCGCCGGAACCTGACCATCAACGATCTGGGCGCCACCATCACCTTCGACCGCGACCGTGCCGTCATTTCGCGACTGACGGGTAAGCTGGCCGGCGGCGGAACGATCTCGGGAACCGGCAGTGTCGGCATAGCCGGTGGTTCGGGTTTCCCCGCCGATATATCGATTACCCTCAATCGCGCCGGTTATAATGACGGCACGCTGGTGACGACGGTGGTAAGCGGCACGCTGACGCTGAAAGGCCCGCTGCTGAATTCCCCCGTGCTGGGCGGCAACCTGACGCTGGACAGAAGCGCCATCACCATTCCGGAAAAGCTTCCGGCCTCGCTGACGGAAATCGATGTCAAGCACAAGAACGCCCCGCCGAAGGTGCGCGCGCAGGCCAAGGCGCTCGGGGCTGATCAGGGCGGCAGCGGCAGCTCGTCCACCATCAATCTCGATCTGCAGGTGAACGCACCGAGCGGCATCTTCGTGCGCGGGCGCGGCATCGATGCGGAACTCACGGGCAATCTGACGATCCGTGGCACGGCAGCCGTTCCGGTCATTTCCGGCGGCTTTGAAATGCGCCGTGGCCGGCTCGAAATCCTCACTCGCCGCCTCGATTTCACCACCGGCAATATCAGTTTCGGCGGCGGCCTCGTTCCGGTCCTCGATATGAAGGCCGACTCGACGGTCGGCTCTACGACTATCACCGTGGCCGTTTCCGGCAATGCCAACGATCCGACCTTTGCTTTCTCCTCGGCACCCGCCCTGCCGCAGGATGAGGTGATGGCGCAGCTGATCTTCGGCCAGTCCATGTCGAAACTCTCGGCTCTGCAAATCGCGAGACTGGCCGATGCCGCCGCCCAGTTGGCCGGCGGGCGTTCCACCTCGCTGTTCGACAAGCTCAGAAGCAATCTCGGCGTCGACGATCTCGATATTTCGACCGATTCCGAAGGGCAGGCCCGCGTTTCCGCCGGTAAATATCTGAACGAGAGAACCTATCTCGAGCTTCAGCAAAGCGGCGAATCCGGCGCAAAAGCTATCATCAACCTCGATGTCGGGCGGGGTGTGAAGCTACGCGGGGAAGCGGGCGGCGATGGCGAAGGCGCAGCCGGCATATTTTACGAGAAAGAATATTAGAATTTCCAATAAAGGTGCGTGGCGGTTTTTACGTCCGGACAATGCGTAAAATCGAAGAGAGTATCTTCGCGTTTCGAAGAAAAGCGAAAACACTTCAGCGCCGCTTCGCATTTAGGTTTGCGAAACCATCTGATGATACAAATCATCCATTGAAGACGGAAAATATTGTTTCCGGCTGTTCAGGCACCAGGCAGAACGCCAAATCCGCATATGCAAGTGTCGGTGCACTTGCGCCGGCCTCCACAGCGAGCATTGGGAAGAATTCTGATGGCAATGATTAACTCTACCAATTTTGGCGGTGAGACGCTCGAAATCATCGCGTTCCGCCTGCATGATCAGGAATTCTGCGTGAAGACGACGACCATCCGCGAAATTCGCGGCTGGGCGCCTTCGACGCCCATTCCCCACGCGCCGAAAGACGTCATTGGCGTCATGAACCTGCGCGGCTCCGTCATTCCGATCATCGATCTGGCTCACAAGCTCGGCATGAAGAGCACCGTCGCCAATGAGAGAAGCGCCATCGTGGTGGCGGAAGTTCACAACATGGTCATCGGCATGCTCGTCGACCGCGTTTCCGACATTCTGACAATCCCGGCAAACCAGGTTCAGCCGGTTCCTGAAATCTCGGCCTCCTTCGACAAGTCCTATTCGGAAGGCATCATCGCCAACGAACATGGCATGATCTGCTTCCTGAACCTTGCGAAAATGTTCAAGGGAACCGAAGCCGAAGATCTCGCGGCCTAATCAGGCTTTTTTGTCTGGCCCCGCCAAACGAAGACTATCGATCGATCCAGACCGCCGGTGCACCTTGCCCGGCGGTTTTGTTTTTCCTCTTTACCTCGCCTTATTAAATAAGAACATTTTAATATTATAGATATCTAATATTAAAGGCCGTGGAACAGTATCGCGCCGGCACGAATATCACGCTGGCCCGATACCTGACCGAGGCGGAGAGACGGAAGTGCCTGCATTGCTGCCTTCGGCGGCAAACCTGTTCGTTGTTCAACATGATACGACGCGGACCGCACATCCTGTGCGGGCTCGCCGCGCCGTGGGCCGTTTTTGGGGGACGTATAATGCTGGGGTTAGGGAAAAGCGCAGATAACAGAAATATGCTCGATGCGATATCGAGATCGCAGGCGGTCATAGAATTCGATCTCAAGGGTAATATCCTCACCGCGAATAAAAATTTCTGCACGGCGCTGGGTTATGATCTCACCGAGATCGTCGGCAAGCACCATCGTATCTTCTGCGACAGCGAGCTTGCCGGGTCGCGGGCCTATCAGGAATTCTGGGAGTCTCTCGCGCGCGGCGAGTTCCAGGCCAAGGAATATCGCCGTATCCGCAAGGACGGCTCGGTTATCTGGATCGAGGCCTCTTACAACCCGGTTTTCCGTTCCGGCAAACCCTATAAGGTCGTGAAGATCGCCACCGACATCACCGCCAAGAAAATCAGGGCCGTGGACGATGCGGGCAAGCTGGAGGCGCTCTCCCGTTCGCAGGCCACCATCGAGTTTTTCCCGGATGGCACCATCATCACCGCCAATCCGAATTTCTGCGCCACGGTGAATTACGACCTCAAGGAAATCGAGGGCAGGCATCATCGCATGTTCTGCGATCCGGCCTATGCCGCCTCGCCCGCCTATGGCAATTTCTGGCCGCGACTGGCGGCAGGGGAATTCATCTCGGATGAATTTGTCCGCTATGGAAAGAACGGCAAGGAAATATGGATCCAGGCTGCCTATAATCCGGTGCTGGACGAAGCAGGCAAGGTGGTCAAAGTGGTGAAATTCGCCACCGATGTCACGCCACGCATGAGCGCCATCAGTGTGCTTGCCGATGCCCTGCGGGCGCTGGCCGAAGGTGATCTTGTGCAGCGCCTAGACAACAGCTTCGTGCCCAGCATGGAAAAGCTGCGCGCGGACTTCAACGAAGTCGTCGCCAGGCTGCAGGCCACCATGCAGACCATCGCCCACAATGCCTCGACAATCGCCTCGGGCTCCGGCGAAATCCGCATCGCCGCCGATCAGCTTTCGCAGCGCACCGAACAGCAGGCCGCCTCACTGGAAGAGACCGCAGCCGCGCTGGAGGAAATCACCACCACCGTTGCCGATGCCAGCCAGCGCGCCGGCGAGGCCGGAAAGCTGGTGTTGCGAACGAGAGAACATGCCGAACATTCCGGCGATATCGTCCAGCAGGCAATTTCCGCCATGGATGCGATTTCGCGTTCCTCGGGTGAAATTACCAACATCATCGGCGTCATTGACGACATCGCCTTCCAGACCAATCTTCTGGCCCTGAATGCGGGTGTCGAAGCCGCCCGGGCCGGCGAAGCCGGCAAAGGTTTCGCGGTCGTGGCGCAGGAGGTCCGCGAACTCGCACAACGGTCCGCCGTTGCGGCCAAGGAAATCAAATCCCTCATCAACACCTCCCGCGAGCAGGTCGCCAACGGTGTGGATCTGGTGGGCAGAACCGGCGGCGCGCTCCGGGATATCCAGTCGCAGATGAGCGAGATCGACACCAATGTCTCGGCGATCGTTGAAGCCTCGCGCGAACAGGCGAATGGTCTCAGCGAAATCAATCAGGCCGTCAACGTCATGGATCAGGCCACCCAGAAAAACGCCGCCATGGTGGAGGAAACCACCGCCGCCAGCCACGGCCTCGCCACGGAAGCGGAAAATCTGCATGAGTTGCTGCGGCAGTTCAGAATATCGCATGAGGCATCGCCCGCTCGTCCGGCCGACAAAAAACCGGCCGTCGTCACCCGCCTCCCGACGCCGCAACCGCGATATGCCGCCGCGCCAAGGTCTCACGGAAACGCAGCAGCCGAATGGGCGGAATTCTAGGCTCGCTCTGAAGCCAGGGGCAGCCGGGAAATGGCGGCCTCAATGTTATAGAATGATACGATCCGCCCGGGTGAAGATTTCAAAATCTTCACCCCGCACCAGCGCCACAAGTGTGACACCCGAACTCTCGGCCGTTTCGATGGCAAGCGCAGTGGGTGCTGAAATTGCCGCCAGAATGGGGCTGCCAAGGATGGCCGTCTTCTGGACCATTTCCACCGACAGTCGGCTGGTGACAACCACAATGCCCTTATCGGGCGATAGATCTGCATTGACGACCGCACCTGCGAGCTTGTCGAGCGCATTGTGGCGGCCGACATCTTCGCGGACAGCAAGCAGCCCTTTTTGAGGATTGTAGAAACCCGCGCCGTGAACTGCCCGCGTTTCGCGATTGAGGCTTTGCGCTTCATTCAGCGCTTTGACCGCAGCAACGATGTCATCTCCGTCAACGGAGACTTCCACGCCGCTCAACTCCGGTACCACGCGGACCGCCTGTTCTATGGACTCGATTCCACAAAGACCGCAGCCGACGGGGCCTGCCATATGCCGCCGTCTTGCCCGCAGCGCATCCGCATTGGCGTCCTGCAAATCCACCTGAACATCGAAGCCCTGCCCGGCCTCAATCACCTCTATGGAACGGATTTCCGCCCTTGTGGATATGATGCCTTCCGTAAGACTGAAACCGACCGCGAAATCGACAAGATCAGCTGGGCTCGCCATCATTACGGCATGGGTGCTGCCGCCATAGGAAAAGGCAACAGGCACCTCCTCCGGCACCGACCTCTCGCCCTCCACTATGGCCCCTTCGCGCAAAGCGGTTCTTGCGACCCTTCGGTAACTTGCCTTTGCCGACACCCGATCATTCCTCCATGACGAAAATCTGCTTCGTCTCGCTCACGATCCCAAAGCAGCATTTCTTCCCGGTATCACATCTAACCGAAAGCCCTGAAAATCGGAACGGTTTCCCGGGTGCACCCGTTGAAGGCGCTCCCTGCCTTACCCATTTTCCGCACGTCCATCATTGATGTAATCCCGCCAACGCCATTCGGAAGCTCAGATCAGGCCAGGTGACGGGTTTCCATGCGAAAGCATGCCATGCTTCGGCTGATATGGTAAGGCAACAGCCCAAAACAAAAAAGCGACCGAAACGGCCGCTTTCTGCTTTAGGTTTTTTGTGGGCAGTCATTCTTTCGAACCCGCCCGGTGCTTTCAAGCGGCGACGAGAACCTCATGCAGGTTCGTCAGTTCGTAAAGATGCTTTTCAAGCTTGGTCAGATGTTCGTGGTGATGATTACCCTCTTCGATTTCGGCCTTGGCCGCATCGATACGCTTCTGCAGCGTGTCGGGGGACATGTCATCGGCCGAAACGGCGGATTCGGCGAGAAGCGTGCAGCCGGTCGGCAGAATATCGGCAAAACCACCGAAGACGACGTATTTATGCGTCTCACCGGAGGCGAACTTCACAGTCACCAGACCCGGCTTGATCGTCGTCATCGTCGGAGCGTGATTGGCCAGAACGGTCATTTCACCCAGCGTTGCCGGGATGACGACTTCCGTAACCGTTTCGGAAACGAGCAGACGCTCCGGGGAAACGAGATCGAATTTGAAACTGTCAGCCATGGCTATTCACTTCTTTTCAATTACGCGGGCGTCACGGACTTCATTTCTACAACGCCGGCATCACCATTCCGGTTTCGCCACCGTTGCCGGCAAGGCGCGCAGTTGAACCACGCGCCCGCCAATTCATTATCAGGCGGCTTCGCCAGCCAGCTTCTTTGCCTTTTCGATGGCTTCTTCCATCGAACCGACCATGTAGAAAGCAGCTTCCGGCAGATTGTCGTATTCGCCGTTGACCAGACCCTTGAAGCCCTTGATCGTGTCTTCGAGAGCGACGAGCTTGCCCGGCGAACCGGTGAAGACTTCAGCAACGAAGAACGGCTGCGACAGGAAACGCTCGATCTTACGGGCGCGGGCAACCGTCAGTTTGTCTTCTTCCGACAGTTCGTCCATGCCGAGGATGGCGATGATGTCCTGGAGAGCCTTGTAGCGCTGCAGGGTCGACTGAACCTTACGAGCAACTTCATAGTGCTCTTCGCCGACGATCATCGGGTCGAGCATACGCGAGGTGGAGTCGAGCGGGTCAACAGCCGGGTAAATACCCTTTTCAGCGATCGAACGCGACAGAACCGTCGTTGCGTCAAGATGCGCGAACGAGGTTGCGGGAGCCGGGTCGGTCAAGTCGTCGGCGGGAACGTAAATCGCCTGAACCGAGGTGATCGAACCCTTGGTCGTGGTGGTGATGCGTTCCTGCATCTGGCCCATGTCGGTTGCGAGCGTCGGCTGGTAGCCCACGGCCGAAGGAATACGGCCGAGCAGAGCCGACACTTCCGAACCAGCCTGCGTGAAACGGAAGATGTTGTCCACGAAGAACAGAACGTCCTGGCCTTCGTCACGGAAGTTTTCAGCGATCGTCAGACCGGTCAGAGCAACGCGGGCGCGGGCGCCCGGCGGTTCGTTCATCTGGCCGTAAACGAGCGCAGCCTTGGAGCCTTCGCCGCCGCCGAGCTTGTTGACGTTCGACTCGATCATTTCGTGATAGAGGTCGTTACCTTCACGGGTACGCTCACCAACACCGGCGAATACCGAGTAACCGCCGTGCGCCTTGGCGACGTTGTTGATGAGTTCCATGATGAGAACGGTCTTGCCAACGCCGGCGCCGCCGAACAGGCCGATCTTACCACCCTTGGCGTAAGGAGCGAGAAGGTCAACGACCTTGATGCCGGTGACGAGGATCTGTGCTTCCGTCGACTGCTCGACGTAAGACGGCGCGTCCTGGTGGATGGCGCGCTTCTTGGCCGTGGTGATCGGACCGGCTTCGTCAACCGGCTCACCGATGACGTTCATGATACGGCCGAGCGTTTCCGGACCGACCGGAACTTCGATCGGCGCACCCGTGTTGACGACGCCCTGACCGCGAACCAGACCTTCAGTCGAGTCCATGGCGATCGTGCGAACGACGTTTTCGCCGAGATGCTGCGCGACTTCCAGAACGAGGCGGTTGCCGTTGTTCTCGGTTTCGAGCGCGTTCAGGATCGGAGGCAGTTCGCCTTCGAACGCCACGTCGACAACAGCGCCGATAACCTGGGTAACCTTGCCCGCGCCGTTCACCGCTGCGGTTTTCTTGGGGGTAGCTGCCTTAGCCATTATCCTTACCCTCTTTCCTTACCTCAGAGCGCTTCCGCGCCCGAAATGATTTCAATGAGTTCCTTGGTGATCTGAGCCTGACGCTGACGGTTGTAGGACAGCGTCAGCTTGTTGATCATCTCACCGGCATTGCGCGTTGCATTGTCCATCGCGCTCATCTTGGCGCCCATTTCACCGGCAACGTTTTCGAGCAGAGCCCGGAAAACCTGAACCGAAATGTTGCGCGGAATAAGGTCTTCCAGAATAGAAGCCGCATCCGGCTCATATTCGTAGACGGCGTTCTGCGTCGCGGCATCCTCTTCCACAACTGGCGTTGCGGCTGGAATGAGCTGCAGGCCGGTCGGGATCTGGCTGATGACGGACTTGAATTCCGAATAGATCAGCGTGCAGACATCGAACTCACCCGCGTTGAAGAGCGAGATCACCTTCTTGGCGATCTGGTCGGCATTTTCAAAACCGACCTTCTTCACGTCGCGCAGTTCGACGCGCTCGATGATGTTGGCTGCGAATTCGCGGCGAAGGCTATCATAACCCTTCTTGCCAACCGTGATGATCTTGACCGTCTTGCCTTCCGAAATCAGCTTGCGGGCGTGATCGCGGGCAAAACGGGAAATCTGCGAGTTGAAACCGCCGCAAAGGCCACGTTCAGCCGTGCAGACGACGAGCAGATGCACGTCGTCCTTGCCGGTGCCGGTCATCAGCGCCGGAGCAACGTCTGCCTCGACCGCCTTGGCGATGTTGGCAAGAACGGCGCTCATGCGCTGAGAATAAGGCCGGGCGGCCTCCGCAGCTTCCTGGGCGCGCCGAAGCTTCGCCGCGGCGACCATTTTCATCGCCTTGGTAATCTTCTGCGTCGCCTTTACGGAGGCAATGCGGTTTTTCAGATCCTTTAGTGAAGGCATCCGTTATCCGTCCGAGTAAAAGAGCCCTGATTTAAGAGAAAGACTTGGCGAAGCTATCAAGAGCGCCCTTGAGCTTGCCCTTGGTATCGTCGCTGATAGCCTTTTCCGTGCGGATGGTGTCGAGGATCGCCTTGCCTTCCGAGCGGAGGTAGGAGAGGAAACCCTGCTCGAACTTGCCGACCTGCGCGACCGGAACCTTGTCGAGGTAGCCGTTGACACCAGCGAAGATCACCGCGACCTGTTCTTCCGTCTTGAGCGGAGAGAACTGCGGCTGCTTCAGAAGCTCGGTCAGGCGGGCACCGCGGTTAAGCAGGCGCTGCGTGGAAGCATCAAGGTCCGAACCGAACTGGGCAAAAGCGGCCATTTCACGATACTGGGCGAGTTCACCCTTGATCGAACCGGCAACCTGCTTCATCGCCTTGATCTGGGCGGCGGAACCAACGCGCGAAACCGACAGACCCACGTTAACAGCCGGGCGGATACCCTGGTAGAACAGGTCGGTTTCAAGGAAGATCTGGCCGTCGGTGATCGAGATCACGTTGGTCGGAATGAAGGCCGAAACGTCGTTACCCTGGGTTTCGATGACCGGCAGAGCCGTCAGCGAGCCTGCGCCCATTTCGTCGGAGAGCTTTGCAGCGCGCTCGAGAAGACGGGAGTGAAGGTAGAAAACGTCGCCCGGATAAGCTTCGCGGCCCGGAGGACGACGCAGCAGAAGCGACATCTGACGATAGGCAACGGCCTGCTTGGAAAGGTCGTCGTAGCCGATGAGAGCGTGCTTGCCGTTGTCACGGAAGTATTCGCCCATGGCGCAACCGGCAAACGGAGCAAGGTACTGCATCGGAGCCGGATCGGAAGCGGTCGCAGCAACGATGATCGAGTACTGCAGCGCGCCGCGCTCTTCCAGAACTTTCACGAACTGGGCAACGGTCGAACGCTTCTGACCGATAGCGACGTAGACGCAATAAAGCTTGTCGCCGTCGGGACCATTGTCGTGAATGGCCTTCTGGTTCAGGATCGTGTCGAGAATGATCGCGGTCTTGCCGGTCTGACGGTCGCCGATGACGAGCTCGCGCTGACCACGGCCAACCGGGATGAGAGCGTCGATAGCCTTGAGGCCGGTCGACATCGGCTCATGAACCGACTTGCGCGGAATGATGCCGGGAGCCTTGACGTCAACGCGCGAACGCTTGGCGGCATTGATCGGGCCCTTGCCGTCGATCGGATTGCCAAGCGCGTCAACGACGCGGCCGAGCAGTTCCGGACCAACGGGAACGTCAACGATAGCGCCAGTCCGCTTTACGGTGTCGCCTTCCTTGATGTCACGGTCCGAACCGAAGATAACCACACCGACGTTGTCGGCTTCAAGGTTGAGCGCCATGCCGCGGATGCCGCCCGGAAACTCGACCATTTCACCGGCCTGAACATTGTCGAGGCCGTAAACGCGGGCAATACCGTCACCGACGGAAAGCACCTGACCGACTTCCGAGACTTCCGCCTCGTTGCCGAAATTTTTGATTTGATCTTTCAGAATTGCGGAAATTTCCGCGGCGCGGATATCCATCAGCCAACCTCTTTCAGTGCAAGCTTAAGGGTGGAAAGTTTGGTGCGAAGAGACGTATCGATCTGGCGAGAGCCGACCTTGACGATCAGGCCTCCGAGGATCGACGGATCGACGGTAACGGAAACCGCCACATCCTTGCCGGTAACGCTCTTCAGCGCCGCCTTCAGTTCAGTTTCCTGCGCCTCGTCGAGCGCATGTGCCGAGGTAACCTCGGCGGTGATTTCGCCGCGGTGGGCAGCGGCAATGGTGCGGTAGGCGCGGATCATGCCGGGAACGGCAAAGAGACGGCGGTTATTCGCAACAACCTTGAGGAAATTGAGCGCGAGACCGGCAATGCCGGCCTTTTCGCAGATCGCGGTGATTGCCTTGAACTGATCCTCGGCGGAAAACACCGGGCTCGCAACCAGACGCTTCAAATCGTCGCTTTCGTCGAGAAGTGCGCCGAACTTGTCCAGTTCGGCCTGAACCGCTTCGACCGTACCCGCTTCCAAAGCAAGCTCGAAAAGCGACGACGCATACCTTTCCGCTACACCGGATGTTCCATGGGAGGTGTCTGCCACGGGCACTTTTTCCCTGCTAATCGTCCAAGACCATGAGCGATGGGGCTCCACCGCATCAAATTCTTGAAATCGTTTCAATTTCCCCGAAAAAGACCGGAATTCCCCCCTGCCTTTTCCCAATTTCGCGGTCCGTCTAGCATAGGACGCCGGGACTCGCAACACGCGTAATAGCGGAAAGCGCCGTTTGGGCAAGGGGGAATGCGTTTAAATTTTCCGATTTCGCCCAGGATGCGGCATCTGTGCGTCACAAAAGGCAAAAAGCCCGCCTCAGACCAGCCCGAACACGTAGCTCAACGACAGTGCAGCGAGCAGGAAGTGTACAACCAGAAGTAAGAAATTCCGCATGGTTGCGCCTCCATCGGAGAGTATGGAGAGAATACCGCCGAACACGCTGAGGCCGAAAGCCGCACCGAAGGCGAGATAGACCATGGGCTGCGCGAGAAGCAGGGCGGCGGCGCCGAGACCGAGATAGAACCCGGCAAGCGACGAACGCACGAGTGCATAACCATCCCTGCGCTCACCCGCCGGCTGCAGACCGAAGGCACGCAGCGTAATACCCGGCGCAAACATGAAAAAAAGGCCCATCACGGCCGAAACCACCGCCGCTCCGAAGGCGAGCTGCTCGCCGAACTCGGCGGGAAAATAAAACTCCATCTCGTTCCCCAAATCATTTTGACTGCCTGCTGCGTTATGACACGGTCATGACAGCGGGAAAACGCCCCGGCGGCAAAGTTCAAAGGAAACTTTGCGGGTCGATATCGAGCTGCACATGCACGCTGCCGCGCTCTTTCGGGCCATTGGCCAGAAGCGTGCGGAGAAAAGACTGCATGTCGGAATTTCGCCGCCCGTGTACGAGGAGGCGGAAACGGTGGCGGCCGCGGATGAGCGCGAGCGGGGCTTCCGCCGGCCCGAGCAGCATGATGCCGGTAACCTGTGGGGCTGCGGCCCTCAAGCCCCGGGCATGGGTTTCCGCTTCCCCGCGCGTATCGGCGGAAACGATGATCGAGGCAAGCCGTCCGAAGGGCGGCAGAACGGCTTTTTCGCGCTCCACGATTTCCCTTTCGTAGAAGGCCGATGCATCGCCCGAAACGATGGCCTGCATGACGGGGTGCTGCGGCTGATAGGTCTGCAACAGGCCATGGCTCTTCAACCCCGTGCGCCCGGCGCGCCCCGTCACCTGCGAGAGCAGCTGAAACGTTCGCTCCGCCGCGCGCGGATCGCCATTGGCAAGGCCGAGATCGGCATCGACGATGCCCACCAGCGTCATCAGCGGAAAATTATGTCCCTTGGCGACGAGCTGCGTGCCGATGACGATATCCGCCTCACCCTTGACGATCGCCTCCAGCTCCAGCCGCAGGCGCTTGACGCCCATGAGATCGGAGGAGAGGACGATGGTGCGGGCTTCCGGGAAATGTTTCTCCACCTCTTCGGCGATGCGCTCCACACCCGGCCCGCAGGCCACCAGATGATCGAAGGTGCCGCATTCCGGGCAATGGTCAGGCGTCGGCTCGTTGTGGCCGCACTGGTGGCACTGCAATTGATTGCGGAACCGGTGCTCCACCAGCCAGCTGGAACATTGCGGGCACTGGAAACGGTGGCCGCAGACCCGGCAGAGCGTCAGCGGCGCATAACCGCGACGATTGAGGAAAAGAAGCGCCTGCTCGCCCTTCTCGATGGTCTTGCCGATGCCGCGCAGCAGAACCGGGGAAAGAAACCCTCCCCGTTCCGGCGGATGACGGCGCATATCGACAAGATGCAGGTCCGGCATCGCCGCATCGCCGAAACGCGTGTGCAGATGAATGGTGTTGTAACGCCCCGAACTGCCATTGACCTGGCTTTCCACGGAGGGTGTGGCAGACACCAGCACGACAGGAAATTCTGCTATCCGCGCCCTGACGACGGCCATGTCGCGGGCATTATAAAAGACGCGGTCTTCCTGCTTGTAGGCGGGGTCGTGCTCTTCATCGACGATGATCAGACCGAGATTATCGAAGGGCAGGAAAAGTGCCGAGCGCGCGCCGGCCACCACCTTCACCTCACCCGTCACCGCCTGCCGCCAGACCTTTTCCCGCATGCGCGGTGACAGGTCCGAATGCCATTCCGCCGGTTTCGCACCGAAACGATCCTGAAAACGTTCAAGGAAGGCCGCGGTCAGTGCAATTTCTGGCAGCAGGATGAGAACCTGCCTGCCCTGACGGAGCGTCTCCGCCACCGCCTCGAAATAGACCTCGGTTTTGCCAGAACCTGTGACGCCGTCGATCAGCGAAACATGAAAGCCACCCTTGCGCACATCCTCGAGTATCTCCGAAGCGGCCTGTTTCTGCGGGCCTTCCAGACGCGGCTCGACATAGTCAGGATCGGGTTCGGCCACGACAGGCGGCGCCGGCAGAAACACCGTCTCGAACACGCCCTGCTTGACAAGCCCATCGATCACGCTGGTTGAAACGCCGGCGGCATGGGCAAGCCCGCTCTTTGTCCAGCCATGCCCCTCTGCCGCCAGTTCCATCACCCGCTCGCGGGCGGGGGTAAGGCGCTCCGGCCGGCCTTCGGTCAGCCGCAGCCCCTCGATCATCGGCTCGGGATCGAAGGCGGCAGGTGCTCTGAGCGCCATGCGGGCCACGAGGCCGGGCGGAGACAGCGTATAGGCGGCGACCCAGTCGACGAAGCGGCGCATTTCCGCCTTCAGCGGCGGGCACTCGAAACTTTTGGTGATGGGCCGCAGCTTCTTCGGATCGACGCTCTTTTCTCCGGCATCGTCCCACACCACGCCAAAGACCTGCCGGGGCCCAAGCGGCACCTGCACGACGGAACCCGTCTCCACCACCATATCCTCGGGCACCGAATAGCTGTAGGGCCCGGGCGCCGGCATGGGCACGAGAACGGGCACCGTGCGCGTGGGCGACGGCGGGTCGAACAGAGCCCCAAACAGATCGGACGAATCTTTTGCCATGATGTGGCGACCATGCCTCGACGACAGGAAAAAGGAAACCGCCCGGATGTAGTGGGCGTGCCTTGCAAAGTCCACCTCTTAACCAAATGCTGACCATAAGCGCATAGTTTCGACGCATGGAATGGAGCGCCCCGTGACCGAAATCCTGACATTCGCCCAAGCCGATCTTCTTGACGAGCGCCAATCCTGGCTCGCCGCCCTCGCCGGCGAACGCCGGCTTTCGGACAATACTGTCGAGGCTTATGAGCGCGATACCCGGCAGTTTCTGACATTCCTGACCGGTTACATCGGCAAACCGGCCTCCATCACCGATATTGCCGATCTGCGTCCGGTCGATCTTCGCGCCTTTCTGGCCAATCGGCGCAAGGAAGGTGCCGGCCCGCGGTCGCTCGGGCGACATCTGGCCGGCCTGCGCTCCCTGCTGCACCACCTGCAGAAAAAGGGTCTCGTTAACGCAGCCGGCGCCACCGCCATGCGCGCGCCCAAACAGCCGAAATCGCTACCGAAACCGCTGACCGACCGGCAGGCGCTGAAAATTACCACGAGCGAAGCGCAACTGAACGACGAACCATGGATCGCCGCGCGCAATGCCGCAGTCCTTTCGCTGCTTTATGGCTGCGGCCTTCGCATTTCCGAGGCGCTCGGTCTTACCCCCGCCGATTTTCCACCCGGCGCCCGCAGCCTGCGCATTACCGGTAAAGGCAACAAGACGCGGATTGTGCCCCTGCTGGCGGTGGTGACGGAAGCCGTCGATACCTACAGGAAGCTTTGCCCCTATGCCCTGTCGGCGGATGAGCCCATGTTCCTCGGCGCTCGCGGCGGCAAGCTGCAGCCCGCCATCATCCAGAGGGAAATGCAGAAACTGCGCGGCGCTTTCGGCCTGCCGGAAAACGCCACGCCGCATGCGCTGCGCCACTCCTTCGCCACGCACCTTCTGGCCGGCGGCGGCGACCTGCGCACCATTCAGGAACTGCTTGGCCATGCCAGCCTCTCCACCACACAGGTCTATACCGGGGTCGACACCGCGAGACTGCTGGAAATCTACGACAACGCCCATCCGCGCGCATGAAGGAGGAAATGGTTAACCATAATCATTAACCAGACATCCAAGCCGCCGTTCTATAAGCGAACGACAACCGGATTGGACCGATGCACAGCCTGATAAAACCGCAAAACCTCACCGCCACCCTGATGGGCAAGACCGGCGACGCCCTGCTGTGGCTGCTTGCCGCCCTGCATGTCACCGCCGTCGCAATCCTGCTCATGACCTTGCTTTCGCTGGGGCAAGCGGAAGCCGCGCAGCAGCAGATCACCTGCACCGGCAGCGACATTCTCGTGGAAATGCGCAAGACCGATCCGCAGACCTTCGCAAAGATCGAGCAGGAAGCGGCGGCGATCCCGAACGGCAAGGGCAATTTCTGGCGCATCGAAAAGGCCGGAACGCCCACATCCTATCTTCTCGGCACCATGCATGTCACCGATCCGCGTGTTCTGGAAATGCCTGCCGCCGCCAGCCCCGCCTTTGAAAAAGCCGCGACGGTAATCGTGGAATCGGACGAAATCGTCGACGACAAGAAGGTCGCGGCCTCGCTGCTGAGCAAGCCCGAACTCACCATGTTTCTGGATGGCAAATCGATCACCGACGTCCTGTCGCCGGAAAATGTCGCGCGTCTGGAAAAGGGTCTCAAGGAACGCGGCATTCCGCTGAACGCCGTTTCGCGCATGAAGCCGTGGATGCTTTCGAGCTTCGTCGCCCTTCCCGCCTGTGAATTCGCCCGCAAGGCCACCGGCCTCTCCTTTCTCGACAAGAAGCTGGCCGAAGATGCCATCGCGGACGGAAAACACCTTGTCGGGCTGGAGACCATGGTGGAGCAGCTGACGGCCATGTCCGAGCTGCCGATGGAATTTCATCTTCAGGCGCTGATCGAAACGCTCGAACTGGGCGACCGCATGGATGACATCATGACAACCATGACCGATCTCTATGTCGCCGGCGATATTGGCATGACCATGCCCATGCTGAAAAGCCTGGACACCAAGAAGGCGGCGGCTGAAAACGAACAGGGCTATGCCGCCTTCGAGCAGCGCATCATCACCGACCGCAACCATGTCATGGCGGAACGGGCGGCCCCCGAGCTTGCCAGGGGCAATGTTTTCATGGCCGTCGGCGCACTGCATCTGCCGGGCGAGGAAGGCCTTGTCGAACTGCTGCGCGCGGAAGGCTTTACCCTCACGCGGGTCGATTGACCCGCTCACTCCCGATGCTGACTGGACGGACATTGGCGCAGAACGGCCGCATCGTCGCCGGCACGATCCGACGGTGAAACGGTCCGACGACAAAAAGATAGAGCCGCCCAAACAGGTTCTTGCGCCTGACGATGGTGGTGATACTCACCATCTGGCGGCTCCCCTTCTCTTCGAGATCGACGACGATCCGGAAATCGAGATGGCGGTCATCGAAACCCAGCACAGTCCGCTGGGGCGTGGAGGACAGGACTGGAAAACCGCCCGCCGACGTCCCAGCTACCATTTCGACCGTTCTTAAACCGAAAAGCGCCACCACGCGGTTTCGAAGCGCCATGAGGCTGCGGATCCATGCCGGAGGATGATCGAGAAGGAGCCTGCTGACATCGAGTGAGGACGGCTCCGGCGTCACCATCTCTCCCTGATAGCGATCCCGCCAGTCGGCGCCCGGCAATATGTCTTCGATATCCTGCATTCCCGAACCCCGGCCGCACCATGCGGCAAGGGTAACCTTCCTCTTTTTCCGAGGAACCGGAAACGCGACAAACCGCCGCTTAGCCGTGCGTCATGCGCTTCAGGACATTGGTGCGCCAGTAGAACTGGTGAACCAGAACAGCGACGACGTGGCCGGCGATCAACACCCACATCAGCGCCTTGAAGGGACCGGAATGCAGCTGCCCGGCCGGCTGAGCGCCGAAGTAATAAGCGGCAATACCGGACAGGGGCAGGACGAGGAACAGGGCATAAAAGGTGAAATGCGCCACCTTCGCCGCAATCTGAAACGGCCTCGGTTCTTCGGCGGGATGCGGCGGCACGCCCTGGAAGAAGCGTAGACAGAGGCGCAGCACTGCAAGCAACAGAATGGTGAAGCCGACATAGGCGTGAATATTGGCCGAAGATACCTGTTCCGGCGTCAGTGTTTCGCCCCGCCGCATCAGTCGGTAGGCATGTTCCATCCCATCGGGAAACAACAGGTTGAAGAAGATCAGAAGCGCCATCGCCCAATGAATGATGCGCTGCGGAACGGTGAAGGAAACTTGACTTGGAAACGCCATTTTATTGCCTTTTATCAAAAGGTTAGACAGGCTGTGGCGCGAGTATGGAAAACCCCGGCCTGCATGGCAAGCCGGGGTTTGGCAGATGACTGAAATTTAATATTGGAGCAGCGGGCTCCAACACCGATTACATGTGGATCGGCTTGAAGAAGGTCGCGAGCGCCGCTTCCTTCACGGCTTCCGACATGGTGGGATGCGCATGGCACGTACGGCCGAGATCTTCCGAAGAGCCGCCGAATTCCATCAGCACGGTGATTTCGTGGATCATTTCGCCAGCGCCGAAGCCGACGATGTGGCCGCCGAGAACCCGGTCGGTTTCCTTGTCGGCAAGGATCTTCACGAAACCATCCGTCACCTGCATGGCGCGGGCGCGGCCATTGGCGGTGAAGGGGAACTTGCCGACCTTGTAGGCGACGCCAGCGGCCTTCAGTTCTTCCTCGGTCTTGCCGACGGAAGCGATTTCAGGCTGCGTATAGACCACGGCCGGAATGACGTCGTAATTTACGTGGCCGCGCTGGCCGGCGAGGATTTCCGCGAGAGCAACGCCCTCGTCTTCCGCCTTGTGCGCCAGCATCGGGCCCTTCACCACGTCGCCGATCGCATAGATGCCATCGACATTGGTCTTGTAGTGGCCGTCGATTTCAACGCGGCCGCGGCTGTCCAGTACGACACCGGCTTCCGCAAGGCCGAGACCTTCGGTGTAGGGCTTGCGGCCGGTGGAGATCAGCACGACGTTTGCTTCCAGCGTCTCGGCAGCGCCGCCCTTGACCGGCTCGAACACGACCTTTGCACCGGCGGCGGTCTTTTCAACAGCCGTCACCTTGGCGCCGAGCTTGAAATCGAGACCCTGTTTGGCCAGCAGACGCTGGGACTGCTTGGAAACTTCACCATCCATGCCGCCGAGAATATTGTCGAGATATTCGACGACGGTAACCTTGGCGCCGAGACGCGACCAGACCGAACCAAGCTCGAGGCCGATGACACCGCCGCCGACGACGATCAGCTTTTCCGGAACCTTGGAAAGAGCGATCGCGCCGGTGGAGGAAACGATGACGGTTTCATCGATATCGACCTGAACGCCCGGAATGCCGGCAACATCAGAACCGGTGGCGATGATGATGTTTTTCGCTTCGATTTCTTGGCTCTCACCCTTGTCGTTGGTGACGGAAACCTTGCCGGCGGAAACAACCTTGCCCGTGCCCTGGAAGGCATCGATCTTGTTCTTCTTGAACAGGAAGGCGACGCCATCGACATTGGCCTTCACCACGCCGTCCTTATGGCCCATCATCTTTTCAAGGTTCAGCTTCGGCGCGGCGACTTCGATACCGAGCGAATCGACGCCATGGGCAACATGGGCAAAGGTTTCGGACGCGTGCAGCAGCGCCTTCGAAGGGATGCAGCCGACATTGAGGCAGGTGCCGCCATAGGTCGCGCGCTTTTCGATGACAGCGACCTTGAGGCCCAGCTGTGCCGCCTTGACCGCGCAAACATAACCGCCGGGGCCCGTGCCGATTACAACTACATCATATGCCATGTTCGTTTTCCTGATTGATGTCGGGCAAGATACCGATCATTGCCCTGCTTGCGTTTGACCTGAAATTCAGGCCGCTTTTTCCGTTGCGAGTTTTATACCGAGAGCGATGAAGACCACGCCGCTGGTGCGGTCGATCCATTGGCTGGCGCGCTGAAATGCGGCGCGCATGCGCGGCGTCGTCATGAACAGGCTGACGCCGACGAACCACAGGATAAGGCAGCTCGCCATGACGAAGCCGTATCCGAACTTGATGGCGACCGGCGTGTGAGCATGAACCACCGTCGAAAAGATCGACAGGAAGAAAAACACCGGCTTGGGGTTGAGTGCATTGGCGGCAAAACCGAGCGTGAAAGCCTTAAGCGCCGTCTGGCTGCTTTTCGCCTGAACGCCTTCACCTTCAGCGGCGGGCAGTTCGGTCTTGCCGGCGCGCAGCGCCTTGATGCCGATATAGATCAGATAGGCGACGCCCAGCCATTTGACGATGTTGAAGAGATAGATCGACTGGGAAATGATGAGACCAAGCCCGAGGATCGTATAGGTGACGTGGAACATCAGGGATGTGCCGACACCGAAGCTGGTGATGATCGCCTGTTTGCGACCGTGCACCATGGCCTGGCGCATGACCATCGCGAGATCCGCGCCGGGCGAGACGATCGCAAAGGAGAAGATCGCCATCAGGGATGCAAGTTCGATGAGATATTGATGCATAGGCTCGACCTCAGATCAGCGCGACAAGCATGAGGACCAGACCGCCAAGGGACACGACCCACGCGATCGACCGCACATAGGGCACGCCTGCCAGATAAAGCGGGATGTAGACGATGCGCGCCATGGTCCATATCCAGCCGCCCGTCAGCCCCCAGCCGGAAGCGTCACCGGCGATCGCAAGAGCGAGAGTGAGACCGACGAAAGCCGGATAGGTCTCGCGAAAATTATCCGAGGCGCGCTGCGCACGTCCAGCAAACACCCCTTTGAGGTCCTGCCGCATATCGCGCGCGCCCGCATTCCAGGCAAGGCCGAGTTCCCGCGTGGCGGACATGGCCTGAAGGCAGATATGCAGGAGAAGAAGAATGACGCTGAGCGCCAGCAGGAACACGAAAGGTCCATTCCCGCCGGCCAGGTTTTCCATCCCTCTTCTCCCCTGTTTCAGTCTTAGAGATCAAGAACCAGACGTTCCGGATCTTCCAGGCTTTCCTTGACGCGAACGAGGAAGGTCACGGCTTCCTTGCCGTCAACGATACGGTGATCGTAGGAGAGCGCAAGATACATCATCGGACGGATGACGACCTGACCGCCGATGGCGACCGGACGCTCCTGGATCTTGTGCATGCCGAGAATGCCCGACTGCGGCGCGTTGAGGATCGGCGAAGACATCAGCGAACCGTAGACACCGCCATTGGTGATGGTGAAGGTGCCACCCTGCATGTCGGCCATGCCGAGCGAACCGTCACGCGCTGCCTTGGCAAGACGGCCGAGTTCCTTTTCGACACCGGCGATGGAGAGCTGGTCGGCATCGCGGATGACCGGAACGACGAGGCCCTTGTCGGTGCCGACAGCCATGCCGACATGACAATAGTTCTTGTAGATGATGTCGGTGCCGTCGATTTCCGCGTTGACGGCCGGCAGTTCCTTCAGCGCGTGGGTCACGGCCTTGGTGAAGAAGCCCATGAAGCCGAGCTTGACGCCGTGCTTCTTCTCGAACACGTCCTTGTAACGGTTGCGCAGGTCCATGACCGCGCTCATGTCCACCTCGTTATAGGTGGTCAGCATGGCGGCGGTGTTCTGTGCGTCCTTCAGGCGACGGGCGATCGTCTGACGCAGGCGGGTCATCTTCACGCGCTCTTCGCGAACGGCATCCTGCTCCGCGGAAACCGGGCGGGGGGCAGCAGCCGGAGCCGGAGCGGCGGCCGGTGCCGAAACGCCCTTGGCGACAGCGGCGAGAACGTCACCCTTCAGAACCTGACCGCGCTTGCCCGAACCGTCGACCTGATCGGCGGACAGGTTGTTTTCAGCAAGCAGCTTGCCGGCGGCAGGTGCGGGCGGCATGGAGCCGGTTGCCGGTGCGGCAACGGCGGCAGGCGCCGGTGCGGCAGCTGCAGCAGGCTTTGCCGGTTCGGCAGCCGGTGCGGAGGTTGCAGCGCCGGCAGCACCTTCGGCGATCTGGCCGAGAAGCGCGTCGAGACCGACAGTTTCGCCGTTCTGCGCAACGATTTCGGTGAGAACGCCGGATGCAGGCGCCGGGACTTCGACGGTAACCTTGTCGGTTTCCAGTTCAACGAGAGGTTCGTCGGCCTTGACGGTATCGCCGACCTTCTTGAACCAGGTGCCGACGGTCGCTTCGCTGACGGATTCGCCGAGGGTTGGTACGCGGATTTCAGTGGCCATGATCTAGTTCCGTTATTCAGGTGTCTTTTTTGCGGGGCGATGCGGGAGAGTTCTCACTCTCCCAGCGCGTCTTCCAGGAACGCAGCAAGCTGCGCCAGGTGCTTGGACATCAGGCCGGTCGCCGGAGAGGCGGCAGCCGGACGGCCCGTGTAACGGACCTTCTGGTACTTGGCGTCGATATGCGCCAGAACCCATTCCAGGTAAGGATCGATGAACGACCACGCACCCATGTTCTTCGGCTCTTCCTGGCACCAGACCATTTCCGCATTGCGGAAGCGCGACAGCTCGTTGATGAGCGCCTTGGCCGGGAACGGGTAAAGCTGTTCGATACGCAGCAGGTAGATATCGTCGATACCGCGCTTTTCGCGTTCCTCGAGCAGATCGTAATAGACCTTGCCCGTGCACATGACGACGCGGCGGATCTTCGAATCCTTCTGCAGCTTGATCGGGCCGTCCTTGATGACTTCAGCATCGTCCCACAGGAGACGGTGGAAGGAAGACTCGCCTGCAAGCTCGGCCAGCGAAGAGGTGGCGCGCTTGTGACGCAGCAGCGACTTCGGCGTCATCAGGATCAGCGGCTTGCGGAAGTCGCGCTTCACCTGGCGGCGCAGGATGTGGAAGTAGTTGGCCGGCGTCGTGCAGTTGGCAACCTGCATGTTGTCTTCGGCGCACATCTGCAGCCAGCGCTCCAGACGGGCGGACGAATGTTCCGGGCCCTGACCTTCGTAACCATGCGGCAGAAGGCAGACGAGACCGGACATGCGCAGCCACTTGCGTTCACCCGAAGAGATGAACTGATCGAACACCACCTGCGCGCCGTTGGCGAAGTCGCCGAACTGGGCTTCCCAAAGGGTCAGCGCATTCGGACGGGCCAGCGAGTAGCCATATTCGAAACCGAGAACGGCTTCTTCCGAAAGCATCGAGTTGATGACTTCGTAACGGGCCTGCGTCGGCGAAAGGTTGGCGAGCGGAATATAACGCTCTTCGGTCTCCTGATCGTAGAGGACCGAGTGACGCTGCGAGAAGGTGCCGCGTTCGCAATCCTGACCGGAAAGACGAATCTTGTGGCCGTCAGCAACGAGCGAACCGAACGCAAGCGCTTCCGCCATTGCCCAGTCGATGCCTTCGCCCGTCTCGACCATCTGCGAGCGGTTTTCCATGAAGCGCTGGATCGTGCGGTGGGCGCTGAAACCTTCCGGAATGGTCGACAGCTTCTTGCCGATTTCCTTGAGCTGCTTCATCGGCACGCCGGTCTTGCCGCGACGCTGCTCATCGGCATTGTCGGCGGCGCGCAGACCCGACCACTGGCCGTCCAGCCAGTCGGCCTTGTTCGGCTTGTAGGACTGGCCTGCCTCGAATTCCTGCTCGAGATGGGCGCGCCAGTCGGCCTTCATCTTCTCGAATTCGCCTTCGTTCATCAGGCCTTCCGCGATCAGGCGGTCGGCATAGATGCGCGCGACTGTCTTGTGGCCACGGATAACCTTGTACATTTTCGGCTGCGTGAACGCCGGCTCGTCGCCTTCGTTATGGCCGAAGCGGCGGTAGCAGAACATGTCGATGACGACAGGCTTGTGGAACTTCATGCGGTATTCGGTCGCAACCTTGGCCGCATAGGTGACCGCTTCCGGATCGTCGCCGTTGACGTGGAAGATCGGCGCTTCGATCATCTTGGCGACGTCGGACGGATAGGGCGACGAACGCGAGAAGGCCGGGTTCGTCGTGAAGCCGATCTGGTTGTTGATGATGAAGTGCATGGTACCGGCAACGCGGTGGCCGCGCAGACCGGAAAGGCCGAGAATTTCCGCAACAACGCCCTGACCCGCAAAAGCGGCATCGCCGTGCAGCAGGAGCGGCAGCACCTTGGCGCGCTCGGACAGCGGAATGATGTCGCCGTCCCACACCTTGGCCAGCTGGTCCTGCTTGGCGCGGGCCTTGCCCATGACAACGGGATTGACGATTTCAAGGTGCGACGGGTTCGCCGTCAGCGACAGGTGAACCTTGTTGCCGTCGAATTCGCGGTCGGAGGACGCACCGAGGTGGTACTTCACGTCGCCCGAACCTTCGACATCGTCAGGCTTGAACGAACCGCCCTTGAACTCGTGGAACACGGCGCGGTGCGGCTTGCCCATGACGTTGGTCAGAACGTTCAGGCGGCCACGGTGGGCCATGCCGAGAACGACTTCTTCCAGGCCTTCCTGCCCGCCGCGCTTGATGATCTGCTCGAGCGCCGGGATCAGCGATTCACCGCCATCGAGGCCGAAACGCTTGGTGCCCTTGAAACGCACGTCGAGGAACTGCTCGTAGCCTTCGGCTTCGACCAGCTTGGACAGAATGGCCTTCTTGCCTTCCGCCGTGAAGGCGACGCCCTTATCCGGACCTTCGATGCGCTCCTGAATCCAGCCTTTTTCTTCCGGGCTGGACATGTGCATGAATTCAACACCGATGGTGGAGCAGTAGGTGCGCTCCAGAATATCGATCATTTCACGCACGGTCGCATATTCGAGGCCGAGCACGTTATCGATGAAAATCTTGCGGTCGTAATCGCTTTCCTCGAAGCCGTAGGACTTCGGCGAAAGCTCGTTATAGTCCTCAACGGCAACGGCAATGCCGAGCGGGTCGAGCTTGGCATGCAGGTGGCCGCGCATGCGGTAGGCGCGGATCATCATGATGGCGCGAACGCTGTCACGGGTCGCCTGCAGCACTTCGGCTTCGCTGACCGGCTTGCCGGTATCGGCGCTCTTGGCCTCAGCCTTCGCCTGAACCTTTTTCTCGATGGCCTTTTCGACCGTGGCCCAGTTGCCATCGAGTGCGGAAACCAGTTCGCCATTCGCCGGGATCGGCCAGTTGGCGCGCTTCCAGGAGGCGCCCTTGGCCGCCTTCTTCACATCTTCCGGGTTATCGGACAGTGCCTTGAAGAAGCTCTGCCACTCCGGCGACACGGAAGAGGGGTCCTCTTCGTACCGGGCATAGAGCTGCTCGATATAGGCTGCATTCGCGCCGTCCAGAAACGACGTGATCTGAAACTGCTCGTTCGCTTCTTGCCTTGCCATTGTGTTCTTGCGGACTTGTCCGTCCGCCTCCTCGATGCCGTTAGGGCCGTTCGCCGGCCTGCCGCTTTGATTATTGCTGTCTGCCGCCGGGGCGGTATGCCGTTCTGTCTGTCGTTCCTTGCGGCATCGGGCAGCGTGGCATTGAAGCCACGCCGCCCGTTACCGATGTCATGTGGTCTCAGCCCTTGAGGACTTCAACCAGCGTCTTGCCGAGGCGCGCCGGGGAAGGCGACACCTTGATGCCGGCCGCTTCCATGGCTGCGATCTTGGACTCTGCGTCACCCTTGCCGCCGGAAACGACAGCGCCGGCGTGGCCCATGGTGCGGCCCTTCGGAGCCGTACGGCCCGCGATGAAGCCGGCCATCGGCTTCTTGCGGCCCTTCTTGGCTTCGTCGATCAGGAACTGCGCCGCATCTTCTTCAGCCGAGCCGCCGATTTCGCCGATCATGATGATCGACTGCGTGGCTTCGTCAGCGAGGAACATTTCCAGCACGTCGATGAACTCGGTGCCCTTGACCGGGTCGCCGCCGATGCCGACAGCCGTCGTCTGGCCGAGGCCTTCGTTGGATGTCTGGAACACGGCTTCATAGGTGAGCGTGCCCGAACGCGAAACGATACCGACCGAACCCTTGCGGAAGATGGAGCCCGGCATGATGCCGATCTTGCATTCTTCCGGCGTCAGGATACCCGGGCAGTTCGGGCCGAGCAGGCGCGACTTGGAGCGGTCGAGGCGAGCCTTGACGCGAACCATGTCCATGACCGGGATACCTTCGGTGATGCAGGTGATGAACGGAATTTCCGCGTCGATGGCTTCGATGATGGCGTCTGCTGCACCTGCCGGCGGAACGTAGATCACGGATGCGTCTGCACCGGTCTTTTCCTTGGCTTCGGCAACCGTTGCGAAGATCGGCAGGCTTTCACCCTTGGAGCCGGTCCAGGTTTCGCCGCCCTTCTTCGGGTGAATACCGCCGACCATCTGCGTGCCGTAATAGGCAAGCGCCTGTTCGGTGTGGAAGGTGCCGGTCTTGCCGGTCAGACCCTGAACAAGGATCTTCGTGTCTTTATTAACAAGAATAGACATTATTTCCGGTCCCTCAATTAGCCGTTGATCGCCGCGACGATCTTCTTGGCTGCGTCGTCCAGATCGTCAGCAGCCGTAATCGCAAGGCCAGATTCGTTGAGAAGCTTCTTGCCAAGTTCGACGTTGGTGCCTTCGAGGCGAACAACGAGCGGAACCTGCAAACCGACTTCCTTCACCGCGGCAATCACGCCTTCGGCGATGACGTCGCACTTCATGATGCCGCCGAAGATGTTGACGAGGATACCCTCGACCTTCGGGTCGGCCGTGATGATCTTGAAGGCTGCCGCAACCTTCTCCTTGCCGGCGCCGCCGCCGACGTCGCAGAAGTTAGCCGGCTCTTTGCCGTAAAGCTTGATGATGTCCATCGTCGCCATGGCAAGACCTGCACCATTGACCATGCAGCCGATGTTGCCGTCGAGCGCCACGTAAGCGAGGTCCCACTTGGATGCTTCGATTTCCTTGGCGTCTTCTTCGGTCTCGTCGCGCAGCGCCTTGACATCGTCATGGCGGAACAGCGCGTTGCCGTCGAAGGACATCTTGGCGTCGAGAACGCGCAGATGGCCATTTTCCATGACGATCAGCGGGTTAACCTCGAGGAGAGCCATGTCCTTCTCGTTGAAGGCCTTGTAGAGGATCGGGAAGAGCGACTTTGCGTCTTCGGCTGCAGCACCCTCAAGCTCGAGAGCCTTGGAGATTGCGGCAACGTCAGCCTCGCTCACACCCTTTTCCGGGTTGATGGCAATGGTGTGGATTTTCTCGGGCGTGTCGTGGGCGACAGCTTCGATGTCCATGCCGCCTTCCGTGGAAACCACGAAAGCAACCTGACCGACTGAACGATCAACCAGCAGCGAGCAGTAAAGTTCGCGGGCAATGTCGGCACCGTCTTCGATGTAGAGACGGTTGACCTGCTTGCCGGCTTCACCGGTCTGCGCCGTTACCAGCGTGTTGCCGAGCATGTCCTTGGCGTGGGAAACGACTTCGTCGATGGACTTCGCCAGACGAACGCCGCCCTTGGCGTCCGGGCCGAGTTCCTTGAACTTGCCCTTGCCGCGGCCGCCAGCGTGGATCTGGCTCTTGACGACGTAAAGCGGGCCGGGAAGCTGCTTGGCGGCAGCTTCAGCTTCTTCGACCTTGAGAATGGCGACGCCTTCAGCAACCGGCGCGCCGTAGCCCTTCAGAAGAGCCTTGGCCTGATATTCGTGAATATTCATGGAATAATCCCTGTTTGGAGCCGCTAGGCTATTACTTCAGCGACGGAGCGATGTTGACGCAGGCTTCGCAAAGACCAGCGACAGCGCCGACGGACTTCTGGAAGGCGGCTTCTTCTTCCTTGTTCAGTTCGATCTCGATGATGCGCTCGATACCGCCGGCACCGATGATGGTGGGCACGCCGACATACATGTCGTCGACGCCATACTGGCCCGAGAGGTGGGCAGCGGCGGGCAGAACGCGCTTCTTGTCCTTGAGGTAGGATTCAGCCATTTCGATTGCCGAAGCGGCCGGCGCATAATAGGCCGAACCGGTCTTCAGCAGGCCGACGATTTCCGCACCGCCGTCACGGGTGCGCTGGATGATCTGCTCGAGGCGCTCGGCGGTCAGCCAGCCCATCTTGACGAGATCGGTCAGCGGAACGCCGGCAACGGTGGAGTAACGTGCGAGCGGCACCATGGTGTCGCCGTGGCCGCCTAGAACGAAGGCGGTGACGTCTTCAACCGAAACGTTGAATTCTTCGGCGAGGAACAGGCGGAAACGGGCGCTGTCGAGAACGCCGGCCATGCCGACGACCTTGTTCTTCGGCAGGCCGGAGAACTTCTGCAGCGCCCAGACCATGGCGTCGAGCGGGTTGGTGATGCAGATGACGAAAGCATTCGGGGCATATTTCTTGATGCCGGCGCCGACCTGTTCCATGACCTTGAGGTTGATGCCGAGAAGATCGTCGCGGCTCATGCCCGGCTTGCGGGCAACGCCAGCGGTGACGATGCAGACGTCAGCGCCTTCGATGGCGGCGTAATCGGAAGCGCCGGTGAGCTTTGCATTGAAGCCTTCAACCGGGCCGGACTGGGCAATATCCAGACCCTTGCCCTGCGGGATGCCGTCGGCAATATCGAAGAGGACGATATCGCCCAGTTCCTTCAGGCTGGCGAGATGCGCCAGCGTGCCGCCGATCATGCCAGAACCAATAAGTGCAATTTTTTTGCGAGCCATCGAATGCTTCCTCTTGAGCTTCAATTCAATTTCACCGCGCCAAACCGGCAGCCAAATTGTCGCACTCCGATTAGCCCCATTGGCTAAAATTGGCAACAGATTCTTTTCTGGTGAATATTTTCAATCGTTTAGATCATTATTTTCTTACGTAAACGTAAGAAAATACGTCACGAAAGTGTCAAACTTTCTGGCGTTTTTCGTGGTGCAGCGCCAGATAATCCGCGCTGCGCATTTCAAACAGGCGCGAGGCGGTGCGATCGAACTCGAAACCTTCGGTCCCCTTGCGCTTGCCGAGCAGGTCTTCCGGCATGGCGGCAGCGGAGGCAAAAAGCCGGACGCTGTGGTCGTAAAGCGCATCGATGAGGATGATGAAACGCTTGGTCTCGTTGCGCTTGTCCGCGTTCAAGAACGGGATATGATCGATGAAGACCGTGTCGAAACGATTGGCGATGGCAAGGAAGTCGGAAGCCCCAAGCGGCTTTTCGCAAAGATCGGAAAAGGAAAAGCGAGCGACCCGACCGCTGGCGCGCGGCACCAGAATGGAACGGCCCTTCATGGGTATCTCGGTCGGTGCAACGAGGTGACCGGCAATCATGTGCCGCCAGGCCATGTCCATCGCCTGATCCGCCGAACCGTCGAGCGGCGTGACATAGACGGGAAGGCTTTCCAGCTTCTCCATCCGGTAGTCGGTGGGGCTGTCCAGCGTCACCACCTCAACATGCTTCTTCAAGAGATCGACGAAAGGCAGGAACAGGCCGCGATTGAGACCATCCTTGTAGAGATTGTCCGGCACGACGTTGGAGGTCGTCACCAATGTGCAGCCATTGGCGAACAGCTCGCTGAACAGCCGCGCAAGGATCATCGCATCGGCAATATCCGTGACCGTAAATTCGTCGAAGCATAAAAGCTCAGCCTCCGCCAGGAGCTGGGCCGCAACGGGCGGAATCGGATCGGCCTGTTTGGTTTCGCCATTCTTCAGCTTCTGCCGATGCGCATGCACACGATTATGCACATCCGCCATGAATTCATGAAAATGGCAGCGCCGTTTGGAGGAAACCGGCGCCATCTCATAGAACATGTCCATCAGCATCGTCTTGCCGCGGCCGACGCTGCCATAGACATACAGCCCCTTGACGAAGGCGGCAGGCCCGGACTTGCGCGCAAACATCCAGCCGAGCGCGCTCTTCTTCTTGGCGGGCTTGCGCGCCTTCAGATCGGCAAGGATACGGTCCAGATGCGCCGCCACGCCAAGCTGGGCGGCATCGGCCTGCAAGGTGCCAGCTGCCGTCAATGCGTTGAGCTGTTCAACGACACTATGATTGTAATCGGGCAAGGGCTTCATGGATAAACGCCTCGGACGCGGGCGCACAAAGGCACCCGCGACGAATGGACAGGCTTAGAGCGAAAAGAGCGCTCCGGCTGCACCGGAAAGACTCATCGGCTGAGGCTGAGCGGCTGGCCGCTATTGGTCGTGCCATCAAAGCGCGCATCGGCGCTCTTGTAGACGCGGCCAATCGTGTCACCCGAACGGTTCTTGAAGAGAACCATCTTGCCGGACACTTCCCAGGACCCCATCGCCGTCAGCTCGCCCGCGCAACCGCGCGTGCCGCCACGCGAGCCGCTGCCGAGATTGGTGAGCGTCAGGAACATGTCGCAATTGGCGCCGCCATTGGAAACGCGCCAATTGCCGACCATGGATTCCTTGGTAACGTCAAGTGCGGCCGCCGGCGGAGCGGCAGAAGCGACATTGGTTCCACCGGGGGCCGCCGAAGCAGGTGCCGACGGGAACTGGCCGCCCGTGGCGCCACCGGGCGGCGGCAGGGCGCCGGACTGCACGGAGGGGACCGGCTGCGCCTGCAAAGGCGGCGTATAACCGGGATTGTTGCTGCCGTTGTTGTTGTAATCGTAGGAGGTACGTTGGCAACCGGCGAGAGTCATCACAACCGCAAGGCCCGTCACCACATATCTGAATTGCATATCAAGCTCCCGATTCTCTCGCTTCCGGAAAGATCATGATCAAACAAGAAGGCTGAATTATTACCAAAGCCTTATCTTGCGCAAGCGATGGCCGGGATAATTACCATTTCGGTCGATTTTTACCGAATTTTCCCACGCCGGGTTGTAAAAAGGGCCGCGGTCGAGACCGCAGCCCGCTAGATTTTCTGTCGTCAGCGAATCGCCTTTAAACGCGGCGCTCGACCATCATCTTCTTGATTTCCGCGATCGCCTTGGCCGGGTTCAAGCCCTTCGGGCAGGCCTGCGCGCAGTTCATGATGGTGTGGCAGCGATAGAGACGGAACGGGTCCTCGAGATTGTCCAGACGCTCGCCGGTTGCCTCATCGCGGCTGTCGATCAGCCAGCGATAGGCCTGCAGCAGAACGGCCGGACCGAGATAACGGTCGCCATTCCACCAGTAGCTGGGACAGGAGGTGGAGCAGCAGGCGCAGAGAATGCACTCATAAAGACCGTCGAGCTTCAAGCGGTCCTCATGGCTCTGCTTCCATTCCTTGGCGGGCGTCGGCGAAACCGTCTTCAGCCAGGGCTCGATGGAGCGATGCTGGGCGTAGAAATTCGACAGATCGGGAACGAGGTCCTTCACGACAGGCATGTGCGGCAGCGGATAAACCTTCACCGTGCCGTTGATCTCTTCCATGCCCTTGGTGCAGGCGAGCGTGTTGGTGCCGTCGATGTTCATGGCGCAGGAACCGCAAATGCCTTCGCGGCAGGAGCGGCGCAGCGTCAGCGTCGGGTCGATATTGTTCTTGATGTAGAGAAGCGCATCCAGAACCATCGGTCCGCAATCATCGACGTCGATATAGAAAGTGTCGATGCGCGGGTTCTGGCCGTCATCCGGGTTCCAGCGATAGATGCGGTATTCGCGCACATTCTTGGCGCCGTCCGGCTTCGGCCAGACCTTGCCTTCGCTGATCTGGGAATTCTTGGGGAGAGCGAGTTCAACCATATCCAGTTCCTCAAATCAGTAGACGCGCGCCTTCGGCTCGATCTTTTTAGGATCGATGCCGTCGGCGATGAGGTCGGTGTGAACAGGGCGGTAGTCGAGCTTGACGTCGCCTTCCGGGCTGACCCAGGCAAGCGTGTGCTTGCGCCAGTTCACGTCGTCGCGACCGGCGAACGGACCATCGACGAAATCCTCGCGGGCGTGCGAACCGCGGCTTTCCTTGCGCGCTTCCGCGCCATAGACCGTGGTGATCGCGTTGGCCATGAGGTTGTGCAGCTCGAGCGTCTCGACCAGATCGGAGTTCCAGACCATCGAACGGTCGGTGACCTTGACGTCAGGCAGTTCCTTCCAGATGGCGGAAAGACGCTGGCAACCGCTTTCCAGCGATTCCTGCGTGCGGAACACGGCCGCATCGTCCTGCATGGCGCGCTGCATCTTGTCGCGCAGCACCGCCGTCGGCCTCGAGCCGTTGGCGTAACGCAGGCTGTCGAAGCGCTCCATGATCCTGTCGCAGGCAGCCGTATCGAGAGCGGGAACAGCCTCGTCACGATTGATGACCTGAGCGGCGCGGATCGCGGCTGCACGGCCGAAGACCACGAGGTCGATCAGAGAGTTGGAACCGAGGCGGTTGGCGCCGTGAACGGAGGCGCAGCCGGCTTCGCCAACAGCCATCAGGCCGGGCGCGATGCGCTCCGGGTTGTTGGCATCGGCATTCAGCACTTCACCCCAATAGTTGGTCGGAATGCCGCCCATATTGTAGTGAACCGTCGGCAGGACCGGGATCGGCTCGCGGGTCACATCGACACCGGCAAAAATCTTCGCGCTTTCGGAAATGCCCGGAAGACGCTCATGCAGGATCGCCGGATCGAGGTGATCGAGATGCAGGAAAATGTGGTCCTTGTTCTTGCCGACGCCGCGGCCTTCACGGATTTCCATCGTCATGCAGCGCGAGACAACGTCACGCGACGCAAGGTCCTTGGCGGAAGGCGCATAACGCTCCATGAAGCGCTCGCCTTCGGAGTTGACGAGATAACCGCCTTCGCCGCGCGCGCCTTCGGTAATCAGGCAGCCTGCGCCGTAAATACCGGTCGGGTGGAACTGAACGAATTCCATGTCCTGAAGCGGCAGGCCAGCGCGGGCGATCATGCCGCCGCCGTCGCCGGTGCAGGTATGGGCCGAGGTCGCCGAGAAGTAGGCGCGGCCATAACCGCCGGTCGCCAGCACCACCATCTTAGCGGCAAAGCGATGGATTGTGCCGTCATCGAGGTTCCAGGCGACGACGCCGGTGCAGCGGCCATCCGGAGACATGATGAGGTCGAGCGCGAAATATTCGATGAAGAATTCCGCATTGTTACGCAGCGACTGGCCATAAAGCGTGTGCAGAATGGCGTGGCCGGTACGGTCGGCGGCGGCGCAGGTGCGCTGCACCGGCGGGCCTTCGCCGTAATTCTGCATGTGACCGCCGAACGGACGCTGGTAGATCTTGCCTTCTTCGTTGCGCGAGAAAGGCACGCCGTAATGCTCAAGCTCATAGACCGCCTTCGGCGCTTCCATGGCGAGATATTGCATCGCGTCGACGTCACCGAGCCAGTCGGAGCCCTTTACGGTGTCGTAAAGGTGCCACTGCCAACAGTCGGGCGTCATGTTGGTGAGCGATGCGGCAATGCCGCCCTGCGCCGCAACCGTGTGGGAGCGCGTCGGGAAAACCTTGGTGATGCAGGCCGTGCGGAAACCCTGTTCCGCCATGCCGAGCGTTGCGCGCAGACCCGCGCCGCCGGCGCCCACCACGATCACGTCATAGGAGTGATCGACATAGGTGTAGGCCTTGCCATTCTGGGAAGGTGAACTGATCGATGCCATGGCGGACTTATCCTGCGAATGCGATTTTCAGAATGGCGAAGATGGAAAGGCCGCCAATCAAAATCGCGAAAAACATATTGAGCATCAGAAGAACGAGCTTCGAAACCTCGGCGTGAACGTAGTCTTCGATGATGACCTGCATGCCGAGCTTCATGTGAATGAGGCCGGAAACCAGCACCAGAGCCATGATGACCGCGACGAGCGGGTTAGACAGCGCGGCAACGACTTCCGGATAGGGCGCGCCGGCGTATTTGATGAGAAAGACCACGAAGAAGAGGAGCAGCGGAACGTTGGCGACCGCAGTCACGCGCTGACGCCAGAAATGGTCGGTGCCTTCCTTGGCGGAGCCGAGGCCGCGAACCTTTCCGAGAGGTGTACGCATATCCATGAAAAATCTCCTCAGCGCACGATCAGGGCAATGACCCAGATCAGCGCGGTCAGACAGATCGACACCACCCACGAGGCCTTTGCCAGCTTGGTGGTAAAGTGCTTCTCGAAACCATAGCCCAGATCCCACATGAAATGGCGAAGGCCGCCAAGCATGTGATGAACCAGAGCCCAGGTATATCCGATCAGGATGAGCCTGCCGACGATCGTACCCATCGCCCAGTTGACCCAGTCGTAATAGGCCGGACCCGAGGCGATGGCGATCAGCCACCAGGCAACCAGAAGCGTTCCGAAATAAAGCGCGCCGCCTGTGATGCGGTGCACGATGGAAGCAACCATCGTCGGAATCGGCTTGTAAATTTGAAGATGCGGCGACAGAGGCCGGTTATTAGTCGCATTCGCCATCAGAACCTCGCGGCGTTTTCCCGTGCGCCCACCAGACAGGACGCCCCCAAGCAACAGCACATGACGAAAGAATGTGCATTGCACCAACCGCGACGTTTAATCACATGGGAGCATCACGACAAGCACATTTCATGGCCGATTCCAATTTAATCGATTGGTTCACGAATTTTTTTTGGAATTTTTTTGCGTCAAAATAAAAAATCGAGCGTTTCCAAGATTTACGCCCCTAAAATATTTACCTTTACGTAATTCATGAATCGTGTAATTTACCTTTGGTTAACCAAGAAAATCCGGAGAATGAGGCTCATGTTACAGCGCCGAATCGCCGCTTTGACCATGATGGTCGCAGGCGTCATTTTCACCGTGGCGCCTCCAGCGGCGGCAGAGAATTCTTATGGCCGCCGTGATTATCAGCACAACTATCAACACCGTCAATCGCAGGTAAGCTTCTCCACGGACGGGCTGCCATCCACCCTCCCCGGCGGCACTTACGTCGGTGCGATATCGGCGCTGCGCGTTCGCGGCAATGGCAATTATTTCGCAATTGGCGGCCGGCTTTCACGGAAAAGCGCAACGGTTGCGACGGGCGCGCAACTTGCGCCAAAAGCGAAAATCATCGATGTCCGTGCTGCGACCGCTGGCGACGCCTGCGCCTACGAGCATGGTGTCTGCATTATTCGGCCATAGAGTATTTCCGGCAAGAAGCGGTTTTGCTGCAAATGCGCGATGCGCTGATCAGATGAAACGCCACACCGTGGTCTTCTTCACTTCGCTGTCTTCCAGCGCCCGCGTCACAGGCACCTGATAGGTCGCCTCCGCGCGGAGCCGCTCTTTGGGCAAATAAGCGCGTCCGGGATCGCCGACGAGAACGCTCACGCCTTTTTCCGTCAGTTCCAGAAACCACGGTACGAGAAGATCGGCAAAGGCGCGGTCGTAAAACACGTCGCCGGCCAGCAGAACATCCGCCTCAACCGGTTTTCCAACCAGATCAAGCCCGGTGAAAGCAATGTCCACGTTATTGAGAGCCGCGTTCAGCCGAATGGCCGTCTCTGTCCACGGATCGATATCGGCCGCCAGAACAGTATCCGCGCCCGCCTTTGCCGCAGCGATGGCGACCAGACCGGAGCCGCTGGCGAAATCCAGCACGCGCCTGCCGGAAACGCTGTCGGGATGATCGAGAACGTAGCGGGCAAGCCCCTGCCCGCCGGCCCAGGCGAAGGCCCAGAAGGGCGGCGGCAGGCCGATCGCTTCCAGCTCCTCCTCCGTCTTCAGCCACAGCTCATGGGCTTCAGTGGCGAGATGAAGACGCAACTCCGGCACATGCGGCGGATGCATGATGGCGGTATTGTCGAGAATGAAGCGTTCGGGATCGGTCCTCAACGAAGCATCAGTCCGGTGACTTCGGCGGGTTGGCGAGACCGCCCATGCGGCAGATCTCGAGATATTCCTCTTCCGTCACCGGCTGCACGGAAAGCCGCATGGAAGTAACAAGCGACATCTTCGCCAGCTTGGGGTTGGCCTTCACATCCTTCAGCGAAACGGGCTGCGGCATGTCGCACACGGCGCGGATATCCACGCAATCCCATTTCAGATCGCCTTCGGCGGTCGAGTCCGGATGCGACAACGCGCAGACTTCGACGATGCCGACGACATCCAGCCCCTCATTGGAGTGGTAGAAGAAACCCTTGTCGCCGATCTTCATGGCGCGCATGTTGTTGCGCGCCTGATAATTGCGCACGCCGGTCCATTCTTCGCCCGCCTCGCCCTTGGCCTTCTGCATTTCCCAGGACCATTTGAACGGCTCGGACTTGTAAAGCCAGTAATTCGCCATGTCCGGTCATGCTCCCGGATTGTTGAAGACCCAATTATAGGGCTTCACGTCAACGCTTTCGAACAGGCCGGCCTTGGCGTAGGGGTCGGCATCGGCGAGAGCCTTCGCGGCATCGATATCGGCGGCGTCAACAATCACGAGGCTGCCGTTCGGCTTGCCTTCGGCATCCAGAAACGGGCCGGCGATCTTCAGCGTGCCCTCGGCATTCAGCTTGTTCAGATGCTCCAGATGCGCCGGGCGCGTTTCCATGCGCACATTCAGATGGCCGGGCTTGTCCTTGCAGATAAAGGCAAACAGCATTTTCGTCTCCTCGTTAAAACATGTCTTCCAAACGCGTCAGCGGTTTGGAGCGAAGACCCGCCCTCATTCGGTGGTGATGGGCCGTGTCATCAATTGTTGCATGGCGCTCGCCACATCCAGATTGCCGTCAATGATAGCGGCCACCGCTTCGGTAACCGGCATGTCGACAGCGTGACTTTCCCCGAGCCGGGCGGCGACGGCTGCCGCGAAAGCGCCCTCCACCAGCCCGCCGGACATATCCTTACCCTCACCCCGGCCGAGCGCGATACCGAAACGCAGGTTTCGCGACTGGTGGCTGGTGGCGGTTAGCACCAGATCGCCAAGGCCCGAGAGGCCGCGCACCGTGTCCGCCTTTCCACCCATCCCAACGATGAGACGCGACATTTCGGCAAGCCCGCGCGAAATCAACGCCGCCCGGGCGGAATCGCCAAGACCCGCGCCTTCGACGATGCCGGCGGCAATGGCAAGAACATTCTTCAGCGCCCCGCCAAGCTGCACGCCGATACGGTCGGTCGAGGCATAAAGCCGGAAGGTCTTGCCGGAAATCGTGGTCGCAAGCCGCTCGGCTATCGTCGCATCTTCCGCCGCAATCGCCATGGCCGTGGGCAAACCACGCGCTATGTCAGCCGCAAAGCCCGGACCGGACAGAACCGCAATCGGATGATGCGGCAGTTCCGCCTCCAGAAGTTCCGTCAGCAGCCGGCCGGAGCTGCGGTCGATCCCCTTGGCGCAGGTGACAATGATTGAGTCATTAGCCAGATAAGGGCCGTAATGACGCGCCGCATCGGCATGAGCCTGCGAGGGCATGGCGAAGAGGACGATGCCGGCGCCGGCCAGAACATCGGGCTCGGCGGAAAATTCAAGCGCATCCGGCAGATCGACGCCCGGCAGTGCCGCCTCGTGCACGCGGTCGCTCCTGAGGTCGGCCATCAGGGACGGATCGCGGCCGAGCAGGGTCACGTCATGCCGGTTTTCCAAAGCGATGACGACGGCGAGCGCTGTTCCGAAGGCGCCGGCGCCGATGACGACGATTTTCTCCCGCTGCATCAGGCCTTGGCTCCCCTTTTACCGAAACCGATCAATGTCTCCGCCCTCCCATCCAGCGGCCAGCGCGAACGCGGCGGGATTTCGAGCGGATCGGGGTCCCGGCCGTCCGCCATGCGCTCCAGCCCCGCCCAGGCGATCATCGCGGCATTATCCGTGCAGAGCCGGTGCGGCGGCGCGACGAAGCGGAAGCCATGGGTATCGCAAAGCGATTGCAGCGTCTGGCGGATTTCCTGATTGGCGGCGACGCCGCCGGCGACGACCAGAGCAGGCTCGGTTTCTGTATGCGGAAATTCCTGCCTGAAACGGGCAAGGCCACGACCGATCCGATCCTTGAGCGTGCGCGACACCGCTTTCTGGAACGAGGCGCAGATATCGGCAATATCCTGCACGGAAAGCGGCGCGATGGCGGTCGCCGCCTGCCGCACCGCCGTCTTCAGGCCGGAAAAGGAAAAATCGAGCCGTGCTTCGCCGACCATGGGACGCGGAAGCGGAAAACGGTTCGGATCACCCTTCGCCGCCGCCTTCTCGACCGCAGGCCCGCCGGGATAGGGCAGGCCCAGAAGTTTCGCGGTCTTGTCGAAGGCCTCCCCCAGCGCGTCATCGATGGTGGTGCCCCAACGCTCATAATCGCCCACGCCACGCACCAGCACCAACTGGGTATGGCCGCCGGAGACGAGCAGCATCAGATAGGGAAAAGACAGACCATCGGTGAGGCGCGCCGTCAGCGCGTGGCCTTCCAGATGGTTGATGGCGTAAAGCGGCTTGCCGGCCGCCTTGGCGATGGCCTTGCCCGTCATCAAACCCACCAGCAGGCCGCCGATGAGGCCGGGGCCGGAGGTGGCGGCGATGGCGTCGACATCGGCAAGGGTCACACCCGCCTGCTCCAGCGCTTCTTCCACCAGCGTATCCAGCGCCTCGACATGGGCGCGCGCGGCAATTTCCGGCACTACGCCGCCATAGGCGCTGTGTTCCTCAAGCTGCGACAAAACGACGTCGGAGACAATCTCGCCATGGCCGTCCGCATGCCGAACCACAATGGATGCGGCGGTTTCGTCGCAGCTTGTCTCTATGCCGAGAATACGAAGAAAGGGGGTCATCAAATCTGTTCGTTCATTGCGATCATGCGCTGAGTTGGTCTAAGACAACTCCGGTAACAATGGATAGACGCGGATGCAAACAAAACCTTTCCGAATCGGCACGCGCGGCAGCCCGCTGGCGCTCGCGCAGGCTTACGAGACGCGCAACCGGCTGATGGCGGCGCATGGGCTGCCGGAAGAAATGTTCGAAATCGTCGTGCTGTCCACCAAGGGCGACCGGATAACCGATCGCGCTTTGTCGGAGATCGGCGGCAAGGGCCTGTTTACCGAGGAGCTGGAAAGCCAGCTTCTGTCCGGCGAACTCGATATGGCCGTGCATTCCTCCAAGGACATGCCGACCCTTCTGCCCGAAGGCCTCTATCTGTCCGCTTTCCTGCCGCGCGAAGACATACGCGATGCCTTCATCGGCCGCACCGCACCCAAGCTGCTGGAGCTGCCGCAGGGCGCCGTTGTCGGCTCCGCATCCCTGCGCCGCCAGGCGCTGATCCGCCGCCTGCGGCCGGATCTGAGCGTCATCATTTTTCGCGGTCAGGTCGATACCCGCCTGCGCAAGCTGGAAGAAGGTCAGGCGGATGCGACGCTTCTCGCCTTTGCCGGCCTGAAGAGACTTGGTAAGGACAATGTGCCGACGGAAATTCTCGACCCGAAGGAATTCCCTCCTGCTCCGGCCCAGGGGGCTATCGGCGTGGAAAGCCGCATCGGCGATACGCGCATGGACGAGCTGCTCGCTCCCATAAACGACAAGCCCACTCATGATGCCGTGACCTGCGAGCGCGCCTTTCTGGCAGCACTCGATGGCTCCTGTCGCACGCCGATTGCCGGCTACGCCACCTGCCATAGTGAGGAATTGCATTTTTCCGGACTGATCCTCACTCCCGATGGCCAGACGAGCCACGGCATCGAAATCTCCGGCAACCGCCGCGATGCGGCAAAGCTCGGCCGGCAGGCCGGCGAAGACGTGCGCGCCAAGGCGGGCAGCAATTTCTTCGAAGGCTGGAGCTGAGACGATGCGGATCGTCGTCACCCGACCGCAGCGTTCGGGCGAAAGGACGGCCGCAAAGCTTGAAGCGCTTGGCCACGAACCGGTCCTTATTCCGCTGTTTTACCCTGCCCATCATGGGGAACGCGCCGTCTCCGCGCTATCCGCCCCGCTGGCGGCCATCGCGGTGACCAGCGCCGAGGCGCTGCGGGCGCTGGAAACATCACGGGACGGGCTGGCACCCTATCTGTCAAAACCGCTTTTTGCCGTCGGCGGAGCAACGGCGGAAGCAGCGGAAAAAACCGGCTTCGAACAGATTTTCACCGCCTCCGGCGACGCCGTGAGTCTGACCGCGCTGGTGACTGAGCACCAGACTCTGTTTGCCAAAGAAGAACCCCTGCTCTATCTCGCCGGCAGGCCCCGTGGCGCTGTCTTCGAGGAAGGCCTTGCCGCCGCCGGCATTCCCTTCAGAACGGTCGATTGTTACGAGATGCTACCCTCCGACATTTCGGAGACGATGCTTGAGACGGCGCTTGCCGAAAGCGCTGCCGATGTGGTCCTGCTCTATTCATCGGAAGCGGCGCGGGCCTTTTTCCATCACGTATCGACGGAAAAATACGTGGCGGCGCTGGCAACGACACAATTCATCTGCATCAGCCGCAACGTGTTTTCTCTCGTTCCGGAAATCTTCCGCGCAAACGCCAAGGCCGCCGAAGAACCGAGCGAGGCCGCGATGTTTGAACTTCTACGCCATAACCCTGGAACCTAATTCGAGCTCGCCTCTTTCCTTTGCCGCCGTCACTGACTAGGTTTAGATTACTGCAGGCAGAAATGAGGTTGTCATGGTATCGGGAAAGCCGCCACGCCACTCCAAGTCCAAAGCCGAACCGGTCACCATCGACCTGGACGCGAAAGACGTGAAAGCAATTTCCGTCGACGTGGACGCTGCCAAGACGGACGAAAAGCCCGGCGACAAAACACCTGAGGCCACCGCAGAGCCCGGAGTTTCGGACACAAAGCCCGAAGCAGCCGCAACGGGCAACCCCGCCCCCATCTGGGACCAGCCCAAGAAAACCCCTATCGAGCCCGAACCCAATGTCGGCAAAGCGGAATCCGTAGCCACGGCACCGAAGGCTGAGAGCGCCGCAGACAACCAGCCCGCAGACAGGCAGAAAGAGCCCGTCTCGCCGGCCCCTGTTCCGCCCAAAGCCGATACAAAACCGTCGACGGGCACCATTGGCACGAGCGCCGCTGCGGCTGCAGCAACGGCTGCGAAGCCGGCCTTCGGCTCCACAGCGTCCTCCAGCGCATCCAGCGGCGCCACCGCCGCAAAACCAACGACGGCGACCTCCGCCTCAGGGCCGGCAAAGCCCTCCACACCGCAGCAGGCGGAACGCAAACAGGCCGCGACCTCCGGCCTGATCGCGGCAGGTATCGTCGGCGGCCTTGTGGCGCTCGCCGCCGCAGGCAGCATGCAATATGCCGGCATCCTGCCCTCCTTCAATGCAGGCACGACGGGAAGCGAGGAAATCGCCGCACTGAAAACCGATCTCGGCAGCTTGCGTCAGCAGCTTGCCAATGCGCCGGCCGCCGACACCTCAGCGCTGGAACAGCGCGTCGCAACCCTCGAAGGCGCAAAGGGTGAGGCTCCGCAGGTGGATGGGCTGTCGGAAAAAATCGCCGCGCTGGAATCCACCCTCCAGTCGGAGCGATCCGCGCAGGCATCGGCGACGGCGGAACTGACACGCCGTCTTGCGGATGCGGAAGCCAAGATCAACGAGCCTCGCGACGATATCGAAGTCGCCCGCGCCATCGCTTCCGCCGCCCTGAAGGCCGCGATCGATCGTGGTGGGCCGTTCCTGACGGAACTCGACACGCTCTCCAAGGTAACGCCCGACGATCCGGCCATAGCATCGCTGCAATCCTTCGCCGCAACCGGGGTGCCGTCACGTTCGGAACTGATGCAGAAATTTCCTGACGTCGCCAATGCGATGCTTTCCGCCATCAACCAGCCTGACCCCAATCAGGGCATCATGGAACGCCTGACCGAAAGCGCCTTTTCGTTGGTAAAGGTGCGCCCGGTCGGAAATATCGAGGGCGAGACCCCGGACGCCATGATCGCGCGCATGGAAAACAAGCTGCGCAACGGCGACCTGCAGGGCGCAGCACTTGAGTGGAACGGTCTTCCCGATGCCGCCAAGGGGGCATCCGCCGATTACAAGAAATCGCTGGATGCGCGCATCGAGGTCGAAAATCTGGTCGGCGGCACGTTGAACCGCGCCATCACCAGCACCGGCAGGCAGGGGTAAGGGCATGACCAGAATTCTGACTTTCGCCGTTATCGTTCTGGCTCTCGGCTTCGGTTTCTCCTGGCTGGCCGACAGGCCGGGTGTGCTTTCCATCGTCTGGCAGGGCCAGCTGATCGAAATGAGCCTGATGGTCGCCGCCTCCATCATCGCGGCGCTGGTCGCCGCCGTCATGCTGGTCTGGTGGATCGTCAATGCTATCTGGACCTCGCCCAATGCCGCCCGTCGTTATTTCCGCGCCCGCAAACGCGACCGGGGTTATCAGGCGCTTTCCACCGGGCTCATCGCCGCCGGGGCCGGCAATGCCATCCTCGCCCGCAAGATGACGGCCCGCACTCAGGGGTTACTCAGCGCCGATCAGGAGCCGCTGATCCACCTGCTCGATGCGCAGGCGGATCTCATCGAAGGCAAGTATGACGAGGCGCGGCGCAAATTCGAAGCCATGGCCCGCGATCCCGAGACTCGCGAACTTGGCCTTCGCGGCCTTTATATCGAGGCCCGCCGTCAGGGCGCCTATGAAGCCGCCCAGCAATATGCCGAGGATGCTGCGGAAAAGGCCCCCTATCTGCCCTGGGCCGCGCAGGCGACGCTGGAAAACCGCTGCCGCAACGGACAGTGGGACGATGCTATCCGCCTGCTCGACCAGCAGAAGGCGGCCGGCGTTATCGAACGCGGTGAGGCGGAACGTCTGAAAGCCGTGCTTCTTACCGCCAAGGCCGGCGAAAAGCTGGAAAGCGATCCGGTTGGCGCGCGCGAGGACGCCAAGCACGCTCTCAAGCTTGCCAAGAGCCTGGTTCCGGCAGCGCTGATCGCGGCGAAATCCTATCTCCGGGAAGACAATCTGCGCAAGGCGGCCACGGTTCTGGAACCCGTCTGGAAGAACGATCCGCACCCGCAGATCGCCGAACTTTATGTCCGGGCACGCAGCGGCGATACCGCCATCGACCGGCTGAAACGGGCCGAGCGGCTGGAAAGCCTGAAGCCCAACAACATCGAATCCCTGTTCGCGGTGGCACAGGCGGCGCTCGACGCCAAGGAATTCGCCAAGGCGCGGGCTAAGGCCGAGGCCGCCGCCCGGATCGAACCGCGCGAGAGCATCTTCCTCTTGATGGCAGATATCGAGGAGGCCGAAACCGGCGATCAGGGCCGTGTGCGCTATTGGATGGCGCAGGCGCTGCGCGCGCCGCGCGACCCCGCCTGGGTGGCAGACGGCGTCGTTTCGGAAAAATGGCTGCCCGTCTCGCCGGTCACTGGCCGTCTCGATGCTTTCGAATGGAAAGCGCCTTTCGGCCAGCTCGAAGCGCCCGTCGAAGACCTGACAATCGAAAACGCGATTGCCGCAGCACCCGCACGGGCCGAACCGGCCGCGAAGACGATCATTGTCGAAGCCGCGCCGGAGACACGCGTCGAACCGAAACCAGCCCCGGCCGCACCGATCGAGGTCAAGCCGGCCGTATCGGTCCCGCAGGAGAAAAAGCCGGTCACAATCGAAGCGCCAGTGGAAACCGATGCCACGGATGAAAAAGCGGAAGCCGTGCCGTTTTTCGGCGGCGCGCCAGATGATCCGGGCGTCAAGAAACCCGGCGCGGAAGCCGAACCCAAGACCCGGCTCAAACTCTTCTGACGAACAGGATATCGATGTTCCAGCAAATACAGTCGTTTATTCAGAACCTCGTTGGCCCGCATGGGGATGATTTCAGCCCGGACGATCTGAGGGTGGCGGTGGCCGCCCTCTGTTTCCAGGTCATGGAAGCGGATGGCACCGTCTCGAAAAGCGAGCGTGACCGCCTGCGCGAAATCCTGCAGGATTATTATCATCTCGATGCCGGAAAGCTGGACGCGCTTCTCGCCGCCGGCCAGGAGGCCGGCAAGGAAGCCGTCGATTATTACCGCTTCACCACCGATATACGCCGCCATCTGGATGAAGATCAGCGCGTGGAGCTTATTGGCATATTATGGGATATTGTCTACGCTGACGGCGAACGAAGCGAAATGGAAGACCATGTGATCTGGCGAGTCGCCGACCTGCTTGGTGTATCCGTGCGCGACAGGGTTCTGCAACGTCAGCAGGCCGCCACGAGGTCCGGGCCCGCTGAAGAAAGCGAAAACGAAGACGATGCTGTTTGACCCTTCCAGGCAACAGAGAAAACAACCATCGCTGCTCATCGTCCTGCATCAGGAACGTTCCACGCCCGGCCGCGTCGGCCAGATGCTGGTGGAAAAAGGCTATCGTCTGGATATAAGGCGCCCTGCGCTCGGCGATGACCTGCCGCAAACGCTGGAGAAACACGCGGGCGCCATCATCTTCGGCGGCCCGATGAGCGCCAACGATTCTCATGACTACGTCAAAGCCGAAATCGATTGGTTGAAGGTGCCGTTGAAGGAAAACAAGCCCTTTCTCGGCATCTGTCTCGGCGCGCAGATGCTGTCCAAACATCTCGGCGGCAAGGTGGAGGCCGACAGGGAGGGCAAGGTGGAGATCGGCTGGTATCCGCTTCATGCCACCGAACATGGGCGGCTTCTGATGCCGCATTGGCCGAAGATGGTCTATCATTTTCACAAGGAAGGGTTCGAGCTGCCGCGCGGAGCCGAACTTCTGGCCTCGGGCGAAACCTATCCCAATCAGGCCTACCGCTACGGAAAAAACGCCTGGGGCCTGCAGTTTCACGCCGAACTGACCCGCGCCATGATGCATAGCTGGGTGGTGCGCGGCGCGCAGCGCTTCGGCATGCCCAATGCGCAGGTGGGCAGCCAGCATCTGGAAGGCCGCATGCTGTTCGACACGCCGCTCAGGGCATGGCTCGGCAATTTCCTCGATCTGGTTTTTGAGGGCAAGGCGCAGCGCTAGAGCATTTCCAGTAAAAGTGCGCAGCGGTTTTACGTCCGGAAAATGCGTAAAAATAAAAGTTAGATCGTTTTTGCGATTCGAAGAAAAGCCAAAACGATCTAAGACCCATCGCCATCAGTGCGGCGCGTCCAGATTATCGATCTTGCGCAGCTTGGAGAAACCGAGCGCCCAGATGACCGCCACAGCAAGCGTGCCCGCCCCGCCGATGATAACGGCCGGTACGGCCCCGACGACATGCGCCATGGTGCCGGCGCGGAACTCACCCAGCTCGTTCGATGCGCCGACGAACACCATGTTCACGGCATTCACACGCCCGCGCACCTCATCCGGCGTCCACAGTGCGATCAGTGTTTCCCGCACATAAACCGACACCATGTCGGATGCGCCCATGACCACCAGCGCAGCGATGGACAGCCACGCGGTTTGCGAAAGCCCGAAAACCACCGTGGAGATGCCGAAGAGGCCGACGCCGGTAAACATCAGCAGGCCGGCGTGGTGACGAATGGGCTTGAAGGCCAGAATGACCGCAACGGTGATGGCCCCAATACCGGGCGCTGCCCGCAGAAGCCCGAGACCCCATGGCCCGAGCGTCAGCACTTCCTTGGCAAAAATAGGCATCAGCGCAACCGCGCCGCCCAGCAGCACCGCGAAAAGATCGAGCGAGATCGCACCGAGAACGATTTTTTCCTGCGCGATGAATTTGAACCCGGCAAGCATGGTTTCAAGGCTGATGGCTTTTGCCGGGCCGCGTTGTTCCGGCTTGCGGATCGTCACCGCAAGCGTGGCCGATACAATGAAGAGCACGAATGCCACACTATAGGCGACCGAAGCACCGAGGCCATAAAGCAGGCCGCCGGCGACGGGACCGAGAATGGACGCCATCTGCCAGGAAGAGGAATTCCAGGCGATGGCGTTGGGCAAATCCTCCACCGGCACGAGATTGGGCGCCAGCGACTGGACCGCCGGTCCCATGAAGGCGCGCTCTATGCCGAAGACGACAAGAATGGCGAAGACCGGCCAGGGGGAAAAGCTGTGCGTCAGCGTAAGACCCAGAAGAGCGACAGCGCACAGCGCGGCAATCAGCAGGCATATGGCCATGATGCGCCGACGATTGTGCCGGTCGGCGACCGTTCCGGTGACGAGGATCAGAAGCAGCGACGGCAGAAACTGGAAAAGACCGATCAGACCGAGATAAAAGGCGTTGCCGGTCACCTCATACATCTGCCAGCCGACCGAGACGCTGACGATCTGGATGGCGAAGGCGGAAAAAAACCGGGCGCTGAAAAAGCGGCGATAGGAACTATGCCGGAATGCACCGAAACGGTTTTCGGCGGAAGGGAGGGACATCGGCTGGGTGCTCGCGAGACAATATGAGAGCTTTGCAATAGAGCGATATCACAGGAATCGCCAGCCCTCACCAGCGGGATGACGAAAAGTGTGAGCGGTTTCGTCTAAAATCCCGCTGCAAAGCCATGAACCAGATTGTGATGACCGTCGGTCGATCAGACCAAAGATCATTACGATCCGGCGCGACACTTGCCGGTTCACGGTTCAATGTCTAAATGTCTTGCAACCAAGATACGGAGATATTGATGCTTGCCCTGTTTCAGACCATCGATCTGGCCTTGAACCTCTATACGTGGGTGCTGATCGCCAGCGCTATTTTTTCCTGGCTTTACGCCTTCAACGTCATCAATTCCCGCAACCAGTTCGTGAACGCCATCGGCAGCTTTCTGTTCAATGTCACGGAACCGGTTCTGCGCCCCATCCGCCGCATTCTGCCCAATCTCGGCGGCATCGACATTTCGCCGATCATCGTGCTCTTGATCATCTTCTTCATCCGCTCCTTCATGTGGAACACGCTTTACCCGATGGTCGCTTGAGCGGCTGCTGGCAGAAGCACAGTGACCATGTCCGCCTGACCGTCCGCCTCACACCCAATGGCGGGCGGGACGCCATCGACGGCGTGGAAAAGGATGCGGAGGCAAACGCGCATCTGAAGGCCCGCGTCAGCGCCGTGCCGGAAGGCGGCAAGGCCAACAAGGTCCTGATTGTTTTGCTGGCGAAAAAACTCGGCCTGCCGAAATCCTCCATCAGCTTCATTTCAGGTGAAACGGCGCGTAAAAAAATCCTCCGGATCGACACCGACCCGGAGGATTTCGAAGAGCTATTCAAAAAGCTCGAAAACTAAAGCGCATCGCGTTTAATCTGATTCATGCGACGCGCTTTAGATCTTTGTTTTTAAACATGTCTTTGTCCCAAAACCGCTGCACACTTTTGGGAGACATGCTTTAGATCAGCCCTGCGCCTTGTAGCGCTCGATGGCTTCGACGATCAGCTTCTTGGCGACGTCGACATCCTGCCAGCCGCCCATCTTCACCCACTTGCCGGGCTCCAGGTCCTTGTAGTGCTCGAAGAAGTGCTCGATCTGCTTCAGTGTGATTTCCGGCAGGTCGGTGTAGTTGTGGACCTTGTCGTAACGGCGCGTCAGCTTCGGAACCGGCACGGCGAGGATCTTCTCGTCCTTGCCGCCGTCATCTTCCATGATCATTACGCCAATGGGGCGGACATTGATGACGCAGCCCGGAACCAGCGGACGGGTGTTGCAGATGAGAACGTCGATCGGGTCGCCATCGTCGGACAGGGTGTGCGGTACGAAACCATAGTTACCCGGATAGGTCATCGGCGTGTAGAGGAAGCGATCGACGATCAGCGCACCGGCATCCTTGTCCATCTCGTACTTGATCGGGTGTCCACCGACCGGCACTTCAACGATGACATTCACGTCATCCGGCGGATTCTTGCCTACGGAAATTGCATCGATACGCATTCGCTTCCCTCATTCGACGGGTTGGATTTGGTTTTCGATACTGGGAAAGTCGCCGCATTGCAACATGGCTTTGGGCGGATAAGGCAGAATGCGGGATTTGAGGCTATCGCATTTGCGCATGGCCGGCCGCGAGAATGAACCCAAGGCCAAATCACCCGGCATTGTTTGTCAGTTCCAGACGAAACCGATCTTGCGAAGCGACTTGCCGTCGAAATCTTCCATGCCTTCGGCAATATCGCGGCCACCGTGCGAGCGGAAAAAGCGATTGGCCACATCGCTGTCTTCAAGGCACCAGACAACGATGCCGTTGCAGCCAAGCGAGGTCAGCAGTCTGCGCGCTTCCGTAAACAGCAGCGAGCCAAGCCCGATGCCCTGATATTCCGGCCGGAGATAAAGTTCGTATATCTCGCCGTCCTGCGGCAGCCCGCGGGCCCGGCTGAGGCCCAGCGTCGCATATCCGGCGACCACACCGGCCACCTCCACCACCAGCATGGTCGCGGAGCCTTTGGTCGCCTTCTTCCACCAGATTTCTCCACGACGCTCGAGCATCTGCGTCAACGGCCGATGCGGGATAAGCCCGGCATAGGCCTGTTGCCAAGACAGACGGTGCGCCTCGGAGATGGCGCGCGCATCATGCGGTTCAGCACGGCGAACATCGATGGATAACGTTTTCATAACGCGATTCTGGCCCCGGCCACGGAAACTTACCAGTCATAAAGGTTAACGCCGGCAAGCTTACCCACAGCCTATTCATGTGGACGACCGGTAAAAATTAACGCATCCTTAACCTTTGGCACAAGCGCCTTTCGACTCATGCACACATAAAAACGAACGCATAAAAAAACCCGGCTCGAGGCCGGGTTCTTTCAAATTCGTAACGACAAGCCGTAATCAGACAGCGAGCTTGGCCTTTTCAAAACGCTTGCGATCGTTGGCGTCCAGGAACATCTTGCGCAGACGGATGGACTTCGGCGTGACTTCCATCAGCTCATCGTCCTGAATCCAGGAAAGAGCGCGATCGAGCGTCATGCGGATCGGCGGCGTCAGCTTCACGGCCTCATCCTTGCCGGCAGCGCGGATGTTGGTCAGCTGCTTGCCCTTGAGCACGTTCACTTCGAGATCGTTATCGCGAGAGTGAATACCGATGATCATGCCGGCATAAACCTTCTCACCCGGCTCGATGATCATCGGGCCGCGATCTTCCAGGTTGAACATGGCATAAGCGACAGCTTCGCCCGAACCGTTCGACAGGAGAACGCCGTTCACGCGGCCGGCAATCTGGCCCTTGAAGGGCTGATAGTCGTGGAACAGACGGTTCATGATCGCCGTGCCGCGCGTATCGGTCAAAAGCTCCGACTGGTAGCCGATCAGGCCACGGGTCGGCGCATAGAACTTCAGACGAACGCGGTTGCCGCCGGAAGGACGAAGCTCGGCCATTTCAGCCTTGCGCTCGGACATCTTCTGGACGACGACGCCGGAATGTTCTTCATCAACGTCGATCACGACTTCTTCGATCGGCTCCAGCAGGGTGCCGTTCTCATCCTTGTGCATCACGACGCGCGGACGCGAAACGGCAAGCTCGAAGCCTTCGCGACGCATGGTTTCGATCAGAACGGCCAGCTGCAATTCGCCACGGCCGGAAACGAAGAACGAATCCTTGCCTTCGGCTTCTTCGATCTTCAGCGCAACGTTACCTTCGGCTTCCTTGAACAGGCGGTCACGGATAACGCGGCTCGTGACCTTGTCGCCTTCGGTGCCAGCCAGCGGGCTGTCGTTGACGATGAACGACATGGTAACGGTCGGCGGGTCGATCGGCTGGGCGGTCATCGCCTCGGTGACGGAGGGGTCACAGAAGGTGTCGGCAACAGTACCCTTGGAGAGGCCTGCAATGGCGACGATGTCGCCGGCATGGGCTTCTTCGATAGACGTGCGCTCAATGCCGCGGAATGCGAGGATCTTGGAGATGCGGCCGTTTTCAATAACCTTGCCATCCTGGCCGAGAACCTTCACGGCCTGGTTAGGCTTGATGGAGCCGGAAGCGATGCGGCCGGTGATGATGCGGCCGAGGAAGTTGTTGGCTTCAAGGATGGTGCCGATCAGTCGGAACGGACCTTCTTCAACCTTGGGCTCCGGAACATGTTCGAGAACCAGATCGAGCAGCGGCGCAAGACCCTGATCCTTCGGACCTTCCGGGTTGACGTTCATCCAGCCGTCACGGCCGGAACCGTAGAGGATCGGGAAGTCGAGCTGCTCATCGGTGGCATCGAGGTTTGCGAAAAGGTCGAAGACTTCATTGATAACTTCTTCGTGGCGGCCATCCGGGCGGTCGATCTTGTTGATCGCGACGATCGGGCGAAGACCAACCTTCAGCGCCTTGCTGACCACGAACTTGGTCTGCGGCATCGGGCCTTCCGAGGAGTCGACCAGAACGATCGCACCGTCCACCATCGACAGGATACGCTCGACTTCGCCGCCGAAGTCGGCGTGGCCGGGGGTGTCGACGATGTTGATGCGGACACCCTTCCACTCCACCGAGGTCGCCTTGGCGAGAATGGTGATGCCACGTTCCTTTTCGAGGTCGTTGCTATCCATCACGCGCTCGGCGACACGCTGGTTGTCGCGGAACGAGCCGGACTGCTTCAGAAGCTCGTCCACGAGCGTCGTTTTTCCATGGTCAACGTGCGCGATGATCGCGATGTTGCGAAGTGCCATTGTTCAAAATCTCTGAGGTTGGGCGCTATATTGATGAGAAACGCCAATTTAGTTTGGCGCGCTCATAACCTTTTTTTTGCAAATGCGAAAGGGGGGGCCTTGTCATAAGCCCCCTGCGCTCAGGTTCTAGCTCAGAAATGTGACAGTCTTTTATACCGGACCCTTATACCAGACCACGCTTCAAAAGCATGGCGTCCGGGCTTGGCATCTTGCCGCGAAAAGCAAGATATGCCTCTTCCGGATCGATGGAACCGCCGACGGAATAGATATTGTCTTTCAACTTGCGCGCCATCTCGCCATCGAAGGGGTTGCCGGTTTCCTCAAAGGCCGAAAATGCATCGGCATCCAGAACTTCCGACCACATGTAGGAATAATAGCCGGCTGAATATCCGTCGCCCGAAAAAACGTGCTGGAAATGCGGGGTCGCATGCCGCATGACGATAGACTTCGGCATGTTCAGGGTGGAGAGCACCTCACCCTGCACGACCATCGGATCGCTCACGTTTTCCCGCGTGTGGAACGCCATGTCGACAATCGCCGAAGAGGTGAATTCCACGGTGCTGAAACCGGCATTGAAGGTCTGGGCGGCCAGAACCTTGTCCAGCAGCGCCTTCGGCATCGGCGCGCCTGTGTCATAATGCAGGGCATATTTTTCCAGAATTTCCGGCACCGTCAGCCAATGTTCGTAAAGCTGCGACGGCAATTCGACGAAATCGCGCGAGACGCCCGTTCCGGAAACGGAAGGGTAAGTGACATTCGACAACATGCCATGCAGCGCGTGGCCGAATTCGTGAAACAGCGTACGTGCATCGTCGAGCGAAAGCAGCGCCGGTTTGCCTTCAGCCGGTTTGGCGAAATTACAGACATTGTAGATGATCGGGATTTCTCCGACCGTGCCGTTCTTCAAGGGCAGCTTGTGCTGCGACTGGAAAGAGCTCATCCACGCGCCGGAACGCTTGGAGGGACGGGCGAAATAATCGCCGAGGAACATGGCCTTCAGATCGCCCTTTTCATCGAGGATTTCGAAAACCCGCACATCCGGGTGATAGGCGGCAATGCCTTTGACTTCGACCGCTCGAATCCCGAACAACCGCCCGGCCACATCGAAGCAGGCCTCGATGATCTTTTCGAGCTGCAGATAAGGTTTCAACTCCGCCTCGGAGAAGCTGAATTTCCGTGCCCGCAGCTTTTCGGCATAATGCCGCCAGTCCCAGGGCAGCACTTCGTGATTCCTGCCCTCCTCGGCGATGATGGCGGCCAGTTCGGCCTCTTCCTCGCCCGCACGGCGCACGGCCTTTTCCCAGACCTGCCCTAAAAGGCCGTTCACGGCATCGGGCGTCTTCGCCATCGTGTCATCAAGCTTGTAGGCGGCGAAATTCGCGTAACCGAGAAGCTTTGACTTTTCCTTGCGCAGTTCAAGCGTGCGGTGGACGATATCGCGATTGTCTGTCTCGCCGCCATTCTCACCGCGCGCCACCCAGGCCCTGAAGGCCTGCTCGCGCAGATCGCGGCGTTCGGAAAAGGTCAGGAAAGGCTCGATGATGGAGCGGGAAAGGGTGACGGCAAATTTGCCGTCCTCGCCATGCTCACGGGCCGCACCCGCCATCGCGTCGCGCAGGAAGCCGGGAATGCCGGCAAGTTCCTCTTCCGTGGAAAGCAGAAGCTTCCAGTTCTTTTCATCCGCCAGCACATTCTGCCCGAATCTCGCACCGAGACCGGCAAGCTCCTCATTGATCGCCGCAAGACGCTCCTGCCGGTCCTTCGGCAGCTTGGCGCCGGAGCGCACGAAACCCTTCCAGTGCCGCTCAAGAACACGGCTCTCCTCGCCCGTCAGCCCAAGCGCCTCGCGGTTTTCCCACAATCTATCGATGCGCTTGAACAGCGCCTCGTTCATGCCGATCTTCGAATAGTGCCGCGACAGTTTCGGTGCGATCTCCCGCTCCAGCGCCTGGATCACACCATTGGTGTTGGCGCCCGCCCTGTTCCAGAACAGCGCCGAAATGCGCGAAAGATCGTCTCCGGCGATTTCGAGCGCGGTCACGGTGTTTTCGAAGCTCGGGGTCTCAGCATTGCCGGCAATCGCATCGATTTCCTGTTCGTGGGACAGAAGGGCGGCATCGAAGGCCGGAGCGAAATCCTCATCCCTGACCGCATCGAATTTCGGCAGACCATTGTGGCCGTTCCAGTCAACGAGTGCGGGATAAAGCGCGGTCTTGGATGGCATTTCATCTTCCTTGTACAATTCCGGTTTAAGCCCATATGGGCACGCCTCCAGCGGCAATTCAATGCCGGACTTTGGTGCAAGGAAGATTGGCCACGACCTGATTTTTGCTTTTGCCCCGACTGCCCGGCACAGACGCCGGATACCTATGGCAGGTGGCCCATGTAAGGGACTTGACCGGCGATATGGACCGGCATGGCGGATGAAATAAAACGCCGGATGTCCGATCTTCTTTGCTTTGGCGTAACAATCGTCGATTATGTTGCCGACCGTAACGCAATCGAACTGACACATACTTTACTCGATTTTCAACAATATGATTTATGCGCCATTGATTATCGCCGGGATTTTAGTAAGGCTGACTTACGAAAAGGCGAAGCATGGGCACTAAACGCGAAAAAGACTCGTTGGCATTTTTACTGAACAGCGGCGCACGCCTGCTGAACAGTGCGTTTGAGCGCCGAATTTCTGAAGCCGGACTGGGCCTGACGCCCGGCGAAGCCCGCGCATTGCTGACGGTTGCCGTCGTTGATGGCAGCAAACAGTCGGATATCGCCGCCCGGCTCGGCATCGAGCCGATGACGATCTGCGCCTATCTCGACAAGCTGCAATCTCTCGATCTCATCGAACGCCAGCAGGACCCGCAGGACAGGCGCTCCAAGCGCATCGTGCTGACAAAAAACTCCACCGACATGCTGGAAGCCGTGCGCCAGGAAATCGATGAACTCGTCCGTCACGCCACGCAGGGTCTGAACGAAGAAGAAGTCGCGCTTTTCCGCAGCTTCCTGCAGACCCTTCGCAACAATCTCCAGCCGGAACAGCCGGGCCAGAGCTGCTGATCGCAATGTCGCCAGAAACGATCATGTCCAGAAAGCGCACGGCCATACTCGGTGCGTTGCTGACGGCGCTGGCGCCGATTTCCATGGCCATCTACACACCGGCCATGCCGGAACTGACGCGGGTTTTCTCCACCACGGAATCCGCCGTCAAACTCAGCCTCTCGCTTTATTTCGCCGGTTTCGCCATGGCGCAACTGCTCGCCGGCCCGGCATCCGACGCCTTCGGGCGGCGAAAGGCGAGCCTCGTCTTCCTGTCCATCTTTCTGGGCGGCGGGCTGCTGGCGATCTTCGCTCCAACAATTGAAGTGCTGCTCTTCGCCCGGCTTGTTCAGGGCATTGGCGCCTCCGTCGGCATGACGGTGGCGCGCGCCATCGTGCGCGATCAATTCACGGGCGCCGAAGCCTCCAGCATCATGAACCTCATTGGCATCATGCTGGCCGTTGGCCCCGCCATGGGCCCGACCATCGGCGGGCTTTCGCTTGCGGCTTTTGGGTGGCAATCGGTATTTTTCCTCATGGCCGGCCTCGGGGCCATCGCCATCTTCTCCGTCGTGGTCTTCCTGCGCGAGACGACGATCCCGGACAAGAATCTGATCCGCCCGCGTCGCCTCCTGTCGGCCTATGGGACATTGCTCACCGAGCCGCGTTTTCTTCTCGCCGCACTGGTGCTCGGCGGTTCCATCGGCGCGCTTTATGCGCAGGCGACCATGCTGACCTTCATCCTCATCAACAAGGTCGGCATGACACCCACCGCCTTCGGCATCGGCATGCTGATGCAGACCGGCGCTTATTTCTTCGGCTCAATCGCCCTGCGTTATATCGCACCGCGGCTGGGCGACCGCCGTTCGGTCGTCCTCGGCCTCTGTTTTTCGGGAACAGGCGGTCTCCTTATCCTGCTGTCGGTGTTCCTGATACCGCCATCCTTTCTTTCGATCATGGGACCCGTGGCGGTGGCGACGGTCGGCATCGCCTTATTGACGCCATCCATGGTGACGGCGGCCCTCGCACCTTTCCCGCATATTGCCGGCTCGGCATCGGCGATGATGGGCTTCATTCAGATGGGGTCGGGTTTTGCGGGCGGCGCCGCAGCCTCGCTTATCGGTTCGCCTTTGACCGGCTTTGGCATCATCATCCCCGTGATGGAATTCACCGCAATCGCCAGCTACATCGGCTTCCGCATCGTCTCCAGACGAGAGACATGAAAAAACCCGCCGGCGTCGCCGCCAGCGGGTTTCATTATTTCCATTCCAGCAGAATTACTTGCTGATATTGCGCTTTGCGAGCGTGCGCAGACGCAGCGCGTTGAGCTTGATGAAGCCTGCCGCATCCTTCTGGTCATAAGCGCCGTGGTCGTCCTCGAAAGTCACCAGCGCGTCGGAATAAAGCGACTTGGCGCTCTCGCGGCCGGTCACCATGACATTGCCCTTGTAGAGCTTCAGCGTCACTTCGCCTTCCACATGTTCCTGGCTCTTGTCGATCAGGGCCTGGAGCATTTCGCGCTCTGGCGAGAACCAGAAGCCGTAATAGATGAGCTCGGCATAACGCGGCATCAACTCGTCCTTGAGGTGGGCTGCACCCCGGTCAAGCGTGATGGATTCGATGGCGCGGTGCGCGGCAAGCAGGATCGTGCCGCCGGGCGTCTCGTAAACGCCGCGCGACTTCATGCCGACGAAGCGGTTCTCAACCAGATCGAGACGGCCGATGCCGTTTTCGCGGCCATAGTTATTCAGCGTCGCAAGAAGCGTCGCCGGCGACATTTCAACGCCGTTGATGGAGCAGGCATCGCCCTTGCGGAAACCGACCTTGATGACGGTTGCCTTGTCGGGCGCGGCTTCCGGGGAAATGGTGCGCATATGCACATATTCCGGCGCTTCCTGTGCCGGGTCTTCCAGAACCTTGCCCTCGGAGGAGGAGTGCAGCAGGTTGGCGTCGACCGAGAAAGGCGCCTCGCCCTTCTTGTCCTTGGCAACCGGAATCTGGTGCTGTTCGGCAAAGTTCAGGAGGTCGGTACGGCTCTTGAACGTCCAGTCGCGCCAGGGAGCGATGATCTTGATATCCGGGTTCAGCGCATAGGCCGAAAGCTCGAAACGGACCTGGTCGTTGCCCTTGCCGGTGGCGCCATGGGCAATGGCGTCGGCGCCGGTCTTCTTGGCGATTTCGATCAGGTGCTTGGAAATCAGCGGACGGGCAATGGAGGTGCCGAGCAGATAGACACCTTCATAAACGGCGTTGGCGCGGAACATCGGGAATACGAAATCACGCACGAACTCTTCGCGGACGTCCTCGATGAAGATTTCCTTGATGCCCAGCATCTCGGCCTTCTTGCGCGCCGGCTCAAGCTCTTCGCCCTGGCCGAGATCGGCCGTGAAGGTCACGACCTCCGCGCCGAGTTCCGTCTGAAGCCATTTCAGGATGATCGAGGTGTCGAGGCCGCCGGAATAGGCGAGAACGACTTTCTTAACGTCTTTCGGAAGTGCCATAGTGATGTCCATCTGCATGATGACGGCATTGGGACACCGCCATTTCCTTGGGATTTCGGCACTTTTACAGTGCAACCCGAAATGTGTGAAGCGCTTTTCCGTGAGATAAGCGACAAAACAATTGATGGGCGGGTACGACAGCGGGCGATGATCGGGCGCATCGATGGGAACGAAGCAATTGTCACATGCATTATGAAAATTCGCGCTTTATCATAAGCGGCGCGATCGACTTGAAGACCGTGAATGAAGCCACTCAGGTTCAGGCAACGTTGCAAACCGCTGGAAACAGCCGAAACGACGCGAAGGAGAAACCTATGACGACCATCCACCCCGCATTCAAGGAAGATAATGTCGCTGTCATCACCGGTGCGGCATCCGGCATCGGACTTGCCGCCGCCCGCAAATTCGCCGGTTTCGGCATGAGTGTCGTGCTCGTCGATCTCGACGGCGACAGGCTTGCCGCAGCCCATGCGGATATTCTGGCCGTCGCCAAGGACGGCGAAGCGCAGATCGTCGCCATCCCGACCGACATATCCAAACTCGATGAGCTGGAGGCGCTGGAGCGCGCCGTGATCCAGCGTTTCGGACGCGTTCACGTTCTGATGAACAATGCCGGCATCCAGCCCGGCAGCGCCATTTTCGGCCCGCAGGCCAATTGGGAAAAAATCATCAACGTCAATCTGATGGGCGTCGTGAACGGCAGCCGCGTTTTCGGCCAGGGCATGATCGCCCATGGCGAGCCGGCGCTCATTATCAATACCGGCTCGAAACAGGGCATCACCACGCCTCCCGGCGATCCCGCCTATAACGTCTCGAAGTCCGGCGTCAAAACCTTCACGGAAGCGCTTCAGCACGAATTGCGCAATATTCCGAACGGCTCGGTTTCCGCCCATCTTTTGATCCCCGGTTACGTTTTCACCGGCCTCACCGCCCATGGCAGGACGGAAAAGCCGGAAGGCGCATGGACCGGCGAGCAGACCGTCGACTTCATGGTCGAAAGCATCGGCCGGGGTGATTTCTACATTCTCTGCCCGGATGGCGAGGTGGACCGCCCGACGGACGAAAAGCGCATTCTCTGGGCGGCCTATGACATCGTCCAGAACCGCCCGCCGCTGTCGCGCTGGCACACGGAATATTCCGCCGCCTTCACCAGCTTCCTGAAAAACTGAATGTTCCGGGCCGCCGCGATGTAACCGTTGCGGCGGCTTTTCGCGTCGATGCATTGACGCTCAAAAACATTGGCAGAAGCGCGAAATCGCGTTAAGCACGGCAATCTCCAGATTTTACGGGTGCCCGCGATGGATTTCGTTCCAGGCCTGCCAACATTGATAGCCTTCACCATCGCCATTCTGCTTCTGGCGGTGACGCCGGGGCCTGACATGACGCTGTGGATCAGCCGCTCTCTGCGCGAGGGCCGGGCAGCGGGTTTCATGACGCTTGTGGGAACCAATATCGGCATCACCGTGCACACGATGCTGGTCGCCTTTGGCGTCGCCGCCCTCATCGTCGCTTCACCGACGGCTTTCATGATCCTGAAGACCGGCGGGGCTGCCTATCTGGTCTGGCTCGCCATTCAGGCGATCCGCAAGGGCTCGGATTTCGTGATGGTGAAGAGCACCGGCGAAAAAGCGCAGTCCTCCCTCAAATCGGCACTGTTGAACGGCATATGGGTCAACCTGCTGAACCCGAAGATCATCATCTTTTTCATGACCTTCCTGCCGCAATTCGTCAGCGCATCCGACCCGCACGTGACCGGCAAGCTGATCTTCCTCGGCATCTGGTCGATCATCGTCGCGCTGCCGATCGGCATCGGCATCGTGATCGCCGCAGATGTTCTTTCAGCCTGGCTGCAACGCAACCGGAAAATTCTGCGCGGACTGGATTATACGATCGCCGGCGTCTTTTCGCTTTTCGCCGTCAAGATTTTCTTCACGCAGGCGCGCTGACGGCAAACAAAAAAGGCGCCTTGCGGCGCCTTTTTTACAATCAACCGATCAGCAACTCATCGTCATCGAGCTTCTGGCCGCGTATCTTGCGGAACATATCGATCAGGTCCTCGACCTCGAGATCCTTGCGGCTATCGCCGGAGACGTCGAGCACGATCTCACCGGCATGCAGCATGATCGTGCGGGTGCCATAATCCAGCGCCTGACGCATGGAATGGGTGACCATCAGCGTCGTCAGCTTGCGCTCCGACACCACCTTACGGGTCAGCTCCATCACAAATTCGGCCATGCCGGGATCGAGAGCAGCAGTATGTTCATCGAGCAGCAGCACATCCGAGCCGGACAGCGTCGCCATGACGAGCGAGACCGCCTGCCTCTGACCGCCGGACAGAAGGTCCATGCGGTCCTTCAGACGATTTTCCAGCCCGAGATTGAGCGAAGCGATGCGTTCCTTGAAGAAATCCCGACGGCCGCGTCCAAGCGCCGGCAAAAGGCCGCGACGCTCGCCGCGCGACGCCGCCAGCGCCAGATTTTCCTCGATGGTGAGCGCGCCGCAGCTGCCCGCCAGCGGGTCCTGAAACACGCGCGCTACTCGCCCCGCCCGGCTGGCGGTCGGCTTGCGGGTAACATCGGCGCCGCCGATCATCACCCTGCCCGCCGTCGGCAGGACATCGCCCGCCAATACGCCGAGCAGCGTCGATTTACCGGCGCCATTGGAGCCGATGACGGTGACGAAGGAGCCATCGTCGATGGTAAGATCGATCTTGGAGAGCGCCTGCTTCTGCAGCGGCGTGCCGCGTCCGAAGACGACCTGGATGTCGGAAAGGGAAATCACGATGTTGCTCCCCCGCGGCGCAGTCGGGGCAGGATCAATGCGATTGCCACCAATACCGCCGTTACGAAATTGAGATCGGATGCCTTGAGACCCAGTACATCGCTCGACAAAGCGAGCTGGATGGCGAGACGATAGGCGATGGAGCCGAAGACGCAACCGATCAGCGCGATCAGAATGCCGCGCGCACCGAAAAGTGTTTCGCCGATGATGACGGCGGCAAGGCCGACGACGATGGTGCCGACACCGGAGGTCACATCCGCAAAGCCGTTGGTTTGCGCAAACAGCGCGCCGCCGAGAGCGACCAGCGCATTCGAAAGCGCCATGCCGAGGTAAATCTGGTTGCCGGTCTTCACACCCTGCGCCCGCGCCATCCGGGCATTGGCGCCCGTCGCGCGCATGGCAAGGCCCGCATCGCTTTCAAGGAAACGCCAGACGAGGATGACCGCGACCAGCACCAGCGCGCCGACGAACAGCGGCCGCACCAGATATTCCGACAGGCCGAGGCCGTAAAACGGCGATATCATCGTGTCCTGATTGAGCAGCGCGACATTCGGCTTTCCCATCACGCGAAGATTGACGGAAAACAGCGCGATCATCGTCAGGATCGAGGCAAGCAGGTTGAGGATCTTGAAACGAACGTTGAGCGTCGCGGTCACGATGCCGGCGGCGGCACCGGCCACCATCGCAATCGCCGTCGCGACCCAGGCATTCAGACCGGCGATGATCAGCACGGCAGCCACGGCGGCGCCGAGCGGAAACGAACCGTCCACGGTCAGGTCAGGAAAATCAAGCACCCGGAAAGCGAGATAAACGCCGATCGCCACGAAAGCGAAGACCAGTCCCAGCTCCACGGCACCCCAGAAGGCGATTTGGCTCACGGTAATGTCCTTGTTATTGCCGCCATCAGGCGGAGACGGGCACCGTCTCGTGCCACGTAAAACGGGCGGCGAATTTGCCGCCGCCCGTTATTCAGTCTGGTTTCGGTTCAGTCGATGACCTTGGTGGCGCGCTTGGTGATGCTTTCCGGGAAGGTGACGCCAGCTTTTTCAGCGGCCTTCTTGTTGATCACCAGATCAGTGCCGACAGCAACGGTTGCCGGAATATCGCCCGGCTTTTCACCCTTGAGAATACGGACGACGACGGCGCCGGTCTGCTTGCCCACGTCGAAATAGTTGAAGCCGAGGGCAGCAACCGCACCGCGGGCGACGGAATCCGTATCGGCGGCGTAAAGCGGGATTTTGGCTTCGGAAGCAACGCCGGCAGCCGCTTCGAAAGCGGAAACGATGGTGTTGTCGGTCGGAACGTAGATCACATCGGCCTTACCCACCAGTGCGCGGGTTGCACCCTGCACTTCTGCGGACTTGGTGGCGACGGATTCAACAACCTTGAGACCCGCCTTCTCGGCTTCGGCCTTCAAGAGGGCCAGCGTCGAAACGGAGTTGGCCTCGGCCGAATTGTAGATGAAACCGATGGACTTGGCGTTCGGCGAGATTTCCTTGATGAGCGCCAGATGTTCGCCAACCGGCAGCATGTCGGAAAGGCCGGTCACGTTGCGGCCGGGCTTTTGCATGTCCTTGACGAGCTGTGCGCCGACCGGATCGGAAACCGCCGTGAAGACGACCGGAATGTCCCGCGTGGCGGCAACGACGGCCTGCGCGGACGGCGTGGAGATCGGCACGATGACGTTCGGCGCATCGCCCACGAACTGGCGCGCGATCTGCGCCGCGGTGCCGGGATTGCCCTGCGCGGACTCGTACAGGAACTTGAGGTTCTCGCCTTCCTTGTAACCGGCTTCGGCAAGAGCCGCCTTGACGCCATCACGGGCAGCGTCAAGTGCCGGATGTTCGACGATGGCGGTGACGGCGACGGTGACGTTTTCAGCCTTGGCCGGCAGAACGAGGGCGCTCGCGGCAGCGAGAGCCAGAATGAATGCGCGCATGGATATCCTCCTGTTGGTTCCCTGTTTTCGTCTTCTTAGGAACAAGACAGCCCGAAATCAATCGGAGAACAGCTGCAAAACAAGCTTTCAGGCGGCAATTGCGGCTTATTCAGTCATCCGCGCCGTGGTTGGCGATCATCATCGCCTCGAAAGCCAGCCTTTCGGTCTTGCGCATGCGCTCCGATTCCGACTTCAGCTGGCCGCAGGCGGCAAGAATATCGCGGCCGCGCGGCGTGCGGATCGGCGAGGCATAACCGGCCTGATTGATGAAATCGGCGAACTTCTCGATCTGCGCCCAGTCCGAGCACTGATAGTTCGTACCCGGCCATGGGTTGAACGGAATGAGGTTGATCTTGGCCGGAACGCCCTTCAGAAGCTGCACCAGCATCTTGGCGTCTTCCAGACTGTCATTGACATCCTTCAGCATCACATATTCGAAGGTGATGCGGCGGGCATTGGAAAGGCCCGGATATTTGCGGCAGGCCTCGATCAGCTCCTTCAGCGGATATTTCTTGTTGATCGGCACCAGCATGTCGCGCAGCTCATCGCGCACCGCATGCAGCGAAATCGCCAGCATGACGCCGATCTCATCGCCGGTGCGGAAGATTTCCGGCACAACGCCCGACGTGGAGAGCGTTACGCGGCGCTTGGAGAGCGAGAGGCCGTCACCATCGGTCGCGATCAGAAGCGCGGTCTTCACGTGCTCGAAATTATAGAGCGGTTCGCCCATGCCCATCATCACGATGTTGGACACCTTGCGGCCTTCGCTCGGCACATAAGCGCCAACCGGTGTCGAACCATCCGGAAAATCGCCGAGCCGGTCCCGCGCCAGCAGCAGCTGGGCAAGAATTTCCTCGGCCGTCAGGTTGCGCACTAGGCGCTGCGTGCCGGTGTGACAGAAGGAACAGGTCAACGAACAGCCGACCTGGCTCGATATGCACAACGTACCGCGCCCTTCCTCCGGAATATAGACCGTTTCAATCTCGACGGGACGGCCGGCACCGCGCGGCGGAAAGCGCATCAGCCATTTGCGGGTGCCGTCATTGGAGATCTGCTCCTCGACGATTTCCGGACGGGCGATGGTGAAGGCCGCCTTCAGCTTCTCGCGAAGCTCCTTGGCGACATTGGTCATGTTGTCGAAATCCGAGACGCCGCGCACATAAAGCCAGTTCCACAACTGGCTGACGCGCATCTTCACCTGCTTCTGCGGCACGCCGATCTCGGCCAGCGCCTCGCCCATGTCCTCACGGGTCAGGCCGATCAGCGACGGCTTGCCGGACATGAGATCGCTATTGGCGATCAGCGGGGTTTTGACTGCCAGGCCGGCAGGGGCTTGCATTACGGACATCACGCTATCCCATCATTCCATGCATCGCACGACCGGCCTTTCGGATAGGCGGAAAATCGTCTGCATGTCGAGAAAATCAAAGGCGGAGCACTTTTCGCGCATCCGCCTGTCAATGTTGCCGCGCCTTTAGCATCAAACTGGCAAAAACGCAAATGGCCGGTCAATGACCGGCCATCGTTGAATGCGATAAAGCTTAAGGGTTACTTGCAGCTCTCGATCTGCTTGAGAGCCGCCGAAATACCCGAGAGCGAATAGGAATAGGAGGTCGCGGTGCCACGGCCGGAAACCGCCTTGACGGTCATCGACTTGCCGCCCTTCATGGCGGCAACGAGTGCCGGTTCTTCGGCAGCGTTTTCAACCCAGGCGGCCTTGTCCTTGGTGAACATGACGAAGTTCTTGTTGTCGATCGTCACATTGACCTTGGAGCCCTGCTTGAGCGGATAACCCACCATGGCCTGCGGCTCATAGGAAATGTTCTGGCCCGGACGCTGCGAGACGATGAAGAAGATATCGCCGTGATCGACGCTTGCCGGTTCCTTGGCGGTCGGAATGGAAAGAACGTAGCAGACGGTGCTGTTGCCCGATTTGTACGAATAGGCACCCCATGCATTGAACTGCTGGATGCGCGTGGGCGACTGTGCAGATGCTACGCCGACGCTGGTCAGCAAAATGGCCGCTGCGGTTGCTACACTTCTTACAAACATAGAATTTCCTGCCGGGTTATTGTCTTCCATTGGCCCGAAGCATCGGCGAGCCCAGTTTCTGGATCGGCCACGTTCAGGTGCGGATCGTCTTTTCTCATTGTGGTCGGGAAGCGGTTACCAAACCGTCAACAACACGCATAAAATGCCGGAAACGTCTTGCGGTGTTACAGATTGGCGACTCCCGACGCCCTGAGGAGAAGGGCGCGAAACACCCTTCCTCCGTGTGTATGACACATAAATTCAGGCAAGAATTTGTCGCCCGTCGGGCTCACCCGAACAGGCAGATCACAGAGGCGTTACCCGGCTTCCTGCTGCCGTTTCAGCATGGCGTCAGCCGCCTCGTAATGCTCCATCTTGATATGGGCGCGGATCATGGCGAGCGCTGCCGTGATGACGGCAATATCATCGGTGAATCCGATAACGGCCAGCACATCCGGCACGGCATCCATCGGCATGATGAAATAGGCGAGCGCCGCCAGAATGATACCCTTGGCGCGCAGCGGCGTATCGCGGTCGATCGCGCAATAATAGGCAGCCGCCGCATCGCGTGCGAAAGGCACCTTCGACATCACGCGCTTCAGCTTGGGCCAGAATTTCGCCCGCACCACAGTCTCACGCTCCTGCTGCCTGTCGGTTTCACCCGGCAGAAGAATTTCACCGATTTTCACATCATCCATGATCGACGGTCCTCCGGTCACGGCTATTATATGGGATTTAAGGTCCGCCGTTCAATTGCTTCGGCCCGCAGCCGCCTTCTGCATGGCTTCGGCCAGAAGAAAATCCCGCTCCGTCACACCCTGCGAATCATGGGTGGTAAGGCAGACCTTGACCCGCGAATAGACATTGGACCATTCGGGATGGTGATTGAGCCTTTCCGCGACAAGTGCGGATTCGGCCATGAAACCGAAGGCTTCCGCAAAACTTGAAAACTTGAAGGAACGGACGATCGCCGCTCCGTCCTCGCGCAGGGACCAGCCCTCGAGTTTCGACAGGGCCTGCCGGATGGCGTCCGGCTCGAGTCTGGGATATTTCATGAACTTGCCTCCGCTTGAGACCCATTAACGCTTCAACGATCGGATCGACGCATATTCCATGAAACATACAGCTATTCTTTTTGTCTGCATGGGCAATATCTGCCGTTCCCCGCTGGCCGAAGGGGTTTTGCGACACCTTGCCGACGGCGCGACCATGTCTGATCGGCTTACCATCGATTCCGCCGGCACCGGCGGCTGGCATGCGGGTGACGCACCCGATCCGCGATCCATCGCCATGGCGCGACGGCACGGCGTCGAAATTTCCCGGCAGCGGGCGAGACAGGTCACCCCTGCGGATTTCGAGACCTTCGACCTGATACTCGCCATGGACGAAAACAATCTGGCGAATCTGCTGCAATCGAGCCCGGAAAGGCAGCGACACAAGATCCATCTCTTCATGGATTATGCCACTGGCCGTCGCGAGAACGTCCCCGATCCCTATTACGGGGCCGAGGACGGGTTCCTCAAGGTCTACAACATGCTCTTGGCAGGGTGCAGATCGTTGCTCGAAAAGATGGAGCTGGACCGCGCCTCGTGAAGCGGAAACGCCTCTTCAACGATATAGGGTCCGCCGCCCACCGATTCCTTCGACGACATCAGCACGAAGCGGCCGACCGTGAAGGGCGAGGTGCGGAAGTTGCCGCGTCCGGAAAGATACTGCACCACATCGTCCACGCGACAGGAGCGCAACCGCGCCAGCGTGACATGCGGCATGAACTTGCGCGGATCGGGTGGGAGACCGATCCTTTGGCAGATCCGCTCGATTTCCGCCTGAAGCGCATGCATTTCCGGCGAGGGAGAAACCCCGGCCCAGATGGAATGCGGCTTCTTGGAACCGAAGGACCCCATACCGGTGAGACTGAGCTGGAATTCCGGTCTTTCGATCCGATCCAGCCTGTCCACGACCTCATCGGCGGTCCGTCCGTCGATGTCACCGATAAAACGCAGGGTTATGTGATAATTCTCCACATCGATCCACCGGGCTCCCGGCAGACCACCGCGCAACAATGAGAGGCTCATAGCCGCATTGCGCGGAATTTCGAGGGCGGTAAACAGTCTCGGCATGGCGAGCTCCCCGAATCTCTTGGCAGAACAAGCATAGCGAATCACGCAATGCAGACGGGCGCAAGTGCTTATTTTTTTTGCGCACCGATTGTCTTGATGAAGCTTTCAACAGCCGGCAAAGATTTCTCCACCATCATCGCCACACCTTTCGTATTGGGGTGCATCTTGTCATCCAGCTTCAGCGCATCGTCCGTCACCACGCCATCCAGAAAGAAGGGATAAAGCGACAGGTTGTATTTTCCGGCGAGCTTTGGAAAGATCGGATTGAAGCGCCTGGCATAATCATCGCCCATATTCGGCGGCGCCATAATGCCGACCAGCAACACGGCTATGTTGCGCTTCTGAAAACCGGAAATGATGGTGTCGAGGTTCTTTTCGGTCTGTTCGGGGGGAATTCCGCGCAGAGCGTCATTGGCGCCGAGTTCCAGGATGACCCCATCCGTACCATCGGGAACCGACCATTCCGCCCGCGCCAGACCGCCGGAAGAGGTATCGCCGGACACACCGGCATTGGCGATGGCGACATTGACGCCCTTGCCCTTTAATGCAGCCTCAAGCTGTGCGGTGTAGCTGTCGTTGGGGGGAAGCTGATAGCCGGCCATCAGGCTGTCGCCGAGTCCGACCAGCTGCAATGTCCGCTCCTGAGCCATGACAACAGTTGCGGAAAAGGCGGCGGCAAAAATGACGATGAAGTGAAACAGGGCAGCTTTAAATCTCATCACGGCTTTCCTAACTTGGTTCCCATTGTCTGAAATACCGACCGCATCGACCGCCAGACCGTTTTCATCACCCTATATAGGAACGAGAATTGTGACGAAAAGCATCATAGAGCTGAAGAAAGCCGACCTCACGCTCGGCAATGCCGCCGCCTCCGTTCACGTTCTCAAGAACATCGATCTTTCAATCGGAGAGAGCGAAGCGGTTGGTATCGTCGGCCCCTCCGGATCGGGAAAATCGACGCTTCTTATGGTGCTTGCCGGTCTCGAGAGGCTCGATAGCGGTGAAATCATCATCGCGGATACGGAACTGCACAAGCTCGGTGAGGACGCGCTGGCGGATTTCCGCGGCCGGAATATCGGCATTGTTTTCCAGTCCTTCCATCTGATCGCCAATATGACGGCGCTGGAAAACGTTGCGGTTCCGCTCGAACTGGCAAACACCCCGAACCCCTTCGAGATCGCCAGACGCGAGCTCGTCGCCGTCGGTCTCGGCGAACGCCTCAACCACTATCCCGGCCAGCTTTCCGGCGGTGAGCAGCAGCGTGTCGCCATCGCCCGCGCGCTTGCCCCCTCGCCGGCCGTGCTGATTGCTGACGAACCGACCGGCAATCTCGATACCGATACCGGCAGGCAGATCGCCGATCTTCTCTTTGCCAAACAGGCCGAACGCGGCATGACGATGATCCTTGTCACCCATGATCCATCGCTTGCCGCCCGGTGCTCACGCCAGATCAAGGTGCGCTCCGGCGAGATAGAGGGCGACAGCGCCACCTCCCATATGGCGCGGGCGGTGTCGGCATGACCGGATCCATTATCCCGTCTCTTGCCAATATCAGAAACGCCGCAAGGCTCGCGCGGCGCGAAATTCGCGGCGGGTTACGCGGCTTTTACATTTTCCTCGCGTGCATCGCGCTTGGAACCGGCGCCATCGCCGCCGTCAATTCCGTCTCGCGCGCGGTCACCAGCGCCATCGCCACTGAAGGTCAGTCCATATTGGCGGGCGATGTGCGTTTCGAACTGCGTAACAGGGAAGCGACCGCAGAAGAGCGGGCCTACCTTGATGGTTTAGGCACCGTTGCGGTGTCTACCGGTCTGCGCTCCATGGCGCGCCTTGGCGACGGGTCCGAACAGACCCTGACGGAAGTGAAGGCCATCGACGGCGCCTACCCGCTCTATGGCACCTTCGTTGCCGAGCCGAACCGACCGCTGAATGAGCTTCTGGCCGGGAACGGCGACACCTATGGCGCCATCGCCGCGCCGCTTCTGCTGGAACGGCTCGGCATCAAGGTCGGCGATGAAATCCTGCTCGGCAATGTGAAGCTGAAACTGACCGGCACCGTGGTCGACGAGCCGGATGCTCTCTCCGACGGTTTCGGTTTCGCGCCAAGGCTTATGCTCAGCCGCGACGCCCTTTTCGCCTCGGGTCTCGTTCAGAACGGCAGTCTTGTCGAGCATGCCTACAAGATCAGGCTGAACGATCCTTCGGCACGGTCAACGATGACCGATGCGGCCAACAAGGCCTTTCCCGATGCCGGCTGGTCCATCCGCACCAGTGACCGGGCGGCCCCATCGCTCACCGAAAACGTCAATCGCTTCTCGCAATTCCTGACGCTGGTGGGCCTCACCGCCCTCATCGTCGGCGGTGTCGGCGTTGCCAATGCCGTTCGCGCGTTTCTGGATTCCAAGCGCACCACCATCGCCTCGCTGAAATGCCTGGGTGCGCCGGCCTCGGTGGTCACCATGACCTATCTTTTCCAGATCGCCTTCATTGCCGCCGTCGGCATCGTCATCGGCCTTGTCGTCGGCGCCGTCGCGCCCCTCATCGCCATGCGGTTTCTGGAAGGCGTGTTGCCCGTGCCGGAAGAGCTCGCCTTTTACCCCGGCGCTCTCGGTCTCGCCGCCCTGTTCGGCCTCCTGACCACGTTCGCCTTCGCCATCGTTCCCCTTGGCCAGGCGCGTGAGGTTCCGGCAACCGCGCTTTTCCGCGAGCAGGGTTTCGAAGAAGGAAGCTGGCCATCCTGGCCCTATCTGGCCGCAACCGGCCTGCTGCTGGCGGCGCTTGCCGCCCTCGCCATTTTTTCGGCGGAAGACCGCTTCATCGCCTCGATCTTCCTTGCGGCCATCGCTTTTGCCTTCGTGGTGCTGCGACTGGTGGCTGCGGGCGTAAAGGCCATCGCCAAGCGCAGCCCGCGCGTTCATTCGGCTGCGCTCAGGCTGGCGATCGGTAATATTCACCGGCCGGGCGCACTCACCCCCTCGGTCGTTCTTTCGCTCGGCCTCGGGCTGACCCTCCTCGTAACGCTCACCCTGATTGACGGCAATCTGCGCCGCGAACTGACGGACAGCCTGCCGGAAAAGGCACCGAATTTCTTCTTCGTGGATATTCAAGGCAGCGAACTTCAGGGCTTCCGCGATCTTCTGAAGCGGGAAGCACCGGAAGGCGCGCTGACCGAAGTGCCGATGCTGCGCGGCCGCATTCTGGCGCTCAACGGCGAGGACGTCACGAAGATGGAGGTGCCTCCAGCTGGACGCTGGGTTCTGCGTGGCGACCGGGGCATCACCTATTCGCAGGATATCCCCGAAAACGCGACTCTCACAGAAGGAAGCTGGTGGGGACCGGACTATAGCGGCGAGCCGCTGGTCTCCTTCGCGGCCGAGGAAGCCGGGGAACTGGGTCTCAAGATTGGTGACACGGTGACCGTCAACGTGCTCGGCCGCAGCATAACGGCAAGGATCGCCAATCTGCGCAATGTCGAATGGGAATCCCTGTCGATCAATTTCGTCATGGTGTTTTCGCCGAACACCTTCCGCGGCGCGCCCCATGCATGGCTGGCGACACTCGCTGACCCTTCCGCTTCCGCCGCCGATGAAGGCCGTATCCTGCGCGCCGTCACCAACGCCTATCCGACTATCACCAGCGTGCGCGTGAAGGATGCGCTCGACGTCGTCAACCGGCTTGTCGGCCAGCTTGCCACCGCCATTCGCGCCGCTGCCGCCGTTGCCCTCATCGCCTCCGTCCTGGTGCTCGCCGGCGCTCTTGCCGCCGGAAACCGCGCCCGTACCCATGACGCGGTTATCCTTAAAACGCTGGGCGGCACGCGAAACCTGCTCATCCGCGCTTTCTCCTACGAATATATGATGCTCGGCCTCGCCACCGCCGTCTTCGCACTTTTCGCCGGCGGCGTCTCTGCATGGTTCGTGATCGCCCGCATCATGAAGCTGCCCTCCAGCTTCCTGCCGGATGTGGCCATCGGAACGCTTGTCGTCGCGCTCGTCATGACGGTGGGCATCGGCCTCATGGGCACATGGCGGATTCTCGGGCAGAAAGCGGCCCCGGTTCTCCGGCAGGCAGGTGAATGATCGTCGGTTGTGCACCGCTTAACTTTAACGATTAATTCTTTGTAATGATCGCCAAAACGTGAGCGCTTTTCGCGCATATGGTGTCTTTTCGCAGGGAAAAGGCCTTGTATAGAACACGTTCTGCCATCATATTCTTGATCAGGCTTGCTGAAGCTCCGCAGCGGCGCCCGGGAGGTATCCCGACACCGTAGCAATCACGGAGCTCAAAAGAGGAAACAATGGCTGACTTCAATAACTACCAGAACCGCATGGCGCAGAACCGTGCTCAGACTGGTGCGATGATCGATGAAGGTCTTCGCGCCTATATGCTCAAGGTTTATAACCTGATGGCGCTGGCTCTGGTCATCACCGGCGTTGCAGCGTTCGGCACCTATACGCTTGCCGCTTCCAACCCGGCTTTCGCCCAGCTGCTCTATGCGTCGCCGCTGCGCTGGGTCGTCATGCTGGCTCCGCTCGCACTGGTTTTCTTCCTTAGCTTCCGTATCCAGAACATGAGCGTTTCCGCCGCCCAGACAACCTTCTGGGTCTATGCGGCGCTGATGGGCGTCTCGCTGTCGGCGATCTTCCTGGTCTTCACCGGCCAGAGCATCGTGCAGACGTTCTTCGTGACCGCCGCTTCGTTCGGCGCACTCTCGCTTTACGGTTATACGACGAAGAAGAACCTTTCCGGTCTCGGTTCGTTCCTGATCATGGGTCTGTTCGGCCTGATCATCGCTTCCATCGTCAATATCTTCCTTGCATCTTCCGCACTGCAGTTTGCGATTTCCGCGATCGGCGTGCTGATCTTCGCAGGCCTGACCGCCTACGACACCCAGAAGATCAAGGAAATGTATTTCGATGCTGACGATGTTGCCGTCGCTGGCCGCAAGGCCATCATGGGCGCACTGACGCTGTATCTCGACTTCATCAACCTCTTCACCTTCCTCCTGCAGTTCCTCGGAAACCGCGACGACTAAGGTTAAGGGTTCGATTGCCAGACATACGAAAGGCGGCCCTTCGGCCGCCTTTTTATTTGGAAAGATTCTTCACACTTATCCGCCAGAGGCGGGCAGTCCGCTTTTGCGAAAGCTCACTCGATGAGCTTCAAAACCTTGTCGAAGACTTTCAGAACCTGCGGCAACTCATGCCCACGTTTGAGAATGCGGCCATCCGTATTCACCACGCAGTAGGCGCCCTGTTTGGCCGCCAGCTTGGGGTTTTTCTCGATCCTGAAAAGCGGCATTTCACCTGAACGCTTGAAGACGGAAAACACCGCCTTTTCCTTCAGGTGATCGATGGCGTAGTCACGCCATTCACCCTCTCCCACCATGCGGCCATAGATGCGCAGGATCGCATCCAGCTCGCGGCGGTGAAAGGTGACCGGCAAAGGGTCCTTGTTCTTTTTATATTCGCGGAGATCGATAACGGTGGAATTGTCACGTGAAGCGGTCTGCACCTGCTGCACATCCGGTTGATCGGTCATCCAATACCTCCGATTCCACCCAAATCATCCACGCAGTGTGAGCCTGAGAGGGCGAAATTGCAAGTCTTTGCACCGGTATGACGCACAGGGTAGGGAATTCCGGGAAAGGTCCGACAAGCCTTCGATGCGCAGCGGAACCGGAAGACGGCAGCACAGAATTGCGCCCGCCGATTCTGTGACGAGCGCTGCCAACGGCAAAAGCAGGGGTTAAAAATGGTAACCATTTAGGCAGCCATTTTCACATGGGCTGCCGTATTTCGGTCAAACCATGGCCCGAATTGGGTGGAATAGTCCTATTGTCAATTGATGCCTAGGCACCAAGATGACCCGGTCCGGTGCATTGACCCTTTACCCCCAGCCCCCAATGCCCGGACCGGATCTTCCATCGCCCGACAGGCGGTCAGGGGTTTTCATTTCCAAGCAGGATACTTGCGCCGACGATTGCCGCGGGATCGCCGCCGGCATTGGCCGTCTGCAACAGCACGGCGCAGCCGCCCTTTTTCACCTTGGCCACCACGCTCGCCGGAAGCTTCACCGTCATCGGCGAACCATCCCACATGCCGACTGTCTGCACATCATAGACGCTGTGCCAGTAGGACATTTTTTTCCCCTGGTTTTCGCCCTTCTGTACATCCACGGTCTGTTCGCGCGTGAAATAAGCGACGACGACATCGGCCTTGCCGCTGCCGGCGCCAATATCGATCTCCACCTCGTCACCGGTAAATTTCGACGAGACCGGCACGTTCAGCCCCTTGCCCTCGCGCTTGAACGCATCCAGCCTGTCATAGATGCCACGGACATCGGCACCCTTGACGTGGTCGCGGCCGTTCAGAATGGCCTGCGGCGTATAGACCCCGTTGCGGCCGAGCGCGCGCATATAACCATATTGCCGGTCGGTATTTTCCTTCGAGGCGAGCGAATCCGTCCAGCCGAGATAGTTCCAGTAATCGACATGGTAGGAAAGACCGACGACATCGCCCTTCTGGATCATCTTGCGCAGGGCTTCATCGGCCGGCGGGCAGGATGAGCATCCCTGCGACGTGAACAATTCGACGACGCCCTTCACGGCCTCCTGCGCCTGCGCGGAGGTGACGAGGAACGTGCCGAGAAGACATATCGACAGGGGGAATTTCAGCGGCATTACAAAAACCTTTGTCCGGAAGAGATCCAGACGAATTGATGCAATCAATCCTGCCGGGATGCAAACCGGAAAATAACGTCTATTGCCCTTCAATAGAAAGTCACGAAGGGGTGAGCGACAATCACAAAAAAAGAGACGATGAAACGCAAAGACGCCGGGATTTCTCCCGGCGTCTTTGATTGTTGAAGCTTTATGCGGCCAGATCGCGAAGAACGGTCTGCAAAATGCCGCCGTTGTTCATGTAGATCACTTCATCCAGCGTATCGATGCGGCAAAGAAGCGGAACTTCCTTCACCGAGCCGTCGCTATAGGTGATCTTGGCGATCTTCTTTTCACGCGGCCTGATTTCACCTTCGAGCCCATCGATCTCGACGATTTCATCACCCTTGAGGTCGAGGCTCGCCCAGGTCGTGCCTTCCTCGAAGACAAAGGGAACGACGCCCATGCCGACGAGGTTCGAACGGTGGATACGTTCGAAAGACTGCGCGATGACAGCCTTGACGCCGAGCAGGTTGGTGCCCTTCGCCGCCCAGTCGCGGGACGAGCCGTTACCATATTCGACACCGGCGAAGATGACGAGCGGGACGCCTTCCGCCTTGTATTTCATGGCCGCGTCATAGATCGACATCTCTTCCTTGGACGGATAGTGGATGGTGTAGCCACCTTCCTTGCCGTTCGGGCCGAGCATGTGGTTGCGGATACGGATATTGGCGAAGGTACCGCGCATCATCACTTCATGGTTGCCGCGACGCGTGCCGTACTGGTTAAAGTCGGCCACGGCGACGCCATGTTCCGTCAGATAGGCGCCGGCAGGCGAAGCAGCCTTGATCGAACCGGCCGGAGAAATATGGTCGGTGGTGATCTTGTCGCCGAAGAGACCGAGGACGCGTGCGCCCTTGATGTTCTTGAGGCCCGAGCCCTTTTTGCCCATGCCGACGAAATAGGGCGGGTTCTGAACATAGGTCGACTGGTCGTCCCAGGCATAGGTCTGGCCCGGAGGAACCTGAACCGCCTGCCAGTTCGCATCGCCCTTGAACACGTCGGCATACTTTGTTTCGTAAAGCTCGCGGGTGACGTATTTCAGGATGAATTCCTGGATTTCCTTGGAGGTCGGCCAGATATCCTTGAGGTAGACCGGATTGCCGTTCTGGTCGTCGCCGATCGGCTCCTTCGTCAGATCCTTCTGAACCGTGCCGGCAAGGGCATAGGCCACGACGAGCGGCGGCGAGGCCAGATAGTTCGCCTGAACATCCGGCGAGATACGGCCTTCGAAGTTGCGGTTGCCCGAGAGAACACCGGCGGTGATCAGGCCCTTGTCGTTGATCGTCTTGGAGATCGCCGGCGGCAGCGGACCGGAATTACCGATGCAGGTCGTGCAGCCGAAGCCGACGAGGTTGAAGCCGATCGCGTCGAGATCCTTCTGCAGACCGGACTTGTCGAGATATTCGGCAACGACCTGCGATCCGGGCGCGAGCGACGTCTTGACCCACGGCTTGGACTTCAAACCCCTGGCGACGGCGTTACGGGCGAGAAGGCCGGCAGCGATGAGAACCGAGGGGTTGGAAGTATTGGTGCAGGAGGTGATGGCGGCAATCGCCACATCGCCATGACCGAGATCGAAAGCCTCACCTTCGACCGCATAACGGCTCGAAAGCTGGCCGGGCTTCTTATAGTCGTTTTCAAGAGCCGTCGCGAAATTCGGCGCGATGGTTTCGAGCGGCAGGCGGCCTTCCGGGCGCTTCGGGCCGGCCATCGACGGCACGACGTCGCCGAGGTCGAGTTCCAGCGTGTCGGTGAAGACGAGATCGGAACCATCGCCAGTGCGCCACATGTCCTGCGCCTTCGAATAGGCTTCGACGAGCGCGATGCGATCCTTCGCACGACCGGACATGGTCAGGTAATTGATGGTCTCGCTATCGACCGGGAAGAAGCCGCAGGTCGCACCATATTCCGGGCCCATATTGCCGATGGTGGCGCGGTCGGCCAGAGACATCGAATCGAGGCCGGGGCCGAAGAATTCGACGAATTTGGAGACAACGCCCTTCTTGCGCAGCATCTGCACCACGGTCAGCACGAGGTCGGTGGCGGTCACGCCTTCCTTCACCTTGCCGGTCAGCTTGAAGCCGATAACCTCGGGCAGAAGCATGGAGACCGGCTGGCCGAGCATGGCCGCTTCAGCCTCGATGCCGCCAACGCCCCAGCCGAGAACGCCGAGACCGTTGATCATGGTCGTGTGCGAATCGGTGCCGACGCAGGTATCCGGATAAGCAATCGTCTCGCCATCCTCTTCCTTCGTCCAGACGGTCTGGCCGAGATATTCGAGGTTGACCTGGTGACAGATGCCGGTGCCGGGCGGAACCACACGGAAATTCTCGAACGCCTGCTGGCCCCACTTCAGGAAGCGGTAACGTTCGCCGTTGCGCTCATATTCCAGCTCGACGTTGCGGGCAAAGGCGCTCGGCGTGCCGAATTCGTCGACGATGACCGAGTGGTCGATGACGAGATCGACGGGAACCAGCGGATTGATCTTTTCCGGATCGCCGCCAAGTGCCTTGATACCGTCACGCATGGCGGCAAGGTCGACAACGGCGGGAACGCCGGTAAAGTCCTGCATCAGAACGCGGGCGGGGCGGTAGGCGATTTCGGTTTCGGTCAGGCCCTTGTTGTTCAGCCATTCGGAAACCGCCAGAATGTGTTCCTTGGTGACGGACTGGCCGTCCTCGAAACGCAGCAGGTTTTCTAAGAGAACCTTCATGGAATAGGGCAGCTTGGAAACGCCCTTCAGGCCATTGGCTTCAGCCTTGGGAAGGCTGAAATAGATGTATTCCTTACCGTCAACGGTAAGGACGGAACGACATTGGAAACTGTCGAGTGATTTGGGCATGGATAAAAACCCCGCTTACTCTGATAGCCAACACGTGCGTGCGGACACCTATGCACTCATGCACATCAGGATGCGGGTACGACCATTTCCGCTGTCCGCACGTGAAAATTGCTCCTCGCAATCGTCAAGTCCGGCGCAAGATGATGTTCACGCCGGCCGCTGGCGTGTTGACACCCATATAGATAATTTCGGAGAAACGTACCAGACCATTCAACCAAGCTAATCGATTTTTTTATAGTCGAGGCGAGAAAGTGAACCGGAACCGCAGCATGAATCTCACGGCGGAAAATCTTGGCGTGCGGCGCGGCGAAGATTTCATATTCATGAATATTTCCTTCAAGTTAAGCGACGGTGAGGCTCTTGTGCTGACCGGCCGTAACGGTTCAGGAAAATCCACCCTGCTGCGGACTTTGGCCGGCCTGCTGCGCCCGGAACAGGGCCGAGTAAAGATAGCCGGCAAAGAAATCGAAGCCGACATGCGCCCTTCGGAGGCCTGCCACTATCTCGGCCATCGCAATGCGATGAAAACGGAACTGACCGTTTCGGAGAATCTTCGGTTCTGGAAGGACTTCCTCGGCGATTTTTCCGGCGGTGCGGGCGTGGCGATCGATGAGGCTGCGGAAATCGTCGGCCTCGCCGGCATTACCCACCTGCCCTTCGGTTATCTCTCCGCCGGCCAGCAGCGGCGCTTTGCCATGGCGAAACTTTTGATTGCATGGCGACCGGTATGGATTCTCGATGAGCCGACGGCGGCGCTCGACAAGGCTGCGGACGGGATGTTTACCGATCTCGTGAAAAACCACCTTGGGAAAGGCGGCATCGTTCTGGCCGCGACCCATCAGCCTTTGGGGCTGGAGAGCGCGCGGGAATTGCGGATGACGGGGTTTGCGGGTGTGGAGGCTTGGGCATGAACGGTTTGCACGCGGGGCTTACCCCCCTCTGCCCTGCCGGGCATCTCCCCCTCAAGGAGGGAGATAGGCAAGGCGCACTCCCGCCGTTTCTTTCTCCAGCATTGAGATGGGCGAGACCTTGCCGCGGGTCGATCTCCCCCCTTGAGGGGGAGATGCCCGGCAGGGCAGAGGGGGGTAACGCCCCAGACGCGGAGCAACCCCAATGACCGCCCTCCTCCTCCGCGACATCAAACTCTCCATCCGAGCCGGCGGCGGCGCGCTGATCGGCGTGCTGTTTTTCATGACAGTGGTTGCGGTCATTCCCTTCGGCGTCGGCCCCGATCTCAACCTGCTCGCCCGCATCGGCCCGGCCATCGTCTGGATCGGCGCGTTGCTGTCCGCCCTTCTCGGCCTCGACCGGCTGTTTCAGGCCGAGCGGGATGACGGCTCCCTTGATCTGATCCTGATGCAGGAAACCCCGCTGGTGCTGACCGTGTTCGTGAAATGCCTGGCACACTGGGTCACGACCGGTCTGCCGCTGGTGCTTGCCTCCCCTCTGCTTGGCCTCTTCATGAACATGGACGAAGTGGCTATCGGCGCAGTGACGCTTACCCTTCTCGTCGGCTCACCCGCCATCACCTTCATCGGCGCGGTGGGGGCAGCGGTTGCCGTTGCCCTGCCGCGCGGAGGGCTTCTGGTTTCCATCCTCGTCCTGCCGCTCGCCATTCCCGTGCTGATCTTCGGCGTCAGCGCCTCCTATGCGGCGGTGCAGGATCCAGCGCCCTTCATGCCGCCATTTCTCATTTTGAGCGCGATCACGTTATTTTCAGCCGTGACCGGCCCTTTCTTCGCCGCTTTGGCGCTGCGCAATGTTATGGATTGATGAAACCAAGCCAGACGATCCCCGATTGACAGGGATCAATTGCGGGGCGGCCATTCTCGGGTTACACAAACGGCATGAACGAGCAGACCTTCACCATCACCAAATTCAGTGATCTCGCCAATCCCACCCGGTTTCTGGCGCTGGCGGCACGCATTCTGCCCTGGCTCGCTGCCTTGACGGCGCTGGTGCTGGCCGCCGGTCTTTATCTGTCCTTCACCACCGAAGGCGATTACCAGCAGGGTTACACGGTGCGCATCATGTATGTGCATGTGCCTTCAGCCTGGCTCGCCATGATGTGTTATTCGGTCATGGCGGTCTCCGCAATCGGCACCCTCGTCTGGCGTCATCCGCTGGCGGATGTCAGCCATAAAGCCGCCGCCCCCATCGGCGCGGCCTTCACGCTGATTGCGCTCGTCACCGGCTCGCTCTGGGGCAAGCCCATGTGGGGAACCTGGTGGGTGTGGGATGCACGGCTGACCTCCGTCTTCGTGCTTTTCCTGATGTATCTGGGGCTGATCGCGCTCAACCGCGCCATGGACGATCCGTCCAGAGCCGCCCGCGTCAGCGCCGTGCTGATCCTCGTCGGTTTCGTGAATATCCCCATCATCAAATTTTCGGTCGAGTGGTGGAACACGCTGCACCAGCCGGCAAGCGTCATCCGCATGGGCGGCTCCGCCATCGATGCGGAATTCCTCTGGCCGCTGCTGATCATGGCCGTGGGTTTCACGCTGCTGTTCTTCACCCTGCACATCGCCGCGATGCGTAACGAAATCTGGCGTCGGCGCGTGGCCGCGCAGCGGCGTCTCGCCGCCCGCATGGCGAACCGGGAGGGCTGAAGTGATGACGCACGCCTTTTATATCGGCATGTCCTATGCGGCGACCGGCCTTGTCGTTCTCTGTCTCATCGCCTGGGTCGTCGTGGACGGTCAGGCACGCAAACGGGAATTGAAGGAACTCGAGGCATCCGGCGTACGCCGCAGGGCGAGAGCCGGTTCCGCAGGTGATGCGCAATGACGCAGGCTGACCGCGACACCAAGGCCAAAACGACAGGCCGTGCACGCTATGCGCTGGCGCTTCTGCCGTTGCTGCTGTTCGGCGGTTTCGCCCTCGTCGCCGGCAAGATGCTCTACGATCAGGATGTGAACGGGCTGGATATCAGCGCCATTCCCTCGGCGCTGATCGGCACCAGGGCGCCCATCCTGTCGCTACCGCCGCTGGAAGGCTCCAACCTGCCGGCGCTGACCGATGCCGCCATCAAGGGCAAGCTGACTCTGGTGAACGTCTTCGCCTCATGGTGCATTCCCTGCCGGCAGGAGCATCCGCTGCTTCAGGAACTGGCAAAAGACAGCCGCATCACCGTCGTCGGCATCAACTACAAGGACAAGCCGGACAATGCGCTGCGCTTCCTCGGCGAGCTCGGCAATCCCTTTGCTGCGATAGGGGTCGATCCGAACGGCAAGGCCGCGATAGACTGGGGCGTCTACGGCATTCCCGAAAGTTATCTGGTCGGCGCGGATGGCACGATCCTTTATAAAAAGGTTGGCCCCTTCGATGCCCGCAGTGTCGAGCGCGACCTGCTGCCGGCCATTGCGGCCGCAGCCGGTAAATAACCCGCTCGGCAAGGCGTCACCCCTTGGTAACGACCCGCAGCGAAGGGCCTTCAGCCGGCAGACGTATGCCTTCCAGCACCACCTGATCCCGACCGCCGCGTTTTGCGGCATAGAGACTGTCATCGGCCCGCTTGATGGCGTCATGAATGGAATGATCTCCCCTCGCGACGGCCGAAACACCGAAGCTTGCGGTGATCTGGCTGGTAACACCCCGGTTGCGCCAATCGAGCGACGAAAGACCTGTCCGCATGCCATTGGCCAGCTGGCCGGCTGCGGCGGCTGTCCGGCCGGGCAGGAAAACCACGAATTCCTCGCCGCCGAAACGGGCCACCAGCGCATCCTCGGGTGCATTTCGCCTGAGCAGATCGGAAAGGCCGATGAGAACGATATCTCCGGCCGCATGACCGTAAACATCGTTGATACGCTTGAAGTGATCTATGTCGCAGGCAATGACCGCACCCTCAGGCGTATCGTTGCGAAAATCGGGAACTCGGCGGTCGAACCCACGACGGTTCAGCACGTCCGTCAGCGGATCATGCTCTGCCGCATGCAGATGCCGGTCGACGGTGACGGAAATCTGGCTCGCGAGCACGGAGAGCGCCAGCAGGAAGCCGAAGATGCTCGCCGCAAGCTGCATGTAGAAAGCATAGTCGGATTCGAAGAATTCGCTGAGCTCGATCATCGAGCCGCTCGGCGTCATCACGAGCAGCATGCCGATGCGCACCAGCGTCTCCAGCACCACAAGACAGGCAATTCCCACCATCAGCCGGTCGGCAAGCGCCACCGGCCGCTTCCGCACGAGCCAGACCGGGATCGCGAGCAAAAGGGCGCAGACGAGATCGCCGATGACGAGCTCGCGTTTCAGATCCGGTGTGACGAAGACATGGAAAGAGACCAGCAAAACCGCGGCAACCACGATCGACAGCCTGGCCGTGATATAAAGCGGCCGCCCGAAATGGACGAGCAGAGCGTGGCCATAGAGGAAGAAGGCGGAGAAGAACAACAGGTTCGAAACAATCGCCTGTATTTCGAAGGGCAGGCCGCCAAGCACCAAAGGTGTCGCAAAACCGAAGGCCGCCGAAAGATATCCTATACCCCAATAGCGGGCGGAAGCGTGGCCGATCCTTTGCAGGAACAGGAACACCACGCCGAATGTCAGCATGATGAAGGGGAGAAGATAGGCGAAGTTGTCTTGCAATGGGTTCTGCCGGAGGGAGAGACGAGCCTTTGCCTGACACTACCGCAATGCCATTAAGAAAACCTGCATATATTGCGCGGCTTCCGTGCCTTTCGGCGCGCGGCACCGGAAAACCCGTTCACATTTGCGGGAGCGCGTTCTGCCATTCCTTGATCGCGTCCACGGGCCAGAGCAGCATCACCACGTTCAGCGTCAGGTTGTCACGGATCAGCCAGCCGGTGAAGATTTCGAAGAAGATGGCGATCACCACCGTTAGCCACACCGGCACACGGGCGGCGAACAGGAAACCCAGCACCATGAAGACGGTATCCATCGCTGAGTTCAGGATGCTGTCGCCGGTGTAACCCAGCGCCATGGTCGCGGTGCGGTAACGATCGATGACGAGAGGCGAGTTTTCAAGAATTTCCCATGCCGCCTCCACCAGAACCGCGAGCGAAAGCCGCATGGAAAGCGGCCTGTTGCGGAAGAGCAGCCAGGCGAACCAGTAAAACAGGAAGCCGTGAATGATATGCGACGGCGTATACCAGTCGGCGAGATGCTGGGAATTGCCCGGCGTGTTCACGCCCGGCTCGAACAGCTTCACGTAACCGCATTCGCAGATTGGAATGCGGCCCATGGCGTAAAGGATGACGATCTGCAGGAGAAGCAGCCCGGCGGCCACGCCGAACCATTTGAGCGAGCGCGAACGGGAAGCCGACATCTCTGCAACTGTCATTTTTCGTCCTTGTTGAGCGGTTCCAGCGAGTGGCGCATGACGAGCGGCATCTGCGCCATGGTGAAGATGATGGTGATCGGCATCGTGCCCCACACCTTGAAGGCAACCCAGGTGTCGGTGGTGAACATGCGCCACACCACCTCGTTCAGCACCGCAAGAAAGAGGAAGAATATGCCCCAGCGCAGCGTCAGCTTGCGCCAGCCCTCATCCGTCAGCCGGAAGGCCGAATTGAAGACATAACCGAGCAGCGATTGCCCGAAGAACAGGCCGCCGAGCAGAATGACACCGAACAGCGTGTTGACGATGGTGGGCTTCATCTTGATGAAGGTGTCGTTCTGCAGCCAAAGCGTCAGCGCACCGAACACGAACACCACGATGCCCGATATCAGCGGCATGATCGGCAATTTGCGCGTCAGCACCCATGAGACAGAAAGCGCCAGCGCCGTTGCGATCATGAACAGGCCAGTGGCGATGAAGATCGGCCCGCCGAATTCCGTCAGCACGGGGAAGGTGGAGGCCAGCCATTCGCCGCGGGAATTGGCGAAGAAGAACACCATGAGCGGGCCAAGCTCGAGCACGAATTTCAGGAGCGGGCTGATTTCCGCCACCATCTTTTCGCTTTCCTTGGAATTGCTTTCAATATCCATACTCAAACTCCCGCAATGGCCTTGGCGAAATCTTCCGCCTCGAAGGGCTCCAGATCGTCCACACCTTCACCCACACCGATGAAATAAACCGGCAGCTTGTGTTTGGCAGCGATGGCGACGAGGATACCGCCCCGCGCCGTGCCATCCAATTTTGTCATAATCAGGCCCGAAACGCCCGCGACATTGCGGAATATTTCCACCTGGTTCATGGCGTTCTGGCCGGTCGTCGCATCCAGCGTCTGCAGCACGGTGTGCGGCGCATCCGGATCGAGCTTGCCAAGCACGCGCACGATCTTTTCCAGCTCCGCCATCAGCTCCGTCTTGTTCTGCAGGCGGCCGGCCGTATCGATGATGAGCACATCGCTTTTCTGTGCCCGCGCCTGCTCATAGGCGTCATAGGCAAGCCCGGCCGCATCCGCGCCAAGCTTGGTGCCAATGAATTGCGAACCGGTACGATCCGCCCATATCTTGAGCTGCTCGATGGCCGCCGCGCGGAACGTATCGCCGGCCGCCAGCATCACCTTGAGGCCGGAGCCGGAAAGCTTGGCGGCAAGCTTGCCGATGGTCGTCGTCTTGCCCGTACCGTTCACACCGACAACGAGAATGACATGCGGCTTGTGCGAAAGATCGAGTTCCAACGGCTTGGCCACAGGCTTCAGGACCTTGGTGATCTCGCCCGCCATGATGCGCGCCACATCTTCGCCGCTCACATCCTTGCCGTAACGCTCGGAAGACAGGGCGCCGGTGATGCGCATGGCGGTCTCGACGCCGAGATCCGACTGGATAAGAAGATCCTCCAGCTCGTCGAGCGTATCCTCATCCAGCTTGCGCTTGGTGAAAAGCGCCGAAATCTGTGTGGTCAGCTGCGACGACGTGCGGGCAAGTCCTGCCCGCAGGCGCTGAAACCATGTCAGTTTTACCTGCGGTGCGACAGGGGCAGGCTCCTGCCGCTCACTGGCGGACGAAAAGCCCTTTGGTAGAGCTGGCGGTGTAGCGGAGGGCTCGGGGGCAGTCGCGGCTTCGGCCTCGTCAAGCAGCGCATCCATCGCATCCGCATCCAGCACGACATCCGCTGCTTCTGGGGCAGATTCGGCCTGCTCTTCGGCGGCTGCTTCCGCCTGTAGCAACGACAGCGGCACCACGCCCATATCGCCGGAAAACTCGGCACCGGGAAGAAGCGGTGCGTCCTCTTCCTCGTCATCGGCGGAAAGGACCGCGTCTGTCGCCTCGTCCGGGGCCGGCCCGCCGGCCGTCTCCATCTCCAGTTCGGAAACCGGGTCCTTGTCGACAGGGCCCTGCGCTTCGGCGTCGCTCAGCGCCGCTTCGAAGGAAGCGTTTTCATTGCCGCGCTCAGGCGCGGCGTCCTCTTGCGGCCGGTCATTCGTTTCGGCCCTGTCCTTGCCGAACGAAAAGACTTTTTTGATGAAGCCGAGGGCCATGGTCGTTCCCGTGTCTTTTCTCTTGTGCCGCCTCAGGCCGCATCCGCCGCCAGAAGCTTCATGTTCAGATGTTTGCCGTTGTGGCCGGTAATCGCAACCTGCGCAAGAGTGCGCGGGGCAAGATGCGGTGCCTCCACCAGCGTGAAATTGTCGGTATGCGCAAAACCGTTGTTTTCAACGAGGATCGTCTGTACCGAACCGACCATATTTTGCAGATGCGCAAGCTTCAGCGCCTCGCCACGCTCCCGAAGCCTCGCCGCGCGCTCCTTCACCAAGGCCCGGTCGAGCTGCGGCATGCGTGCCGCCGGCGTGCCAGCACGCGGGCTGTAGGGAAAGACATGCAGGCTGGAAATGCCGCATTCTTCCGCAAGCGTTGCGGCGTTTTCGAACATGTCTTCCGTCTCGGTCGGAAAACCGGCGATCATATCCGCCCCGAAGGCGATATCCGGCCGAAGCGACCGCACCTCGTGACAGAAACGAATGGCGTCGGCGCGGGAATGGCGGCGTTTCATGCGTTTCAGGATCATGTCGTCGCCATGTTGGAGGGACAGGTGCAGATGCGGCATGAAACGCGGCTCATCGGCAATCAGATCCATAAGATGGCGGTCGGCCTCGATACTGTCGATGGAGGAAAGCCGCAGCCGCAAGATGTCCGGCACCTGTTTCAGCAATGTCTTGGCAAGATAACCGAGGGAAGGTTCGCCCGGCAGGTCCGCGCCATAGCTCGTGGCGTCCACCCCCGTCAGCACGATCTCGCAATAGCCGCTTTCCGTCAGCCTGCGTGCCTGATCCACCACGGCACCCATCGGCACGGAGCGGGAATTGCCGCGCCCATAAGGAATGATGCAGAAGGTGCAGCGATGATCGCAGCCGTTCTGCACCTGAATGAAGGCGCGCACATGCCCGTCTATGTGCTTCACCATCTGCGGCGCGGTCGCCTTGATGCTCATGATATCGTTGACGCGCAGCTTTTCTTCCGCCGAGACGCCGAAATCCGGCAGCGCGCGATAGGAGGCGCTTTTCAGCTTCTCCTCATTGCCCAGCACCGCATCCACCTCGGGCATCTCGGCAAAGGTCTGTTTTTCCGTCTGCGCGGCGCAGCCGGTGACGATGATACGGGCATGCGGATTGTCGCGCCGCGCCCGACGGATGGCCTGGCGCGCCTGACGCACGGCCTCGCCCGTCACGGCGCAGGTATTGACCAGCACGGCATTGTTGAGCCCAGCCTTTTCGGCCTCCGCCCGCATCACTTCCGATTCATAGGTGTTGAGACGACAGCCGAAGGTTATGACCTCGACGCCGCTCATACAGCCCCCCGCTCGACCGCATCGCTCGCCCAGGCGCCGGTGACGGGATCGACGGAACCCGACCATTCCCATTCGGCCGGGCCGGTCATGATGACATGATTGTCCTCGCGCCAGTCGATGGTCAGCGGCACGCGAATGGGGCTGGAGGCGACATCGATGGTGATTGTCCTGCCGGTGCGGCCGGTGCGGGCAGCGGAAACGGCCGAGGCGCAGGCGGCGGAACCGCAGGCGAGTGTCAGGCCGGCCCCACGCTCCCATGTGCGGGTGCGCAGCGCGCTGTCGGAAATCACCTGCGCCAGCGTGATATTGGCCTTTTCCGGAAACATCGGGTGATTTTCGAGCAGAGGTCCGAAACGTTCAAGATCGAACTCCATCGGATCGCGGTCCACCCAGAAAATCGCATGCGGGTTGCCCATGGACATCACGGCGGGCGAATGCAGGATCGGCGCATCGATCGGCCCGATCTGCAATTCGATGCGGCTGGTATCATGGAATTCTTCCGAAAGCGGAATATCGCTCCAGCGGAAACGCGGCAGGCCCATATCGACGGAAATCATGCCGTCTTCATGTTCGACGGCATTCAGAATGCCCGCCACCGTCTGGAAGGTGAAACTGGTCTTGCCGGTTTCGGAAGACAGCGCCTGTACCACGCAGCGTGTGCCATTGCCGCAGGCCTGCGCCTTCGTGCCATCGCAATTGAGGATATCGATAAAGGCATCCGTGCCACCGACACGCGGATCGTGGATGGCCATGATCTGGTCGAACTGTGTGGCAGCATCGGCGTTCAGCGCAATCGCCGCTTCCGGCGTGACCATATCCTTACGGCCGCGCATGTCGATAACGAGGATTTTGTTGCCAAGCCCGTTCATCTTCGCAAATTCGACCGTGTCCGCCATTGCCCTGAACCTGAAAACTGTCTGAAAATCGCATTGCGTAGGGAATTTCCCCGCACTTTCGCCCTATATGGCGGAAAGGACGGCAAATTACCAGACTGTTGCGGCGCAAACGCGGCAGTGATCAGGCGGAAGGCACGTCGAAAACCTCACCGGGGCGCATCGGCCGAAAACGGCTCTCATCCACCCCCTGCTCTATCAATGCGACCTTCAGGGCCGCAAGCGGCGCATCCACGGCCTCATCCGTCAACTGTACCGTACCCCAATGGTGCCCGCAAACATGCGCCGCACCGCAAAGCTTCATGCCCTCCACGGCTTCCGCCGGATTCTGATGCTGGCCCTTCATGAACCAGCGCGGCTCGTAAGCGCCGAAGGGCAGGTTGGCGAGGCGGAAATCGCCGTGCTTCTTGCGCGCGGCGTGATAATTGAGACCCTCGTGGAAACCGGTATCGCCGATATGGTAGATTTTACCGCCCGGCGTTTCGATGACGAAGGCAGCCCACAGAGCCATGCGCCGGTCGTTAAGACCACGGGCCGACCAATGATGGCACGGTTCGAAATGAATCTTCACCGAACCCGTCTCCACCACATCGCCCCAGTCACCCACCCTGATACGCGCCGCCTCTACCCCGGTGCGGATGATGGCGTCATTGCCGAGCGGTGTGATGAAAAGCGGCTTGTGCGCCACATGCAGGCGCTTCAGCGTCTCCATATCCAGATGGTCGTAGTGATTGTGCGTCACCAGCACCAGGTCGATGGGCGGCAGGTCCTCGAAACGGATGCCGGGCGCATTGACCCGCTTGGGACCGGCGAAGCTGAACGGGCTGGTGCGCTGCGACCACACCGGATCGATGAGAATATTCAGCCCCGCCGTCTGGATAAGGAAGGAGGCATGGCCGACGAAGGTGACGCGCATGTCCCTGCCTTCGATCCGGGCTTCCGGTTTTGCGAAGGGAAAGGGGCTCGGATAGCTTTCCGGCCATGTGGCGCGCTCGCCATTGAAGCGCCATTTCATAAGGCCCATGAAATTGCCGGGCGGCGAACCGCCGGGATTGAAGAAGCGTACCCCGTCGAAATGATCGGAGATCGGGCCGCTATAATAGGCGCTCGCGTTCGAACGACGGGCATAAAGACCCCCACCCGCCAGAGCGAGCAGGCCAAGAGCGGAAAAACGAAAGAAGTTTCGACGTTTCATGACGAAGGTATAGGGAGCGAAAGGAGCCTGTTCAAGCGCCGCCAATGGCCGCCTGCGGCCAATCACGCAAAGATGAAATGCGGGCCTTTTCGGCTATAAACCCGCGCCGCCTTGACTTTTCCCGCACTTTCCTGTTTATCCCGCCCATCAGCTGGCAGTTTCACGACTCCAAGCCGCCGACCGGGACCCGCAAAGGTATAAAGAGATCCCGGAGGTCAACACCCGACAGCGCGATGCGCCCTCGGGTGCTTTTTGGCTTTGCGTCTTGTTTTTGCCAGCGAAAGCACCGACGTTTCGGAGACCCCGGAACGAAGAAGGAAGAAACGATGTTTGAAAACCTCCAGGACCGCCTTGGTTCCATTCTGAATGGACTGACCGGCCGTGGCGCGCTGACGGAAGCCGATGTTGCCGCCGCCCTGCGCGAGGTTCGCCGCGCGCTCCTGGAAGCGGACGTGGCGCTGGAAGTCGTGCGCTCCTTCACCGACAGGGTGCGTGAAAAGGCCGTTGGTGCCGCCGTCCTGAAGTCGATCAAGCCCGGCCAGATGGTCGTCAAGATCGTGCATGACGAGCTTGTCGAGATGCTCGGCACCGAAGGCGTCTCCATCGATCTCAACGCCCCCGCCCCCGTCGTCATCATGATGGTGGGTCTGCAGGGCTCGGGCAAGACCACGACCACCGGCAAGATCGCCAAGCGCCTGACGGACCGCGAGAAGAAGAAGGTGCTGATGGCATCTCTCGACACGCGTCGTCCGGCCGCGCAGGAACAGCTTCGCCAGCTCGGTGTCCAGACGAGCATCGACACGCTGCCGATCATCGCCGGCCAATCGCCAACCGATATCGCCGCACGCGCGGTGCAGGCGGCAAAGCTTGGCGGCCATGACGTCGTCATTCTCGATACCGCCGGCCGTACCCATATCGACGAACCCTTGATGCTGGAAATGGCCGACATCAAGAAGAAGTCCAACCCGCACGAAATCCTGCTGGTCGCAGATTCGCTGACCGGTCAGGACGCCGTCAATCTGGCGCGTAATTTCGATGAGCGCGTCGGCATCACCGGCCTCGTGCTGACCCGTATGGATGGCGATGGACGCGGCGGTGCGGCTCTCTCCATGCGTGCCGTCACCGGCAAGCCGATCAAGCTGATCGGTATCGGCGAGCGGATGAACGAACTCGACGAGTTTCATCCGCGCCGTATCGCCGACCGTATTCTCGGCATGGGCGACATCGTCTCGCTGGTCGAAAAGGCCGCCGAAAACATCGACGCGGAAAAAGCCCGCGCCATGGCCGAGAAGATGGCCAAGGGCAAGTTCGACCTCAACGATCTCTCCGACCAGCTTGCCCAGATGAAGAAGATGGGCGGCATGGGCGGTATCATGGGGCTGATGCCCGGCATGGCCGGCATGAAGGACAAGATGGCTACGGCTGGTCTGAACGACAAGATGTTCGACCGCCAGATCGCCATCATCTCTTCGATGACCAAGGCCGAACGCGCCAATCCCGATATTCTGAAGCATAGCCGCAAGAAGCGCATCGCCGCCGGTTCCGGCACGGATGCTGCTGAAATCAACAAGCTTCTGAAGATGCATCGCGGCATGGCCGACATGATGAAGGCCATGGGCGGCAAGGGCAAAGGCGGCATCATGAAGCAGATGATGGGCGGCCTTGCCGGCAAGATGGGCCTCGGTGGCCTTGGCGGCGGTATGCCGGACCTGTCGAACATCGATCCGAAGCAGCTCGAGGCGCTCCAGAAGCAGGCGGAAGCAGCCGGTCTCGGCAAGCCGGGCGCAATGCCCGGTCTTGGCGGTCTGCCGGGCGGATTGCCGGGTCTGGGTGGCGCCAAGCTGCCTGGTCTTGGCGGCATGCCGGGCCTGCCCGGCTTTCCGAAAAAGAAGTGAGGGGGACACCAGTGAACAATGCAGAGGTGAAAGCCCAGCTTTCCGAATACCGCCAGTCTATCGACAATATCGATGCCGCACTGGTTCACATTCTTGCCGAACGTTTCCGCTGTACCAAGGCGGTGGGCGTGCTGAAGGCAAAGTACAATTTGCCGCCGGCCGACCCGGCGCGCGAGGAATACCAGATCGAACGCCTCCGCCGTCTGGCGAAGGATGCCAATCTGGACCCGGATTTCGCCGAGAAGTTCTTGAACTTCATCATCAAGGAAGTCATCCGGCATCATGAAGCAATCGCCGCCGAACATGGCGGCACCGAAAAGACCGCCTGAACGGCGGACAAGCCATCCTAAGGAGTAAATGACATGGCACTGAAAATTCGTCTCGCACGCGGTGGTTCCAAGAAGCGCCCGTACTACCAGATCGTCGTTGCTGACGCCCGTTCGCCCCGCGACGGCCGTTTCCTCGAGAAGGTCGGTTCCTGGAACCCGATGCTCGGCAAGGACAACCCGCAGCGCGTTGAGCTGAAGGCTGACCTCATCAAGGAATGGATCGCCAAGGGCGCACAGCCGACCGACCGCGTTCTGCGCTTCCTCGCCGAAGCCGGCCTTGCCGAGCGCGCCGCTCGCAGCAACCCGGAAAAGGCAAAGCCGGGCAAGCGCGCCCTGGAGCGCGTTGCTGAAAAGAAGCAGAAGGCTGAAGATGCAGCCGCTGCTGCTGCAGAATAATCTGCACGGAAACTTTTGAAGAACGGGCGGTGTGGTTTTCCATGCCGCCCGTTTTTTGTTTATTTTGGCGTCAACAAACCTTAAAGCTGACGCAACCAACACCAGAAGACGGACGGCCCGATGGCAAAGCTGGAAAACCCGGTACTCATGGCAAAGATCGGCGGCGCGCAGGGCCTGCGCGGCGAAGTCCGTGTCAGCACCTATACGGCCGATCCGATGGCGCTTGGCGACTATGGCAATCTCGTCACTGCCGATGGCCGCGTTTTCGAAATTCTGGAAGTGCGCGAGGGCAAGAACGTCGTCGTCGTTCGTTTCAGGGGCATCAACGACCGCAATGCGGCGGAAAGCCTGAATGGGCTGGAGCTGTTCATCGAGCGCGACAATCTGCCCGACGACGAGCTTGACGATGACGAGTTTTATTATGCCGATCTCGAAGGGCTGGAAGCCGTCGATGCGGAAGGCAAAAGTTATGGCGCCGTCAGCGCCGTCTATGATTTCGGCGCAGGTGATCTGCTGGAGCTGAAGGGCGCGGGCCGTCGCCCTGCCCTCATTCCCTTTTCGGAAGCGGCCGTGCTGGAAATCGATCTCGAAGCCGGTCGTATTCTCATCGATCCGATGGCCGCCGGCTTGATCGACAATCCCGACGACAAGGACGAAACCGGCGTATCGCCTTTCGGCAAGAAATAAACAATGACCTTCAAGGCTACCGTTCTGACGCTCTACCCGGAAATGTTTCCGGGGCATCTCGGATATTCGCTGGCGGGCAAGGCGCTGGAGCGGGGGCAATGGTCGCTGGACGCCGTACAGATCCGCGAATTTGCTACTGACAGACACAGAAGCGTCGATGACACACCGGCAGGCGGCGGCGCCGGCATGGTGCTAAAGCCCGACGTTCTGGCGGCGGCCATCGACCATGTTTCGGATGGCGACACACGGCCCCGCCTCCTTATGAGCCCACGTGGCAAACCGCTGTCGCAAAACCGTGTGCGTGAACTGGCGGCCGGAGAAGGCGCGATCATCGTCTGCGGCCGTTTCGAAGGCGTCGACCAGCGGGTGATAGAGGCGCGCGGGCTGGAGGAAGTGTCGATCGGCGATTACATCCTCTCCGGCGGTGAGCCAGCGGCGCTGACGCTTCTTGATGCCGTCGTCCGCATCCTGCCGGGCGTCATGGGCAACGATCTTTCCGGTGTGCATGAGAGCTTCGAGGGCGGACTGCTGGAACATCCGCACTATACCCGCCCGCAGGTCTGGGAAGGCCGTGACATCCCAGCCGTTCTCACCTCCGGCAATCACGCCGTCATCGACAGGTGGCGTCATGAACAGGCGCTGAGGCTGACGCAGGAAAGACGCCCTGACCTTCTGGTAAAGGCTCAGGCCGAAACGAAGTAATAGGCGGTCAGCACCAGCCCAACCGCAATCACCAGCCAGCGGATGATCCACTGCGGCACCCGCCGTGCCGTGTGCACGCCCACATAGCCGCCAAGTGCGGCCGCGGGGAACATGATGAGCGCCGCCCACCAGGAAACGACGCCACCGCTGACGAAGATCGTGATTGCGATGACGGCGATCACGACTGACAAGAGGTTCTTCAGCGCGTTCAGATGATGATAGCTGCCGCCCGAGGTTATTCCGAGGATGGCCAGCATCATGATGCCCATGCCGGCACCGAAAAACCCGCCATAAACGGAAGCGAGACCCTGAAAGACGAGGCTCGGCAGATTTCCGGGCGAACGTTCGACGCTCGCCTTCGGCCGCAGCCACGGGCCGGCAGCGAAAACGGCGGTGGCAGCAAGAAGCAGCCATGGCACGAGCTGACGGAAGGAAGGATTGTCGAGCGACAAAAGCAGCAGCGATCCGGCCAGCCCGCCGACGACTGAAACGCCCGACAGAAGGATCGCCTCGCGCCAATGGGCGCGGATTTCCGGCCCATAGGCGATCACGGAGGTGATGTAGCCCGGAAACTGCACGATGGCTGACGTGGCGTTGGCGACGATGGGTGGCAGGCCGGCCAGCGTCATCGCCCCGAAGGTCAGGAAGGTGCCGCCGCCGGCAATTGCATTGACGACACCCGACAGAAAGCCGGTGGCGAACAGCATGAGAATAATGAATATGGACATGGCCCCTCCCAAGGTTCCCATGCCATATCCGCCAGCGCGCCGCTTCGCAACTGCCGGAACGCGGCGCGTAATTGATAAAATATTGTCATGAAAGGGATGACAAACGGCGCATCCTCGTGTATGTGCCCGCGTGGAAATGGGAAATATCCCAACCGAAAGCAAAGAATGGCGAACCCGCTCCTGCCGAAAGGCATGGTCTGAAGGCATTGACCGACAGACGAAACGTTGAGCGCTCTGGCTGTTTCAGAAGAAATCAGAGGTTAACATGACCAACATCATTCAGCAGCTGGAAGCCGAACAGGCCGCCAAGATCGAAGCAAAGCGCACCCTGCCCGAGTTTTCCCCGGGCGACACCCTGCGCGTCAACGTGCGCGTTACCGAAGGTAACCGTACCCGCGTTCAGGCTTACGAAGGCGTTTGCATCGCCCGTTCCGGCGGCGGTCTTTCCGAAAGCTTCACCGTTCGCAAGATTTCCTACGGCGAAGGCGTCGAGCGCGTATTCCCGATCTACTCCCCGCTGGTCGAAGGCGTTGAAGTCGTTCGCCGCGGTAAGGTTCGCCGCGCGAAGCTCTACTACCTGCGCGACCGTCGCGGCAAGGCTGCCCGTATCGTTGAGAACACCGGTACACGCGCCCGCAAGCTGAACGAGTCCGAGCGTCAGGCGCTTGCCGACGAAAAGGCACGTCTGGAAGCCGAAAAGGTAGCAGCAGCACAGGCTCTCGCCGCCGAGAAGGCAGCAGCCGAAGCCGCAGAAGCCAAGGCAGCGGAAGAAGCAGCAAAGGCTGCTGAAACCGCAGCGGAATGAGATTTCCATTTCGATGGATTGATCAAAAGGCGGTCTTCGGGCCGCCTTTTTTGTTGCGTCGCCATAACGTAGCAAGCACGCATGCGGCTTGAAAGCCGCGATTGGCGAGCATTGGCTGGCCAGAAAATACCTAAGCTCTCGCAGTCATTTCCTTTGCGGAAAGATGCGGCAGATTTCGAGCGGCAACAAATGCCTGGCTGATTTCTAGATCGAATGTTTTAGCCCATCCTCGAACAGCATTGCCTAATTGCATTTATTGTGCGATTTTCTTGCCGTTTCAGGTGTTATTATGTTTTTATTTAATTCTTTTTTAACAAAAAATAAGTCCGCTTTTTTCGCCGTTGGTCTCGCCAGCGCGTTGATGAACATTCTTAATCTTTCCGGCTCGCTTTTCATGCTGGAAGTTTACGACCGCATTTTGCCAAGCAAGAGCATTCCATCCCTTGTGGCACTGGTCGTTCTCCTGATCGTTCTCTACGCGTTCCTTATGGGGTTCGACGCGCTGCGAGGCCGCATATTGGCGCGCATTTCGGACAATATGGACGACGCGCTCAATCAGAAGCTTTTCAGGGCGTCGATCAGCGCCCCGCTCCTTGCCTCGGGAAAGACCGATGGGCTGCAGATCGTCGGCGATCTCGATCAGATCCGTCAGTTCCTCTCAGGACCAGGCCCGGCCGCCTTTTTCGACATTCCCTGGCTGCCGATCTATCTGCTGATCTGTTTTGCGCTGCATCCGTGGATCGGGTTCGCTGTGCTCGGCGGAGCTATAGTTCTCATCGTGCTGACGCTCCTCACGAACTGGCTGACAGAACGGGCGACAAAGCAGGCTTATACCGCGCGAGGCCAAAGAAACGTCCTCGTCGGCAGCAGCCAGCGCAACATCGAATCCATCAAGACCATGGGCATGATGGGGGCGGTGACGTCCATGTGGGACGAGCTACATTCCAGATACCGCACCGTCACCCTGTCGACATCCGATACGGCCGGCATGCTCGGCGCCATGTCGCGAACATTCCGGCTGTTGCTGCAATCCGGCGTCATGGCTATCGGCGCCGTGCTTGTCATCGACGGCAATGCATCGGCGGGCAGCATCATCGCAGGCTCGATCCTCTCGGCAAAGGCGCTCGGCCCTGTCGAACATGCGATTGCAAACTGGCGCAGCTTCATGACCGCAAGGCAGGGCTGGAAACGCGTCAACGAGTTTCTGGAACTGGTGCCCGAACCCTCGCCGCCGCTCTCCCTGCCCCGCCCGCAATTTACCGTCGCGGTTGACCGGGTAACCGGTGGGCCACCAAACGGCGCACGCGATACGGTCGCCGATATTTCCTTCACGCTGAACGCAGGCGACGGTCTCGGCATCATCGGCCCAAGCGCCTCGGGCAAATCCACGCTGGCACGCTTGATGACCGGCATCTGGCCTTATGAACGCGGTTCCGTCCGTTTCGACGGGGCCGCGCTCAACCAGTGGGATTTCGAGTTTCTCGGCAAATCCATCGGCTACATGCCCCAGCAGGTGGAGCTGATGCCGGGGACCGTGGCGCAGAATATCGCACGCTTCGACCGCGATGCGACAGCGGAAGCGGTTGTCGCCGCAGCCAAGGCCGCGCAGGTGCATGAGCTGATCCTCAACCTGCCCAACGGTTACGACACCTATATTGGCGATCGGGGCGAGGCCTTGTCGGGCGGGCAGAAACAGCGCATCGGCCTTGCCCGCGCATTGTTTGGCGAACCCTTCTTCGTCCTCCTCGATGAGCCGAACTCCAATCTGGACAGCGAAGGCGAAGCGGCCCTGCGCAATGCCATTGGCGATATCAGGGCGCGCGGCGGCATTGTCGTCGTCATTGCCCATCGCCCCAGCGCCATCGAAAGCGTCAATCTGGTGATGGTGATGAGCAACGGCCGGATGCTGCGCTTTGGCACCAAGGAGGAGGTGCTCGCGCAAATCCTGCGGCAGAATATCCGCCAGGTGCCTGAGGAGGAGGAAACGCGCAAGATTGAAAACCGGGTGAGCGAAAATGGTTGAGGCGGAAAAACCCGGTATGACGAATGCGTCCATTCTCAAGCACTCGACCGCAGTGGTCGTTCTCGCCCTTGGCCTTCTGGTCGGATTGGGCGGCTGGGCGGCTTTTGCAAAGCTTGCCGGCGCGGTGGTAGCCACGGGCCGGGTTGTCGTTGAAGGCAACTCCAAGAAAATCCAGCACCTTTCCGGTGGCATCGTCAGCGAGATCAATGTCGCCGAAGGCGACAGGGTCGAGGCCGGTCAGGTCCTGTTGCGGCTAAGCGCCACCGTCGTGCAGGCGAACCTCTCCATCGTCGAAAATACGCTTGCGCAGCTTTATTCGCGTCGCGCGCGTCTGCGTGCGGAAATTGCCGAGGCGCCGTCTTTCACCGTGGAGGAAGATCTGGCGGCACTGACAAGTTCGAAGGCGGCCAAGACCTTTATCGACAGCGAACAGAACCTTTTCAACAGCCGTCGCAACGCCTTGATCGGCATGAAAAAGCAGCTGGGAACACGCAAGGATCAGCTTGCCGACGAGGCACGTGGCCTCGAGGTGCAGGTGGAGGCAACGGACAATGAGCTTGCGATTGTAAAGGAAGACGTTTCCAAGACGGACGAGCTTTTCAAAAAAGGGCTTGTCACGCTTCAGCGCCTCAATCTCCTCAAGCGCCAGCTTTCCAATCTTGAAGGTCAGCAGGGTCAATATATTGCCGCCCGGGCACAGACGGTGGGCAAGCTCAGCGAATTGGACCTGCAATTGCTCCAGCTCGATGAAGACCGCAAATCGGAAGTCACGAAAGATCTGACATCGATCGAAGCGACCGTCGCAGAATATGAAGAGCGGCTGGCGGCAACGCGCGACCAGCTGGATCGCCTCGACATCCGCTCGCCGATTGCCGGTCGCATCTACCAGCTCTCGGTGCACAATATAAACGGCGTCATTCAACCGGGTGAAGTGCTGATGCTGGTGGTGCCGGAGCAGGATGAGCTTGCCATCGAGGCCAATATAACCCCACGAGACATCGATCAGATTTACGTCGGGCAGCCGGTTACCATTCGTTTCACGGCATTCAATCAAAGCACAACGCCGGATTTGAGCGCGCAAGTTGCTGTCGTCGCCCCCGATCTGCAGACAGATTCCCGAACTGGCACATCTTATTACGCGCTGCGCATCAAACCCGACAAGGCCGGAATGGGTCATCTGCCCGGCGGGAAATTATATCCCGGCATGCCGGCCGAAGTATTCATACAAACCAGCGAAAGGAGTGTTCTTTCTTATTTTGTGAAACCATTCCAGGACAGGCTCAAAAAGACCTTCGTACAGGAATAAACAGTTTCCATTGCATAATTTTTCGAAAGGAATTTCCGAAACACGTTAAAGACGCACTTTATTCAAAAAAACAATTTCTTATATTGTATTATCATTTTTTACGTATTAAATATCACCCGCAATATTTATTATAAATTTAATTTCAATTCATCGATTTCTCAAAAATTTATGGGAGTGTAAAATGGCGTTAAAAGTAACTTTTGGTAATGGTGGCGCTGCTTCGGTCTCTTCGCTCACCAACCTGGTCGATCAGGAAGCTTATAAGCTCCTCACCGAATCCACAGCACAGGTCAAAAACGGTTCTTCGCTCGACTCCGGCGTGGTCAATGTCGGCGCGGTATCGGTTCCCGGCACCGGCGCGGGCGGCACGGTCGATGTTGGCTATGACCCCAGCTCGAACGGCTTCAAATTTGACGTATCGTCGGCATGGAATTCGGTAAAGAACGCTCTCGCCCAGTCCGATACGTCTGAAAACCTTATCTTCAAGGATTTCGTTCAGGTCGATGTTCATCTCGGCGGCACCGGTTCGTCCACCGTGGAAGTTCTCAATGCCAAGCGTGGCAACATCTCGACCGGCGCGGGCAACGACACGGTCTCGGTCTCGGTCGTATCGAACGACAAGGCCTGGGTAAACGCCTTCAACATCGACACTGGCGCCGGCAACGACACCATCGTGGTCAAGGCGGGCACGGCGTTCGACGGCGGCGTTGCTGCCGGTACCAACGTCGTGAACGGTGGCGCTGGCGTCACCGACGGCAGCTTCACCTCCGTCAAGATCGACGCCGGCGCGGGTAACGACTCTATCGACCTGAGCGGTGTGAACCTCGCTTCATCGCTCGTCACCGGCGGCAAGGGCATCGACCACATAAAGGCAAGTGGTGGCGCCGATACCTTTGTCTTCAATCTCGGCGACATGGCCAAGAGCATCGCCACCGACAGCATTGAAGGCTTCAACGCCGCCGTGGACAAGCTCAAGCTGGTCGGCACGGTAATCGATAACTGGGCGGTTTCGACGATCGATAGCGACACCGTCCTCACCTACAACGTCACTGGCGAGCACAAGGGCGAAAAGATCGTTGTCGCCGGTGTTCACCTGACCGGTAGCGACTGGTTCACCGCGTAATTCTCTCGAAGAGAATTTCATTATTTGTCGCTTAAAATGATCGTGGCCCGGAAACATCCGGGCCACGATTTTTTACATATGCGACCGCCGGCGCTTATGGCAGCCGTCGCTATTTTCCAAAATCAGGCAGCCTTAACCTGATTGCCCATTCTGCGGGTTGCGATGATGACCAGCACCCCGGCAAGCGCCAGGCAGAAAGCAAGGAAGAACATCGGCGCAATGGTGCTGCCGGTCTGATCCTTGATCCAGGGCACCACGTTCTGCGCCACGAAGCCACCCAGATTACCGACGGAATTGATCGCGGCGATGCCGGCGGCCGCCCCTGCTCCCTTGAGGAAGCGGCCGGGCAGGCTCCAGAACACCGGCTGGCCGGCAAAGATGCCGGCGGCGGCGATGCAAAGGAAGGCGAACTGCAAGACCGGATCGCTCAGCAATGCCGACATCAACAGGCAAAAGGCGCCGATGAAGGCAGGACCGACAATATAGGGCGTCTTGTTCTTTGCCTTGTCGGCGGCCAGGGGCACAACGAACAGGGCGATGGCCACGATCACCCAGGGGATGATGTTGATGAAGCCATTGGCGGTGTTGGAAACGCCGAAGCTCTTCACGATGGTCGGAAGCCAGTAGCTGAGACCATAGGCCGCCAGCGGAAAGCCGACATAGCAAAGCGCCATGAATAGAACGCGCGGATTGACCAGCGCCTTGAAGCCGTCCTCCGCATGCTCTTCCATGCCCTTGTTTTCTTCGGCCAGCCGGTTCTTCAGCCAGTTTTTCTCATCCTGCGACAGAAACTTCGCCTTTTCCGGGGTGTCGTCGAGATAAAAGAAGGTGACGATGCCGGCGATGACGGCCGGGATACCCGTGGCAAGGAATACCCATTCCCATCCGGCATAACCGAGGAAACCATCCAGATCGAGCAGCATGCCGCCGAGCGGCGCGCCGATGGCATTGGCAAGCGCGCTGAAAATCATGAACAGGCCGATCATACGGCCGCGATAATCGCGCGGGAACCAGAGCGTCATCAGGAAGAGCACGCCGGGGAAGAAACCCGCTTCGCAAAGCCCGAGCAGGAAGCGCAGGATGTAAAACATCGTGGCGTTCTGCGTGTAGGCAAGCGCGATGGTGACGGCGCCCCAGGAAACCAGAATGCGGGCAAACCATTTGCTGGCGCCGAAACGGTTGAGGAACAGGTTGCTCGGCACTTCGAAGATGAAGTAACCAATGAAGAACAGCGAAGCGCCAAGACCGTAGGCATATTCGCTGAGGCTCAGCGCATCGACCATCTGCAGCTTGGCATAGCTGACATTCTGGCGGTCGATATAGGCGATGAGATAGAGAAGGCCAAGAAACGGCATCAGCCGCCAGGTGATCTTCGAGATAAGGGCTTTTTCGGATACCATATGCTTTTCCCTCCCTTCGATTTCTCGTCGAAACGCAAATGATAAGGGAACCCATCTATATGTGCATCGCAAAATACGCAAGTTGCATTGCATCATGACCATCGGAGAACCCCAGCGGGACAGGCCGTCGCGGGCCGTCAGTCGTGATGCAGCGCATATAGAAAATGCCGAGCCGTCGCGCTCCGTGCTGTACGCATTCATATTGCCGTAAAACCGGCGATCTGCTATGAAGGCTGCCATGGGATCTAAATTCGGATGTCTCGCGCAGAATGTTTATGTGCTGCAGGACCACAAGCGTCTGCCGGCACGGTTCTTTGCGCGCGTTTCCGGGGCGCTCACCAGCCGACTTAGGCTCGCCTGACAGCACCGCTGTCCACGCCTTTCTGAACCCTGATTACCCTTTTCCATGACAAGGCATAGAGCCATGAGCGCACCCCGCACCTTATATGACAAGATCTGGGACGACCACGTCGTCAATCGTGACCCGGACGGAACCTGTCTTCTCTACATCGACCGTCACCTCGTCCATGAGGTGACGAGCCCGCAGGCCTTCGAAGGCCTGCGCATGGCCGGCCGGCCAGTGCATTCGCCTGCCCGCACGCTGGCCGTCGTCGACCATAACGTTCCGACCACGGCCGACCGGCTGGAAGGCATCAAGAACGAGGAGAGCCGCATCCAGGTGGAAGCGCTCGCGCAGAACGCCAAGGATTTCGGCGTCGAATATTATTCCGAGCGCGACAAGCGCCAGGGCATCGTTCACATCGTTGGCCCTGAACAGGGTTTCACCCTGCCGGGCATGACGATCGTGTGCGGTGACAGCCACACCTCGACCCACGGCGCGTTTGGCGCACTGGCGCATGGCATCGGTACCTCGGAAGTGGAGCACGTTCTGGCGACCCAGACGTTGATCCAGAAGAAAGCCAAGAACATGCTGGTGCGTGTCGACGGCAAAATTCCCGATGGCGTTACCGCCAAGGACATCATCCTCGCCATTATCGGCGAGATCGGCACGGCTGGCGGCACCGGCCATGTGATCGAATTTGCCGGCGAGGCGATCCGTTCGCTCTCCATGGAAGGCCGCATGACGGTCTGCAACATGACCATTGAGGGCGGCGCCCGTGCGGGTCTTATCGCACCTGACGAAACCACCTTCGATTACATCAAGGACAAGCCGCGCTCGCCGAAGGGCGAAACGCTGGAACAGGCCATCGCCTATTGGAAAACGCTGAAATCCGACGAAGGCGCCCATTACGACAAGGTCGTGGTGCTGGATGCGGCCAACCTGCCGCCCATCGTCTCCTGGGGTTCGTCTCCGGAAGACGTGACCTCCGTTGAAGGCATTGTTCCCAATCCCGATGATATCGAGGAAGAAAACAAGCGCGCCTCCAAGTGGCGTGCGCTTGATTATATGGGTCTGAAGCCCGGCACGCGCATCACCGATATCGCCATCGACCGTGTCTTCATCGGCTCCTGCACCAATGGCCGCATCGAGGATTTGCGCGCGGCGGCGAAAATCGTTGACGGCCGCAAGGTGGCTCCCACCGTTTCGGCCATGATCGTGCCCGGCTCCGGTCTCGTGAAGGAACAGGCGGAAAAGGAAGGTCTGGACAAGATTTTCCTCGAGGCCGGTTTCGAATGGCGCGAGCCAGGCTGCTCCATGTGCCTTGCCATGAATGACGACCGCCTGAAACCCGGCGAACGCTGCGCTTCCACTTCGAACCGCAATTTCGAGGGCCGCCAGGGCTATAAGAGCCGCACCCACCTCGTCTCCCCTGCCATGGCGGCGGCGGCGGCGATTGCCGGTCATTTCGTCGACGTACGTGAGTGGCAATAAGTTCCCTGAGGCCATCGTTTCAGGAAAGCCACCCGTCCCCCGCAGGGGGCGGGTGGCTTTTTATTATAGCCCCTGCAAATGCCGCTGCGGCTGCGTGCCGTGCAGAAACACGGCGAAAGTATCCCAGGGCGGCGTGATGGAGAGCTGGCTCAAGATACGCGCGACCTCGCCTCTGTGAATGCCCGCATGCAGGACCATATGGGAGATCATCTCAGCGCGGGACATGTAACCCTTGTCCCCGTCCGTGAAGGTGAAGGCGACAAATTCGCCAAGCGATGCCTGCGATGTCTTCTCGATATAGTCGAGATACCAGCCATCGAGAGCGGCGACATCCTTCGCAAGATCATCCAGCTGCGGCGTTGCCTCGGTATTATCCGAGAGAAAGCCATGTGCCGTTCCGGTGAGGTGACACGAAAAAATCCTCGCGACGACGTAATAGTGATTGATCAGCCGGATTGCCGTGTGCCGTTCGGATGCATTCTGGACGGGATCGAGGTGTTTCAGCTTCTCGAACAAGTCCCTGTTCGCCCATTGGTGATAGCCGAGCAGGCTCCTGAGCAGATCCCTCATCACAATATCCTTTACATCTAAAAAATGTGAGCACTATGTTTATATTTTCGCCATGGAGGGTGTCTTGTCTACTCGCATTGCAAAGCGGAAGACCGAGATGCGCAAGGAGCCTCGTCAGGAGCGTTCCCGCGCCACGGTCGATGCCGTCATTTACGCGGCGGCTCGCATTTTGAGCGATCACGGCTGGGCGGGTTTTACCACGAACAGGGTCGCCGAAACGGCCGGCGTCAGCATCGGCTCGCTCTATCAATATTTCCCGGACAAGATTTCAATCGTGGAAGCGGTGCGCCATCGTCACCTCGAAGACTGTCTCTCTGTCATGAAGAGCGTCTCGCAAAAGCGGCAATCGCTTGCGAAATTCGTGGAAGAACTCGTAACCGGCATGATCGGGGTCCACAGCATCCATCCCGGTCTTCACAAGGTCCTTCTGGACGATGCGCCCAGCCACGAAGGGACGAACGATCCCAACAGCGTTTTCGAACAGGAATATCTCGGCCTCTATGCTGCAGCGATCGCGGCACATATGACAGCCGGCACAAAGGGCGAAAGTAGAACCGCAGCGCTGATCGTATCCGATGCCATTGACGGCATCATTCACAATGCCGCCCGCCGTGGAGAGCTGCAGTCGCCCAAAGTCAGACGGGAAATGATTGCACTCGTTCACGCCTACCTGTCTCAGGCAACCGGTGAATGAGAGGCCGTCAGCTCATTCCGAAATGATCTTCACCCGTTGACCCGGCTGAATGGTGGCCGTGGCGCTCATTGCGTTGATCATGCGGAACATGTCGAGCTTCCGGTCGGTTCCCATCATCCGCGCCGCCATCGTCGCCACGGTTTCACCGGGCTTCACCGTCACCACCCGCACCCTGAGCGGCTTCAGCGAGGCGATTTCCTGCGGCGTCATCTTGCGGAAGCTGGTGCGCAATGTATTGGCGATGGAATCGAGCTGCGTATTGCCCTTCGGCACGGCGGTCAGGAAACGGAATATCTGCTGGCCGACACGAATGACGGTCACGTCGAAGTCCCATTTATCCGCACTTGCCCGGGCCGTCGCAGCCTCCAGACCATTGATCTGGGTTTCCTTGACGGTTTCCGGCAACAGGCCGGCAACCCAGCCGCTGGTCAGGTAATTGGCAAGGCTCGTCTGTTTCGGATCGGCGACGCCGTCGAAACGGATGGCCATATCGCCCGGTCCCGTCGCCAGAACGGCCTCGACCTTGTTGTCGATGACGAAACCTTCCGGCACATCGAAACGGATGCCCAGCGTTCCGTGCAGGAATGTCTGGCCGCGGACATAACCTTCCTGCGGGCTGTCGCCATAAAGCAGACCGTCTATGCCATCCAGAAACCAGTCGCGACCACGATCCCCGACCTGACCGTCCTGACCGAAGGCGCGGGCATGACGGCGCGCAAGCTCGATGCGCTGCGGCGTGTTGGGGTGGCTGGAAAGGAAGTCGAGGCTCTGGTCGTTTTCGGGATCAGCCGAAGAGAACCGCGCATAGGCCGCCATGGAATCCAGAAAACGCGGCGAGGCAAAGGGGTCGTAACCGGCCTCACCCAGCATCCGCACGCCGATCACATCCGCCTGCAATTCCTGCTGGCGCGAAAAGGCCGCGAGCCGCAGCTTGCCGCGCGCAAGCGCCTGCTTGCCGGCAAGATCGCTCGACAGCACTTCGGCAACCACGCGGCTGGCAATCACCTCCGCCTCTTCGCGGCGCTGGCGTTCGATGCCATGGTTGGCGGTGACGTGGCCCATCTCATGCGAAAGCACGGCGGCCACTTCAGAAGCATCGTTGGCAAGCGCCAGAAGCCCGCGCGTCACGTAAAGATATCCGCCCGGCAGCGCAAAGGCGTTGATGGCCGGCGAGTTGAGGATGGTGATGCGGTAAGACTGTTGCGGGTTTTCTGAAACGGCCGTCAGCGCACCGGCAATGCGCGCAACAAGCCGCTCCGTCTTGGCGTCACGATATTCACCGCCATAACTCGCCACGATGCGCGGATGCTCGCGCGCGCCCATCTGGGCGCGGGGATCATTCTTCTGCACCTCTTCCACGGTCTGCGGATTATCCGACGGGCGCAGCGTGGACTGGTAGGCCGGGCTGAAGAGAGACTGGCACGACGACAGGAACACCGCAGACGCGGTCAGCACACAACAGGCTGCAGCCATCCTGCCCGAACGGCGAAGGCCTGAACGGGAGAAGAGCCTCCACTGTGCAGTCATGCTATTTCTCATTCTCTATGCCTGCCCCTAACGTTCCTGATCATCCGTTAATTGCAGACCAGAATAACAGATTCGCCCCAACGGGCGATGAATGCCGAAAACGGTAAAAACGATCCATCAAGTCCGGATTATTCCTGAAGAACGCAATAATTCCCATCTTTTCTCGGGCAACAACTTGAAACTGGCAAGTGCAAATTAGCGCCATTGAAGTCATCTAAAGCGATTGCCAGCGGCACACGTCGAAAATAAGGCGATCACCCGTTCAGAAAACTGTCCACCGCCTTCACATTTTGTGTGGCGAAGAAATCTGCGTTCGAGCCGACATAGACAACCCGGCCGCGATCAAGAAAAACCACCTGCTGCGCCAGCTTCTTTATGTCTTCGGGATGGTGGGTGACAATAATCACCGTGTTTTTCGTTTCTCCATGCAAGTCGAGAAGCAGGGAGGTCATACCCGCCCGCAGTCCCGGATCGAGTGCCGCAAAAGGCTCGTCGAGCAGCATGACCGGTTTTTTCCTGACCAGCGCACGCGCCAGCGCCGCCCTCTGCCTTTCTCCGCCGGAAAGCGTGCCCGGCAAACGTTTGTCGAAACCCGCCAGACCGACACGTGCAAGCGCCATCTCAATCCGTTCCCGGTCTTCCAGCCGCAATTTCAGCCCGGGGCTGACACCGAGAGCGACATTGGTGAAGATATCGAGATGCGCAAACAGATTGTTATCCTGAAAGATCGATGAGACCGGTCGTTCCGAAGGATCGAGCGCCGTCATGTCCTGCCCGCCGATCATCACGCGGCCGGAATCCGGGGCCTCGAAACCGGCGACGAGGTTGAGAAGCGTCGACTTGCCCGAACCGGACGCGCCGACGACGGCGATTATCCGGCTCTGCGGGAATGTGCAATCGAGGTCGAAATCCTGTGTTCCAAGCCGCAGCCTGACCTTGTCCAGTTCAACGGCAAAATCATCGCCTGTCATATGCTCGCCCTTGCTGATTGGGATTGCCGTGCAACACCGCCTGCGGCAAGCAGCAGGCAGACGACACCGAGAAGGAAGGCATAACCGGCGGCGTCATCGGTACGATAGCTGCCCATATTGCTGTAAACCAGCCATGGCAGGGTGACGAAACTTTCCGATCCGAACAGGGCAACCGCGCCTAAATCGCCAAGAGACAGGGCCATGGCGAAGGAAAACGCCATGGCCAGCGGCCGCCACAGAACCGGAAGATCGGCGAACCGCAGCCGCGTCAGGCCCTGAAGCCCGAGACTGGCGGAAAGCCGGCCGGTGCGCAAAAAATGACTGGTGCAGGCCGGCTCCAGCACGCGCATGGCAAGCGGCAAGGCCATCAGCATATTGATCAGCGCCACGAGGACGGGCGCATAGAAGCTGACATCGCCGAAAACCCGCAATAACAGGAACCACCCGCTTCCCAATACGACAGGCGGCACCAAAAGCACCAGCGAAGACCCTGCCCCCAGCATGGCGGAGAGGAAGCGCAGGGGTTGCCCCGCCTGCCGTCGGGAGCCTATCGCCTGGCGTGCGCCGATGATCGCCATGCAGCAAAGCACGACAAGGGCTGCGGACAGTGCGGCGATTGCAAGACTGGTCGCCGCCGCACGCAGGAAAATAGGCGCGGACAGAAGACGCGGCAGATCGGCCCTCAAACCCGAGACAGCGATGGCGAAGAGTGGCAGGCCGATCAGCAGAACAGCGAAAACGATTGCCGCGCCATCCCAGAGGCGGGCACCGATGCCCTTTCCGTCGAAACGGCGAAGGGAACGGCCAAGCGAGGGAATTTCCGCTTCGGGCGACGGCAAAAAGGCAAGAAGGCCGAGCAGGATTGCGGTGAGGGCAATCTGCAAAACCGAAAGCAAAATCGCCCGCTGCGGATCGAAATCGAACCGCAGCGCCTGATAGATCGCCACCTCCAGCGTCGTTGCCGCCGGCCCGCCGCCCAACAGAAGAACGAGCGTGAAGCTGGTGGCGCACAGCATGAAGACAAGCCCGGCGATGCCGGGGACGAGACGAGCGACCGCCGGCCATTCGATAAAACGAAAAATCGAAACCGGCCCCATGCCAAGGCTCGCCGCCATGCGCCAATATTCACCCGGAATGCGCTCCAGCCCGGCCAGCATCAGCCGCACCGAAAGCGGAAGATTGAAAAACACATGGGCAATAAGAATGCCGGACAGGCCGTAAATGCTGAAAGGCTCATTCGCCCCGGCAAAAACGAGGGCCGAATTCAAAACGCCCTGCCTGCCCCAGATGGTGATGATACCGAAGGCGCCGACGATCACCGGCAGACCCATCGGCACCGCCATCAGCCTGATGATCCAGATCCTTCCCGGAAACTCGCGCCGACGACAAAGCGCCAGCGCCACCGGCAGGCCGAGAACAATGGAAAGAAGGGTGGAAAGCGTTGCTTGATAAAGCGTGAAACGCAGGATGCGCAGCGTATAGGCATCCATGATGCCGGCAGCGGACGCACCGGCATCAAAAGACAGGAGAGCCGCAACCGCGAGCGCCATGAACAGGAAAACGGCGGCAAAAGCCGCCGTTCCGAAAATGATCGACCGCCGGTAATCGCGACGCAGCATCATGCGCGGGTGTGCCTCTTCCTCAATTCATGCTCATGGCGGCAAGCCATTCATCGATCCATGCCTTGCGGTTCTTCGCCACCTCTTCCGGATTCATCAGGAAAGTCTTCTGCGGCACGACGAGTTTTGAAAACGCCTCCGGCAAGGGCTTCGAGGTCGCCGCAACCGGCATCATCCAGTTATTTTCCGGAATGGCATCCTGAAAACCGGATGTCAGCGTGAAAGCGAGGAACTGCTTTGCCAGCTCCTTGTGCGGCGCGTTTTTGAGGAGACCGGAAACCTCGATCTGGATGTAATGCCCTTCGGAAAAGGCAGCCGCCTGATAGCGATCCGTTTTTTCAGCGACCATGTGATAGGCGGGCGAGGTGGTGTAGGAGAGCACCATTGGCACCTCACCCTTGGTGAAGAGGCCATAGGATTCCGACCAGCCCGGCGTAACGGTGAGAATGCGCTTCCTGAGCTTTTCCCAGGCCTCCGGGGCCTTATCGCCGTAAACCGATTTCACCCATAGCAGCAGGCCAAGCCCCGGCGTGGAGGTGCGCGGATCCTGAATGACGATTTTCTGCGAGGGGTCGCCTTCCACGAGGTCTTTCAGGCTCGTGGGCGGGTTTTTCACCGTCTGCGTATCATAGATGACAGCGAAATGACCATAATCATAGGGAACGAAAACATCGTCCGCGTAGCCGCCCGGCACCTTGGCCACCGATGCATCGATGCCGCTGACATCGAACAGACCGGTCTGTTTTGCTTCCGCGACAAGATTGGTGTCGAGGCCAAGCACGACATCCGCCTTGGACCCCGCCCCTTCAAGCTTCAGACGATTGAGCAGCGCCACGCCATCGGCCACGCCGACGAAATTGACCGTGCAATTGCAAACCTTCTCGAAGGCCTCCTTCACCTTGGGACCGGGACCCCATTCGGAAACGAAGCTCTCATAGGTGTAGACGGTCAGTTCCTGTTTATCCTGTGCGACGGCAAGACCGGGCAGAAACAGCGAGGCGGCAATGAGGGAATTCAGGAAAAGACGACGGCGCACGGGTATCTCCTCAAAAAAACGATAGGGAAATAGCCGCCTGCGTTAGAGCCGTCTAATCCCTCCGCCGGTATGAACCGGATCAGGTTCTTCGGGTTGGCAAGCCTCTCAGCCTTTTGCACTAAAGCGCAAAAGACACCCCGTTAGATCAAGATGATGGTGTAGTCCCGCTGTCCCCGATTGGCAAGATGGCCAAGGTCAGCCCTGTTCCGTCATATGCACCAGTTCCCAGACGTGCCCGTCGGGATCCTGAAAGCTGCCGGCATACATGAAGCCATGGTCCTGAACCGGCTTCCAACCGCTGCCGCCGGAGGCAAGCGCCGTGGCGATCATCCGGTCGATTTCCTCCCTGCTTCCGGCGGAAAGACAGGTCAGAACTTCGGTGGTTCGCGTCGCATCGGCAATGTCGCCGTTGATGAAATCGCGGAAACGCCCCTCCTGGAGAAGCATCACGAAGATATTCTCTTCCACGATCATGCAGAGCGTGCGGTCATCCGAATATTCCGGGTTGAAACTGAAACCGAGAGCGGTGAAGAAGTTTCTTGATGTCTCGATATTCTTGACCGGCAGATTGACGAAAATCATGCGCATTTTCACAACTCCTCCAAACGAACGCCGGCATAGAACGGCAATTCTGCTTTTCTGTCAAAGGCTGAAGGAGGACCGGTCAAGCGGGGAACTGGTTGCCTTCAGCCCTCCAGTTCCTCGCGCAGCATCTCCAGTTCCAGCCATTCTTCTTCCATGGCCTCCAGCTTGTCGCGCAGCTTCGACATTTCCTGCGCCAGCGTGTTGAAGGCCGCGGGGTCCTTTGTGAAAAGCTCCGGATCGGCCATGCGCTGCTCGCGTTTTGCGATTTCGCCTTGCGCCTTTTCCATCTCCTTCGGAAGATTTTCGAGCGCGAATTTCTGCTTGAAGGAAAGCTTGCCCTTGGCCTTTGAAGGATCCTGCGATGCAGAGGCCGAAGGTGCGGCCTTCGCCTTTTCCTGTTTCTCAGCCTTGCGTTTTTCTTCTGCCGCACCCTTGCGCTGCGCCATCATGTCCGAATAGCCGCCGGCATATTCGATCCATCGTCCGTCCGGCTCATCGGGATTGACGGGCGCGATGGTGGAGGTGACGGTGCGGTCGAGGAAATCGCGATCGTGGCTGACGAGGATAACGGTGCCGGAAAAGCCCGCAACGATTTCCTGCAGCAGATCGAGCGTTTCGATATCCAGATCGTTGGTCGGCTCGTCGAGGATCAGAAGATTGGTCGGCCGCGCCAGAATGCGCGCCAGAATAAGGCGCGCGCGCTCGCCGCCGGAAAGGTTGCGGATCGGCGTGCGGGCCTGTTCCGGCTGGAACAGGAAATCCTTCATATAACCCGTCACATGCTTCAATTCGCCGTTGACCAGCAGATTTTCACCACGGCCATCGGTCAGATAATGCGCGAGCGTATCGTTGAGATTGAGATCCTCGCGTTTCTGGTCGAGCGTCGCGATTTCCAGATTGGTGCCGAGCTTCACCGTGCCGCTATCGGGCTCCAGCTGGCCGGTGAGCATCTTCAGAAGCGTGGTTTTACCGGCGCCATTCGGGCCGACGAAACCGATGCAATCACCACGATGGACGCGCAGCGAAAACGGCGCGACGATCACGCGCTCGCCATAAGCCTTGGTGATGGCCTCGGCTTCGATGACGAGCTTGCCGGACTCGCGCCCTTCGGTAACGGTCGCCTGCACCGTGCCCTGCGGTCCCTTATGGCCGCGATATTCCGCACGCATGGCCTGAAGCTCGCCGACCCGGCGCATGTTGCGCTTGCGCCTTGCGGTCACGCCATAGCGCATCCAGTGTTCTTCACGCTCGATGGCCTTGCCGAGCTTGTGCTGCTCCAGCTCTTCCTCTTCCAGCACCTTGTCGCGCCATTCCTCGAAATGGGCAAAACCGCGATTGAGACGGCGCGACTGGCCACGATCCAGCCAGACGGTCGAGGTTGAGACCTTTTCGAGAAAACGCCGGTCATGCGAAATCAGCACCAGCGCGCTGCGCGTCTGCTGCAGCTCGCTTTCAAGCCATTCGATGGTGGGCAAATCGAGATGGTTGGTCGGTTCGTCCAGCATCAGGATATCGGGCTCAGGCGCCATGACGCGGGCAAGAGCCGCACGTCGCGCTTCACCGCCGGAGAGGCTCGCCGGATGTTCCTGCCCGGTGAGGCCAAGATGCTCAAGAAGATAGGTGACGCGATAGGGATCGTCACCAGGTCCGAGCCCCGCTTCGGCATAGGCCTGAACCGTGTCGTAACCGGCAAAATCCGGAGCCTGCTCCAGATAACGGATGGTGGCGGCCGGATGCCGGAAAACCTCGCCCGACTGCGCCTCGACCAAACCCGCGGCGATCTTCATCAGGGTGGACTTGCCGGAACCGTTGCGCCCGACAAGGCAGATGCGGTCGCCCGGTTCCACCTGTAGATTGGCGCCGTCGAGCAGCGGGGTCACGCCGAAGGTCAGCTTGATGTCATCGAGTTTCAAAATTGGGGGTGCCAAGGCGTCAGGCTCCGGTCAGATCATAGGGGCGGGCGAGCACGATGGCTTTTCCGCTTTTCAGCGAGAAATGCACGGGGCCGCCATTCGCGACATTGGAAATAGTGCGGGACGAACCGAAAGCAAGCGCGAAATCCTTCAGCGGATAACGCACATTGCCGATATCGAGCCCCTCAAGGGCGGTAAATCCGGCAACCGAAAACAGCGAAGCAGGCGGCAAATCGACATCCAGCGAACCGGCAAGCAGCGGCCGCGCCTCTTCTTCACCGGAGGTCAGCGTGACGTCGATACCATGTTCGGCGAGCGCCACCGCGTAAAGGAGATGCTGTAGCGCATGATCGCTTCTCGCGCCTCCAAGCGCACCGACAAGCACCAGCGAATGCGCGCCACGGGAGAGAGCTTCCGATACCGCGATCTCGCCATCCGTCACCGCCTTTGCGGCCGGGTATGGCTGCCGCGCCACATCGGGCCAGGCCTCCAGCAACTCTTTGCTGGCGGAATCGAAATCCCCGACCCACAACTCCGGCGCAAGGCCAAGCGGCCCGGCATGGCGCATGCCGCCGTCGGCCGCAATCACACGGCTATCCGCGACCGCCTCTTTCAGACGATCGGTCACCGTGACATCGCCGCCAAGCAGAATGGTGAAGCGCTCTTTATCCATGCCCTGCCTTATCGCACCTCGGCCAAAAATGGAAAGCGGAAACCCGATGAAAACGGCCTATATTGATTTTCGCCGGCTTCGGGATTATGAAACGCCTCAGTGGTGATTTGCCGACCGGCTTGCAGCCACTTTAAAGAAGTCGCTAAAGGGTCGAGGAAAAAGGCAATTTCCTGGGACCGGTCGCGATTTCGCTGCCGGTTTTTTTGTTTTCGCAACGTTCTTTACGTGATCCGGAAAAGAGAGTTCGACATGCCGATCAAGATTCCCGATACGCTTCCCGCTTTTGAGACCCTCGTTCATGAGGGCGTGCGGGTCATGACCGAAACGGCGGCCATCCGGCAGGATATCCGCCCGCTCCAGATCGGGCTTCTCAACCTCATGCCGAACAAGATCAAGACGGAAATCCAGATGGCGCGCCTCGTCGGCGCATCGCCGCTGCAGGTGGAGCTGTCGCTGGTGCGGATCGGCGGCCATCGCGCCAAGAACACGCCGGAAGAACATCTTCTGTCCTTCTACGAGACGTGGGAAGAAGTGCGCCACCGCAAGTTTGACGGTTTCATCATTACCGGCGCGCCCGTGGAGACCCTGGCCTATGAAGACGTGACCTACTGGAACGAAATGCAGAAGATTTTCGAATGGACGCAGACCAATGTCCATTCGACGCTGAATGTCTGCTGGGGTGCGATGGCCGCCATCTATCATTTCCACGGCGTGCCGAAACACGAGCTGAAGGAAAAGGCTTTCGGGGTCTATCGTCACCGCAATCTCTGCCCCTCATCGATCTATCTGAACGGCTTTTCGGATGATTTCCAGGTTCCGGTCTCGCGGTGGACGGAAGTACGCCGCGCCGATATCGAAAAACATCCGAAACTCGAAATCCTGATGGAATCCGAGGAAATGGGCGTTTGTCTGGTGCATGAGAAAGAGGGCAACAGGCTCTATATGTTCAACCATGTCGAATATGATTCGACATCGCTTTCGGACGAGTATTTCCGTGACGCGAATGCCGGCGTGCCCATCAAGCTGCCGCATGATTATTTTCCGCACAACGACCCGGAACTTGCCCCGCTCAACCGCTGGCGCAGCCATGCCCATCTGTTTTTCGGCAACTGGATCAACGAGATATACCAGACGACACCTTATGATCTCGAATCCATTGGCAAACTCGCCGCGTAAATTGCGGATTGCGAATTGCCGGGAAATGACGCAACGTCCGCCCGGCAATTCGCAACATCAGGGAGAATGACGATGAGCGACGCGGCGGCTCGGGAGAATTTCGGTTTCACGGCGACCGGCGAAAAAGTCGAACGCGTCACCATCTCGAAAGGCGGGCTGACAGCCAAGGTCATCACCTGGGGCGCAGTCATTCAGGATCTGCGCCTTGAAGGCCACCAGCCGCCGCTCGTTCTCGGCTTCGATAAATTCGAGGACTATAAATATTCCTCCTATTTCGGCGCCACCCCCGGCCGCAACGCCAACCGCATCGGTGACGGCAAATTCTCCATCGACGGGCATGACTACCAGCTGGAGCTGAACGAAAAAGGCGTAACCCATCTGCATGGCGGTAGCGACGGCATGGGCAAGCGCAACTGGATGCTGATGGAACATGGCGAAAGCCATGCGGTTCTGCAGATCATCGACCCCGACGGCCGCGCCGGTTATCCCGGCAATTGCACGGTCACGGCCACTTATACGATCCTCGACGGCGGCGTGCTTTCGGTGGTCTATGAAACGGTAACCGACAAGCCGACCATCGCCAATGTCTGCCAGCATTCCTATTTCAATCTCGATGGCGCAGACACCGCGCTTGGGCATGAGATCAACATCGCGGCTGATTTTTACCTGCCCACCAATGACAAGCAGATACCGACGGGCGAAATCCGCTCCGTCGAAGGTACCGTCTTCGACCTGCGCCACCCGACACCGATGCGGCGCAAGGAGAATGGCGAGCAGGTTCTCTACGACCATAATTTCTGCCTGTCGCCCGAGCGCCGCGCAAAACGCAAGGTCGCCCGCGCCTATTCGCCGGCCTCCGATATCGCCCTTGAGGTTCACACCACCGAACCCGGTGTGCAGTTTTATTCGGCCTTCAAACTGGATGTCCCGGTTCCCGGCCTTGATGGCCGTCACTATGGCCCCTTTGCCGGTTTCTGCCTGGAAACGCAGATTTGGCCGGACGCCGTCAACCACGCAGATTTCCCGCACGCCATCCTGCGGCCGGGTGAAACCCTGCGTCAGGAAACCGACTATATTTTCAAGAAGGGCTGAAGCGGCGAGCCGGTGTCAATCCAGCACGCAGCCAACATAGCCGCCGGAAGCGCGGGCGCGCCGTTCGATAAGGCCGGCAAGCCGTTGCAGCCCGCGTCCTGGCTTGCTGGCGACGCGGTCTATGGGGTTAGGTAGCGAAACCGCCAGCAGCGCCGCCTGACGGGAGCTGAGTTTTGCAGCCGGCACCTTGAAATGGTGCTGGGCGGCAGCCTCGATTCCATAAATGCCCGGTCCCCATTCGGCAACGTTGAGATAAATCTCCATCATCCGTTTTTTGGACCAGACGAAATCGGCGGCAATCGCCAGCGGCAGTTCCAGCCCTTTGCGCAAAAACGAGCGGCCGTTCCATAAAAACAGGTTCTTGGCCGTCTGCATTGGGATGGTGCTGGCCCCACGCGTCGCAGCCCCGTCGAGCGCATTACTGACCACGGACTGCATCTGGTTCCAGTCCACGCCGCCATGGAAACAGAATTGCCCGTCCTCGGACATCATCACGGATTGCACGAGGCGCGGCGAAATATCCTCAAGCGGCACCCAGCGCCGGTCATATCCCTGCAGGGTCACCAGATCGGCGAGCATCAGCGTCGAGACTGGCCGGATAAACGGCAACGCATAAACCGGAATCAGCAGATAGGGCAGGATCAGCAAAGCCAGCAAGGTCATGACGATACGCTTTGCCAACGTGCGAAAATCCACCTTCGGACTGCTCCGGTCTTCCGCCAGCACGGCGTAATCTGCGTCGCTTTCAGGCGTACTGCTCAATATTCGTCAAAGCCCCGCACCAATTGAAGCCTTTCATAGTCCATTGCCGCCTTCAAGGCGAGTCCGCTCAAATAGTTGCACCAATGGAATCACGAAAAGGTTTGCCTGCATTCGCGCGGCATGCCAAAGAGCGCGGCATGGACGCTGCGATGACAAATTTCGAAACGAAGCTGCGCGAAAACGCGGCTAAAACCGAAGCCCTGCTTGGCCGCCTGCTTTCCGGCGAAGCCCGCGCGGATGAGATCACGCGCCCGCAAAACCTGCTCGACGCCATGCGCCATGGCGTGTTGAACGGCGGCAAACGCCTGCGACCCTTTCTCGTCATCGAAAGTGCCGCCCTCGCGGGCGGGAATACCGAAGCCGCCCTTTATGTCGGTGCGGCACTGGAATGCCTCCATTGTTATTCGCTCGTTCATGACGATCTGCCGGCCATGGACGATGACGACCTGCGCCGCGGCCAGCCGACGGTGCACCGCAAATTCGATGAGGCAACCGCTATTCTCGCCGGCGACAGCCTGCTGACACTGGCCTTCGATATCATCGCATCGGACGAAAATCCGCTCGCGGCCGAGCGCAAGGCCGCGCTCGTACTCTCGCTTGCCCGCGCGGCAGGCATCGGCGGCATGGCCGGCGGCCAGGCCCTCGATCTCGCTGCGGAGAAAAAAGCACCAGATGAAGCCGGCGTCATTACATTGCAGGCTATGAAAACCGGTGCGCTGCTGCGTTTTGCCTGCGAAGCAGGCGCAATCATCGCTGGCAGCGATGTTTCCGAAAGGCAAAGGCTGCGTCTCTTCGGCGAAAAGATCGGCCTCGCCTTCCAGCTTGCCGACGACCTTCTGGATTTGACGGCCGATGCCGCCACCATGGGCAAGGCAACCGGCAAGGACGCCGCGCGCGGCAAGGGAACGCTTGTGGCGCTGCGCGGCGAGGACTGGGCGCGCAGCCAGCTGCGGGAGCAAGTGGCTGAAGCCAGCGAACTGCTGGCCCCTTATGGCGAAAAGGCCGCGATTCTCGTCGCGGCCGCCAGATTCATCGCTGAACGAAAAAGCTGAGCGGCTTCCACTCAGCTTTTCATCACCCAATCAGCCCTTGAGCGGCGAAATCAGCACTTCGACGCGACGGTTCTGAGCGCGGCCATCCGGCGTTGCATTCGATGCGATCGGCTGCGATGCGCCGAAACCAAGCGTCGAAATACGGCGCTGGTCGACGCCGCGCGCGCCGAGATAATTGGCGACCGATGCGGCACGACGCTCCGAAAGACCCTGATTGTAACCCGGGCTACCGGTGGAATCGGTGTGACCGTTGATGTCGATCAGCGTGCGGTTAAACTTGTTCAGCACGATGCCAACGGAATCAAGCGTTTGATAGAATGGCGGGATGACCTGATCCTGGTCCGTCGCGAAGGTGATGTTCGACGGCATGTTGAGAACGATGCTGTCGCCACGGCGGGTAACCGAAACGCCGGTTCCCTGAAGCTGGGCGCGAAGCTCGGCTTCCTGGCCATCCATGTAATTGCCGATGGCGCCGCCGGCGAGCGCGCCGATGCCCGCGCCGATAAGCGCGGCATTACGGCGACCGGTCGGCGAACCGCCGACAGCCAAACCGCCCAGAGCACCGACCACGGCGCCGATGCCGGCGCCGCCCGCCGTGTTCGACATCTTCTGCTCACCTGTATAGGGATCGGTGGTGGTGCAGGCGGAAAGATAGGTCCCGCAAAGGGCAACGATCGCGATTTTTTTGATCATGTGTTTTGATGCTCCGAGAGGTTCAGGAGGTATGACAGTGGAATTCCGGCCTTTTCACGGTACTCTTTACTCCGCCGCATCTTTTCGGCCAAAACGCTTTTCGATGTAATCGATCACAAGCGCTTCAAAATCGGCGGCGATATTGGGACCACGCAGGGTCAGCGCCTTTTCACCGTCGATAAAGACGGGCGCGGCGGGGCTTTCGCCGGTTCCGGGCAGGGAAATGCCGATATCGGCATGTTTGCTTTCACCGGGGCCGTTGACGATACAGCCCATGACGGCGACATTGAGCGCCTCGACACCCGGATATTTCTCACGCCAGATCGGCATGTTCTTGCGAATATCGTTCTGGATGTTCTGGGCAAGTTCCTGAAAGACGGTGGACGTGGTGCGCCCGCAGCCGGGACATGCCGCAACGACCGGAATGAACTGACGGAAACCCATGACCTGCAGCAATTCCTGCGCCACCTGCACTTCGCGGGTGCGGTCGCCATTCGGCTCCGGCGTCAGCGAGACACGGATCGTATCGCCGATGCCGTGCTGCAAGACGTACCCCATGGCGGCGGACGAGGCGACGATGCCCTTGGAGCCCATGCCCGCTTCGGTGAGGCCGAGATGCAGGGCGTGATCGGAGCGTTCCGACAGCATGGAATAAACGGCGATCAGGTCCTGCACCTGGCTGACCTTGGCCGACAGGATGATGCGGTTGCGCGGCAGACCGATCTCTTCGGCAAGCTCGGCGGAAATCAACGCCGACTGAACGATGGCCTCACGCGTGACCTGCCGGGCGGAGAGAGGGAAACCCTGCTCCTTGTTCTTGTCCATCAGCGTCGTCAGAAGTTCCTGATCGAGCGACCCCCAATTGACGCCGATTCGCACCGGCTTGTCGTAGCGGATCGCCATTTCCACGATCTCGCCGAACTGCTTGTCCTTCTTGTCCTTGAAACCGACATTGCCCGGATTGATGCGGTATTTCGCCAGCGCTTCGGCGCAGGCCGGATGATCGGCCAGAAGTTTGTGGCCGATATAATGAAAATCGCCGACAAGCGGCACATCAAGCCCAAGCCGCAGCAACCGCTCACGGATTTTCGGCACGGCGGCCGCGCTCTCGTCGCGGTCGACGGTGATGCGCACGATTTCCGAACCGGCCCGGAAGAGCGCCGCCACTTGGCTGACGGTGGCGTCGATATCCGCCGTATCGGTGTTGGTCATCGACTGCACCACGACGGGCGCGCCGCCACCGACGATGACACCGCCCACGTCTACGGCGACGGATGCGCGGCGGGGCTTGGGATCGTAATCGGCATGTGACGTCATGGCGGTCTCTGGAGCTTGCGGCAAGGTCTGGCAATTGAGGTGAAACAGGCAAGCCTGCTTGTCAACACCCAACGCATGAGAGCTTCTACTTTACCGCAATCATGGCAAAATTCGAGACGCCTATTCCTTGCCCGCGCCATCCGCATGGCGGGCGAGCCGCGAAAGCAGCAGGACCACCACATGCAGCAGCGGCAGGAACAGGAAGACGCTGGCAAGGCCGGTATGTTCGGCAATAAAGCCGATGGCCGATGGCGCCACCAGAATACCGGAATAACCCATGGTGGTGACCACCGAGAGACCAATGCCGGGCGCCAGTCCCGGCATGTTGCCGGCGGCGGAAAAGGCAATCGGTACCATGTTGGAAATGCCGATGCCGGCAATCGCGAAGCCGATGATCGCAATAGTGGAATTTCCCGCAAGACCGGCAATCAGGAGACCGATGATCGACATGGCCGAACAGAAGCGCAGGGTCGTCACGGCGCCGAAGCGGTCACGCACCAGATCGCCGGCAAACCGCATGGCCGCCATGGTCAGGGAGAAGGCCGCGAAGGCGAAACCGGACTGCGATACCGAAGCACCGAGTTCATTGCGCAGATAAAGCGCGCCCCAGTCGAGGATAGCGCCTTCCGGAATCATCGAGAACAGCGCCATCAGGCCGATAATCCATGGCAGCGGCGTCAGCGGCAGGCCGCCTTTCGGGCGTTCCTCCTCCGGATGCGGACGATCCGCAAGGACGCGCGGCCACGCGATGACCAGCAGCACGAGTGCGATGACGGTTAGCGCAATGGCATGTCCCTGCACACCGATGGCCGTGATGAGATAACCGCCAAGACCGGCGCCAATCAGGCCGCCAAGGCTCCAGAAGGCGTGGCACGATGACATGATAGCGCGGCGCATATCCCGCTCCACCGCTACCGCATTGGCGTTCATGGCGACATCCATGGCCCCCGTCAGCCCGCCGAACAAGAACACCGCAATCACCCCGGCCCACACCGTGCCTGCCCAGGAAATGAAAAGCAGAGTCGGCAAAAAGATCGCCGCCGTGACAAGGCTCACCGTACGCGAGCCGAAACGGGCGATCTGCGACCCGGCAATCGGCATGAAAACCAGCGAGCCGATGCCGAAGACCAGAATGATCAGGCCGAGCGCGCTCTCACTCAGGGAAAGGCGCGCCGCAAATTCCGGAATCTTGGGCGCCCATGATCCCATCATGAAACCGTTCATCAAGAACAGCAGGGAAACGCCCAGCCTGTGCCGAGTCAGATAGGACGAGCGTATACCTGTCGGCGAAAATGTCGTGGGGCCATTCATCGGCAATATCCTTCAGACTTGACCATGAGAAAACTGAGCGACGTCATCATCGCCGCAATAAACCTGTACGCCCTTTGCCGACAGCGCCTCGACGAATGCGCGGTCGGCATCCTGTTCCAGCACGAGGGAAAGAGGTGGAGAAAAATCATGTACATGGAAAGCTGCCCTGTGGCCGAGCTTTTCCGTGGTGATGGCGGCGACAATCCGCTGGCTGGCGCTGCAGGCGAGCCGCTTGAACACCGCATCCTCGAAAACATCCGCTGACAGACCCGTCTCGGCCGCAACGCCGCAGACACCGAGAATGCAGAGATCGGGCCGCATCAGTTCGAGCTGCCGAAGCGCCATGGCGTCAATCGCAGCACCTACGGCCGGATCGACCTTGCCGCCGATCAGCACCAGATCGATATCGGCCCGCCCCGTCAGTTCAGCGGCAATGGCGGGCGTATTCGTCACCACCGTCAGGTTGAGCCCGGCGGGAAGCGCCCTTGCAATGGCGAGATTGGTGGAGCCGGCATCGATGAAGACGACCATGCCCGGCTCGAGAAGCGGGACAACGGCGCGCGCCAGCAGTGCCTTGCGGTCCGCATCCTCGGCAATGCGCGTCTTCAGCGGCACCGTTTTGCTGTCGGAAAGCAACGCCCCGCCATAAACCCGCAGGCATTCTCCCCGGGCTGCCATCTCACGCAGGTCGCGGCGCACGGTGTCTTCGGAAACGCCAAAATTCTGCGCGAGATCCTGCGCCAGCACCCGGCCGCTTTGCCGCAACTGCGCAAGGATGAGCGCCTGCCGCTCGCTGACAAAATGATCGCTCATCGGAACTCATGCATAAACCGGAATAAACGTGCACGAACATGCATATTCGAGTTTTTACGGCTGCGCAACAAAAAACGCCCGCCAGGAGAGGCGGGCGTCTGACACTGCATCAATGATCGGATACGGCTTTATTCCCCGTAAGCGATCAACAGATCCTTCGCATCGATCTGATCGCCGGGGCGCACCAGAACTTCTGCGATCTTGCCGTCGCGTTCGGCGTGAAGCGCGGTTTCCATCTTCATCGCTTCGATGGAGAGCAGCACATCGCCGGCCTTGACCTCCTGGCCCTGATTGACGAAGACACGGCTGATCACGCCCGGCATCGGCGCGCCGATATGGACGGTATTGCCGGGTTCGGCCTTGCGGCGCACGGCGGAGCCGGAAGCGCCATGGGCACGATCCGGCACCTTGATGCGGCGCGGCTGGCCGTTGATCTCGAAGAACACCGTCACCATGCCCTTGTCATCCGTGCCGGACGAGGCTTGATTGACGATGACAAGCGTTTTGCCGCGTTCGATATCGGCAAACAGTTCCTCGCCATCCTCCATGCCGTAGAAATAGGCATGGGTGGGCAGCACCGAAACCGGGCCATAGGTCTCGGCTGTCAGCGCGAAATCCGTGAAAACCTTCGGATACATCAGATAGGACGCGAACTCGAAATCGTCGACCTTGCGCTCCAGCTTGGTCTCGATCACCTTCCGTTCGGCATCAAGATCTGCATCTTCCAGCAGCGAACCCGGACGAACCGTATAGGGCGCTTCGCCCTTCAGCGCCTTTTTCTGCAGGGCTGCCGGCCAGCCGCCGGGCGACTGTCCAAGATCGCCCTTCAGCATCGACACCACCGATTCCGGGAAAGACACTTCACGATCGGGGTTTTCAACGTCGGCCACCGTCAGATCCTGGCTGACCATCATCAGCGCCATGTCGCCGACGACCTTGGAGGACGGCGTCACCTTGACGATATCGCCGAACATCCGGTTGGCGTCGGCATAGGCCTGCGCCACCTCGTGCCAGCGGCTTTCGAGACCCAGCGAACGCGCCTGTTCCTTGAGGTTGGTGAACTGGCCGCCCGGCATTTCGTGCAGATAAACTTCCGAGGCCGGTCCCTTGAGATCGCTCTCGAAGGCGGCATACTGGTTGCGCACAGCCTCCCAGTAGAAGGAAATGCGGCGGATCCACTCGGTATCGAGACCTGTATCGCGTTCCGACCCCGCCAACGCCTCCACAATTGAGCCAAGGCATGGTTGCGACGTATTGCCGGAGAAGGCATCCATTGCGGCATCGACGGCGTCGACACCGGCATCCACGGCCGCAAGAACAGTCGCGGCGGAAATGCCCGAGGTATCGTGGGTGTGGAAGTGGATCGGCAGGCCGGTCGCCTCACGCAACGCCTTGAACAGAACCCTGGCGGCCGCCGGTTTCAACAGGCCCGCCATGTCCTTGACGGCGATGATATGAGCTCCGGCCTTTTCAAGCTCGGCGGCAAGGTTGGTATAATATTTGAGATCATATTTCGGACGCGCCGAATTCAACAGATCGCCGGTATAGCAGATGGTCGCCTCGCAGAGCTTGTTCTCCTCGGCAATCGCATCCATCGAGACACGCATATTCTCCACCCAGTTCAGGCAGTCGAAGACGCGGAAAAGATCGACCCCGCCCCTTGCGGCCTGGCGGACGAAATATTTGACGACATTGTCCGGATAATTCTTGTATCCCACGCCGTTCGCGCCGCGCAGAAGCATCTGCAGCAGCAGGTTCGGCGCGCCTTCGCGGATCAGCGCAAGACGCTCCCATGGGTCTTCCGTCAGGAAGCGCATGGAAACGTCGAACGTCGCACCGCCCCAGCATTCCAGCGAGAGAAGCTGCGGCAGCGCCTTGGCGTAAACGTTGGCGACGCGGGCGATATCATGGGTGCGAACGCGGGTGGCCAGAAGTGACTGGTGCCCGTCACGCATGGTCGTATCGGTAACCAGAACACGTTTTTCATTGCGCATCCAGTCCGCAAAGCCCTTCGGGCCAAGCTTGTCCAGCAACTGCTTGGTGCCATCGGGCGTCGGCGCATCGATATAAGGCACGACGGGCTTTGCCGCCTTTTCGGACGGCCTGGCGCGGCCCTTGGTTTCCGGGTGGCCGTTGACGGTCACGTCGGCAAGGTAGGTCAGAAGCTTGGTGGCGCGGTCCTGACGCTTGACCTGCGCAAACAGTTCCGGCGTCGAATCGATGAAGCGGGTCGTATAGGTATTGTTGCGGAAGCTGTCGTGACCGATGATGGCTTCGAGGAAGGTGAGGTTCGTTGCCACGCCGCGGATACGGAATTCGCGCAGCGCGCGGTCCATGCGGTTGATCGCCTCATCCGGTTGCGGCGCCCAGGCCGTTACCTTGACGAGCAGCGGATCGTAATAGCGGGTGATGACGGCGCCGGTATAGGAGGTGCCGCCATCCAGACGGATGCCGAAGCCAGAGGCGGAACGGTAGGCGGTGATACGGCCATAGTCCGGAATGAAATTATGTTCCGGGTCTTCCGTCGTGATACGGCACTGCAGCGCGTGGCCGTTGAGACGGATATCCTCCTGGCGCGGCACGCCGGATTCCGCGGTGCCGATCGCAGCCCCTTCGAGAATATGGATCTGCGCCTTGACGATATCGATACCGGTCACGACTTCCGTGACGGTATGTTCCACCTGGATGCGCGGATTGACCTCGATGAAGTAGAATTTGCCGGTATCGGCATCCATCAGATATTCGACCGTGCCGGCGCCGATATAATTGGTCGCGGCAGCGATCTTCAGGGAGTAGGCAGCCAGTTCCTGGCGCTGCGCTTCGGTGAGATAGGGCGCGGGCGCACGCTCGACCACCTTTTGATTGCGACGCTGGATCGAACAATCACGCTCGAACAGATGCACGACATTGCCGTGTGTGTCGCCGAGAATCTGGCTTTCGACGTGACGCGCACGCTCGACCAGCTTTTCGAGATAGACCTCATCCTTGCCGAAGGCGGCCTTCGCCTCGCGCTTGGCCTCCGTCACCTCACGGGCCAGATCTTCTCGTCTGCGGATGGCGCGCATGCCACGCCCGCCGCCGCCCCAGGAGGCTTTCAGCATGACGGGATAGCCGATTTCCTCGGCCATGCGCTCCACCTCGGCGATATCGTCCGGCAGCGGATCGGTAGCGGGAACAACGGGGACGTTGACCGAGATCGCCAGATTGCGCGCAGCCACCTTGTTGCCGAGCTGGCGCATCGTATCCGCCGTCGGCCCTATAAAGGTAATGCCGGCCTTATTGCAGGCCTCCACGAATTCGGGGCTTTCAGACAGAAGGCCGTAACCGGGGTGGATCGCGTCCGCTCCGGAGAGCTTGGCTACGCGAATGACCTCCTCGATCGAAAGATAGCTCTCGATCGGCCCCATATCCTTGGCGAGATGCGGCCCCCTGCCGACCTGATAGGATTCGTCCGCCTTGAAGCGGTGCAAAGACAGCTTGTCCTCTTCCGCCCAAATTGCAACGGTTTTAATCCCAAGCTCGTTCGCTGCCCGGAAAACGCGGATCGCAATTTCGGATCGGTTGGCAACAAGTATTTTCGATATTTTCAAGACGGTCTCCCCACACGCCAAAACAAAATTTCTGCTGCACTGCGGAATTAAGCAGCAAAACCCGGTCTTGGAAAGGGCAATTCCGGCGAGAACTGTCCTGTTTGCGCTAGCTCAGCAAACCATGACGAAAAGCAAGTGCTACGGTATGCTGCCGGTTCTTGGCGCTGAAACGGCGCTGGATTCCGTTGATATACCAGTCGACCGTGTGGTTGGAGATCGATAGTTGGCGTCCAATTTCGGTGGAAGTCATACCGTCCGCCATCAGCGTCAGCACCTCCATTTCGCGCCTCGTAAGCTCGAGAGCGGAAACGTCAGGAGCATTGCTGAAGCCGTGGGCCTGCCCGGAAAGATCGAGCAGGCGCCAGAACACGGCACGCGTGGCCGCATCGAGCAGTTCCACCTGCAAAGAGGGCAATTGCCGATCCTGACCGCCAATGAAGACCGCACCGATGAAGCCCGCACGGCCGTGAACGGGAAAGGCATAACCGCCCTGCAGACCGTACCGGCCGGCATCGTGGAAAAAGACGCTTGCCCTTTTGCGATGCATCGCGCGCGGCAGGCCCTCCAGCGCTTCCTTCCACTGAAACGGCTTGTGCACCATGCCGATCACCTTGCGGACGGGATCGACGAGATTGTATTTCTTGGCCCTGTAGACCTCCAGCCAGCCTTCGGGCAGATGTTGCGCAAGGATGTGTCCGGTGGAGGCGAGCTCCCCGGTCATCCGCCTGCTGACGAGAAAATATTCGAAACCGTATTCGCGAATGAGCGTTGCAAATTCGGAACGGACGCGGTCGGCGCTTCCCGCCTGGTAACACGCAGAGATGAAGTGAAGAATATCATGCATAAAGACACGTGGTCCGGAGCTTGGCTTGAAGGGAATGACACGAAGGACGTGGTCCCGCGATGACGTCATGTTACTCGGGCGCCGGTCGGTTGAGATTGAACATATCGTCGTTAGCAATCCCTGAAACGAAGATGCGAAATCTTGTGACGGCAGGCCCCGGGAAACATCGGGTTCGGTTTTTTTCGGTTCGCACGCGCGGTCAATCTGTTAAGCCGCCATTCAGACAGAAAGAGCGATAATTACACAAATTTCGCCGTCTCATGCAACCTTGCTAAAATAACTTGCCTTGAGGCCGAACAAACAACCGCTCGAAAAAGACGCTCGGACTGGATTGAAAATTTGACCTTGTTTCAGGTTTACACACGCGCTCTGCGCTATCTGACCGTACATAAATGGCGGGTGACGGTGGTCGTCATCGCCAACGTCATTCTTGCAGCGATCACCATCGCCGAACCGGTGCTGTTCGGCCGGATCATCGACGCCATCTCTTCCGGCACCAATGTCACGCCCATTCTCATTCTTTGGGCGGGTTTCGGTGTCTTCAACACCGTCGCTTATGTGGCCGTCGCCCGCGAGGCAGACCGTCTGGCCCATGGTCGGCGCGCGTCGCTGCTGACGGAAGCCTTCGGGCGCATCATCTCGATGCCGCTTTCCTGGCACCATCAGCGCGGCACATCCAATGCCCTACACACGCTGCTGCGCGCCAGCGAAACGCTGTTCGGCCTGTGGCTCGAATTCATGCGCACGCATCTGGCCACCTTCGTCGCACTGGTGCTGCTTGTGCCGACCGCCATGTCCATGGACCTGCGCCTCAGCTTCGTGCTGATCGGCCTCGGTATCGTCTACTGGTTCATCGGCAAGTGGGTGATGGGCCGCACCAAGGACGGCCAGGCTTCGGTTGAAGAACACTATCACAGCGTTTTTGCCCATGTCAGCGATTCCATCAGCAACGTGTCGGTGCTGCACAGCTACAACCGCATCGAGGCCGAAACGAAAGCGCTGAAATCTTTCACCGAAAAACTGCTGAGCGCGCAATATCCGGTGCTCGACTGGTGGGCCTTCGCCAGTGCTCTGAACCGCACGGCCTCCACCGTTTCGATGATGATCATCCTCGTCATCGGCACCGTGCTGGTGAAAAACGGCGAGTTGCGCGTTGGCGATGTCATCGCCTTCATCGGTTTCGCCAATCTCCTGATCGGCCGTCTGGACCAGATGCGCCAATTCGTGACGCAGATTTTCGAAGCCCGCGCCAAGCTCGAGGACTTCTTCGTACTGGAAGATTCCGTCAAGGAACGGGAAGAACCGGGCGATGCGCGCGAATTGTCGAATGTCTCCGGCACGGTGGAGTTCCGCAACATCAATTTCGGTTTCGCCAACACCAAGCAGGGCGTTCACGACGTTTCGTTCACGGCCAGGGCCGGCGAGACAGTCGCGATCGTCGGACCGACAGGGGCTGGCAAGACCACGCTCATCAACCTTTTGCAGCGGGTTTACGATCCCGATTCCGGCCAGATCCTGATCGATGGGACCGATATTTCGACGGTGACGAAAAATTCGCTCCGCAACTCCATCGCCACGGTGTTTCAGGATGCCGGCCTGCTGAACCGCTCCATTCGCGAAAACATCCGTCTCGGCCGTGAATCGGCCACCGATGCGGAAGTAGTGGAAGCAGCGGCAGCCGCAGCGGCGACGGATTTCATCGATAGTCGCATCAACGGCTACCTGACCCAGGTGGGTGAACGCGGCAACCGCCTGTCCGGCGGCGAGCGCCAGCGCATCGCCATTGCACGCGCCATCCTGAAGAACGCTCCCATTCTGGTTCTGGACGAAGCGACCAGTGCGCTGGACGTGGAAACGGAAGCCCGGGTGAAGGCCGCTGTCGACGCACTGAGAAAGAACCGTACGACCTTCATCATCGCTCACCGCCTTTCCACGGTCCGCGATGCCGATCTTGTCCTCTTCCTTGATCAGGGCCGGATCATCGAAAAGGGTACTTTCGATGAGCTGAGCCAGCGCGGCGGACGCTTTACCTCGCTGCTGCGCACCAGCGGCCTGCTGACGGAAGACGAAAACCAGCAGCCCCGGCCAAAGGCCATTGCCTCCTGAGGGCTTGGCTAACGGAATGAAGACAGGGCGGACAGCATGTTGTCCGCCCTTTTTCTTTGTGCGCTTCCCGACGGCCCGCCAGATCACAGGTCGCCTATCGGAGAATTCCGGTCAAGGAACTCGCCAGCCAGAAATCGATCTGCCCGAAGGGGAGGAGATTTCCCAGAAAGGCGACAATACCTGCTGCGAGATTGGTCAGGAAAACTCCAAGCAATACGCCAAGCATTATTCCGACACTCGTTTTCCGGGGGTAGCGCGCCAATCAGCAGGACAACGCCAGGGAAAGAATGGCGAGCAACGCCAACAGTGCAAGCTCTGTGAAAGATGCGCTGAATTGCAAGATAACTCCCCTCCGATCGACCGACTATTCGCGACTGCTGCTTTTCTCGAAAAGAGATTGACGAGACAGTCCGCACCGACGATCCGGCACCGCGCCATCAAAGCCTTCGCCAATATGATCCTATCTCGGTGCTGCAGGACCTTCCAGCCGATGTTGCGAAGAAGGCCCGGGCTCCGTAGATGATCCGACCCATAGACTGAGCGGAGGCCAGGGTAGTCCAATAAAGATTCAGGCCCCCGCGTTACCACGGGAGCCTGATTTTAAAGGCGAACGGAGACCTGATCGTCTCAGTCGAAGGGGATCACCCGGTCATCTGCCGACAGGGCCTTGCCATCGACGGAAACGGAGACTTCCGCCGTATCGGCCTTGCGGCTTACGACGATATCCCTGGCCTTGCCGTCGAGCGTGATCTTCACCGAGAAGCCGCTCCAGTCCTCCGGCAGCGACGGCGAAATATGCAGCTTGCCGTCGGTGCGGGTGATGCCGAGAATACCCTCGACGGCGGCGCGGTAGAGCCAGCCGGCGGAACCCGTGTACCAGCTCCAGCCGCCACGGCCCGCATAAGCGCCTTCACCGTAGACATCCGCAGTCACCACATAGGGTTCGACCCGATAGGTTTCCGATGCTGCCGCATCGAGCGCATGATTGACGGGGTTGAGCAGCTTGAAGCAGTTCCATGCCTCCTGTGCCCTACCCTGCTTCGCAAAAGCAAGAACCACCCAGGTTGCAGCATGGGTATATTGTCCGCCGTTTTCGCGCACACCCGGCGGATATCCCTTGATGTAACCCGGATCATACGGCGCACGCGAGAAGGGCGGCGTGAACAGCCGGATGATACCGGTCTTTTCATCGACCAGATGCTCCATGACGGCATCCATTGCCTGCCGCGACCGAGCCTCTTCGCCTTCGCCGGAGAGAACGCTCCAGCTCTGGCCGAGCGAATCGATCCGGCACTCCTCGCTTTCGGCGGAACCGAGCGGCGTGCCGTCATCGAAATAACCACGCCGGTAATAGCTGCCATCCCAACCCGCTGTTTCCAGCGCATTGCGCAGCCTTTCCCGGTGCGCCGCCCATTTGCCGACGCGCTCGGTATCGCCACGCTTTTCCGCAATCTCGATGAAATCGCGCAACGCTCCGGACAGGAACCAGCCGAGCCAGACGCTGGTGCCCTTGCCGCCCACGCCGACACGGTTCATGCCGTCGTTCCAGTCGCCGCCGAGGATCAGCGGCAGACCATTTTCGCCAGTGCGATGAATGGCAAGATCGAGCGCCAGCGCCGCATGCTCATAAAGCGTGGCGGATCTGTCGCTGGTTTCCGGCTGGAAGAAGGCGTCATGCTGGCCGGGCATCAATGCCGCGCCCTTCAGGAAGGGGATGCTTTCATCGAGTATGGCGGCATCACCCGTGGCCGATACATATTGGTTGATCGCATAAGCGAGCCAGACCACATCGTCCGAAATGGTGGTGCGAACACCGGCGCCCGTCAGCGGCAGCCACCAGTGCTGCACATCGCCTTCCGGGAACTGGCGACCGGCCGCGCGCAGAATCTGCTTGCGGGCGAGATCCGGCTGATAGAGCAGGAAGGCCAGCGTATCCTGAAGCTGGTCGCGGAAACCGAAGGCGCCGCTCGACTGGTAAAAGGCGGTACGCGCCAGAATGCGGCACGCCAGCGCCTGATAGGGCAGCCAGTTGTTGACCATGTGGTTGAAGCCGGAATCGGGCGTGGAAACCTGCAACTGGCCGGTAAAGCCCGTCCAGAACGCCTTGCTCTCATCCAGCACCGTCTGGAAGTCCGCCTTGCGAACGTCCTTTACCAGCGCTTCGGCCTCTTCCGCATTGTCGGCATCGCCGAGAATGAAGGTCATGTGCCGTTCTTCGCCGGGCTTCAGGTGGATTTCCTGCATCAGCGCAGCACAGGGATCGCCGTCGACCTCCGTGCTGCCGCTGAGTGCAGCGCCGGACACGATGCCCTGCGGCGCCTGTGCCGAACCGAAGCGGCCGATGAATTCCCGGCGGCTGGTGGTAAACCCGCTCGCCTCGCTGTCGAGCGTCAGGAAAGCGGTGCGGGCGCTATAGTCGATGCTATAGGGGTTCGACGCGAAGATCGCATTGTTACCGGCATCGTGCCTGCTCAGAATGAACGGCGCGGATTTCTGGCCGTTATTGCCGAGCACCCATTCCACATAGGCATAGACCTTCAGGCGGCGGCTTTTCGAACCCTTGTTGCGAACGATGACCTGCGAGAACTTGACCGGTTTTTCGCGATCAACGGTCTGCGTCAGCTCGACTTCGAGCGTATCCGCTACACCGGTCAGCACGGAATATCCGAGGCCATGACGGGTTTCAAACATGGCTTCGGGATCACGCGACAGCGCGGCACACGGCGTATAGAGCTTTCCTGTCTCCACATCGGCGACATAGAAAGCCTCACCCGGCCGGTTGATGACCGGATCGTTGCTCCACGGCGTCAGCTGATAGTCGCGCGAATTGCGGCTCCAGCTGAAACCGGCGCCTTCGGCCGAAATATGGAAGCCGAAATTCTCGTTCGAGATGACGTTGATCCATGGATGCGGCGTGGACTGCCCGCCATTGAGGCGCACGACATACTCCTGACCGCTTCTGGCAAAACCGCCGAAACCGTTCCAGAAATCGAGATCGCCTGCATCCTCCACCGGCTCCGCAACAGGGAAGACCAGAACAGGCAGACGGGCCTGTGCAGCGTCGCTCGTGCCGTCGGGGCCGCGATGGGCCGCAAACAGCGATACCGCGCGGTTGATCTGATCGACGATCTTGCCGTTACGCACATGGAGGACAACGCGGGAGGCGGCCAGAAGCGCGCTCCAGGTCTCTTCATCCATCAGGTCGCGGCGCACCGAGAAGACGTGCGGACGACCGCCATCGGCAGGATTGATGCGGCGCTGCGCCTCGGAAATATGATCGAGCGCATGCTGCATGTCCTGCGCATAGGACGCGGCCCGTTCGTTGACGATGACGAGATCGAAGATCACACCGCGTGAACGCAGATATTCATGGGCGCTCAGCGCCTCACGGGCGATATCCATGTCCATATCGTCGTTGATGCGCAGGCTGAAGATCGGGAAATCACCCGAAATCGCAAGCGGCCACAAGGCGCGCTGCGAGGCAAGGCCCGTTTTCAGCGTTTCAGAATCCGCACGCAGATGCATGTCCGGATAGGTCAGATAACGGCCGAGATGCTGGAAGGCGGCCGCCTGCTGCGAGGTGACGCCCACATGGCGCATCTGCACCTGCGTGCGCGTCCAGGCATGCACCAGTTCATGCGCGAAGGCGTCCGGATGACGATAACGGTCGATTGCCTTATCGACTTCCTCGCGGCTCGGCGCGGCAATCGTCCAGAAGATCACGCTCACCTTCTTGCCCGCCGGCACGCGCACCGTGCGTCGCAGCGACAGGATAGGATCGAGTGTGAAACCATCCGTGCTGGAAAGCGTCGCACCCATATCAAAGGCAGCGGCTTCGCGCAGCGACCGACCGCGACCGATGAACTTGGCGCGATCCGTCTCGAATTCCGTCGGGCGCGACGGGCCGGCATTGTCGGCGGCCAGATGCGCGATGACTGTACCCGGCTCATTCGGGCTGCGACGGTTGCGCCAGGCACGGATGACATCGCCGCGTCGACCAATCTCCGTCTGCACGAACATGCGCGAGAACAGCGGATGGGCGTTATCGTCATCTTCAGACGCGATGACCGGCTCCATATAGGAGGTCACTTCAATATAGCGATCCTCGGAACCGACGTTCAGCAGCGTGATACGGCGGCCTTCGGCATCATGCTCGGTGGCGACGATGCATTCGACCACGCTCTGTAGATCGCCTGTTGTCTTGTGGAATTCAGCCTTGTCGTCGGTGAAGATCGTCTTGGTTTTTTCGCCTTCAATGACGCGCGGCTCCGCCGTCGCACTCCACCATTGTCCATTGGTGGTGTCGCGCAGGAAGATGAAGGTGCCCCAGCGATCCTCTGTCGGATCGGCCTTCCAGCGGGAAATCGCCTGGCCGTTCCACTTCGAATAACCTGCACCCGTGGAGGTGAGCATGGTCGAGTAGTGGCCATTCGACAAGAACACCACTTCGCGGTCACGCACAGCCGGATCGGCGATGGAGCGGACTTCCGCACGCAACAGGTCTGCCTGTTCCTTGCCGGGTGTTTCCGGCTCGTATTTGGCGCTCATGACCGGAACTTCGCGTGGTGCCTTTTCCTGCAGCAGCAGCTCAGCCGCCTCGATCACCGGATCGGAGTGGAACAGTTCGCGCAGCACGCCATCAAAGGCGACGTTGGCGACAGCCGCAATCGACATGCCATGGTGGTGGGCATAATAGTTATAGACCACCGCGCAGACCTTGCCGTCAGGCACACGTGTCGGCGTGAAATCCACCGCATCGTGGAAGCCGTACTGGCCAAGCGCCCCAAGCTTGCGCAGCTTGTCGAGGTTCTCAAGCGCGCCATCAGGATCATACTGGCTGGCGAGGATCGACGCGTAGGGCGCGATCACCGCATTCTGGCCAAGGCCGCGCTTGAGGCCAAGGGTCGGCACACCGAAGTTGGTGTACTGGTAATTCATGTTGTGATCGCGGGCGTTGAACGCCGCTTCGGAAATGCCCCATGGCGTGCCGAGACGACGGCCATGATTCATCTGTTCCTTGACGATCAGATTGTTGGTCTGGTTGAGGATGCCACCCTGACGCTCCTGCATGACGAGCGGCGGCATCAGATATTCGAACATCGAACCCGACCAGGAGACCAAGGCACCCTGCGCACCGATCGGCACGACCTGACGGCCGAGACGATACCAGTGTTCGGTCGGCAGATCGCCCTTGGCGATGGCAAACAGGCTGGTCAGACGGCATTCGGAAGCCAGAAGGTCGTAGCAGGCCTCATCCAGCTCCTTGCTTTCGACACGATAGCCGATCGACAGAAGACGGCGATCCTTGCGGTAGAGGAACGTGAAGTCCATCGAGAAGGCAAGGTTGCGGCTGCGGTCGCGCAGCGAGGCAAGGCGCTGGCGCAGCGGCTCCATATTGGTGAGGTCGATGGCGCTGTCGGAAATATGCGACTCGCAGCATTCCACCAGCAATTGCGCCCAGCGCGTCACTTCCGCGCTCTGCGCCGACTTCACCTCATGATCAACATTGGTGGCAAGTTTCTGGATGTCGCGCGCGAGCACCGCCAGATTGATGACGCGGATCGACGCAAATTCATGCTCGCGCTTGACGGAGGCGAGCGCGTTCGAGAAGCCGATGATACGCTCTTCAAGACGGCGATGCAGCGGGCGCAGGTTCTTGCGGTTGTCGGGCAGCGCTTTCAGCGTTTCGCGCAGGATACCGGCAACGTCGCCGATACCGTCGAGATTGCCCTGAAGATGGGCGGAAGGGGCTTCCGCCCAATCGCGGCAGGCGGACGAAACCGCAATCAGGTGACCGGCGAGATTGCCGCTGTCCACGGCCGAAACATAGCGGGGTCCAAGCGTCTGCAAGGTGTCAGTGTGATACCAGTTGTAGAGATGGCCGCGATGTTTCTCCATCTTCTCGACGGTCTGGATCGTATTCTCGATCCGCTCCAGCGTATCGGCAAAGCTGATCCAGCCGAACTGGCGCGCCGAAATAATGGAAAGCAGATAGACGCCGATATTGGTGGGCGAGGTACGCGAAGCGACGATCGGCTCCGGCGTCTCCTGGAAGTTATCAGGCGGCAGGTGGTTCTCCTGCGGCGTCACAAAGGCCTCGTAATAACGCCAGGTGCGGCGCGCGATCTTGCGAAGCTCGAAGGAGACGTGCTCCGAAACGAACAGCCGGTCTTCGGTTTCAGCCGACTGACTGACATACCAGGCAACGGCGGGAGACAGAACCCAGAGCAGCGTGAAGGGAATGCCGATCAGGAAGGCGTTATCGCCCGGCAGCGCCGCAAACAGCAGGCCGAGCATCGCCACCACGGGCGCATGCCACATCTGGCGGTAATAATCGACGATGCTGCCCTGCGCGCTCGATTGCATGCTGGCGGCGGTACGCCATTCCAGCATCAGCTTGTGGCTGACGAGCAGACGGTAAAGCGAACGGGCAATCGCATCCGTCATCATGCAGGCGGCATCGGCGATGAAGACGATACGCAGCGCAACCTGCGCATTGGTGGCGCGGATTTCCGACCAGATGGTATGGAAATGCGCCTGCGGCACGATATCGGTGGAGCGCGGCACGAGACCGGACAGCAGGGAAAGCGTGGGCGCGACGAACAGCGAGAAGATCAGCAGGATCTGCCAGATCAGCGCACCGAGCGGATCCATGAAATACCAGCCGAGGATCGAGGCGAAGAACCAGGCGATCGGTGTGAGCGAGCGGCGCAGATTGTCGACCATCTTCCAGCGGCCGATGGCTGTAACGCCACGGGCACGGTCAAGGATGAAGGGAAGCAGCTGCCAGTCGCCACGCGCCCAGCGATGCTGGCGCGACACTTCCACCTCGTATCGGGTCGGGAAATCCTCGACCAGCTCCACATCGGTCACCAGCGCGCAACGCGCAAAGGAGCCTTCGAGCAGATCGTGGCTGAGAATGGAGTTTTCCTCGATACGGCCCTTCAGCGCCGCCTCGAAGGCATCCACATCGTAAAGACCCTTGCCGGTGAAGGTGCCTTCCGAGGTCAGGTCCTGATAGACGTCGGAAACGGTAAAGACGTAAGGATCGATACCGCGATTGATCGAGAAGACCCGCTGGAAGACAGAGGCATCCTTGCCGGTCGTCAGCGAAGGCGTTACGCGCGGCTGCAGCAGACCGTAGCCTTCGACAACCCGTCCGGATACCGGATCGATCACCGGGCGATTGATCGGGTGGTGCATCTTGCCCACGAGCTTGGTCACCGCATCGCGCATCAGGCGCGTATCGGCATCCAGCGTCATGACGTATTTCACGCCCTCCGGTACAACGTTCGCACCGCCGAGGAATGTCGTATCCTTGTCGCCGCGCAGCAGCATGTTCAGCTCATGCAGCTTGCCGCGCTTGCGCTCCCAGCCCATCCAGCAGCCTTCGGCCGAATTGTAGATGCGGCGGCGGTGCAGCAGGTAAAAGCGCGTCTTGCCATCAAAGGCATAACGGCTGTTCAGCGCCGCAAGCTCGCGCTTGGCATAATCGAGGATTTCAATATCCTCATCGGATTGCTCATATTGCGCATCGCGCCAGTCGCTGACGAGCGAGAAATAAATCTCGCCATGCGGATTGGCGAGATAATGCACCTCGATATTGCGCATCATTTCGTCAACGCTGTCGCGGCTGGTCAGCATGCAGGGCACGGCAACCAGCGTGCGGGCATCCTGTGGAATGCCGTTCTTGAATTCGTATCCGACCAGCCGGAACGGCTTCACGAAGAAGGTGACGAGCGTGTTGAAGAGACCCGTCGCCCCTTCCGAGGCTGGCAATGCGAACATCAGCAGGAAGGCGGTCACGACATACCAGGGCATGCCCGCTTCCGCGAGGAACCAGCCGACCGCCAGCATGGCAATCGCGGTGATCAGAAGCACCGGCGCGGCGATTGCCAGCCAGTTGAACTTGCGCATCGAGCGGACGATATGCTGCGACACCAGCGGCCGGTACCCCAAAGCCTTTTCAAGCTCGAACCGTCGCTGGCCGACAAGCACGGAGCCGACATTGACGCGATGATTTTCATCCGCACCGGCAGGCATATCGGAGCGTGCCATTTCGACAGCGGCGCGCGCAACCTCGACTTCGGTCTTGGGAGAACGGCGAGCCAGAAGCTCGATCGTGTTGCGATAGGTGTTGCGCGAACCGAAATCGAGAACCTCGTAATCGGTCTCCTCACGCAGAACCTTGTCGATATGGCTGACTTCTTCGAACCACACCGACCATTCAGTATCGTCGATCTCGCGCAGGCTCTTGACGATGTTGCCCATCGTCACATTGCCGGATGCCAGGCGGTTATGCTCCGACATCATGACGTTTTCGGCATCGGTGCCGGCAGCGTGAAGACGCTCTTCGAGCCAGGCAACGGCAAAACCGGAGGTCTGCGAACCGTTCCTCAGACGATAAAGGAACTGCGTCGCAAAAGTCGGGTCGTCGACCAGCGAATCGACCTGCTTGAGAAGCGCTGCCGAGGCTTCCGCATCGTTCAGACGGATGATTTCATCGACGACCTCATTTGCCTTCTGGCGCATGCGGCGCGAGCGCTCCACACGGATGGAGATACGGCGGAGATTTTCGATGAGGACAAAACGGATAATCGACGGCAAAGCCCACAATTCGCCGATCTGCAGCGTCTTCGACGTCTGGTAGCCATCCACCAGCGCCGTCATATTCTCGCGCGAAACCGTGCTGTGGGTATGGGCGACATAAAGCCAGCCGAGCGCCATGACCCGCGGGATCGTCACGCCGCCCACCGTCATCGTCGGCAGCTGGCGATAGAACTTGCGCGGAAAATCGCGGCGGACTTCCTGGATCGCCTCTTCGATGACGTAGTGGTTGTCGAGCAGCCATTCCGCCGCCGGCGTTATCGTCGCGCCATTTTCCGCATCGACGGCCGTGGTGCGATAGACCCTGAGGATTTCCTTCTCGTTCTCACGATGACGCTCGAAGAAATCGAACTCCATGAAGCCGGGAAGGCTGTCGGCGCCATCGCGGGAAAGCGCGGCGCCCGCATCATGCAGTTCCTCCACCGTCATATAGGACGCGCGGATCGAATCGTTATGATCGATCTGCTTCGTCTCGGAATCACGGGCGGCGGCGGTCGGGGTAATATGAAATGACATCGGGCTCGTATTCTGAACTTTATGGAAACTTGTTCGACTTGACCGGCATTTCGTCCGTGGCGGGAACACACACGAAAATCGGGCCACGCTATATTTATGACTTATCCTGAACCTTCGGTGAACCGGACCGGACGCTGTGCGGAACGGATCGTCAAGTGCGGAATATTCGCAGGCGCGTCATGCTGCAGCGTCATTATTCCGCAATATCTGCGAAGCTGGAGATCGGCGCGGACAGGGCTTTTCCGATGAGGGGAAGAAAATGGCGTCGTTCGGCCCGGCAATGCCGTTCCGACCGGATTACGCACCCTCCCCGATGGCGAAAATTGTTCGCGCAACGTCCGATAATCCCCCGTTGACAACCTGAAGGGCAACACGAACCGAGAAGCCCGCGCTACATCCGAAAGAAGCTAATGCCCCAGGACGTCAATAGTTCCATGCCACCTGTCGCGGCACGATGCAAGCGCTGAATTTCGGGGCATTTCCGGGCAGGCACGCCCCTTACGCATGGCTGCATATGCTGCTATGTCATTTACAAAAGACGCCGGAAAAAACGGCCGAACCCGGGACTTTAAAAATGACCAGACAGACCGCAAATCTCGCATCCTTTGCCAACCATATGCCGGATGTGGTGGCCATTCGCCGCCACCTGCACCGCAACCCCGAAATCGGCCTTTCGGAGTTCAAGACGTCGGATTTTATCGCCGAACAGTTGGCGGCAATGGGCTATGAGGTTACGCGGGGGCTGGCCGGAACCGGTGTCGTCGCCACGCTCCGCAATGGCGACAGCACCCGCACACTCGGCATCCGCGCCGATATCGACGCCCTGCCGATCCATGAAGAAACCGGAGCGGATTATGCGAGCGCCAATCAGGGCGTGATGCATGCCTGCGGCCATGACGGCCACACCGCCATGCTGCTCGGCGCGGCGAAGATCATTGCGGGGCGCAAAAATTTCGACGGAACCCTGCATCTTATCTTCCAGCCGGCGGAAGAGAATTTCGGCGGCGCCCGCATCATGATCGAGGACGGGCTGTTCGAACGTTTTCCCTGCGATGCGGTTTTTGCCCTGCATAACGATCCCGGCGTGCCCTTCGGGCAATTCGTGCTGCGCGACGGGCCGATCCTTGCCGCCGTCGACGAGTGCAAGATCACGGTCAACGGATATGGCGGCCACGGTGCCGAACCGCAGGATGCGGCCGACCCCATCGTTGCCGGCGCAAGCATCATCATGGCGCTGCAAACCGTGGTGTCCCGCAACATCCATCCGCAATTGTCGGCGGTCGTCACGGTTGGCGCGTTCCATGCCGGTGCTGCCAGCAACGTCATTCCCGAAACGGCGGAAATGCTGCTGACCATCCGCTCCTTCGATCCGGGCGTGCGCGACGAGCTGGAAAAGCGCATCCGGGCAATAGCCGAAGGCCAGGCGGCCAGCTACGGCATGAGCGTCACCATCGATTACGAGCGCGGTTACAATGCAACCGTCAACCACAAGGCGGAAACGGATTATGTCGCCAATCTCGCCCGGCGTTTTGCCGGACCTGAAAAGGTGGCCGAGATGCAGCGCCCATCGATGGGTGCGGAAGACTTCGCCTATATGCTGGAGAAACGGCCCGGCTGTTATTTCTTCCTCGGCACCGCGCGCACCGATAACGACCCGCCGCTGCACCATCCGAAATTCGATTTCAACGACGATATCCTGCCAATCGGAACCGCATTCTGGGTCGATCTGGCGGAAGATTACCTGAAGGCGTGAATGGGCATGAAAAAGGCCGATCGGAGGAGCGACCGGCCTTTTGTTCTCAAATTACCTGATGAGAAAATCGGGAGGATCAGGGAACGAGACCGAAGATGACGGCGGCGACAAAAGCCACGCAGACGCCGACAAGAGCCGCATGAACCGAATCTTTCCAGTTGCGCGGCGACTGGGGCTGCGAGACAAAGTCTTTTACTTTTCCTGCCTTGGAATAAGACATTGTACACTCCCTTCCTGCTCGGCCCTTCAAAGTGGGCATTGCTTATTTCACTTATAGAATAGCTTTATTCCCCACTGTTTCAGTAGAGATAAAATTCCATAAGATTGGCGCATCGGGAAAAATACCGATTGCGACTTGCCCACCGGCAAGCATCAATCTACCCATTGCGCAGGATCAACGCGGTGGAGGGCATTTCCGTTCAAAACCGGTGGCGGGCACGGAAAAGACCATGACGGATATCGACGCCATCATCATCGGAGCCGGGGTGATAGGGCTCGCGACAGCGCGTGAACTGGCGATGCGTGGTCTCTCCGTCATCATCCTCGAAAGCGGGAAGGAATTCGGCTCTGCCACCTCCTCCCGCAGCAGTGAAGTCATCCACGCCGGTCTCTATTATCCGGCCGGAAGCCTCAAGGCCCGACTTTGCGTGGAGGGCAAGGAGCGGCTCTATGCTTTCTGCCAAAGCCACGGCGTTTCACATCGCCGCTGCGGCAAGCTCATCGTCGCCACGAGCGATGAAGAGGTGGCCATGCTCGCCACCCTGCGCGAAAAAGGCAAAGCTAACGGTTGCAACGACCTTGAGCTGATCGATGCGCGACAGGCGCTCCTGCTCGAACCCGCGCTCGCCTGCGTCGCAGCCCTGATATCGCCCTCGACCGGTATCATCGATAGCCACGGCTATATGCTGGCGCTGCTTGGAGACGCGCAGGATCATGGCGCGGCCCTTGCCCTGAACGCACCCTTCGAAAAGGCGGAGGCGATGGGCAATGGTTTCCGCGTTCATGTCGGCGGAGCGGAGCCCATCAGCCTGACATGCCGGCTGCTCGTCAATTCCGCCGGGCTTGTAGCACCCATGGTGGCGAGAAAGATCGAAGGATTGCCGGAGGATGGGATCCCGCAGGCGCGTTTCGCCAAGGGCAGTTATTTTTCGCTGGCCGGCAAGTCGCCCTTTTCACGGCTGATCTACCCCGCGCCGCACACCCATGGCCTCGGGGTGCATCTCACCCTCGATCTCGCCGGCCAGGCCCGTTTCGGGCCGGATGTGGAGTGGGTGGACACCATAGACTACGCGGTCGATCCCCGACGCATAGCGGGTTTTGGCGATGCGATACGGCGCTATTGGCCGGGCCTTCCCGATAACGCGCTGATCCCGGCTTATTCCGGTATCCGGCCGAAGATTTCCGGCCCGGACGAACCGGCCATGGACTTCCGCATCGATGGGCCGGAAACACACGGCGTTGCCGGCCTCGTCAATCTTTTCGGCATAGAAAGCCCCGGCCTCACCGCCTCGCTGGCGATTGCCGATGAGGTCGCGGCACGGCTCGAGGCCTGACCTCAGCCGAAACGGGACAGCGCGGCGGCCATGATCTCCGGATCGACATTGCCGCCGGAAGCGACTGCGATCACCGTTTCGCTTTCCAGTTCATCGCCGTGGAAGAGGGCCGCCGCCAGCGCCACCGCACCACCGGGTTCGACAACGATCTTCAGCCGGTTGAAGGCGAGAACCATAGCCCGCAGCGCTTCCTCCTCGGTCACGGCAATGCCTTTTCCGCAGAGCCCGGCCATGATGGGGAAAGTAATGTTGCCGGGCTGCGGCGTGACGATCGCGTCGCAGATCGAGCCCGAGGTCGTGGCGTTACGCTCGATCTTGCCCGAGGCAAGGGAGCGGGCCACATCGTCGAAGCGCTCCGGTTCCGACGTCCTGACCTTGTAGTTCGGCGCTTTTGCTGCGAGTGCCAGGGAGATGCCGGAGGTGAGGCCGCCACCACCGCAGGGCACCAGAACCTCGGCCGCGCCGATGCCCAGCTCCGCGCCCTGTTCGGCAATCTCCAGCCCCACCGTTCCCTGCCCGGCAATGACCAGCGGTTCGTCATAGGGCCTGATCAACGTCAGCCCACGCTCGCGCGAAATGCGATCTCCGATCGCATCGCGATCTTCGTTAGCACGGTCATAAAGCACCACCTCCGCGCCAAAGGCCCGGGTATTGTCGATTTTGATCTTCGGCGCATCCGACGGCATGATGATGACGGCGGGAACATTGTGCAGCCGGGCGGCAAGCGCCACGCCCTGCGCATGGTTGCCGGAGGAAAAGGCGATCACGCCCTTGGCGCGCACCTCCGCCGGAAGGCCGGAGACGGCCGACCAGCCGCCGCGAAACTTGAAGGAACCCGTTCTTTGCAGGCATTCAGCCTTCACGAACAGCTTTCGCCCGGCAATTTCGTCCAGAAAAGGCGATGAAAGAAGCGGTGTGCGAACCGCATGGTTGCCGATGCGCCCACGCGCGGCTTCTATCATCGAAATATCTGTCATGTCCTGCCCCTGTGATGCGGATTTACGGGTACATTAAGAGGTCGCGATCAATTGCGAAACCGCCCGGAAAAGAAAAATCCCCAGACATGGCCGGGGATTTTTGTCCTACGTGATCAATGATTGTGCCGGGGCATCTTCTCGGCGATCCGGCGGAAATCCGCGGCCCCTTCCAGAACCGCGCCATCGGAAAGCTGGGTCACCGACTGGCGGTAGATGCGCTGCCATGGCGTCGCATCCGCGGGAACAGCGGGAATGCCGTCAGCCTTGCGGGCGGCAAGCTCGTCATCCGGCACCAGCGCATTGCACTCGCCCTCATTGAAATCGATGCGGATGACATCGCCCGTGCGGAGCCATGCCAGCCCACCGCCTGCGGCACTTTCCGGCGAGGCGTTGAGGATGGACGGGCTGTCCGCCGTTCCCGACTGCCGGCCGTCACCAATCGTCGGCAGGCTGGTAATGCCCTTTTTCAACAGCGCATCCGGCGGCTGCATGTTGACGACCTCAGCCGAACCTGGCCAGCCGAGCGGCCCCGCACCGCGAATGACAAGAATGGTGCGTTCATCGATATCGAGGGAAGGGTCGTTGATACGGGCGTGATAGTCTTCCGAACCATCGAACACCACGCATTTGCCTTCGAAAATGCCCTCGCGGCCCGGCTCGCTCAGATAACGCTGGCGGAATTCCGCCGAAATCACGCTCGTCTTCATGATGGCGAAATCGAACAGGTTGCCCTTGAGGACGAGGAAACCGGCGCGTTCCTTCAGCGGCTTGTCATAAGGCAGGATCACGTCACGGTCGGTGGATTCCCGGCCTTCCAGGTTTTCCGCCATGGTCTTGCCGGTTACGGTCGGACAGCTTCCGTCGAGCTTGCCCGCCTTGAGAAGCTCCCACATGATGGCGGGCGTGCCGCCGGCGCGGTGATATTTCTCACCCAGCCATTTGCCGGCCGGCTGGACATTGGCGATGAGCGGAATGTCGTAACCGTGGACCTGCCAGTCCTCCTCGCGAAGCTCAACGCCCGCATGTTTCGCCATCGCTGCGAGATGCGGCTGGGCATTGGTGGAACCGCCAATCGCCGAATTGACGCGGATCGCGTTCAAAAACGCCTCGCGTGTCATGATGTCGGAAGGCTTGATGTTCTCGACAACCAGCTCGACGGCGCGGCGGCCGGTGCGATAGGCCATCTGGCCGCGCTCGCGGTAAGCGGCCGGGATCGCACCGCAGCCGGTGAGCGACATACCGAGCGCCTCCGCCATGGCATTCATGGTGGACGCGGTGCCCATAGTGTTGCAATGGCCGACGGAAGGAGCGGATTCGAGCGCCGCCTGCAAGAATTCCTCGCGGGTGATTTCGCCCGCACCATATTTGCGGCGCATGCGCCAGATGACAGTGCCGGAACCGACCAGATCACCATCATGGTAACCGTCGAGCATCGGCCCGCCGGATAGAACGATAGCCGGAATATCCACCGTGCTTGCCGCCATCAGCGCCGAAGGCGTGGTCTTGTCGCAACCCGTGGTCAAAACGACGCCGTCGAGCGGATAACCGTAAAGCACTTCCACGAGGCTGAGATAGGCGAGATTGCGGTCGAGCGCCGCCGTCGGGCGCTTGCAGTTTTCGAACATCGGATGAGTCGGAAACTCGATGGGTATGCCGCCCGCGTCGCGGATACCGTCCCGCACCCGCTTGACCAGTTCCACATGGACGCGATTACAGGGCGTCAGGTCGCTGCCGCTCTGTGCGATGCCGATGACCGGCTTGCCGGAACGCAGCTCTTCCGGCGTCACACCGTAATTCATGAAGCGCTCGAGATAGAGCGCCGTCATGTCGAGATGGTCGGGATTGTCGAACCAGTCCTGCGACCGCAGGCGGCGCATGGGTGTCTTGTCGTCGCTCATGAACCTGCCTCAGCCCTGTTCCCGGTTATTGAGTTTTTCGAGATAGAGCAGGATGCCGCTATGATCGATATCGGCACCGCCGTCACCGACGAAGTCGTCGAACTCCCGCGTCACCTGCTGGGTAAGCGGCAGGTTGAGAGACAGATCCTTCGCCGTCGCCAGCACGCCGTTCAGATCCTTGAGCTGGAACTTGGAGGGACCGCCCGGCACGAAATTGCGCTTCACCATGCGCTCGCCATGCAGTTCCAGGATTCGGCTTTCGGCAAAACCGCCGCGAATGGCGTTGCGGAACCCTTCGCGCGAGGCGCCGCCCGCTTCCACCAGCATCATCGCCTCGGCAACCGCGCCGATGGTGATGGCGACGATCTGCTGGTTGGCGAGCTTGCAGAGCTGGCCCGCACCCGAGGGACCGACATAGGTGAGGCGGCCCATCGGTGCGAAAACATCCGCAAGACCCACGATCAGCGCCTCATCCCCACCGGCCATGATGGCGAGCGTACCGGCCGTCGCGCCTGGCACGCCGCCGGAAACCGGCGCGTCGACATGGTGAATGCCCAAAGACTGAAGCCGGGAGGAATGTTCCCGCGCAATCGGCGGCGCAATCGAGCTGCTGTCGATGACGACCGCCCCCTTTTTCAGCGCTTCGGCGACGCCGGCCGCAAACAGCACCTCGCCTACCGCCTTTCCGTCGCTCAGCATGGTGATGACGATATCGGCGCCCTTGGCGGCTTCCGCCGGCGATGACGCGACAACCGCGCCATCGGCAACCAGCGCCTCGGCCTTATCGACGCTGCGGTTCCAGACCGTGACCGAAAAGCCGGCGCCCAGCAGACGCCGGGCCATCGGCCCGCCCATCAGGCCAGTGCCGATAAAGGCGACAGACTGCTTCTTCTCCTCCCCGTCGACACTCATTTCAGTGAACCTCCCAGTTCGTCCTCGATATGAACCTGAATGATTTCTTCGAACGAGCTTTCAGCCGTAAAGCCGAGTTCGCGGGCGCGCTTGGCCTCGAAACCGGGGGCCCAGCCTTCGCACATGCGCATGATCATCTCGTTCGGCTCGCGGCGAATGAGGGCAACGGCCTTTTCGCCCGCGACCTTGCGTAACGCCTCGATCTGTTCGCCGACGGTGGCGCTGAGGCCGGGCATCGACAGGTTGCGGCGCGGGCCGACCTTTTCGACGTCGATCGTTGCGCCATGGATGAGGAAACCGACGGCCGAACGCGGCGAGGCATGCCAGTGACGAATGCTTTCCGGAACCGGCAGAACCGCTTCCTGCCCGACCAGCGGCTCGCGCAGAATATTGGAGAAGAAGCCGGAGGCGGCCGCATTCGGCTTGCCGGGACGAATGCAGATGGTCGGCAGGCGAATGCCAATGCCGTCAAAGAAACCGCGACGGCTGTAATCGGACAGCAGCAATTCGCAGATCGCCTTTTGCGTGCCATAGCTGGTCAAAGGCGTGGTGTGGAACTCGTCCGGGATCGGATAGGGGAGCGGCGCACCGAAGACGGCGATAGACGACGTGAAGACCACGCGCGGCTTGTAGCCGTCCTTACCATTGGCAATACGGATGGCGTCGAAGAGATAACGCGTGCCGTCGAGGTTGATGCGGTAACCCTTGTCGAAATCGAGCTCGGCTTCGCCGGAGACGATGGCGGCGAGGTGAAAAATGGCATCGGGGCGGGCTTCCACCAGCTTTTCGGCCTCACCCGGCGCGGAGAGATCGGCGGCACGCGCATCGACCTTACCGGGAAAACCGGCGGGCGCTTCAGGCTGGAACACGTCGATGAGCGTGAACTTGTCGATCGGCTTGCCGCCAAGCGATCCATCCTTGACGAGACGCTGCGTCAGCTTGCGGCCAACCATGCCTGCGGCGCCGATGATTGCGATATGCATGTCTTCCTCCTCTTTGTCCCGGCCATTCTCCCGAGACCGAAAAAACACCATCGGCCAGTCGACCGATAAATTAGCTTGTAAGGTTGTCTGATAACCTTATATGATCGGATTGAAAATAGTATTTTTTCACAAACCGGCAAAAGCAAGGGCGAAACAGCCCTGTCCGGAAATTTAGGGCGGATTGGACGGAGAGGGTGGAATGACGATCGTGAGCGAAACCGATATCGAGGAATTGCGGTTCTCGTTGAAGAACAGGCTCGGCGAGGCTTTGCTGCTGACATCGCAGGAAGACATGCTGCGCTATTGCCGCGACTGGCACGGCGATGTCACCAGCTCGGCCGTGGCCGTCATCCGCCCCCGGTCGACCAAGGAAGTCTCCGACACCGTTCGCGCCTGCGCGGAACTCGGCCTTGCCATCATCCCCCAGGGCGGCAACACCGGACTGGTGCTCGGCGGCATTCCCGATGCACCCAAGCATCAGGTCGTATTGAGCCTCGAGCGCATGAACGCCATCCGCACCATAGATAGCGACGATTTTTCCGCCGTCGTAGAGGCCGGCTGCATTCTCTCGGAGTTCAAGGATGCGGTTGAGGACAGGGGCATGTTCTTCCCGTTGTCGCTCGGCGCGCAGGGCAGCTGCCGCATCGGCGGCAACGTCTCCACCAATGCCGGCGGCATCAATGTCCTGCGCTACGGCATGACCCGCGAACTGGTGCTGGGTCTGGAGGTGGTCCTGTCCGATGGCACCATCTGGAACGGGCTGTCGACGCTGCGCAAGGATAATCGCGGAATCGATCTGAAGCAGCTTTTCATCGGCGCGGAGGGAACACTCGGCATCATCACGGCCGTTGCCGTCAAGCTTTATCCCAATCCCGAACATGTCGAGACGGCACTGCTCGGCCTCAATTCGCTTGACGATGCCATCAAGCTTTACCGCCGCGCGCGCCGCGAATGCTGCGACCTCATGTCCGCCTTCGAATTCATGCCGCCTGTCGCTTTCACGCTGGCGATCGAAGCGATCCCCGACCTGAAAATGCCGATTGCCGGCGATTACCCCGCTTATGTGCTGATGGAAATTTCAGGCTCCGGTCTGGTGGACACGGCCGACCTGATGGGACGCTTCCTAGAGGACGTGATGGAAGACGGGCTGGTGCTGGACGGCGTGATCGCTTCTTCACGGGCACAGGCCCAATCGCTCTGGCTGTTCCGCGAAGGCATGAACGAGGGCCAGGCGCTGCGCGGCGCGCATATGCGTACCGACATTTCCGTACCTTTGTCGAAACTCGCGGCTTTCGTGGCCGAAGCCGAGGCGGAACTGGCGGAAAAATTGCCGGAGTGCCTGGCGGTTTCCTATGGCCATGTCGGAGACGGCAACGTCCACCTCAACGTGCTGCCGCCGAACGGTTCGACACCGGAAGAGCGCGACGCCTTCATTTACAAGTCCAAGACACTCGTTAACGAGGTCCTCGACCGTTACGTCGGCAGCATCAGCGCCGAGCACGGCATCGGCCGCCTGAAACGCTCCGATTTCGAAAGCCGGCTATCCGACGTCCAGCGCCGGATGATCACCGGCCTGAAAAACACCTTCGACCCTGATTTGCGGATGAATCCCGGTTGCCAGATAACCCTGCAACCGGATAGCTAATCGAGGAACGGCAAAGGCGGCCGAAAACGCCGCCTTTGAAACCCCGCTGACGGCGAAGGAGGAAGTCGCCTGCCGCGGGAAAACGAACCAATCGTTTCTGTGGAACGGGAGCAACCATGACGCTGGAGTTCAATCAGATACATCGCAACGACCATCTGCCCGGCCGGATCGCCGCGGAGATTGCGCGCGAAATCAATGATTCGAAGCTCGGACCGGGTGACAGGCTGCCGACCGAACATGTTCTGGCGAAAACCTTCGGCGTCAGCCGTTCGGTCATCCGCGAAGCGATCGCGCAATTGCGCAACGAGGGCTTTGTCGAAACCCGGCAGGGCGTGGGCGCATTCGTCACAGATCCCCGGCAAAGACTGTCCATCCGCATCGAACGGTCGCGGCTGAACGATCCGGAAAATTTTCGCGATCTTTTCCAGCTTCGCATGCCGCTGGAAATAGAGGCGGCGGGGCTGGCCGCACTGCACCGCAGCCCGCAGCAGCTGACGCGGCTGGCGGCAGCCTTGGAAAAGATGAAAACCGCCGATGACTGGTCGACGGAAGGCGTTGCCGCCGATCTCGACTTCCACCGGATTCTGGCGGAAGCGACTGAGAACGAATATTTCCTGATGTTCCTCGGCTTCATCGCGGAACGCATCAGCTCCGCCATAAACATTGCTTTTTCTCGTGCGGTTTTTGGTGAAATTCTCGAAGTGACGATCGCCGAACATGTGGCAATCTACGAAGCCGTCGAGAAGGCCGATGCCACTGCCGCCAAGAACCCCATGCGCAAGCACCTGATCGGCGCAGCCAGCCGGGTCAATCTCGAACTGGATATCTTCTGAGCAGCACATGAGCACGCCGGTAAGCTATACGACAGGTTTACGACTTTCCGGGAATTGAGACGCGAAACACGATAATTTTGTCGGCGAGGCCGCTAGACTCGTAGCAAAAGTCATACTAAGAAGAATGGGATTAGGTTGTCAGACATCCAGACAATAAGACCGCAGGAGGCGGCCTGTCGGATGCTGAAGGGGAGGACTATATGACCGGTACAAGGTCCATCGACGCTACCGCAATTTTGCCTGAAGATTTCGAAAACGCGCTGCTCGTCGGCCGCGTCTGGTCGAAGAGCGAAGGCGGCCCCTGCCCCGTCCTGCTGAAGGGCGGCGTGCTTTATGACCTCACTTCGATTTCCCCAACCATGTCCGAACTTCTGGAAAAGACGGATCTGGTTGAGCAGCTCGCCGACACCGGCACTTTCGTCGCACTCGGCGCACTGGAAGCTTTTCTGGACGGTTCCGCCGGCGAACTCCTTGCTCCCAACGACATTCAGGCCGTGAAGGCCGCCGGCGTCACCTTCGCCGACAGCATGCTGGAACGCGTGATCGAGGAACAGGCCAAGGGCGATCCGCTGCGTGCGCAGGAAATTCGCGGAAGGCTGGCGCCGGTTCTCGGTGACAATCTCAAGGGACTTGAGGCCGGTTCCGAAAAAGCTGCCGAAGTGAAGAAACTGCTCCAGGAAATGGGCCTCTGGTCGCAATATCTGGAAGTGGGTATCGGGCCGGATGCGGAGATATTCTCCAAAGCGCAAGCCATGGCTTCTGTCGGCTGCGGCGCGCTGATCGGCGTTCATCCGAAATCGCAGTGGAACAACCCGGAGCCGGAAGTGGTGCTGGCCATCACCTCCGATGGCCGCATCGTCGGCGCGACGCTTGGCAACGACGTCAACCTGCGCGACTTTGAAGGCCGCTCCGCCCTGCTGCTCAGCAAGGCGAAGGACAATAACGCATCCTGCGCAATCGGTCCCTTTATCCGCCTGTTCGACGGCAACTTCACCATTGAAGATGTGAAGAAGTCGCAGATATCGCTTCTGGTCGAGGGCGAAGACGGTTTCACCATGACGGGCGTCAGCCCCATGGAGGCGATCAGCCGCACGCCGGAAAACCTCGCTTCGCAGCTCTTGAACCGTAACCATCAATATCCTGACGGCGCCGTCTTTTTCCTTGGCACGATGTTCGCGCCGGTGAAGGATCGCCATGGCCCAGGCCTCGGTTTCACCCACTCAAAGGGTGACCGTGTCGAAATCTCCACGCCCAAGCTCGGTAAGCTGATCAACTGGGTCACCACGACCGACGAATGCCCGGAATGGACATTCGGCACCGCGGCCCTGATGCGCAACCTGGCGAAACGAGGGCTGCTCTAGATATTTCTTCGGGAGGGGAAAATGCAAAAGACCATCAATCTCTTTTACCGGATTCTCGAAATCATTCTCGTCCTGCTGCTCGCCGGCATGTCGATCATGGTCTTCGTCAACGTCGTCATGCGTTATACGATGAATTCCGGCATCAACGTCTCGGAAGAACTGTCGCGTTATTTCTTCGTCTGGCTGACCTTCATCGGCGCCGTGCTGACCTTCCGTGAGAACAGCCACATGGGCATCGAAACGCTCGTGATGTTTCTCTCCCGTCGCGCCCGCATCGTCTGCATGATCGCGTCGAACATCATCATTCTGGCCTGTTCCGCCATCTTCTTCTGGGGCACCTGGAAGCAGTCCGGCATCAATGCCAGCATGCATGCACCGGTCACCAAGCTTTCGATGATCTGGGTCTATGGCGTCGGCATGTTCACCGGCGGACTGATGTTCATCATCGCGCTGGAGCGCCTGTACCGTCTTTTGACGGGTCGCGTCACGGAAGACGAAATCGCCCAGTTCGCGGGCGAGAACCTGACGATCGAACAGCTTTCGGAGCGCTGATACCATGACACTTCTCGTTTTTATCGGCTCTCTGCTGGGAGCCATGGCGATTGGCGTTCCCGTCGCTTTCTCGCTGATGTTCTGCGGCGTCGTGCTCATGTGGTACATGGGCATGTTCAACACCGCGATCATCGCCCAGAACATGATTTCGGGCGCCGACACCTTCACGCTGCTCGCCATTCCCTTTTTCATTCTGGCTGGCGAACTGATGAATTCCGGCGGCCTGTCGCGCCGCATCATTGATTTCGCCATTGCCTGCGTCGGCCATATCAGGGGCGGTCTCGGCATCGTTGCCATCGTCGCAGCCATCATCATGGCCAGCATCTCCGGTTCGGCGGCAGCCGATACCGCAGCTCTTGCCGCAATCCTCATCCCGATGATGGCCAAGGCCGGTTACAATATTCCGCGCTCGGGCGGCCTCATCGCCGCAGGCGGCATCATCGCCCCGGTCATTCCGCCGTCCATGGCCTTCATCGTTTTCGGTGTCGCCGCCAACGTCTCGATCACCCAGCTGTTCCTGGCAGGTATCGTTCCCGGCATTCTGATGGGCATTTCGCTGATCGTCGCCTGGCTGATCGTGGTGCGCAAGGACAACATCAAGCCGCTGCCGAAAACCACCGCCAAGGAACGTCTCGTCGCCACCGCGCGTGCCGGCTGGGCGCTCGGCATGCCCATCATCATTCTGGGCGGCATCAAGGCCGGCATCATGACGCCGACGGAAGCCGCCGTCGTGGCGGCCGCCTACGCGCTTTTCGTCGGCATGGTGATCTACCGCGAACTGAAGCCGGCGGATCTCTTCCACGTGCTTCTGCGCGCCGCCAAGAGCACCTCGATCATCATGTTCCTCGTCTGCGCAGCGCTCGTCTCCGCATGGCTCATCACGGCAGCGAACATTCCGAACGAAGTCGCAAGCTATATCGAGCCGCTGATCGATCGTCCGATGCTACTGATGGTCGTCATCATGGTGCTGGTCTTCATCGTCGGCACCGCGCTCGACCTGACGCCGACCATCCTGATCCTCACGCCTGTTCTGATGCCCATCATCAAGCAGGCGGGCATCGACCCGGTCTATTTCGGCGTTCTCTTCATCATCAACAACGCCATCGGCCTGATTACCCCTCCGGTCGGCGTGGTTCTCAACGTCGTCAGCGGCGTCGGCCGCATCCCGCTCGGCAAGGTCACGATCGGCGTCTGGCCGTTCCTCGTTGCCGAAACCATCGTCCTGGCGCTGCTGGTGATTTTCCCGGACATCGTCCTCGTACCGCTGCAGTATCTTCGTTAATCCGCAACCGCTTCTCGAACACAATCCAAGGGAGGATATTATGAGAAAGCTTCTTCTGACCACCACGGCAATCGCATTCGCCGTTGGCGCCGCAGCTCCGGCAATGGCCGAATTCAACAGCCGCAATATCCGCGTTTCGAACGGTATCAACCAGGATCATCCGGTCGGCAACGGCATCAAGGCCATGCAGGCCTGCCTCGACGACAAGTCCGGCGGCAAGCTGAAGCTGACGGCATTCTGGGGCGGCGCTCTCGGCGGCGACCTTCAGGCAACCCAGGCCCTGCGCTCCGGCGTTCAGGAAGCCGTCGTGACGTCGTCCTCGCCCCTCGTCGGTCTCATCCCGTCGCTCGGCGTCTTCGACCTGCCGTTCCTCTTCGCCAACGCCAAGGAAGCCGATGCCGTCATGGACGGAGCCTTCGGCGACATGATGAACAAGAAGCTGGAAGAACAGGGCCTCGTAAACCTCGCCTACTGGGAAAACGGCTTCCGCAACCTGTCGAACTCCAAGCATGCCGTGAACAAGTGGGAAGACTTCTCAGGCCTCAAGGTTCGCGTGATGCAGAACAACATCTTCCTCGACACCTTCCAGAACCTCGGCGCCAATGCAACGCCGATGGCCTTCGGCGAAGTCTTCTCGGCGCTGGAAACCAACGCGATCGACGCGCAGGAAAACCCCTATGTGACGATCGACACCTCCAAGTTCTACGAAGTGCAGAAGTACATCACCGAGACGAACCACGCCTATACGCCGTTCCTCTTCCTCTTCTCCAAGCCGATCTTCGACAGCTACACGCCCGAAGAACAGGCCGCCCTGCGTGAATGCGCAGTCGTCGGCCGCGACGAAGAGCGCAAGGTCATCCGCGAACTGAACCAGAAGTCGCTGGAGAAGATCAAGGCTGCCGGCCTCGAAGTGAACACGCTGTCTACAGAAGAGCAGACCCGTATCCGCGAAAAGTCGATGGTCGTCTACGAAAAGCACAAGGCTGAGATCGGTGCAGACGTCGTCGACGCCGTTCTGGCGGACCTGAAGAAGATCCGCGGCCAGTAATCCTTGCCGGATACAATTGAAAACACCCGGAGGTTCCGCCTCCGGGTGTTTTTGTTTGTGAAAATCACAGATGGAAAAAGGCTGCCGAAGCAGCCTTTCCAGAAGATCAGGACGCAGTGCGGTTCTGCCGGTTGGCGATAAGGTCTTCGACCACTGCCGGATCGGCGAGCGTCGACGTATCCCCCAGCGCACCAAAATCGTCCTCGGCGATCTTGCGCAGGATGCGCCGCATGATCTTGCCGGAGCGGGTCTTGGGCAGGCCCGGCGCGAACTGGATCTTGTCGGGTGTCGCAACCGGTCCGATCTCGTTGCGCACGTGCTTCACCAGCTCCTCGCGCAGCGCATAGTCGCCATTCTGGCCCGCCATCAGCGTGACATAACAATAAATGCCCTGGCCCTTGATGGCATGCGGGTAGCCCACCACGGCCGCCTCCGAAACGAGGTGGTGCGACACCAGCGCCGATTCCACCTCGGCGGTGCCAAGGCGGTGACCGGAAACGTTCAGCACGTCATCGACGCGGCCGGTGATCCAGTAATAGCCGTCCTCGTCACGCCGGCAACCGTCGCCGGTGAAGTACTTGCCCTTGTAGGTCGAGAAATACGTATCGACAAAGCGCTGATGATCGCCATAGACGGAGCGTGACTGGCCCGGCCAGCTATCGATGATGCAGAGATTGCCGTCGGCGGGTCCTTCCAGCACATTGCCCTCGGCATCGACGAGCTGCGGCTGCACGCCGAAGAACGGCCTTGTGGCCGAACCCGGTTTCAGGTCGGTCGCGCCCGGCAGCGGCGAAATGAGAATGCCGCCGGTTTCCGTCTGCCACCAGGTGTCGACGATCGGGCTCTTGTCCTCACCGACCACATGGTAATACCACTCCCATGCTTCCGGATTGATCGGCTCGCCGACCGTGCCGAGAAGCCGCAGGCTCTCGCGCGAGGAGCGCTGGACGAACTGGTCGCCCGCCCCCATCAGCGATCTGAGCGCCGTCGGCGCGGTGTAGAAGATATTGACCTTGTGCTTGTCGATGACTTCCCAGAAGCGGCCCTGATCCGGGAAATTGGGAACGCCTTCGAACATCAGCGTCGTCGCGCAGTTCGCAAGCGGCCCGTAGACGATATAGGAATGGCCGGTGACCCAGCCGACATCGGCCGTACACCAGAAAACCTCACCATCCTTGTAGTCGAAGACATATTCATGCGTCATCGACGTATAGACGAGGTAGCCGCCCGTTGTGTGCAACACGCCTTTCGGCTTGCCGGTGGAGCCGGACGTATAGAGGATGAATAGCGGGTCTTCCGCCCGCATCTTCACCGGCGGGCAATCCGGCTTCACGGTAGCGATTTCCTGATGGTACCAGATATCGCGGCCGGGCGCCCAGCCGGTCTTGCCGCCGGTGCGGCGCACCACCAGAACCTTGTTGACGATGACATATTGTTTGGCGGCAATATCGATCGCCTTGTCGGTATTTTCCTTGAGCGGGATCGGCTTGCCGCCGCGCACGCCCTCATCGCAGGTGATGACGAAGGTGGACTGGCAATCGACGATGCGGCCCGCCAGCGCTTCCGGCGAGAACCCGCCGAACACGACGGAATGGATGGCGCCGATGCGAGCGCAGGCGAGCATCGCGTAAGCCGCTTCGGGTATCATCGGCATATAGATGGTGACGCGGTCGCCCTTCTTGACACCGTGCTTCTTCAGCACATTCGCCAGACGGCAGACATAGTCATAGAGCTGGTTATAGGTGATCTTCTTGTCGATATAGGGGTTGTCGCCTTCCCAGATGATCGCCGTGCGCTCGCCATGCGTCTTCAGATGCCGGTCGATACAGTTATAGGAAACGTTCGTCAGGCCGTCCTCGAACCACTTGATCGGCACCCTGCCCTTGAAAGACGTGTTCTTGACCTTGGTATAGGGCTTGAACCAGTCGATCCGCCGGCCGTGCTTGTCCCAGAACTTTTCCGGATCCTCGACGCTCTCCTGATACCATTTCTGGTAACGCTCATTGTCGATGAGCGTGCGGGCCTTCGCCGATTTGAGAACCGGGTAGATTTTGGCAGACATGAACTCCTCCTGGAACCGATATGGCTTATGACGTGGCCCGAGACTCCCACCTCAGGCATGTGTTGAATTCATAGCAGTTCAAATCCGCACGGCAATTAGACAAAGGTCATTTGTTTCGCAAAGAATTGCAATTCTGATGCAATGCGGCTATAGAGCCCCCATATCCCGGAAATTAGTGGTTGATACCCACGGCCCGCGACACCGGCGCGGACGGACAGAAGGACTGTATCTATGGCTCAACAATTGCTCATGCCAAAGGCTACGGCTGTATGGCTGGTTGACAACACCGCGCTGTCGTTCGATCAGATCGCCACGTTCTGCAAACTGCATCCGCTTGAAGTCAAGGCGATTGCCGACGGTGAAGCCGCACAGGGCATCAAGGGTCTCGATCCGATTGCAACCGGACAGCTCTCCCGCGACGAGATCGCCCGCGCCGAAGCCAATCCCAACCACAAGCTCAAGCTTTCCGAGCCGAAGGTTCGCGTACCGGAATCCAAGCGCCGCGGCCCGCGCTACACCCCGGTTTCCAAGCGTCAGGACCGTCCGAACGCCATTCTCTGGCTCGTTCGCAACCACCCGGAACTGAAGGATGCGCAGATTTCGCGTCTCGTCGGCACCACGAAATCCACCATCGAGCAGATTCGCGACCGTACCCACTGGAACTCGGCCAACCTGACGCCGATGGACCCGGTGACGCTCGGCCTCTGCAGCCAGATCGATCTCGACCTCGAGGTCGAACGCGCATCGCGCGGCCGTCCGCTTCCGACCGCGGAAGAACTCGACAATACGCTGCAGCCGGCAACGGCGACGGAAGGCCTGGACTACAGCTTCCAGCGCGAGGAAGACGAGCAGATCGACGCCGATGCGGTCTTCAAGAAGCTCAGCTCGCTGAAGTCTACGCAGAAGGACGAAGACGAGGACGATCACTACTGATCGAACGTCTTTTAGAGTTTGAAAACCCGGCCTCAGCGCCGGGTTTTTTATTTGCAGCCTTATCGCGTACCGAAGATCGCCGAGCCTACACGGACACTCGTTGCGCCGAATTCCACGGCAGTTTCGAAATCGCCCGACATGCCCATGGAAAGCTTCTCAAGCCCACATTGTTTGGCAAGCTTCGCCAGAAGCGCAAAATGCGGACCCGGATTTTCATCCGCCGGCGGAATGCACATCAGTCCTTCGACCTGCAATTTCAGCTCATCGCGACAAAAGGCGACGAATGCAACTGTCTCACGCGGATCGATGCCCGCCTTTTGCGGCTCAAGCCCGGTATTGACCTGCACATAAAAACGAAGGCTGCGACCCTGTTTGCCGCATTCCTCGGCAAGCGCGCGGGCGATCTTCTCCCGGTCGACGCTCTGCACCACATCAAACAGCGCCACGGCATCCGCCGCCTTGTTGGACTGTAGCGGGCCAATCAGATGCAACTCGATATCAGGCGTCTTCTCTTTCAGCGCTGGCCACTTGCCCTGCACTTCCTGCACGCGGTTCTCGCCGAACACGCGCTGGCCGGCATCTATGACCGGCTGAATCGCCTCCGCCTCGAAGGTCTTCGAGACCGCGACGAGGGCAACATCCGCCGCCTTGCGTCCGGATTTTTCCGCAACATCGGCAATGCGCTGCCTGACATCCTCGAGACGTGCTTCGATTTCCATCACAAGACCTTCATTTGAACCATTCGCAACGCTAACTAGACGCCGATTGCCTTGATGCCAAGCGGGTTTAGCACCATTTGAGGCACGCTGACCAAGATTGAACGCCCGAATGCCCCGCCAAACTTGACGCCCCGGTCGTTTCATGGTGAAGGTCAGCGCAAATTTTTCCCCTCGATACCCGGAATTCTAAACAATGGCCATCGAACGTTACAATCCTCGCGACGCCGAGCCGCGCTGGCAGCAGAAATGGAACGAAGACAAGGTTTTCGTGACCGACAACAGCGATCCGCGCGAGAAATATTACGTTCTGGAGATGTTTCCCTATCCGTCGGGACGCATCCACATGGGCCATGTCCGCAACTATGCCATGGGCGACGTCGTCGCCCGCTACAAGCGCGCCCGCGGTTTCAACGTCCTGCATCCGATGGGCTGGGACGCCTTCGGCATGCCTGCCGAAAACGCCGCCATGCAGAACAAGGTTCACCCGAAGGACTGGACCTACCAGAACATCGCCACCATGCGCGGTCAGCTGAAATCCATGGGCCTGTCGCTGGACTGGACCCGCGAATTCGCCACCTGCGACGTGGAATATTACCACCGCCAGCAGGCGCTGTTCGTCGATTTCATGGAAAAGGGCCTGGTCTATCGCAAGCAGTCCAAGGTCAACTGGGACCCGGTCGACCATACGGTTCTCGCCAATGAGCAGGTGATCGACGGTCGCGGCTGGCGCTCCGGGGCGCTGGTCGAACAGCGCGAGCTGACGCAATGGTTCTTCCGCATCACCGATTTCAGCCAGGACCTGCTGGACGAGCTGGACACGCTGGACCAATGGCCGGAAAAAGTGCGCCTGATGCAGAAGAACTGGATCGGCCGCTCCGAAGGCCTGTCACTGCGTTGGCAGACGGTTGCCGGGACAGTGCCGGAAGGTTTCTCCGACATCACCGTCTATACGACACGGCCGGACACGCTGTTCGGTGCATCCTTCCTGGCAATCGCCGCCGACCATCCGCTGGCGAGAGAACTGTCCGCGAACAACCCGGCGATTGCCGAGTTCTGCGACGAATGCCGCCGCCATGGCACCTCGCTCGCAGCGCTCGAAACGGCTGAAAAGAAGGGCATCGATACCGGCGTCAAGGTCGTGCACCCGCTGCATCCCAGCTGGGAACTGCCGGTCTATGTCGCCAACTTCGTGCTGATGGACTATGGCACCGGCGCGATCTTCGGCTGCCCGTCGGGTGACCAGCGCGATCTGGATTTCGCCCGCAAATACGGCCTGCCGGTCGTGGCCGTCGTCGCCCCTGAAGGCCCCGATGCTGCAAACTTCACCATCGATGATACCGCCTTCACCGATGACGGCGTGATGATCAATTCCGGCTTCCTGAACGGCATGAAGACGGCTGACGCCTTTGAGGCGATGGCGCAGAAGCTTTCTGCGCAGACGCTGGGCAACACGCCGCAGGCCGAGCGCAAGGTCAATTTCCGCCTGCGCGACTGGGGCATTTCCCGCCAGCGTTATTGGGGTTGCCCGATCCCGGTCATCCATTGCGAAGTCTGCGGTGTGGTGCCTGTTCCGAAAAAGGACCTGCCGGTCAAGCTGCCCGACGACGTGACTTTCGACGTGCCCGGCAACCCGCTGGACCGGCACCCCACCTGGCGTCATGTCTCCTGCCCGCAATGCGGCCATGACGCGCGCCGCGAAACCGACACGATGGATACCTTCGTCGATTCCAGCTGGTATTACACCCGCTTCACCGCGCCGTGGGAAGACGCACCCACCGATCCGAAGGTCGCCAATCACTGGCTGCCGGTTGACCAGTATATCGGCGGCATCGAGCACGCGATCCTGCATCTGCTCTATTCGCGCTTCTTCACCCGCGCCATGCGCGAAACCGGCCATGTCGGCGTCAAGGAACCCTTCAAGGGTCTGTTCACGCAGGGCATGGTGGTGCACGAGACCTATAGCCACGGCGAAGGCACCGCACGCGAATGGGTGCCGCCGGCCGAACTCAGGATCGAGGAAAACGACGGCACGCGCCGCGCCTTCCTGCTCTCTTCCGGCGAAGAGGTGAAGATCGGCTCCATCGAAAAGATGTCGAAGTCGAAGAAGAACGTGGTCGACCCCGACGATATCATCGCATCATACGGCGCCGATACCGCACGCTTCTTCGTGCTGTCGGACTCTCCACCCGATCGTGACGTCATCTGGTCCGAAGCCGGGGTGGAAGGTGCAAACCGATTCGTCCAGCGTGTCTGGCGCATCATCGGCGAAGCGGCGGAAGAGCTGAGAACCGTCCAACCGAAGCCTGCGACCGAAGGCGAAGGGCTGGCGGCCTCCAAGGCGGCCCACAAGACGCTGAAGGCCGTTCAGGAAGATCTGGACAAGCTCGCCTTCAACAAGGCCATCGCCCGCATCTACGAACTGGTCAATGCGCTGGCCGGTCCGCTCGCCGATGTTGCTTCTGGCGGCAAGCCTGACGACGTCAAGGCCGCCGCGCGCGACGCCGTCGAAATCCTCATCCGCATCATCGCCCCCATGACGCCGCATCTGGCGGAAGAATGCTGGTCCGCACTGGGCAATACGGGCCTCGTCGCCCAGACGCCGTGGCCAAGCTTCGTCGCTTCGCTGGTCGAGGAAAACGATGTGGTCATGCCCGTGCAGGTCAACGGCAAGAAGCGTGGCGAATTGACAATCGCGCGCGATGCGGATCAAGATGCGGTCCGAACGGCCGCCCTTGCGCTGGATGCCGTCAAATCCATTCTTGCCGGTGGCGAGCCCAAGAAAGTCATCGTGGTTCCGCAGAGGATTGTGAACATTGTTGTCTGACGTTTTTTCAAGATGGAGCCGCGTCGCGGCAGCGATTTCCGTCGTGACGATGGCTGGTCTTCTGGCAGGCTGCCAGGTGCGCCCGCTTTATGGGGAGGCTTCCGGAACCAAGGAGAGGCTGGCGGCCGTCAGCATCTCCGAGACCGGTGGCAGAGTCGGGCAGGAAGTCCGCAATCAGTTGATCTTTCTGATGTCCGGCGGCGCTGGCGAACCCGCCACGGCGCAATATAACGTCAAGATTTCCGTAAGCTCGAGCGCCACCTCAACGGAAGTGCAGAATTACGACCTGACGACCCGCGCGAACAACAATTACGATGGCCCTTACCCTGGTCGTGTCGTGATGAGCGGTCAATATGTGCTGACGCGCGTTTCCGACGGTCAAATCCTGCGCTCCGCACGGCGTAGCGTGACGGCGCAGGTGGACCTGCCGCAGCAGGAATTCGCCAAGATCCGGGCAACTCGCGACGCCGAGAACCGTGCGGCCCGGGAACTGGCTGAAATCATCCGCACCGATATCGCCGCCACGCTCGGCCGCTGAGAGCGGCGGCCGTGACGGAGATAAAGTCCCATGAATTTGAGCGCTTCGCCGAAAATCCGGCGGAGCGCTTTCGCGTTTTCGTCCTTTACGGCCCGGATCGCGGTCTCGTGTCGGAACGCGCGGGCGTCATCGCCAAAAAGACCGGTATAGATCCCGATGACGCTTTCGCATCGCTGAAACTGAGCGCATCCGATCTGCAGGGCGACCCGGGCCGTCTGCTCGACGAAGTGAATGCCATCGGCCTTTTCGGTGGCGAAAAACTCGTCTGGGTCAAAGGTGCTTCGGCCGAAAAGGCGCTGGTGGATGCACTCCAGATTCTTGCCGAGACACCGCCGGAAGCGAGCTTCCTCATCATCGAAGCAGGCGACATCAAGAAGGGTACGGGACTGCGCAAGATCGCAGAACCGGCGCGCTCCATCGCTGCGATTCCCTGTTATGCCGACGATGCGCGCTCATTGAACGCATTGATCGATCAGGAACTCTCCGCCGATAATCTGCGCATTGCGCCAGCCGCAAGACAGAGGCTAATCGAATCCCTGGGTGGTGACCGCATCGCCTCGCGCAACGAAATCCGCAAGCTGGCGCTCTATTGCCGCGGAGCCGACGTGGTCGAGGAAGACGATGTGCTGGCGATCATCGGAGACGCCAGCACGGTTTCCGCAGACGATGCCGTCGACGCCATTCTGAAAGGCGACAGAAACGCCTTTTTCCACGCGACGCAGAAGATCGTCTCTTCGAAGACCCCGATCTTTCTTGTGCTCCAGGGGTGCCTCAAGCAATTCCAGTTGCTCGACCAGATGCGGGCCGAAATGGATGAGAAAAAACTGCAGGCCGGTCAGGTCATGCAGACACTTGGACGCCACATCCATTTCCGCAGAAAACCCATCATTGAAAGAGCACTGCGAACCTGGCAGCCAGCGGCGATCGCCCGCGAGATGAACCGTCTGCAGGCCGCCATCCTGCAAAGCCGTCAGCGGCAGAGCCTGGAGGAAAGCGTGGCCCTTCTGACATTGCTGTCGACCACGCTGCAATCCGGCCGCGGTGGATGAGGCCCAGAAAAAAGCCCTCGCGCTGCTGCTGCGAGGGCTTTTTAAATCATGGTTTCGCGGTCAGTCCGTAAAAACTCAGTCGCCCTGTCCTGGCTCGGCGGAGAAATAGAGTTCGAGCTTGCCTTCGACACCGTCCATTTCCTTGGCTTCCGGCATCGGGTCGCGCTTGATCGTGATATTAGGCCAGATTGCCGCATATTCCGCATTGAGCTTCAGCCATTTGTCGAGACCCGGCTCCGTATCGGGCTTGATGGCTTCGGCGGGACATTCCGGTTCGCACACACCGCAATCGATGCATTCATCGGGATTGATCGCGAGGAAATTTTCGCCCTCGTAAAAGCAGTCGACGGGGCAGACCTCAACGCAATCGGTATATTTGCAGCGGATGCAATTGTCGGTCACGACATATGTCATGATGAACTCCAGAATATGCAGGCCGGGTCTGTGGGCTTCGGAACACAAGCCGTCGCCCGGAATTCAGACAGGGCAATTTCGCAAGTGACGTAATGCCTTTGCTTACAGATAGCAAGGATAAACAATTCTGAAAAAGGGGTGCGACCTAGAGGTTTATTCTAATCTTTGCTTCCGTCGCTGTCAGACAGAAACCTGTCGAGCGCCCTGCGCTCTTTTTTGGTGGGACGCCCGCTGCCCGGCTGACGCAATGCCTGCTCGAGAGGTGTCAGCCTGTCGGAAGGTTCCCGTGGCGGCGTCTCGTCATCATAGAGAAGTCGGGCTTCCTCATAGGGTCCACGCCGTGTTCCGCCGGACTTGACGACGAGCACCTTGTCCATCCGCTCGAAGCCGATCTCCAGCCTGTCGCCCGCCTTCACCACATGGCTGGACTGGCGAATGGCAATACCGTTGACCTTGACGTGGCCCGACTGAATGTAGCTCTGGGCAAGCGAACGGGATTTGGCCATGCGGGCAAAGAACAGCCACTTGTCCAGACGCTGACGCGCGCTTTCCAGTGGCTGTTCGTTGCTTCCCATGGGCTTACTTCTTCAGCTGCTCCTTGAGAGCAGCGAGCTTTGCGAAAGGCGAATCCGGATCGAGCGGCTTTTCCTTGCGCGGCGGCTTGGCTTCGAAGCGCTGCTGACCCTGCGGCTTACCACCACGGTCATTGCGTTCCGGCCGGTCCTTGCGCTCTCCGCGATCATGACGATCATTGTTGCGGTTGTTGCCACGGTCCGGACGGCCGCCATCGCGCTTGCGCTCGCCGTCGCCACTGCGATTGGCAGCTTCGCGGTTTGCACCATCACGATTGTCGCGACGACCTTCGCCACGACGCTCGCCCTGTTCACGCGCTCCTTCACCACGGCCCTGACCGCGATTGCCGGGACGACGGTTTTCGCCACGCTGATTTTCGTTGCGACCACCCGGACGCCACAGAAGAACGGGCTTGGGCTCGGCGGCCTCAGCGCTTTCCGGCGCAGCCTCGGCTGCGACAGCCTCTTCGCCTGCAGCCTCCGCAACCGGCGCCTCGACAGCTTCGCCTTCGACAGCAGCAGCCGTCTCGGACACCTGTTCTTCGGAAGCCGGCTCGTGTTCCTCGGTCTCGACGCTTTCCTCTTCAGCTGTCGCCGCTTCTGCGACAGCCGGAGCAGAGGCACCGGCGTGGCTGGCGAGGAAGGCCTGCGCCTCTTCCGCCGTCACCTGATCGGCGCGGTAACCGAGGCCCTTCAGAATTTCTTCCATGTCATCGAGCGTCGCGCCGAGAATGGAAAGCATGGCGGTCGTGGTCGTGAAACGGCGACCGTCATAGGCGCCTTCCGGGCGCGGCTGCTGACCGGGTTTCCACTGCAGCAGCGGGCGGATGAGATCGGCCAGACGCTCGAGAATGTCGATACGCACGGCGCGCTTTCCGAGGAAACGGAAACCGGCGAGCTTGTAGAACATGCGCTCGAAGCTGGCATCCGTGACGACCGAGGTACGGCCTGCGGCCAGCACCGGAATGAGATCGCCGTAACCCGGCTTGCCGAGACCGTCATTCTTCAAAGCCCAGAGCAGCGTTACAAGCTCCGCCGGGGCGGGCTTGAGAAGCGCAGGCAGGAAAACGTGATAGGCGCCGAAACGCACGCCGTAACGGCGCATCGAAGCGCGCGCGTCCTGATCGAGAGACTTCACGTCCTCGGCAACGTCGCGGCGGAACAGCACGCCAAGATTTTCCACGAGCTGGAACGCCAGACCCTTCGCCAGACCCTGAAGGTCTTCGGCGCGGGAAATATCGTCCAGCGGCTTCAGCACTGTCGCAATCTGATGATTGACGAAACGCTCGACGCGCGCCAGCGCGTGATCACGGGCATTGCCGTTCAGCTGCTCGTCGGCAAGCAGGATCACCCGTGGCTTCATGATGTTGTCGCCGGCCGAAAGGCGGGCAACCGGTTCGCCCAACCAGCGAACCAGACCATCGGAGCTCAAAGCGAGATCGCCATTTCCACTGGCATGCAGACGCGCGGCACGCGCCTCGAATTCGAGCGCGAGCGCCTTCTGCGCCGCAGCCTGCACGGCCTTCTGATCCGGCCCTTCCATTCCCGGCACCGGCGTGAACCGGAACCCGGCCAACTGGCCGACGTGATGGCCTTCTACGAAGACATCACCATTTACACTGATTTCAGCTTCAAGCATCGCATTCTCTCTCAGGCGCCTCATGAGCACAGATGTCCTGCGATCAACAAAGCGTTTCGTCAACCTTTCATGTAGCGCATCGGACAATCGATCCTCGATTTCCCGAGTCTTTTCTTGCCAGTGTGTCGGATCGGCAAGCCATCCTGGGCGGTTCGATACATAAGTCCATGTTCTGATCTGCGCAATCCTCGCAGACAAGGTATCGATTTCTCCATCCGTCCGGTCGGCGCGGCGCACCTGCTCGGCCATGAAATCCTCGTTCACCGCCCCGCGTTTCACGAGGTCGAAATAGAGCGTGGAGATCAGGTCCGCATGCTGGGCAGGGGCAATGCGGCGATAGTCGGGAAGCGCGCACGCCTCCCAGAGTTTTTCCACCCGCGAATCGGTCGTCGTCACATCGATGATCTCGGGATAACGCGACAGATATTCCAGCGCCTGCTGGTCGATGGCCGGCAGGGCGCGCGAAAGTCCCTGGATCGCCGGCGCGGCATCGAGGCTCAGACGCAGATTGGCGATGGAGGAAAAATCGAAATTTTTCGTCCGCCACTGCAGAACCTTCACCGCATCGAACTGATGGGTTTCGATCCGCTCCACCAGCTCGTCATCGAACGGATCGACACGCCCCGTCACGCCGAATGTGCCATCGCGAAGATGGCGGCCGGCGCGGCCGGCGATCTGGCCGATCTCGCCCGGATTGAGATTACGGAACTGATAGCCGTCGAATTTGCGGTCCTGCGCAAAGGCGACATGGTCGACATCGAGGTTGAGACCCATGCCGATGGCGTCCGTCGCCACCAGATATTCGACGTCGCCGGATTGGTAGAGCCCTACCTGCGCATTGCGCGTGCGCGGCGAAAGCGCGCCCAGCACCACGGCAGCGCCACCGCGCTGGCGGCGCACCAGCTCTGCGATGGCATAGACCTCATCGGCGGAAAAGGCGACGATCGCCGTGCGTTGCGGCAGCCGGGTGATCTTCTTCTGTCCCGCATAAAAAAGCTGCGACAGACGCGGGCGTTCCACAACGGTAATTCCCGGCAGCAGCTTTTCGAGGATCGGGCGCATCGTGCCGGCGCCAAGCAGTAGCGTTTCCTCCCGCCCGCGCAGATGCAGCACCCGGTCGGTGAAGATATGCCCGCGTTCGAGATCGCCCGCCAGCTGCACCTCGTCGATCGCGACGAAGGCGGCCGTCGTCTCGCGCGGCATGGCTTCCACCGTGCAGACGGAATATTTGGCCTTGGGCGGTGCGATTTTTTCTTCGCCGGTAATCAGCGCCACATTCGGCGCACCCACCTTTTCAACGAGACGGGTATAGACCTCCCGCGCCAGAAGACGCAATGGAAGGCCAATGACACCGCTGCCATGCGCGACCATCCGCTCGATCGCGTAATGGGTCTTGCCGGTATTGGTGGGGCCGAGAACGGCCGTGACACCGCGGCCGCTCAGGATCATGGGGCGAAAATTCAACGTACTATCCGCGAATCGACTTCATCTGCTTGCCGTGCACCCGCCATTGCCGATGGGGCCGCACGCACCACACATGGCAACGCCCGAAGACAAAGGCAATAGGCCTCACCCGCAAAGTGGCGCAGGGCGACCCACCGACGGAATTTTCTTTTCAGATTCAGTCAGTTGAACAAACAAAAAGAATCCGGCGAAAATGAAATCGATTCGGTTGCGGAACAGTCTGCGAACGAATCGAATACGAATCGCTGACTCGACGGGATTCAGCTTTTGTTCTCCGCAATATCTGGTTGGCCGGGGCGCAGACCATACCAGATTATGAATCCGGATAAGTCCTTGGCCGGATTCGACTTTACGGCAAAACCTCCGGGCAGGAAATCCCGGAATCGGCTGTCAAGCGGCAATCCCGGAAAAGCCGATCCGAAACATGCACGAAGGGTCGGATCAGAGCGCCTCGCCGGCAAGCAGACGCGGCGCATTCGCATCCGTCGTGCCGGCGGCCTGACCGATGAAATAGGATTTGAGACCCGGCAAACGATCCACGACACCGAGACCGAAATCACGCATGATACGGATGGGGCCAATATCGTTGGAGAAAAGCCGGTTCAGCACATCCGTCGTCACGCCCATCCGCAACGTGTCGAACCGCCGCCAGGACTGATAACGCTCCAGAACGTTGAGCGAACCGATATCGAGGCCGAGACGGTCGGCCTCGACCACGGTTTCGGCGAGAGCCGCCACGTCCTTGAAGCCAAGATTGAGGCCCTGCCCGGAAATCGGGTGAATGCCGTGCGCCGCATCACCCGCAAGCGCGAAACGCGGCGCGACGAAAGAGCGTGCCAGCGTCAGACCCAATGGGAAGGCGCGGCGGGAGCCGACCGGACGAAGAGGACCGAGCTTGTGACCGAACCGGCGCTCCAGTTCTTCCTCGAACACCAGATCGTCGGAGGCTACCAGCCTGTCGGCATCGGCCGTGCGTTCGGTCCAGACGAGCGAAGAGCGATTTCCCTTCAGCGGCAGGATGGCGAAGGGGCCCGATGGCAGGAAATGCTCCTCGGCGCAGCCCTCATGCGGCCGCTCATGCTCAACGGTCGTCACGATACCGGACTGATCGTAAGCCCAGTGCACGGTCTTGATGCCAGCCATGTCCCTGAGCGCGGAGCGAACGCCGTCACAGGCAATCAGCAGTCGCGCTTCAAGCGTCGACCCGTCGGAAAGGCGAATGGCCGTCGACTGTGGACCCGCGGTAAAATCGGAAACACTGAGACCGTGACGGATTTTTATGCCAAGGCGCTCGCACAGGCCTCGCAACGCGCCCACCAGAGCGACGTTCGGAACCATATGGGCAAACGGCCTGCCTTCTTCCACGGCGCCGTCGAAAGTCAGGAACACGGGACGCACCGGATCGGCGGTCTTCGAATCGGTGACGATCATCTTGTGTATCGGCTGGGCTTCCGGCTCGATCTCGTTCCATATGCCGAAAACATCGAGCATCCGGGTGGCTGCCGCGATGATGGCGGAAGCGCGAACGTCCTTCGCCCAGACATCCTCGGGAGAGGCCTCTACCACCTGCACATCAAGATGCCGGGCCGCCTGCTTGATTGCGACAGCAACGGAAAGACCGACATATCCGCCGCCTGCCACCACTATGTCCAGCATCGCGCTTCTCCTCAAATCTTGTGCACGCATCATCGGCGCACTATAGACCATGTGACGTCTTCCTACAGCCGGAGCAGGCCGAAAAAATGTCGCATCCCTCGCAAACGTCAGACCCGATGGCCAATCTCATCGCCACGCTCGATCTTGAGAAGCTGGAAGAGAACCTGTTCCGGGGCGAAAGCCCACAGATCGGCTGGCAGCGAGTTTTCGGAGGCCAGGTCATCGCGCAGGCCCTGATCGCCGCGCAGAGGACCGTGGATGAAGACCGTTTCGTGCATTCGCTGCATGCCTATTTCATGCGCCCCGGCGATCCGCTGGTGCCTATCGTTTACCAGGTGGAACGCATCCGCGACGGCGCGAGCTTCTGCACACGCCGTGTGGTCGCCATCCAGCATGGCAAGGCCATTTTTTCCATGTCGGCCTCGTTTCAGATTTTCGAGGACGGTTTCGACCATCAGATCAAAATGCCTGACGTGACGCCGCCTGAAAAACTGATGAGCGAGGAGCAGATGCAGGCGGCGTTTCTTGCCAAGGCGCCTGCTTCTATCCGCAAATACTGGAGTAACAAGCGGCCGATAGAGATACGGCCGGTATCGCTGACCCACTATATCTCCAAGGAAAAACTCGAACCGCAGCAGGATATCTGGGTCCGCGCCGTCGGCGATGTGCCCGATGATCCGCGCCTGCAATCGGCCATTCTCGCCTATTTGTCGGATATGACCCTTCTCGACACCTCGCTCTACGCCCATGGCACGACCATCTTCGATCCCTCGATTCAGGTGGCGAGCCTCGATCACGCCATGTGGTTCCACCGCCCCTGCCGGCTGGACGACTGGCTGCTCTACACACAGGACAGCCCCAGCGCTTCCGGCGCACGCGGTTTGACCCGTGGCAATATTTTCACCAGACAGGGTGAACTGGTCGCCTCCGTGGCGCAGGAGGGTTTGATCCGCAAAAGGGCAAATGATTAAATAGTGTGCTTTTTCTGAAAATCGCACATTTAATAGACGCAAATTTTGGCGACAAATGCCCCTTTTTCAGACGCCCTTCATATAAGTTTTATATTTCAATACGTTAGATACACACTCAAAACTGGCACGCCCTTTGAATGTATGTCCGCAGTCGCTGTTACTGATCTGCCAGCGGCAGGAGAGTCGGCTCCGTGCCGAGGACAAAACAAAGGATGGGAAACCAGATGAAAATTGTGATGGCCATTATCAAGCCGTTCAAGCTGGATGAAGTGCGCGAAGCGCTCACCGGCGTCGGCATCCAGGGCCTGACCGTGACCGAGGTAAAGGGTTACGGACGCCAGAAGGGGCATACCGAGATTTATCGCGGCACGGAATATGCGGTGAGCTTCCTTCCCAAGCTGAAGATCGAGATCGCAGTTCCATCCGACGTCGTCGACAAGGCTGTCGAAGCGATCGCGTCTGCGGCAAAGACCGGGCAGATCGGTGACGGCAAGATCTTCGTCTACTCTATCGAACAGGCCGTGCGCATCCGTACCGGCGAAACCAACACAGAAGCGCTTTGAAGCACGGCTGACAGGGGAGTTTTCTAGCTATGCAACTCAACAAGTTTTCAACGCTCGGCAAGCTGGGCGCCGCAGCGGCGGCCCTGATGGCTCCGGCCATCGCCTTTGCCCAGGACGCCGCGCCGGCAGCAGCCGCAGCGCCCGTTCCGGAAAAAGCCGACACCGCATTCATGTATGTCGCGACGATCCTCGTACTTTTCATGATCATTCCGGGCCTCGCCCTGTTTTACGGCGGTCTCGTCCGCACCAAGAACATGCTCTCCGTTCTCATGCAGTGCACGGTCATCGGCGCAGTCATGATGCTCGTCTGGGTCATCTACGGTTACTCCTTCGCCTTTGGCGGCGGCACCGGCCCTTATTTCGGCGGTTTCGGCAAGCTGTTCCTGTCGGGCGTTTCGCTTGACAGCACCTCGGCAACCTTCTCCCAGGGCGTCGTGATCTACGAATATACCTTCATCGCCTTCCAGATGACCTTCGCGGCCATCACACCGGCGCTGATCATCGGCGCATTCGCAGAACGCGTCAAATTCTCCGCCGTCATCCTCTTCACCATCCTGTGGGCCACCTTCGTCTATTTCCCGATCGCTCACATGGTCTGGGATGCAAACGGCCTGATCTTCGGCATGGGCGCTCTCGACTTCGCCGGCGGCACCGTGGTTCACATCAATGCCGGTATCGCAGGCCTGATCGGTGCGATCATGGTCGGCAAGCGTACCGGCTTCGGCAAGGACATGATGGCCCCCCACTCGATGACGCTGACGCTGGTCGGTGCAGCCATGCTGTGGTTTGGCTGGTTCGGCTTCAACGCCGGTTCCAACCTCGAAGCATCGGGCGGTGCGGTTCTCGCAACCATGAACACCTTCCTCGCAACCGCAGCCGCCATCGTTTCCTGGTCGCTGGTTGAAAGCTTCACCCGCGGCAAGGCCTCCATGCTGGGCGCCGCTTCGGGCATGATCGCCGGTCTCGTCGCCGTCACGCCTGCCGCCGGCTCCGTCGGCCCGATGGGCGCCATCGTTCTCGGCCTCATCGTCTCGCCGATCTGCTACTTCTTCGTCTCCGTGGTGAAGAACAAATTCGGCTATGACGACACTGCCGACGTCTTCGGCGTCCACGGCATCGGCGGCATCATCGGCGCTCTCGGCACCGGCATCTTCACCTCGCCGCTGCTTGGCGGCACAGGCAAGGAAGACTTCTCCATCGCCTCGCAGGTCTGGACGCAGTTCGTCGCCGTCGCCATCACCATCGTCTGGTGCGCCATCGTCTCCGCGATCCTCTACAAGATCGTTGACGTGATCGTTGGTCTGCGTGTTCCGGTCGAAGCCGAACGCGAAGGCCTCGACCTCGCAACCCACGGCGAAGCCGCCTACCACTCCTGATATCCGGGAAAAGGGGTTCTCCATCCCCTCTCCCAAAAGAAGGCCCGCTCCGGCGGGCCTTTTTCTTTGCCGTAAAGCCGAAGCGCCTCAAAAAACCGCATGGTTAACACGACATTAACCAGCAAGCGGTTAGTTTTCCCTGTCAATCCGGGATCAGGTCTCCTGCCGGATCTTGCCGAAACCATAAAACGACGGGTTCAGGGACATGGGCAGAATGCATTCTCCGACATTCGATGGTCGTCACACGCGCTTCGTGTTGACGGCGTTTTTCGTGCGTCAGATCATGGCTCTCGCCGGTTTCGCTCTGCTGGCCACGATTGCACTGGGCATCGCCGCGCTCGCGACATGGAATGTCGCGGATCCGAGCCTCTCCTACGCGACAGGAAACCAGCCCACCAATCTTCTGGGCTACGGCGGTGCGATTTTCGCCGATATCGTGATGCAATTCCTCGGGCTTTCCGCAATCATTTCGCTCCTACCCGTCATCGCCTGGGCGATCGCGCTGATCGCCGGCCGCAAATTCCACCGCATACCCGTTCGCCTCGTGGCCTGGGTCGCAGGCGCCATCGTCTGCGCCGCCTCGCTCGGCTGTTTTCCGGCCCCCGTGACATGGCCGCTGCCGAACGGCATCGGCGGCGTCATCGGTGACATGATCCTGCGTTTTCCCGCCCTTTTCATCGGCGCTTACCCCACCGGCACGATTGCCACGGTACTCGGTGTCATATTTGCCGCGCCTGCCGCATGGCTGATGCTGTTTGCCGCCGGTATCGTTGGCGGTCTGGATGATGAGCTGGAACGCGAAGAAGCCGCTCCCGTCGCCACCAGCAAAGCCCGCGCCGCCCGTGAGGCCGAAGAGGATGACGAAGACGACGGCGAGGGTTTCTTCGCCAATATGCTCGCCTTCGGCGCACTGGCGCATTACTGGTACATCACCCAGGCGCGCCTGCGCCGCCTGTTCGGCCTGAAGTCTAAATCCCTGCACGACGAATTCGAGCATCCTTACGACTTCAACGAATATGAATTCGGCACGCTGAACGAACCCTCGCGCCTCAAGACCGCGATTAACCGCCTCGACCAGCGCGCAGAGCCGTCTTTCGAAGAACGCGCCGCATCGCGTCGCCAGATGTCTCCTCCCTCCATCGCGCTAGATCATGACGAGGACATGGATGACGAACAACCCTTCGATGCGGATGGACGCCGGCTGCCGAACGGCATTCTCTCCGACGACGAGTCCGACCAGAAATTCACGGCCCGACAGGCGCCGGGACGCGGGCAGCCCAGAATAACCGCCCCTTCCGCACGCCCGAAGCCCAGCGAGCGCGTGGCAAGGGAGGCGCAGGCCTCTTTCATCGCCGCAGACGGTTTCCAGCTGCCCACAGTCCATCTCCTGGCGGAGCCGAAGAATGTCGTTCGCGACAATATGCTGAGCGAGGAAGTGCTGGAACAGAACGCCCGCCTTCTGGAAGGCGTTCTCGAGGATTTCGGCGTCAAGGGCGAAATCATTCATGTCCGCCCCGGCCCGGTCGTCACGCTCTACGAACTGGAACCGGCACCCGGCATCAAATCCTCGCGCGTCATCGGCCTTGCCGATGACATCGCCCGCTCCATGAGCGCGATCGCCGCCCGTGTCGCCGTCGTTCCCGGCCGCAATGCCATCGGCATCGAACTGCCGAACCAGACGCGCGAAACCGTGTTCCTGCGGGAACTGATCGGCAGCCGCGATTTCGAAAACAGCAAGGCCAAGCTCGCCATGGCGCTCGGCAAGACCATCGGCGGCGAACCCGTCATTGCCGATCTTGCCAAGATGCCGCATCTGCTCGTCGCCGGCACCACCGGTTCGGGTAAGTCGGTCGCCATCAACACCATGATCCTGTCGCTGCTTTACCGTATGTCGCCGGAACAGTGCCGCCTGATCATGATCGACCCGAAAATGCTCGAACTGTCGATCTATGACGGCATTCCGCATCTGCTCTCTCCCGTCGTTACCGATCCGAAAAAGGCCGTCGTGGCGCTGAAATGGACAGTGCGCGAGATGGAAGAGCGCTACAAGAAGATGTCGAAGATCGGCGTGCGCAATATCGACGGCTTCAACAGCCGCGTACAGCAGGCGCTCGACAAGGGCGAAATCCTTACCCGCACGGTGCAGACCGGTTTCGACCGGCAGACCGGCGAGGCGATCTACGAGACGGAAGAATTCGATCTGAAGCCCCTGCCCTATATCGTCGTCATCATCGACGAGATGGCCGACCTGATGATGGTCGCCGGCAAGGACATCGAAGGCGCGGTGCAGCGCCTGGCGCAGATGGCGCGCGCCGCCGGCATCCATGTCATCATGGCCACCCAGCGCCCCTCCGTCGACGTCATCACCGGCACGATCAAGGCAAACTTCCCGACCCGCATCTCCTTCCAGGTGACGTCGAAGATCGACAGCCGCACCATCCTTGGAGAGCAGGGCGCCGAGCAGCTGCTCGGCATGGGTGATATGCTCTATATGGCAGGCGGCGGGCGCATCCAGCGCGTGCACGGTCCTTTCGTCTCCGACAACGAGGTGGAAGAGATCGTCGCCTATCTGAAGACACAGGGAGCCCCGGAATATCTGGAAGCGATTACCGAGGAAGACGACGAGGAAGGCAATGGCGGCGGCCCAGCCGGCGCCGGCAGTTTCTCCGATTCCGAGGACCCTTACGATCAGGCCGTAGCCGTCGTGCTTCGCGATGGCAAAGCCTCCACCTCCTATGTGCAGCGGCGTCTCGGCATCGGCTATAACCGCGCCGCCTCGCTGATCGAGCGCATGGAGCAGGAGGGCATTATCGGCCCCGCCAACCACGCCGGAAAACGCGAAATACTCGTACCGACGGAAGCAGACATCATCGAGCGGTAACGTCCGCAACCAAGCGGGGCTGATAGACGTTATTCCACGCTTTCAACGTCATGAAGCCGCCGCCTTTTATGCGGACAATCGCTGCGATGAAGGAGAATAGAATGAACGACCTCACCACCGGCGAAACGGCCAACGCAAACACACCGCAAAACGGCGTGACGCGTCGTGGCGTGCTGACGGCATTTTCCATGGCCGCAATCATGGCCGGCCTGTCGCCGCTTGACGCCTTTGCCCAGGCGGCCGGCAATACGGCGACAGCACAGAAAATCGCCAACCACTTCTCGTCGGTCAAAACCATGATGGGGGAATTCGTCCAGTTCGGCCCACGCGGGGAACAGACCGGCGGCAAATTCTACATCGAACGCCCCGGCAAACTCCGGTTCAATTATGAAGACCCCTCGCCCATGCGGGTTATCGCCGACGGCAAGAACGTCGTCATCGGCAATATGAAGCTGAAGACCTGGGATCTTTATCCGCTTTCCAAGACGCCGCTCAGCCTGCTTCTGTCCGACAAGATCGATCTCGGCAACCAGAAGGTTCGCAACGTCAAGGAAGAATCGGACCTGACCACCATCGTGCTGGGCGACAAGAGCGTCTTCGGCGATTCCACCATTACCCTGATGTTCGATCCGAAGACCTTCGATCTGAGGCAATGGACCACGACCGACGCCCAGAACAAGGACACGACCGTCATGATCTTCAACGTCCAGACCGGCGTGAACCTCGATGAACGCGTCTTCAACATCAATTACGAGGAAGTTCGCAAAGGCGGCTGAGGCTTTAAGCCCCAAGGAGTTCTTCGAAAGGCGACCCTGCGGTTGCCTTTTTCATTTTACCGCTAAAATACATTCCCGTTTTCGTCACGATGTTATAAGCCTGCGCCCCGGAAACATGTCCTGGGCCAAGCGGCTCGCGGCAGTAAAAGCGGAGCACATGCATGTCGTTTTCGATAACCACCTGGAACATCAACTCGGTCAGGCTCAGAATGCCGATCGTTGAGCAGTTTCTGGTACGTTACAAACCCGACATTCTCTGCCTGCAGGAAACGAAATGCCCGAATGGCGAGTTTCCGATGAAGCCGCTGAAGGCGCTCGGTTATGAGCATGTCATCATCCATGGCCAGAAGGGCTATCACGGCGTCGCCATCGCCTCCAAAATCCCGCTGACCGAAGACCACCGGCAGGATTATTGCGGCATTGGCGATGCGCGGCATATCTCGGCGATTTTCCAAGTGGGATCGCGCCGCGTGCGGCTGCATAATTTTTACGTGCCAGCAGGGGGCGACGAGCCGGATCGCTCGATCAATCCGAAATTCGGTCACAAGCTCGATTTCATCGAAGAAATGAAGGCCCTGCGCGCTGATGGTCTACCCGGCACGTCGTCCATTCTTGTCGGTGATCTTAACATCGCGCCGCTTGAAAATGACGTCTGGTCCCACAAACAGCTTCTGAAGATCGTCAGCCATACGCCAGTCGAAACCGAAGGCATGCTTGACATCATGAAGAAGGGCAACTGGCTCGATCTGATGCGCCTGAACGTGCCGGAGACGGAAAAGATCTATACCTGGTGGAGCTATCGCGCCAAGGACTGGGAAGCGGCTGATCGCGGTCGTCGCCTTGACCATATCTGGTCTTCGCAGGATCTCGGTTCCTCGCTCGAAAAAATCGACATATTGCGCGAGGCCCGCGGCTGGAACCGGCCATCCGACCATGTTCCCGTCACCGCCCATTTCCGCTTCTGAACAGGCGTAGCTGTCTGGCGTCAAACGAAGCGGTTCTGCAAACGGGCCGCACCCGCCGCCAGCGACGCGATATTGTCGCGAATACGCGCCGACACGATATCGGCAACCTCTGGAAACTCCTCCACCAGCCGGTGGAAGAGGATGCGCGTTATGCGGATGACTTCGGAGTCCTCCACTGCCACGGCAGTAAACTTCCGTTCGCAGAGAGTGAAAAGCGCGAGCTCCGAAAGCAGCGCCCCCTTGCCCGGCGTCGCCTGCAGCACGGGCTTGCCATCCCGCCCCGCCGTGAAAAGCTCGAAATGGCCAGCCGTCACCGCAAAAGCGCATTCGGCCGGTGAGTGTTCCCGAAACAACGTCTGTCCGGCCGATATACGGCGCCGCTCCGCACCGAAGGCGATAAGTCGCAGCTGGTCATCGCTGAACCCTGCAAATAACGGCACTTGCCCCAGCAGCATGATATCGTCCGTCAAGGCCATGTCGATCGTTACTCCGGAAAAACGCCTGCATCACTATAGCGGTTTTCCAATATCGGCCCTCAAAATACAAGCCGCTAGAACGCCGCGCGCCTTTTCGGACGCGTAGCGTGAGCTTTGGACACATGACAGGTGCAAAGAGACCCCTGCTCAGGGAACGATCTTGTATCCGCCGTTCTCGGTCACCAGAATTTCAGCGTTGGACGGATCGCGTTCGATCTTCTGGCGCAGACGATAGACATGCGTTTCCAGCGTGTGCGTTGTCACCCCGGAATTGTAACCCCAGACCTCTTCCAGCAGGACGTCGCGGGTAACGACGGTGCTGCCGGCGCGGTAGAGATAACGGATGATCGCCGCTTCCTTTTCCGTCAGTCGGATTTTCTTGCCGTCCTCCGTCGTCAACAGCTTCTGGCTGGGCTTGAACTGATAGGGACCGACGGTGAAAACCGCATCCTCGCTCTGCTCGTATTGACGCAGCTGCGCCCGGATACGCGCCAGAAGCACGGCGAAACGGAAGGGTTTAGTCACATAGTCGTTCGCCCCGGCTTCCAACCCAAGAATAGTATCGGAATCGGTATCATGCCCGGTCAGCATGATGATCGGCGCCTTGAAACCGCCCTTGCGCAACAGCTTTACCGCCTCACGGCCGTCCATGTCTGGAAGGCCGACATCCATGATCAGAAGATCGACCTGCGCGGTCTTGGCGGTTTGCATCGCCTGCGCGGCATTGGCGCCGCTGAGCAGCGAGAATTCCTCATAGGGAGACAATTGCTCGGTCAGCGTCTCCCGAAGATCGTCGTCATCGTCCACCAGAAGGATAGTGCGAGCCGTCATTCGGATTCTCAGCCTTTCTTACTTTAGCGCATCGGCCCGAAAATCAGGCTCGATTTTCGAGAGACACGACGCGTAGTTTAAAAGAGTTAGAGCGTCCCTTATGCATCCCAAAAGACGCCCGGCGCTCTAATTATCAGCCAATTCAGCGGTTTGCCGATGAAAGGTCAACCCATTGCCATGATATAACGAAGTGCTATGACTTCACGTTAAATAACCTGCAAAGCAAAATCTCGTGAAAAACATGAGCACCCAGCCCGTAAGACGACGTAAACGCGCATCGACGCTCATGGTTCGGCCGGCCCCCTCGAAAATCAGCCGCGCCATCGTCCAGCTCGGGCATCTCACCTTTCCAGCCGCGATCGGATGCAATGGCCGCACTGCATTGAAACGTGAAGGAGACGGAAAATCTCCCATCTCCACCATCGGCCTGCTGCACGGGTTTTATCGCGGCGACCGCCTTCCCGGCATCGCCACGGCACTGCCGATGCAGCGAACACGGAAGTCCATGCTGTGGTGCGACGAGCCCCGTAGTCCCAATTACAACAGGCTGGTCAAGGCGCCCTTCGCCCCGAGCCATGAAGAAATGATGCGGAAAGACAGCCTCTATGACGTCTGCCTGGTGCTCGACTGGAATATCACCTCGAGAAGCCGCAACCGCGGCTCGGCAATCTTCATGCATCTGATCAGACCGGGATATGAGCCGACCGCGGGCTGCGTCGCCCTCCATCCCCGTGATATGCGGCGCGTTCTGCCGCATCTGCGCAAGGGCACGAAAATCCGCATCCTGTGAATTTCAGCCTGCAATCGGGCAACAAAAAACCCGCCATCAAGGCGGGTTTTTTTAGAGGGAAAAAGCCGGTTATTAAGCGGCTTCGTCCTGAGAATCGTCCTCTTCGACGGTCTTGCCGCGCTTGGGGCCCTTGGCAAGGTTCACTTCCACCAGGCGAACAGCCTCGGTTTCAGACATCTTGTTGACAGCGGCGATTTCGCGCGCCATGCGGTCGAGAGCAGCTTCGTAAAGCTGACGCTCGGAATAGGACTGCTCCGGCTGATTTTCCGCACGGTAGAGATCGCGCACGACTTCCGCAATCGCGATGAGATCGCCGGAATTGATCTTCGCATCATATTCCTGCGCGCGGCGCGACCACATGGTACGCTTCACACGCGCCTTGCCCTGCACCACTTTCAGCGCCCGCTCGACAAAATCGCCTTCGGAAAGCTTGCGCATGCCGATGCTGACAGCTTTTGCGACGGGAACTTTAAGACGCATCTTGTCTTTTTCGAAATCAATGACAAAAAGCTCAAGCTTCATGCCGGCGACTTCTTGTTCCTCGATTGCAGAAATGGTACCGACACCATGAGCGGGATACACAATCGCTTCACCGGTCTTGAAACCGTGATGTGCTGGAGATTTCTTCTGCTGGGTCGTCATTCGTTCTAAAAACTCCCTGTTACATACCCGGGGATGCCGGGGTTGGGTCGGTCAGGCCCTGATGAGACGGGGGAACCGTCAGGTGACTCCGCACTGGTCCAGCCGTGCACGCAAAAACACACCTTCCCGTCTTGCGGGGTTCGATAACGTAAACGCTCGATATGTCACGGAAACCGCGTGCAAAAGAGGTGTTGCTTTCGTGGTGTTTTTGGGCACACAAATGCCACGCTGTGGATCAGTGTCGTTGGTGTACCACAAAAATAGGCGCAAATCAATAATTTGCTTCGACCGTGGCCGCAACATCACATGGCAGCCAAAGAACCGCCTAAAAATTAGCCGCAGAAATACTGTCAAAATGCTTCGTGACAGGCCCTCATGGCAAAAGAAGCAAAAAAATTTCGTTTCCAAACTGAAGAAACACGAAAGCCTCTTAAACTCTTCGTAATTCCACGCCAATATCCGATTCGACTGAAAAGGCAAAATCCGCAAATTGGCGATGCTTTTTTATATTAAAGTGTGATTTTTGGAGGAATCCACGTCAAATGGGCTACAGAAATAATCCAAAACGCGAAAAACAGATCGAAAAAGCGCGCCAGCAGGCAATTGCCGAAAATGTCCAATTTCTTGATCCGGGTATTCTTTATGGAAGGGCAAGTGCCGACGATATAGAATATTATTCCGCAGAGATGCTGGCTGCGAGCGCCGCTCACAGTTTCGAGGCGCTTTCGCACTGGACCGGAGACGCTCCGTACATCGGCATCTCCCAGGTGGAGGGCGTTTCGCCGCGGGATATTCCGGTAACGGTCCTGACCATTATCGGCCGCAATATGCCCTTCCTTTACGATTCCGTCATGGGCGAGGTCACCAGCAGCTATCGCGGTCTTTACCTCGCGGTGCACCCGATCCTGGTGCGCGACGAAAGCGCGCAGGCGGGCTACCGTCTTGCGGAACCCGAGGATGATCCCGCTGAAAATATCAGCCTCATCCAGCTGCATATCGCGCCGCTCACATCGCAAGCCGCCACGGCGCTGGAAGAAAGACTGCGCTTCGTGCTGACGCAGGTCCAGTTCGCCTATCGCGACTGGCGGCCCATGCTGGCGAAACTCGACGAGGCGCTGGATGAATTGTCCAAACGCGGTTCGTCACGGCGCAAGACCGAGCGTGCGGAAGCCGTCGAATTCCTCAACTGGCTTCGCAACGACAATTTCACCTTCCTCGGCATGCGCGACTACACCTATTCCGGTAAGGGAAAGAACGCGAAGATCGAGCGCGGTGATGGCGTCGGTCTCGGCAGCCTCAGCGATCCGGACGTGCGCGTGCTGCGCCTCGGAAAGAACGCCGTGACGACGACGCCCGAAATCCTTGCCTTCCTCGACGGCCCGGATTTCCTCATCGTCACCAAGGCCAATGTGAAATCCATCGTGCACCGCCGCGCCTATATGGATTACATCGGCATCAAGCGCTTCGACGAGGACGGCAATGTCATCGGCGAACTGCGCATCGTCGGCCTCTTCACCGCCACCGCCTATACGCGCTCGGTCAAGCAGATACCGCTGCTGCGTGCCAAGGTCGCGGAAGTCGAGCGGCATTTCGGCTTCGATCCGAACAGCCACTCCGGCCGCATCCTGCAGAACACGCTGGAAGCCTATCCGCGTGACGACCTCTTCCAGATCGAAACCGATCTTCTGATCCGCTTCGTCGAGCAGATCATGGAACTGAGCGACCGGCCGCGCGTGCGCGTGCTTGCACGTATCGACCGTTTCGACCGTTTCGTTTCCGCCATCATCTTCGTTCCGCGCGAGGAGTATAATTCCTATGTGCGCGAGAAGATCGGCGACTATCTGAGCAGGGTCTATGACGGGCATATTTCCGCCTATTACCCCGCCTTCCCCGAAGGCGCCGTCGCCCGCGTCCATTTCATCGTCGGCCGCACGGAAGGCAAGACGCCGCGCATCGCCCAGGACAGGCTCGAAGACGCCGTCAGTGACATTGCGGCGCGCTGGATAGACCATTTCGTCGCCCTTTCCGAGCCGGGTGCACCGGTGCTTGAGGTCGATCAGGCCTATCAGGAAGCCTTCACGCCGGAAGAAGCGATCGGCGACATGCCGGATATTCTCGGCGCCGCGAAGGGCGAACCGGTTCGCATCGAATTTTACCAGCAGGAAGGTCAGTCGGCGGAAACGCTGTCGCTGAAGATTTTCCACCGCGACGGCCACCTGCCGCTTTCACGCCGCGTGCCATTGCTCGAAAATCTCGGTTTCAACGTCATCAGCGAACGCACCTTCGATATCGGCGTCGTTTCGGACGGCGAAAAGCGCGACATCGTACTGCACGACATGGAACTGTCCGTCGCCAAGGGAACGACGCTCGATCTGCCGCAGTATGGGCAGAAACTCGAAGAAGCGTTCCTCGCCGCCTTCTCCGGCAAGGTCGACAATGACAATTTCAACCGCCTGATCCTCGCCTGCGGCCTCACCGTGCGCGAAGTCTCCGTGCTGCGCGCCTATGCGCGTTATCTCCGCCAGACCGGCATCGTCTATTCGCAGGAGCATATTTCCGAAACGCTCTATAAGTATCCGGCGATTTCCCGCAATATTTTCGCGCTGTTCAAGGCCGGCTTCGATCCGTCCGTCGATGAAAAGAAGCGGCTGAAGAAGCTCGCCGAAATACACAAGGCGATCGAAGCGGCATTGAGCGGCGTTCCCAATCTCGACGAGGACCGCACGCTCAGGCGTTACGTCAACGCCATCGACGCGACGCTTCGCACCAACTACTTCCAGAAAAATGCCGATGGTACGCCGCGTGACCTGTTGGCCTTCAAGTTCGATCCCAAGCATCTGGACGGCCTGCCCGACCCACGGCCTTTCCGTGAAATCTTCGTCTACGGAACAGAAGTCGAAGGCGTGCATCTGCGCTTCGGCAAGGTGGCACGCGGCGGTCTGCGCTGGTCGGATCGCGGCCAGGATTACCGCACCGAAGTGCTCGGCCTCGTGAAGGCGCAGCAGGTCAAGAATGCGGTGATCGTGCCGGTTGGCGCCAAGGGCGGTTTCTTCCCGAAGAACCTGCCCGCCGGCGGCTCCCGCGACGAGGTGTTCAACGCCGGCCGCGAGGCCTACAAGACCTATATCCGCACCCTGCTGTCCATCACCGACAATATCGTCGACGATGCCATCGTGCCGCCAGCCGACACGCTGCGGCTTGACGGAGACGACCCCTATTTCGTCGTCGCCGCCGACAAGGGAACGGCAACCTTCTCCGATACGGCGAACGGTCTTGCCCATGAGGCCGGTTTCTGGCTGGACGACGCCTTCGCATCGGGCGGTTCCGCCGGTTACGACCACAAGAAGATGGGCATTACCGCCCGCGGCGCCTGGGAAACGGTGAAACGCCATTTCCGTGAAATGGACACCGACATCCAGACCACCCCCTTCACGGTGGCGGGCGTGGGCGATATGTCCGGCGACGTTTTCGGCAACGGCATGCTGCTGTCGGAAAAGATCAGGCTGATCGCCGCCTTCGATCACCGCGACATCTTCATCGATCCGGATCCCGATACCGACAGGTCCTTTGCCGAACGCAAGCGCCTTTTCGAACTGCCGCGTTCCAGCTGGCAGGATTACGATCGTTCGGCCCTCTCCGCCGGCGCGATGATCATCTCGCGCTCCGAAAAATCGGTGACGCTGACACCGGAAGCCGTGGCCGCCATCGGCATCGACAAATCCGTCGCCACACCCTTCGAGATCATGACGGCCATCCTGAAGGCGCCAACCGATCTTCTGTGGTTCGGCGGCATCGGCACCTACATCAAGGCGGCGGTGGAAACCAATGCCGAGGTGGGTGACAGGGCGAACGACCCCATCCGCGTCAACGCAACCGAACTGCGCGCCAAGGTCATCGGCGAAGGCGCCAATCTCGGCATCACCCAGAAGGGGCGCATCGCCTATGCGCTTTCAGGCGGGCGATGCAATTCCGACGCCATCGACAACTCGGCCGGAGTGAACTCCTCGGACGTGGAGGTCAACATCAAGATCGCGCTTGCCTCCGCCGTTAACAGCGGCCGCCTGACGATGCCGAAACGCAACCAGCTTCTCGCTTCCATGACGCCGGAAGTGGCGCAGCTGGTATTGCGCAACAACTACCTGCAATCGCTGGCGATCTCGCTGACGGAGCGGCTGGGCCTTTCGAACCGCGAAGAACTCGGCCGCCTGATGGGCGCGCTGGAGGCGGCCGGACAACTGAACCGCAAGGTCGAGACCCTGCCGAACAATGCCGAATTCAGCGAAAGATACGCCACCGGCAAACCGCTGACCCGGCCGGAAATCGGCGTGCTCCTCTCCTATGCCAAGCTCACCTTGTTCGATGCACTGGTAGCAAGCACGCTTCCCGACGAGCCCTATCTCCAGCATCTTCTGGTCGATTATTTCCCGGCCAAGATGCAGAAGAACTATGCGGACGATATCAAGTCGCATCGTCTGCATCGCGAAATCGTCGCGACCGCACTCGCCAATGCCGTCGTCAATCGCGGCGGCCCGGGATTCGTGCAAAAACTTGCCGATGCGAGCGGCCTTCTGGCGGCCGATGTCGTCAAGGCTGCCGTGATCGTCGAGGATGGTTTCGGTCTCAAACGCCTGTGGAGCGAAGTCGACGCGCTTGACGGCAAGGTCGGCGGTGAAGTCCAGAACGGGCTTTATGCCACGATCACGCGTATCTTCTCGGATGCGAGCAGGCTTTACCTGCAAACCGGGAGCGCGGGTGCGGCCGCAGGTGACATGGCGACCGAAATCGAGCGCCTGAAAACCGCGATCAAGACGCTGTCACCGGCAGCGGCGAAGTATCGCCGCGAACTCGGCGTCACGGAAATCGACGGCGTTCCTTCCGGTCTTCTGGAGGAACTCGATACGCTTTCCCTGCTCGTCTATGTGCCGGAGATCATGCGCATCGCCGAAAGCGCGGGCACCACGCTTGCCCGCGCCGCCGAAAGCTATGCCGCCGTCTCGTCGACCTTCCGCGTCGCGCGTCTGCTGGATGCAAGCCAGCGCATCACCCCGGCGGATCATTACGAGAGCCTGGCTCTCCTGCGCAGCCAGGACCAGATCTCCTCGTCGAGACGCCGGATCGTCATCTCAGCGCTTACCGAGCATGCGAAGGAGAAGGACCCGGTTCAGGCCTGGTATGCGGCGGACCGCGTGCGGGTCAACCGCATCGTCTCCGAACTCGGCGCGCTCAGCGACAGCGGCGATACCAACCTTGCCCGTCTGACGGTCGCGGCCGGGCTGCTGGGCGATATCGTTCAGGCACGCTGATCGGCAGCCTTAAAAAACGCCATCCGGGTCCCCCGGATGGCGTCAGACAAGACGGATGCGCCCGCATCGCGCATTTTATTTCCCGATTTTCCGATAGGACGATGAATGACTGTCCCTCCCCCAAATGCGGAAACAGCGGTTGCCAAACGCGGCATCTGGGGCTGGGTGATGTTCGACTGGGCGGCGCAGCCGTTTTTCACGGTCGTCACGACCTTCGTTTTCGGGCCTTATTTCGTCGCCCGGCTCACCGACGATCCGATTTCGGCGCAGGCGACATGGAGCAACATGGCGACGGTGTCGTCGATCATCATCGCCCTCTTCTCCCCCATTCTCGGCTCCATCGCCGACCAGTCCGGCGCGCGCAAGCCGTGGATCGCCTTTTTTGCCGTCATCAAGATTGTCAGTCTTTTCTTCCTGTGGTTCGCAACACCGGGATCGCCGCTCATCCTGCCGATTATCTGTATTATCCTCGCTTCCATCGCGGCGGAATTTTCTATCGTCTTCAACGATTCCATGATGCCGCGCCTGACCAACCCGCAAAATGTCGGGCGCATTTCCAATCTCGCCTGGGGGCTTGGTTATCTCGGCGGGATGGTGGTGCTGATTGCCGTGGTGACGCTTCTGGCCGCCAATCCACAGACCGGGCTGACCATCGCCGGCATCAAGCCGCTTTTCGGTCTCGACCCGGCAACCGGCGAGGATGCCAGAATAACCGGCCCGCTCGCCGCGCTCTGGTATCTCATCTTCATTCTGCCGATGTTTCTTCTCACTCCCGACGCTGAAAAGGGCTTGCCCTTCGCAGCCGCGATCCGCTCGGGACTGGGGGAGCTGAAGATCACGCTTCGCGAGCTGCGCTACCGCCCCATGCTTTTGCGGTTCCTGATCGCGCGCATGCTCTATCAGGATGGCGTCAATGGCGTTCTCATACTGGGCGGAGCATTTGCCGCCGGTATGTTCGGCTGGGCGACGATGGAAATCGGCCTCTTCGGCATCCTGCTCAACGTCGTCGCCATCGCGGGCTGTTTTGCCGCCGGGCGGGTTGATCAGAAACTCGGCTCGCGCATCACCATCCTTATCAGTCTGGTGCTTTTGCTGCTCGCTACGCTCGGCATCGTCTCCACGGAAAAAGGCTCGACGCTGTTTGGCTGGGTACAATTGTCGACGGCGGACAATGGCGGCATCTTCGCGACAGGCGCGGAAAAAGCCTATCTGCTCTATGGCGTTTTGATCGGCCTCGCCTTCGGACCCGTCCAGGCATCGTCCCGCTCTTATCTCGCCCGCAATATCACTGTTGCAGAAGCGGGCCGTTACTTCGGCATCTACGCGCTTTCCGGACGCGCCACGAGTTTCATGGCGACGCTGTCATTTTCCATAGCAACCTATATAAGCGGCTCCGCCCATATCGGCATGGCCACGCTCATCGTATTTCTGGGGGCAGGTTTCCTGCTCCTGTTGCGCGTGCCGGAAAGAACGGCAGGCTGAAAGCCAGAAGCAGCAGCCGATGCGGCGGTCAAATCCAGCATCGGCCAGAATGACGCAGAATCAGAGCTGATCGAGCTTTTGCTGCAATGCGCGCAACTGCGCCTTCAGCTCATCGATTTCGGATGCATTCGGCTTGCGGGTTTCCTTGGGTGCTTGCGGCATTGCGAAAGGCGTGAAACCCTGCATCGCCTGCCGGAACAGTTCGGTATTGCGGCGGATCTGCTCTTCCATCATTTGCAGCGGCGCCTGAAAATTGCGGGCAAGCGAACCATCGCCGAAAGCCTTGGCCATATGCTCCTGCATCTGGCTCTGCTGGTCGGAAAAGGTCTTCATCGAATGTTCGAGAAATGTCGGCACGACCATCTGCATCTGGTCGCCGTAATAGGAGATCAATTGTCGCAGAAACGCCGTCGGCAGCAACGTATTGCCGGTTTTGGCCTCCTGTTCGACGATGATCTGCGTCAGCACCGCATGCGTGATGTCTTCGGAGGACTTGGCATCCTGAACCTTGAAGTCCTCACCGCGCTTGACCATCTGCGCCAGATCATCGAGCGTCACATAGGTGCTGGTGCCGGTATTGTAGAGCCGCCGGTTGGCGTATTTTTTAATGATTGTTTCGCCGTCGTGTTTCGCCATGCCCGCCTCCTCGCGATGATGGTATTTTCTTGTTTTTTGGTCTTCTTGCTCTTCCCGGCGCAAAGTGTATGCGCAAAACGAGCCCTCTGACAAATGTTTTGTGCATCGCAACAGTTTGTTTTTTGCGCAGCAATTTTCCGCAAGATTTCGGCGTGATTTAGCAACATCTTTTAAAGCAACTTTCGCCATTTGACTTGTATTGAAAGCTTTGCCAGTCTCCGCCCGCAAGTGAGGAGAAAACTGATGACCCTGCCTTCAATCGTGATTGCCAGCGCCGCGCGCACAGCCGTCGGCTCTTTCAATGGCCACTTCGCCAATACGCCAGCCCACGAACTCGGGGCGACCGTCATCAGCGCCGTGCTGGAGCGCGCCGGTGTCGCGGCGAAGGAAATCGATGAGGTCATTCTCGGTCAGGTCCTGACGGCGGGCGAGGGGCAGAACCCGGCGCGGCAGGCTGCCATGAAGGCCGGCATTCCACAGGAAGCGACCGCCTTCGGCCTCAATCAGCTCTGCGGCTCCGGCCTGCGCGCCGTGGCCCTCGGCATGCAACAGATCGCGACCGGCGACGCGAACATCGTCATTGCCGGCGGCCAGGAATCCATGTCCATGGCGCCTCACTGCGCCCATTTGCGCGGCGGCGTGAAGATGGGCGATTTCAAGATGATCGATACCATGCTGAAAGATGGCCTTATCGACGCCTTTTACGGCTATCATATGGGCATCACCGCTGAAAACATCGCCCGCCAATGGCAGCTTTCCCGCGACGAGCAGGACCAATTCGCCGTCGCATCGCAAAACAAGGCCGAAGCCGCGCAAAGCGCCGGCCGTTTTGCAGATGAGATCGTGGCTTTCACGGTGAAGGGCCGTAAAGCCGATATCGTCATTGATACAGATGAGCATATCCGCGCTGGGGCTTCGCTGGAAACCATGGCCAAGCTGCGCCCCGCCTTCGACAAGGAAGGGACGGTCACGGCCGGCAACGCCTCCGGTCTGAACGATGGCGCCGCCGCCACGCTTTTGATGTCGGAACAGGAAGCAGGAAAGCGCGGCATCAGGCCGCTCGCCCGTATTGCCTCCTGGGCGACGGCAGGTGTCGATCCGCAGATCATGGGCACCGGCCCCATTCCCGCCTCCCGCAAAGCGCTGGCCAAGGCCGGCTGGTCGATCAGCGATATTGGCCTTGTGGAAGCCAACGAAGCCTTTGCGGCCCAGTCCTGCGCCGTGGTGCGCGAACTTGGTCTTGATCCTGCCATCGTCAACGTCAATGGCGGGGCGATTGCCATCGGCCATCCGATCGGCGCCTCCGGCGCGCGCGTTCTCAACACCCTGATTTTCGAAATGCGCCGCCGTAACGTGTCGAAGGGTCTCGCAACGCTCTGCATCGGCGGCGGCATGGGTGTCGCCATGTGCATCGAAGCGCTCTGAAACCGCCGCACGACTTGCCAAAAAGCAATTCCGGTTCAGCGCGCAATAGGGTAGAAGCGGCCTCCCATTGGCCGCATTTCTGTGGCCGGTGAGCACGACGAACAAGTTCTGCACGATATGGAAGCATCCTTGCATATGCAGGCGCTTCAATGACAGGTCATGGAGGCCGATATGAGCCGGGTTGCTTTGATTTCCGGCGGGACGAGCGGCATAGGCGCCGCAATCGCCCGCGCCCTGCAGGCGGCCGGCTACCGGGTGGCCGTCAATTACGCCTTCACGACGGACAGGGCGGAAGCATTCCAGAAAGAAACCGGCATCCCCGCTTTTCAGTGGGACGTGCGCGACTATGACGCCTGCGTCAATGGCATAGCCCAGGTGGAAGAGACCTTCGGTCCCGTCGAGGTGCTCGTCAACAATGCCGGCATCACCCGCGATGCGATGTTCCATAAAATGTCGCCGCAGCAATGGCGCGAGGTTATCGACACCAACCTCAACGGCGTCTTCAACATGACCCATCCCGTATGGCCGGGCATGCGCGACCGCGGCTTCGGCCGCATCGTCAATATCTCCTCCATCAATGGCCAGAAGGGTCAGGCGGGACAGGCCAATTATTCCGCCTCGAAAGCGGGCGACATCGGCTTTACCAAGGCGCTCGCCCAGGAAGGCGCCAGCCGCAATATCACCGTCAACGCCATCTGCCCCGGCTATATCGGCACGGAGATGGTAAGAGCGATACCGGAGAAGGTTCTGACTGAGCGCATCGTGCCGCAAATTCCCGTTGGACGGCTGGGTGAACCGGAAGAAATCGCGCGCTGCGTTCTGTTTCTGGTTTCCGACGAGGCCGGTTTCATCACCGGTTCGACCATGACGGCCAATGGCGGGCAATATTTCGCCTGAGGCCGTCGATCCCGCCTTCCCGGCCGCCTGAACCCAGTAAACTTTCCGTGATCTCAGCTTCCATAATTTTGCTGCGCACAAAAACTTGAAGATGAAACACTGGAATGATGCACTGCCTAAACTAATGAAAATACGATAGTTTTTGTATAGTTTAGAATGAGTCTAGAAAATCCTTGGCGACTCATTAAGAGGTTTTTCTTGACATTTGCTGTCCTGTTTTGGTTTAAGAACGAAAACAACGTGTTGCGTCATACAGGCAGTCCATCATGCTGGTTTGCAGCTGCAATTACATCACCGATCACGATATCCGGGACGTCATCAACGAGCTCCTCGACGAGGACTGTTGGCAGCTCATCGTTCCTGCAAAAGTGTATCACGCCATGGAAAAGCGCGGTCGCTGCTGCGGCTGTTTCCCCACCGTTGTCGACCTGATCATCAAAACCACTGAAGAATATCATGCCCGTCGCCACTCGACTGAGGCCGATGTTTTTGATTTTATGTCCCGCCTGAAGCAATTCCATGAAGAGAACAGGAGAGCGGACATTGAAAGGCGACAAAAAAGTCATCGAGCGGCTTAACGAGGCCCTTTTTCTCGAACTCGGTGCGGTAAACCAGTACTGGCTTCACTATCGTTTGCTGGAAGACTGGGGCTACACGAAGCTCGCCAAAAAGGAACGTGCTGAATCCATCGAGGAAATGCAGCACGCCGACAAGCTGGTCGCACGCATCATCTTCCTTGAAGGCCATCCCAACCTTCAGACCGTCGCGCCCCTGCGCATCGGCCAGAACGTCAAGGAAGTTCTGGAATCCGACCTTGCCGGCGAATATGACGCCCGCACCTCCTACAAGAAATCGCGTGATATCTGTTATGAGGCCGGAGACTATGTCTCCATGAAGCTTTTCGAAGAACTGCTGATCGACGAGGAAGGCCATATCGACTTTCTCGAAACCCAGCTCGAACTGCTCGGCAAGATCGGCGAGGAAAAATACGGCCAGCTCAACGCCGATTCCGCCAACGAAGCGGAATAAGCACTGGCGATACGACAGAAAAGGCGGCCTTGGCCGCCTTTTTTATTTGCCGGAAAGGTGCTGGAACTCCGCCACGACCTGTTCGTATACCCCGCGCTTGAACGGCACGATGAGCTCCGGCAGGCTTTCCATCGGCTTCCAGTCCCACGCATCGAATTCGGCCGTGTGCCCGGTCGGCGGCGGATCGATCTGGATCTCGCTTTCGTCGCCTTGGAAACGGAACGCAAACCAGCGCTGCGCCTGCCCGCGATATTTACCCCTGAGGCCGATACCAATCAGTTCGGGTGGCAGGTCATAGTGAATCCAGTCGCTCGCCTCCGCAAGCAGGCTCACCGTTTTCATGCCTGTTTCTTCGTAGAGTTCGCGAATGGCGGCCGTCAAAGGCCGCTCGCCGTCATCGATGCCGCCCTGCGGCATCTGCCACAAATGCGGTGAGCCATCATATTCGGGATTACCTTCCTTGATACGCCGTCCGACCCAGACAAGGCCCTCAGCGTTCAGCACCATAATTCCCGCACAGGGACGGTAAGGCAAATCTTCTGCTTTGATTGTCATGGGAAACCCGCACTGTCTGAGCGCCAGAAATGGCCGCACGCAAGGTTTACTGCCCTGCCTGCCCGGAAACAAGCGCAGAAACACCGACAATCTCGATGCCGCGCCCGCCAGCCTCGCGCGACCACCTGGAGATCGCGGCAACGCTTTCATCGAAAGCCGAAGCAACGCCGATCGCCTGGCCGTTACGCCGTGCAATTCGCTCCAGTTCGTCCAGCTTGCGCAGAATGGCAGCTTCGGTGACTTCGCCGTCGAGCAGAATATCGGCAAAACCCTGTGGCGCGGAAATCGCCTTGGCAATACCGCCGCTCAGCGACTGCGCCGAAGAACCATCATCCAGAAACAGCAGGCCGCGCTTGCCGATATCCCGCATGACCGGCTCAAGCGCCGCCTGCTCGGCAAGGAAACGCCCACCGAGATAATTCATGATGCCAGTGTAATTGGTGATCTTCGCCATGGAGCGATGCAGCCGGTCGATATTGACCTTGGCGGGATCACCCGCCAGCAGGGTGTCCGGGCCGGGATTGGTGCCGGGGTAACCGAAAGGCTCAAGCGGTATCTGCAGAAGGATTTCATGTCCCTGTCGGCGCGCTTCCTGCATCCAGCGTTGCAGGCTGTTGCCGCTGGCGGCAAAACCGAGCGTCACCTCCGGCGGCAGCTCCCGTATCGCTTTTTGCGACCCGGTCTGGCTGAGACCCAGCCCGCCGACCACGATCGCCACCCGGGTGCCACGTGCACCGGACCAGGGCCGCGCATATTGCTCCATCGGCCGCAAACCGTCCGCACCGACAACCGGCAATCTGCCGAATGCGGTTTCTTCCAGCAACTCCTCATTGGGTCGCGTCGCCATGCGCGGATCCTGACCATAGGTCTGGCCGCTCATCAGCACCGGCCCATCACCCTCGCGCGGGCGGGGAGAGTAAACCGATACGACATTGCCGTCGGGCATCGTCTCGCGATTGATATTGGCGCCGGAGCGACCGCTTTGCGGCTGGAGACCGGCAGCATCGCCGGGAGCCGTTCCATCGGCCGGTGCGATTTCAGGTGCTTTTTCGGCAAGCTGAGGCTGTGCATCCGGCCCGCTCGCCGTCTTCTGCAAATTGCCGGGCGAAAGCGCCGTATAGACGGACAGGCCGCCGATTGAGAAAACCGCAAGCACCGACAGAGCCATAATGACGGAAAAGCGCCGGTTGATACCGGCGCTTTTTTTCTGACGACCCAGAAGCGGTTTTCGCAGGTCCGAAGGCAATGAACGATCCGTCCAAACGGTTGGCAATATATGGAATGCGCCGGCTGACCGGCGCACTATCTTACTGCTTGTTGACCACAGCCTTTTCCGGGTTCGGCGGGAAAGACGGATCCGTCTTGCTGCCGCGCAGCAGGTCCAGAGCATAGTTGAGCTGGATGTCGTCCTTGGCTTCCGGCGGAACATAAGCGGAGGAACCCGAACCTTCGTCGGTTTCGCTCTGGCCCTTGATGTGGCCGGAAAGACCGGATTCACCTTCGGTGGTCACCTTGCCCTGCAGCTCGGCCGGCAATGGCTGCTCCACCTTGATGTCAGGCTCAATGCCCGTACCCTGGATCGATTTACCCGACGGGGTGTAATAGAGCGCCGTGGTCAGGCGCAGCGCGCCCGCCTCGCCGAGCGGAATGATCGTCTGGACCGAACCCTTGCCGAAGGAACGCGTGCCGACCACGGTCGCACGGCGCAGATCCTGCAGGGCGCCGGCAACGATTTCCGAAGCCGAAGCCGAACCGCCGTTGACGAGCACGATTACCGGCTTGCCATCGGTCAGATCGCCTGCCGTCGCGTTGAAGCGGCGGGTCTCGTCGGGGTTACGGCCACGGGTCGAAACGACCTCACCGCGCTCGAGGAAGGCGTCGGAGACATTGATCGCCTGATCGAGCAGACCACCCGGGTTGAGGCGCAGGTCGAGCACATAACCCTTCAGCTTGTCGGCAGGCACATCCGCCTTGATCTTCTTGATCGCCTTTTCGAGATCGTCATAGGTCTTCTCGGTAAAGGAGATGACGCGCAGATAACCGACATTGTCACCTTCGACACGGGACTTGACGGCCCGCACGGCAATGACATCGCGCATGACGGTGAATTCGAGCGGCTTGTCGGCGCCCTGACGGATGATCGTCAGCTTGATCGGCGTCTTGACTGCGCCGCGCATCTTTTCGACCGCCTGTTCCAGCTTCAGGCCACGAACCGGCGTACCATCAATTTCCGAAATGAAATCGCCGGCGAGAATGCCTGCGCGGGAAGCCGGTGTATCGTCGATCGGCGTGATGACCTTGACGAGCTCGTTCTCCATGGTCACTTCGATGCCGAGACCGCCGAATTCACCCTTGGTCTGGGTGCGCATGTCGTTGGCATCCTTGGCATTCATGAAGCTCGAATGCGGATCGAGCGAGCTCAGCATGCCGTTGATGGCGTTTTCCACCAGCTTCTCGTCATCCGGCGGCGTCACATATTGTGCGCGCACGCGCTCGAACACGTCGCCAAAGATCGACAGTTCCTTATAGGTCGAAGGCCCGGCCGCCTGTGCCGGCATGCTCGCCGAATAAATCACGCTCATCGCCGTGGCGCCCATAAGCCCACCGATAAGGAGAAGCGAAACCTTACGAATCATTGTGCGCCCTTCCGGTATTTTTTGCGGTCCACCATGGTTGGGAATCAACCGGTACACCATCTTTCCTGAACTCAATGTAGAGCGTTGGCCTGTCGGTTTCCAGCGCCAATGCTGCTGCACTCGCTACTCTTTTTGCACCCATGGAGGCGATGGGCTCTCCGGAGAATACGAACATTCCCTGCCGCGTCCTCACATTGTCCATGCCCGTCATCACCACATGATATCCATCGCCCGTATTGAGGATGATCATCCGGCCATAACTGCGAAAATCTCCGGCAAACACCACGAAGCCGTCTGCAGGCGCCGTCACGATGGCTTCCGGTCCGCTCGCGACGACAATTCCCTTGGAAAAGTGGCCCGTTCCATCCGCATCGCCGAAGCGCCGCAGCACCTCGCCGGTAACCGGCAGCTCCAGCTTTCCCTTCAAACTCGCGAAGGGATATGCGGGCGCAATGCGGTTTTTATCGGGCATTCCAGCCTCGGCCGCGGCCCGCTCCTTTTCGCGTTCCGCCTCCGAAAGACGGGCCAGGCGCTGCTCTTCCGCCCGCGCCTTTTCCATCGCCTCCCGCACCGAGGTAATCTCGCCTTCAAGCGAACTGACCAGCCCCTCGAGGCTCGTCGCCTTGCTCGCAAGCTCTTCAGATCGCTTGCGTTCCGCCTCCAGCTCCGCCGCCGTCTGGGTGTTCTTGCGATCGTTTTCGGCAATCAGCAGGTCGAGGCGTTTTTCCTCTTCCAGACTTGCCGTCATCATACCCGTAAGATCGTCCTTTTCGCGAGCGATTGCCTGCCTCAGATCAGTCAATTCTTTGAGAGCGGCGACCAACTTGTCGGTTTCACCGCGAATGCCGGGCACGACGGCGCCGAGAAGAATGGCGCTTCGCACGGACGCAAGCGCATCTTCCGGCGAGACGAGAAGGGCGGGGGGTGGGTTTCGGCCCATGCGCTGCAACGCCGCCAGAACCTCCGCCAGCACGCCGCGTCTTTCCCGCAGCGACGCCTTGACGCCATCCTCGCGCACGGAAAGTTTGGCCAGACGATCCTCACCGTCGCTGATCTTGGTTTCCAGCGCCTTGCGCCGAGCAGCCGATGCGATCAGCTCTTCCCGGATGCGTGCGCTGTCCTGATTGAGGGAGGCGATGCTTTCCTCAAGCTTCCTTGTCTTGTCTTCCGAAAGACCAATGCTGTCGACCAGTTCCTCCAGATCCTGCCGGTTCTGGTCGCGGCGCTTCTCCAGCGTCTGCAGCGCATCCGGCGACGAATCATCGCCAGCGGCCGGAACGGCGCCTGCATCGTCTCGCGAATAGGTCGGACCGATGCCCATGACGAAAGCAGCGATAACCGCGCCCGCAAGGGCAGCGTGCCGTTTTCGTTGAGGCCTGTTGTCCATGTGAACTTTCTTTGATGCCGAAGCAGAAGCGCCGATATTAGGGATTTTGCCGCGATCTTCCAAGAGGCCCTGGAAAGGCCGCCGCCGAAGCCGTGCGCTGCCAGCGGTGTCGCGGAGCTTCATGTTGAAATTGAGACAATTATCCGAATCGAAACCCGATCAAACGCGATGATAGGGATGACCGGAGAGGATCGTGACGGCGCGGTAAAGCTGCTCGGCGATCAGGATACGAACTATCTGATGCGGCCATGTCAGCTTGCCGAGATTGAGAACGGCCGTCGCCTTGTCGTAAAGCGCGGGATCGAGCCCGTCAGCTCCGCCTATGGCGATCACGAGGTCTCGCTTGCCGCTATCGCGCAAATCGCCAAAAAATGAAGCGAAGGCAGGACTGTCCAGCGCCTTTCCGCGCTCGTCCAGCAGCACGAGGGCAGCACCATCGGCCAAATGTTTTTCCAGCATCGCGGCTTCTTCGCGCTTGCGGGTCTCCGCATTGGAAGCGCGGCTTTCGGCAACCTCGATCACCCGCGAAAACTCCAGCCCGATCGCCGGGCCGGCCTTTGCCAGACGCTCGATATAACGGGCCGCAAGATCCTTTTCGGGGCCGGATTTCAGCCGTCCCACCGCAAAAATTGAAATCCGCATCGCAAACCTGCATTCGTCGTGACCCAACAGGGTCACGCTCTTAACAGCATAGCCTGCGGATTCCTATGCGGCCGGTCTGATTTCCGGCCAGAGGCACCGTTTCCGAAGTCAGATATGATCTTCGGCAAAAGCGATGCACTCGCTCAAAGGCTTACCGCATCAATGCAGCGTCTCTTCCGGCATGTCCGGCGTCGCCCACATTTTTTCAATGTTGTAGAAGGCGCGGATTTCCGGGCGGAACACATGAACGATGATGTCGCCGGTATCGATCAGCACCCAGTCTCCGGTCTCGAGACCTTCGACGCGGGCGTTTCCGAACCCTTCATCCTTCATATCCTTGAGAAGATGCTCGCAAATCGCCGAGACATGCCTGTTCGACCGCCCGGAGACCACGACCATGTAGTCCGCAAGCGCCGATTTTCCGGCAATGTTGAGAGATACGATATCTTCAGCCTTGGAGTCCTCGAGGCTCGCGAGGACGGTTTCGAGGGCATGGCCGGCGGCATCGTCGCCACTGTCCTGGCCCTTCGGGATAGCAACAAATGCTCTTCCCTTGGCGTGTACTGTTGTCAGAGGTTTTCCTTTCCAAGAATGACAAAACAGGCACTGCGCGACGCGATTCTCTGCGTCACACAATGAAGGTGGCATCAAAGCATTAACTTTTCAAGATATGGACCCTTCGACACCCGGCACATACATCATTTGTGATCGAAGGCGTCATTTACGACCGTTGCGCAGCGCCGTGGAGCTGAGCGTCGAGCGCGGGCCGTGAATGAAAACCCAGGCAGGGGCCGCTTTTTTCCACAAAACGCCGGCATCGTCCTCATCCACCCGTGCATGGCTGAAGGCCTGCGCCATGGTGGAGGAGAGATAAGAAAGCGTGGAGCCTGGCCGATCGATCACGGCAATCGGGAATGTCTCGGCGATCCGCCGCCATTTCTGCCAGCGATGGAAGCTTTTCAGATTGTCCGCTCCCATGACCCAGATAAAACGGACATGCGGATTTTTCGCCTTCACCTTGGCAAGCGTATTCGCCGTATAGCTCATCCCCAGTGATTTTTCGAAGGCCGTCACCTTGATGCGCGGATCGTGGACCAGCTTTTCGCAGGCGGCGATGCGATCTTCCAGAGACGCCAGCTCCGAACGGCTTTTCAGCGGGTTCCCCGGTGTGACAATCCACCAGAGCTGGTCGAGACCGAGCCTGCGCAACGCAATCTCGGCCACAAGCGCGTGACCCGCATGCGGCGGATTGAAAGAACCGCCGAACAGGCCGACGACCATGCCGCGCTCCACATGCGGCATGGTGAGATAACGTCTGTCGAGGCGCTTGTCAGCCGGCAAATATCAGGTCCGTGTCTGGCCGGTGCCATGCACCCGGTATTTGAACGAGGTAAGCTGCTCGACGCCGACCGGGCCGCGCGCATGCATCTTGCCCGTGGCAATGCCGATTTCAGCACCCATGCCAAATTCGCCGCCGTCCGCGAACTGCGTCGAGGCATTGTGCAGCAGAATGGCCGAATCGAGCTCGTTGAAGAAACGCGCGACCACATCGGGATCCTCGGCGATCACCGCCTCGGTGTGGTTGGACGAATAGGTGCCGATATGCTCGATCGCGCCCGAAATACCCTCCACCACGGCGACCGAAATGATCGCATCGAGATATTCGGTACGCCAATCCTCTTCCGTTGCCGGCGTGAGACCCGCCACCACATCGCGAACGGCCTGCGAACCGCGCACTTCGCAGCCGGCTTCGATCAAGGCTTTGACGAGCGGCGTAAGATGCGTGGAAACGGCAGCGGCATCCACCAGCAGCGTTTCGGCCGCCCCACAAATACCGGTGCGGCGCATCTTGGCGTTGACGACGATACGTTTCGCCATGTCGAGATCGGCCGACTTGTCGATATAGACATGACAAATGCCTTCCAGATGCGCGAAAACCGGCACACGGGCTTCCGACTGCACGCGCGCCACGAGGCTTTTGCCGCCGCGCGGCACGATGACGTCAACCGTGCCGTTCAATCCACCCAGAAGTGCGCCGACAGCGGCGCGGTCGGTCACCGGCACCAGCTGAATGGCATGCTCGGGAAGACCGGCGATCTTCAGGCCTTCCACGAGGCAGGCATGGATAGCACGCGATGAATGTTGCGAATCCGAGCCGCCGCGCAGAATGACGGCATTGCCCGCCTTGAGGCACAAAGCGCCGGCATCCGCCGTCACGTTTGGGCGGCTTTCGTAAATCACGCCGATGACGCCGAGCGGCGTGCGCACGCGCTCGATCTTCAGCCCATTCGGACGATCCCAGGCGGCGATGACTTCGCCAACCGGATCTGGCAGCGCCGCAACCGAACGGATGCCTTCGGCAATACCGGCGATCCTTCCATCGTTGAGCGTCAACCTGTCCACGAAGGAAGCGGCAAGGCCTGCGCTTTCCGCCGCGGCCAGATCTTTCCTGTTGGCGGCAAGGATCGCATCCCTGGATGCCTCGATGGCGGAGGCCATGGCAAGCAGCGCGCGGTTCTTCTGGTCTGTGCCGGCAATGGACAACGGTCGCGAAGCAGCTTTCGCCTGAGCGCCGATGGTGATCATCAGCGCGTCAATATCATGGCTCTGCTTCACGGCCTGTTCAGGCATGGACCTCATCCTTCTTTGCATTTTTAACTTTGACGGCAGCGCCCGTCATCACCAGATCGTCACGATGAATCATGGCCGCCCGCCCGACATAACCGAGGATCGCCTCGATCTCGTTGGACTTGTGACCGATGATAAGACGCGCCTCTTCAGCATCGTAGCCCGCAAGACCACGAGCGACTTCACGGCCTTCCGCACCGATAATGGCGATTGCGTCACCACGGCCGAAATTGCCCTTCACCAGTCGCACACCCGCTGGAAGCAGGCTTTTTCCGGCATAGAGAGCCTTTTCCGCGCCGGCATCCACGTGGATTTCGCCGGCCGGCTGCAATTGCCCGGCAATCCAGGTCTTGCGCGCCGTCACCGGCGTGCCCGAAGGTGCGAACCATGAGGAGCGCGCGCCGTTTTCAATAGCCTTCAAGGGATTAAGCGTCTTGCCGGAAGCGATGATCATGCCGCAGCCGGCAGCGGTTGCGATCTTGCCCGCGTCGATCTTGGTGCGCATGCCGCCGCGTGAAAGCTCGGATGCCGCACCGCCTGCCATGGCCTCGATTTCGGGCGTAATATCGGCAATCGTCTCAAGGAATTTCGCGTCGGGGTCGAGATGCGGCGGAGCCGTGTAAAGCCCGTCAATATCCGAAAGCAGCACCAGAAGATCGGCGCCCGTCATGGTCGCCACACGCGCCGCCAGACGGTCATTGTCGCCATAACGGATCTCGGTGGTCGCCACGGTATCGTTTTCATTGATGATCGGGATAGCGCCGATCTTCAGCAACTGGTTGATGGTGGCGCGCGCATTGAGATAACGGCGACGCTCTTCGGTATCGGAGAGCGTCAGAAGAATCTGGCCGGCGACGATCTCATGCCGCGACAGGCTTTCCGACCATGCGCGCGCCAGCGCGATCTGGCCAACAGCCGCCGCCGCCTGGCTTTCTTCCAGCTTCAATGCACCGGAAGGCAGGCCAAGCACGGTGCGGCCAAGCGCGATGGCGCCCGAAGACACAACCTGCACATCCGCGCCATTTTTCTTCAGCGCGGCGATATCCTCGCAGATGGCGTCGAGCCAGTCTTTCTTGAGACCGGTCTTCCGGTCCACCAGAAGCGCCGACCCGATCTTGATGACGATCCGGTGATGGCTCGCCAGCAGCTTGCGCATCAGGCTCATAGACGGTCGTCCTCTTCCTCAACCTCGCTCTCGGAAGGCATCGAACGATCGGGAAGGGCGGTTTCGCCGCCATTGCTCGCCGAGACAATGATATCGCGAAGGGCGCGCAGCGCTTCCGTCATGCCGATATGGGCGGCAGCGGAAAGAAGTAGCGGGGGACGGCCGCAGGCCTTCTCCAGTTCCTTGGCCTTCTTTTTCAGCTCTTTTTCATCCAGCACGTCGATCTGCGACAGCGCCACGATTTCCGGCTTGTCGGTCAGCCCGCCGCCATAGGCGTCCAGCTCGGCCTTAACAGTCTTATAGGCCTTGCCGACTTTCTCCTCCTGCGCGGAAACGAGATGCAGAAGCACGCGGGTACGCTCCACATGGCCGAGGAAGCGGTCACCGATGCCAACACCCTCATGCGCGCCTTCGATCAGGCCAGGAATATCGGCCAGCACGAATTCACGGCCATCGATGGTAGCGACGCCCAGGTTCGGATGAAGGGTGGTGAAGGGATAATTGGCGATCTTCGGCCGCGCACGGGTGACCGTCGCAAGGAACGTGGATTTACCCGCATTGGGCAAACCGACGAGACCGGCATCGGCGATCAGTTTCAGGCGAAGCCAGACCGTTTTTTCCTCGCCTGCGAGGCCGGGATTGGCATGGGTGGGCGCCTGATTGGTGGACGACTTGAAATAGGCATTGCCGAAACCGCCATTACCGCCGGCGGCAAGACGAAACCGCTGGCCTTCTTTCGTCAGATCGACGATCAGCGTCTCATTGTCTTCCTCGAAGATCTGCGTACCGACGGGTACCTTCAGCACCACATCCGAACCCTTGGCGCCGGTGCGGGTCTTGCCCATGCCGTGCTGTCCGATGGAGGCCTTGAAATGCTGCTGGAAACGGAAATCGATCAGCGTGTTGAGGCCGTTGACCACCTCAACCCAGACATCGCCGCCGCGCCCGCCATCGCCACCGTCAGGACCGCCGAATTCGATGAATTTTTCGCGCCGGAACGAAACGGCGCCCGCGCCGCCATCACCGGACTTGATATAGACTTTTGCTTCATCGAGAAATTTCATCGGACTGCCGTTCTGTCGGTTTGCGGACGCAACAATCTTGCCGTTGCGTCGAACAAAAATATCGTCGTTTCGAATACAAGCGCTTCTTCACGAGGTCAAAGACTATCGTGCGGGAAGCCCATGCGCGAGACAAGGCCGGTTTGGATCAAACCGGCCTTGCAATGCTCCTCAAGTGCGATGCGGCTGAATGAAATCCTCAGCCGTAATCACCGTACCGATATGCGCCACCATGGCGGCGCGCGCCGTGGCGTAGACCTGGTGGCAACCGGTCACCCGGAAGCCGAGTTTTTCCTGCACGCGCAGCGAGGCGGGATTATCCGCAAATACGCCGGAGTGAAGGGTCACTCCGGGCATGCGGCGGAAGAACCGCTCGACCACGGCGGCCACCGCCTCGGTCATGTAACCCTTGCCCCAGTAGAAGCGGTTCAGCCAGTAGCCGAGATGCCACTCGCCGTGCCGCAATTCCACCGAGACGACACCGATCAGGGTATCGTCGCCGCTGGTAATGGCGAAATCCCAGTCGGGCAGGGTGCCGGAGGTGCGCAAGACCAGCCATTCCAGCGCATCCTGCTTGTGGTAGGGCGCGGGAACGCGGGCCAGCATTCTGGTCACGGCGAAATCGCCAAGCGATTCCGCAATGCTGCCGGCGTCGGAAAGCCGCTGCGGCCGCAGCACCAGACGCGATGTCTCGATGACGGGGCAGGGGCCGGGCGGCGCCACGATGGGGGCAGTCCGCCGTCGGGTCAGTTCGAGCGCACTCATCCCATGTCCCCCCAGCTCTTCAGCGAAACCCAGGTCTTGCGGTCGAGCCTGTACCATTCGACCGGCACCATGCCGCCAAGCGCCAGAGACCCGACCATGCCGGAGCCCTGGAACTGGAAACCGCACTTCTGGATGACGCGGCGCGACGCGATGTTGGTGACCCGGCAACGAGCATCGATCTGATCGATTTCACGCGTGCGGAAGGCCATGTCGATCAGCGCATGCGCCGCTTCCGTCATATAGCCGCGGTTCCAGTAGGGTTCCCCCAGCCAGTAACCGATCTCCAGCGTCTTTTCGTCTTCCTGGGGTTCGAGCGCGCAGCAGCCCAGAAACTCGCCATTGTCCATGCGGGTAATCGCGTAGACGCACTTGCCAATCTCGCCAGCTTTGGAGCGTCGCACAAAATCCGCGGCGTCTTTGGCCGTGTAAGGGTGCGGCATACGCGACACCATGGTCGCGATATTGGCATTGTTGGCAAGATGGGCAAGGGCGTCGATGTCTTCTTCGTGAGGCTTGCGTAAAACCAGCCTCTGCGACAGTAAAACGGGGCAATAGCTCCTCGACCGATCGGGCCTCGGCCGCTCTTCGGGTGACCGTGATTGGTCGACCCTCAACAATTCAGCTTGCATGGTTCAGTCCCTCCTTGGGGTTAAAGAAAAAGGGGAGTTGGGTGGTGCCCCATCTCCCCTGTTTTCTTGACTGAACCTGATACGTCTCAGCCGGGTCGATGGGACACCGGCTGCATATGACGCTTACCGGCTTATTCTGCGGCTTCCGCTTTCGGGGCCACGGATACGAATACGCGGCCGTTGGCCTTCGTACGGAAGTTCACGTTACCTGCGGTCAGTGCGAAAATCGTGTGGTCCTTGCCGATGCCAACATTGGCGCCCGGATGCCACTGCGTGCCGCGCTGACGCAGAATAATGTTGCCTGGAATGACAGCTTCGCCGCCGAACTTCTTTACGCCAAGGCGCTTGGATTCGGAATCGCGACCGTTACGCGAGGAACCGCCAGCTTTTTTGTGTGCCATTGGAGTTCTCCTTTAAACCTTGTTTCCCGTGTCGCGCCGATCAGGCAGCAACGATGTCCGTGATGCGGACGACAGTGTGATGCTGACGATGACCGCGCGAACGCTTGGAGTTCTGACGACGACGCTTCTTGAAGGCGATGACCTTCTTGCCGCGATTGTGCTCGACAACTTCAGCCTTGACGATGGCGCCCTTGACGAAGGGTGCACCAAACTTGGCGTCGGCGCCTTCGCCAACAACGAGAACTTCGGTGAATTCTACAGTTGCGCCTGCCTCTGCTTCCAGCTTTTCGATGGTCAGCACGGCGTCGGCCGCTACGCGGTACTGCTTACCGCCGGTCTTGATGACTGCGAACATTTTTTATCCTTTCATGTTCGTTCCGACTCTGCCCGCAAATGCAAGCTGGCCGTCTTTTTATCAGTCGGAGTAGCGGAAATCCGTCAGGACTGAATGCCCCTTTGAATGTCTGCCGGTGAAGCCGCCTTTTGAAGGGCGGAATAAACAGAAGGCGCACTACGCCATCAATTTGGGTGCCGATTACGCGAGACGCCCGTTTATGTCAAGATGACGACGGCTTGAAAAGTAACTGTAACGCCAAGAATTTCATGCTTTTTCGGCGGGTGAAGCAGTCGGGTCTCGAAATTTGTCCAGCAAGTGTTTATATGGGCCTTCCAACAAGGAGCAGAAATGGCCCGCATAGACCAGACCGACGATTGGCGGGACCGCCATGCGCCGACACTTTCCGCCTTCGAGTCGCTTGCGATCGAGGCATATGGCCACCTGCCGGAAGAATTTCGCGCACTGACGAAAGATCTCATCATCGAGATCGCCGATTTTCCGACCGATGACGTGTTCGAAGACATGGCGCTCGAAACACCCTTCGATCTTCTCGGACTGTTCGAGGGGCGCGGCATCTCCGAACGTTTCACCATGGAAACGGGCGAGATGGTGAACCGCATCACGCTTTATCGCCGTCCCATTCTCGACTACTGGGCCGAGAACGAGGAAACGCTGGGCGATATCATCACCCATGTCCTCATCCACGAAATCGGCCACCATTTCGGCCTGTCGGATGATGACATGGAACGGATCGAAGAAAGCGCCGACGAAGCCGCCGCCGATCGCTGATCGGGGCGGCTGGCGCCGCTCACTGCTCGCCGAGCTTCATGTCCGGATGGTATTCCTTGCCCTCGACCACCTTGGTCACGGCCTGGCCGCAATGCATGACGCCGCTTGCGGCGTTGAAGGCGTAGCTTGGCGAACCCGCGAGTTCCCATCCCTTGTTCAGCGCCTCGGTGACCCGGTGACAGAATTTCGCGTCGTCGGGACCAGTTATGAAACGATAGACCTTCACGTCTTATTTGCCTCTCTTTGTGCGATGATATCGGCCATGGCGACCAGCCTTTCGGCCTGGCCCACATGCAGCCGTTCGATCATCCGCCCGTTCATGTTGATGACGTTCAATTCCACAGATTCGGGTTTTGCGAAAGCGGCAATGATCTCGCGAGCTTCCGCAACCGCTGCCTCGTCCGGGGCGAAGCGCCGATTGGCCGGCTCGATCTGGGCCGGATGGATCAGCATCTTGCCATCGAACCCCATGGCGCGACCCTGCTCACATTCGGCTTCGAAAGCGGCGATATCGCGGAAATCGTTCGAGACGCTATCGATGACATCCAGACCATAGGCACGGGCGGCAAGCACCACCTGCATCATCCAGGGTACGAGATAAGTGCGTCCGGGAAGGGCCGGCACCCGCGTTTCCTTGCGCAGATCGTTGAGCCCGATGACAAAAGCCGAAAGCCTCGCATCCGGCGTATGGGCCGCGTCAGCAATCGAGGCGGCATTCAGGACGCCAAGCGGCGTTTCGATCATCGCCCAGATTTTCAGGTGCTCCGACACATCCGCCTCGGCCAGAAGATCGGCCACATCGTGAATATCGGCCGGCTGCTCCACCTTCGGCAAAAGAATTGCATCCGGCCGGCAGGAAAGCACAAGCTCCAAATCCGCCTTCCCGTCGGGCGTGGAAAACGGGTTGATGCGGATAATGGTCTCGCCCGCTGCAAAAGGCCCTTCCGAAAACAGTTTTTGCAGATTGTCCCGCGCCTTGCCCTTCATCCCGGGTGCGACCGAATCCTCCAGATCGAGGATCACCCCATCACAATCGAGATCGCGGATTTTTTCCAGTGCCCGGACATTGATGGCCGGCACGGAGAGCAACGAACGACGTGGTCTCACAAGAATATTTTCGGAAAAATTGACCATGCCGCACTTGTGTCAAGCTTTTGTGACATCTGCAAGCTGACAATCCACTGAATCCTCTTGCAAGCCGGAAGAAGAAGGCCCACATTCGTCTGGATAGAAAGGTTTGGATCATGCAAGGCATACGTTCGTTTTTCATCGCCGCATCCGGCATTGCAATTCTGGCGATAGTCGCCCTGTTCACCGCGTCGCTCACGGTCGCTTTTATCGGCGTGCTCGCGGTTCTCAGCGCTGCCCGCCTGCTTTCCGCGCGTCTGAAGCCGGCCCCCATTCCGGTCAAGCCCCGTAACCAGCGCGATATGCGCGTCTGGAACGACGGCAAAGGCACGATTATCGATCTCTGAGATCGTCTCTAATCGGCAAAAATGCCAGAGCACCGCGCGCGGCGTACCGAAGAAGGCGGGTTTGCGCTTCTAAAGTGATGAGTTTTGCAGTATTTCCCGGCAGAACACGTCCGGTGGGCTTTAACCAGCCCCGGATTTTGTCGAAGGGAAACACGGGAAGCGACAGATGGAAAAATTCACCAAGCTGACGGGCGTTGCCGCGCCCATGCCGGTGGTCAATATCGACACCGATATGATCATTCCGAAAGACTATCTGAAGACCATCAAGCGCACCGGCCTCGGCAAGGGCCTCTTCGCCGAGTCGCGTTATCTCGAGGATGGCTCGCCCAATCCGGATTTTGTACTGAACAAGCCCGCCTACCAGAACGCCCAGATTCTCGTCGCGGGTGACAATTTCGGTTGCGGTTCCTCGCGCGAACATGCGCCATGGGCGCTTCTCGATTTCGGCATCCGCTGCGTGATCTCCACCAGCTTCGCCGACATCTTCTACAATAACTGTTTCAAGAACGGCATTCTGCCGATCGTCGTCACCCCCGAGAACCTCGAAAAGCTGCTGGACGATGCGTCCCGCGGATCGAATGCCGTTCTGTCCATAGATTTGGAAAGTCAGGAAATCAGCGGCCCCGATGGCGGTACGATCACCTTCGAGATCGATGAGTTCAAGCGTCACTGCATGCTGAACGGTCTGGACGATATCGGCCTGACGCTCGAACATTCCGGCGCTATCGATACCTTCGAAAAGGCAAACGCCTCGGTCCGCCCCTGGGCCTGACCGCATTTCTGCTCTTCAAAAAAGCCGATCCCGTACCAAACCGTACCGGATCGGCTTTTGCTTTGCTTGAAAAGCCCTTGAGGCGGAGATAAGAAGCCTCCGATCCCGTCCGGCCGCGATACGACTTCTCATGTGCTGGACGGAAACGAGTTTGACGCCGCGTTCGCCGCAATCGAAAACCCTTCAGGATGTTTTCCGGCGCGCCGCCCAAGGAGGGTTCTCATGACAGTCCGTTCGCTTTTCCTTCTGCCCGGTGACGGTATCGGCCCGGAGGCCATGACTGAGGTCCGTAAGCTGATCGATTATATGAACAGCGCGCAAGATGCCGGCTTCACCGTCTCGGAGGGTCTGGTCGGCGGCTCTGCCTATGACGCCCATGGCGTGGCGATTTCCGATGCGGATATGGAAAAGGCGCTTGCCGCCGATGCGATCCTGTTCGGCGCCGTCGGCGGCCCGAAATGGGATGGCGTGCCCTACGAGCACCGCCCGGAAGCCGGTCTGCTGCGCCTGCGCAAGGATCTCGAACTTTTCGCCAATCTGCGCCCGGCCATCTGCTACCCCGCACTTGCCGCCGCTTCCTCGCTGAAGCCGGAACTGGTCGAAGGCCTCGATATCCTCATCGTCCGCGAGCTGACGGGCGGCGTTTATTTCGGTGAGCCGAAGCAGATCATCGATCTCGGCAACGGCCAGAAGCGCGGCATCGACACGCAGATCTACGACACTTTCGAAATCGAGCGCATCGCCAGCGTCGCTTTCGAACTGGCCCGCACCCGCGACAACCGCGTCTGCTCGATGGAAAAGCGCAACGTGATGAAATCCGGCGTTCTGTGGAACCAGGTGGTCACCGAAACCCACGCCGCCAAATTCAAGGACGTTCAGCTGGAACATATGCTGGCCGATGCCGGCGGCATGCAGCTGGTGCGCAAGCCCAAGCAGTTCGACGTGATCGTCACCGACAATCTCTTCGGCGACATGCTCTCCGACGTCGCCGCCATGCTCACCGGCTCGCTCGGCATGCTGCCCTCCGCTTCGCTTGGCGCGCCTGACGCCAAGACCGGCAAGCGCAAGGCCATGTATGAGCCGGTCCACGGTTCGGCCCCGGATATTGCCGGCAAGGGTATCGCCAACCCCATCGCCATGATCGCGTCCTTCGCCATGTGCCTGCGTTACTCGTTCAACATGGTGGATGAGGCAACGAAACTCGAAGCGGCAATCGCAAACGTGCTGGACAAGGGCATCCGCACCGCCGACATCATGGCCGAGGGCAGCCGTCAGGTCGGAACCTCTGAAATGGGTGACGCGGTTCTCGCCGAATTCAAGGCGCTTTCGGCGTAACGCTGGACGAAACCGGCTGGGCAGGCGGCACCTTCGCCTGCCCATCTTCCTTCGGCAGAAGATGCTCATATCTTTTGTCAGTCAGCGTCTTCAGAAAGGCGACGATGGCGTCCACACGCTTGTCGTCCAGCGCCGGCGCGGATGTCAGTTCCGCCATGGCGATATTTTCAGGCACTTCCGGCGCATCCCACGTCTTGCCCGTTTCCGGATTGATCTGGCGGCTCGGCTTCTTGCTTTTGTATTTCACGTAAAACAGCACCACTGTGCGCAAATCCTTGAACACGCCATTGTGCATGTAAGGACCAGTGACCGCGACATTGCGCAGCGTCGGCACCTTGAACTTGCCACGCTGGGCGGCATCGCCGGCAACTTCCGGATTTTGCGCCAGCCCCAGATCGATCGCGCCCGGCTTGGAGCCGTTTACGGCCCGAACCGATATATTGGCGGGAACGCCGATGTTGAAATATTTATGGTTGGTGAAGAGGCCGTCTTCCAGGCCCTTGGCGCCACGGATTTCATGGCAGGTATTGCAATTGGTGAATTGCGTCGAGGAGATCAGAACCCGACCCAGCTCTTCCTGATCCGTCAGCTTCTCCTCGCCGCGCAGGAAGCGGTCATATTTAGAATCGAAGGTGGAGAACTCATCCGAGCGCTCAAAGCTCGCCAGCGCCTTCGTCATCGCGGCATAGGCGGTGTCGTCGCTTTCAAAAACATCCTTGCCGAACTGCGTGCCGAAAGCCGCGACATAGTCCGGGTTTTCCCTGAGCCGTTTGACGACCGAGGCCTTGTCCGGCATGCCCATTTCGAGGGGATTGAGCGGCGGACCGCCCGCCTGATCTTCAAGCAGGGAGGCGCGGCCATCCCAGAACTGCCCGCCGATATACTCTCCCGCCGCATTCCTGCCGAAAGGTGGCGTGAAGCGGGCATAAGCTGCAGTCGGCGCGTTGCGGTCGCCCAGTGAAATGCCGTCATCGCCAAGCGATACGTCCCGCCCCACCTTGTCGCTCTCCCGCGCATCGGAAAAACCGGCTGCCTGCATATGGCAAGTGGAACAGGCCATGGTGCGGTTCATCGAGAGACCGGGATCGTCGAACAGCGCCGCACCGAGCTTTTCCAGCGTCGCATAGTCTTCACCGCCGTGGGCAGCCATGCCATCGACACCGGTGCCCAAGGGGGCCAGCAGGATGGATGCGGCAAGAGCAGCAGAGACAAAAAATCCGGGTTTCATCATCGATAGGCACGCTCGATATAAATGCGCGAGAGCAGGTTCGGACCGGGACATATGAAGCGGCTTTCGATCCCGCCGCGCTTCACCGAACATGGATCACGGGAGATAACTCCGCTCTTCCATGCCCTATAAAGAAATCTATAGCACTTTCCCGTGAGCCAAGCCTACAAACTTTCGCAGCTTGGTCCACTTTGCCGCAGGTCCACGGACCAAACCCGGAAACGGTCAACCGCCCCTGGCGATGGCGTGGAAAAAGGTGCCCGAGACAAATCCTCTCCTGCCGCCCGATGGCCCGAGCGGACGACCCTGTCCGTCAGCAATCTGGGCGAAGGGCTCATCGCTGCCGGGATCGGTAACCCGCGCATAATGGAATTCATGACCGCGCAGAACATCACCCGCCGCGCCGAGCGGGCCGCTTGCCGCGATTGTTGCCTGCCGGTAGCCGAGATTCATCTTGCGGGTCGCAAAGCTGGTGGCATGCGACAGAAGCCCGGTCATGGCATGGGTCACCCCATCCGCATCTTCCAGCGCCTCGCCGAGCACCATGTAACCGCCGCACTCGCCATGAACAGGCTTTGTCGCAGCAAAGCGGGCAATACCCGCCTTGAAACCAGCCGCATCCGCAAGCTTTCCGGCAAAAAGCTCGGGGTACCCTCCCGGCAGCCAGCAGATATCGCAGCTCCCGTCGGGCGCCTCATCCGCGAGCGGCGAGAACGGCACTATCTCGGCTCCGGCCGCCTGCCAATGCTTCCTGAGATGCGGATAAAGGAAAGTGAACGCCGCATCCTCCGCCAGCGCGATGCGCTGGCCGGGCGGTGCAATCGCCGCATTCACCGAGCCGGAAGGCACATTCACCGGCGCGGCGAGAGAAAGCAGTGCATCGAGATCGATGGATTTTTCCATCGCATCCGCCAGCCGTTCTATATGCGCATCGATCTCCGGATGTTCGCTGGCCTGCACCAGCCCCAGATGCCGTTCAGGCAGAATGAGCGACGGATCACGCAGCACGCAGCCGACAACGGGAAGGCCGATTTTTTCGATGGCTTCCGTGCACAGCGTCCGGTGTCTTTCACTGCCCGCCCGATTCAGCACCACCGCCGCCATGGTAACGGACGGATCGTAGTGGGCAAAACCATGGGCGATGGCAGCGGCCGTCTGCGACTGGCCGGACACATCCAGCACCAGCAGCACGGGAATGCCGAACAGCCGCGCCAGATCCGCCGCCGAACCCGTGCGATTTTCCGCAACCGGAATACCGTCGAACAGGCCCATGGCGCTTTCGATCAGAACAAGTTCCGCATCCTCGGTGTGCTGCGAAAACAGATGCCGCAACAATTCCGGCCGCATGGCCCAGCTATCCAGATTAAGACCCGATGTGCCGGTGGCGAAGGCGTGGAAACCGGGATCGATATAATCCGGCCCAGTCTTGATGCCGCGCACCTTGATACCACGCCGGGCAAAGGCCCGGAGCAGGCCGATGGTCACGCTGGTCTTGCCGGAACCCGAACGTGGCGCGCCAATGATGATCGCCCGCGCCGTCATGAACCGGAAACTCCAAGACGCGCCCGCATCGAAACAATCTCGCCGATAACGATCAAAGCCGGCGCTTCGAAATTTTGCCTGATTGCATCGTCAGCTATGCTTTCCAGCGAGCCGATGAAAATCCGCTCCTGCGCCGTCGTTGCCGACATGATGACGGCGACCGGCGTTTCGCCGGAACGCCCACCCTGCATCAAAAGGCTGGCAATCGTGCCTATATTCTTCAGCCCCATGTAAACGACGATGGGTTCCCGTGTTTTCGCCAGCGCCAGCCAGTCCAGATCCTCTTCGGTGCCCGCCGCGTGGCCCGTGGCAAGAGTTACGGCGCGACTGATACCGCGCATGGTGGCGGGGATGCGGGCCGAAGCAAGCGCGGTGAACGACGAGGTCATGCCCGGCAATATGCGAAACGGAATGCCGGCATGGACAAGCGCCTCCGCCTCTTCGCCGCCACGCCCGAAAATAAAGGGATCGCCGCCCTTCAGCCGCAGCACCTTTTTGCCCTGGCTGGCGAAATCGATCAGCGAAGCGGTAATATCATCCTGTGTCGCGGAAGGCTTGCCACCCCTTTTGCCCGCAAAAACAATCTGCGCCTGCGGACCGAGGGCAACGACATCGTCGCTCACCAGCGCGTCGCGCACGATGATATCGGCTTGAGACAGCGCGAGCGCCACTTCCAGCGTCAGATAACGCACATCGCCCGGCCCTGCGCCCGCGAGCCAGACGTGACCGGCCTCAAAGACCGGACCTTTTGCGGCAATGCTGTTCAAAATCTGCGCTATCGACATTCTTCTTGGCTGCTTTTTAACGATGACGGAAAAAGCCGTCCCGGCTATAGAAATTCATATGGATACGGATGGAAAGACCCTTCGCCGCGGCTGGACCACGGGCACCTGCGCGGCAGCCGCCACGAAGGCGGCCTGCGCCGCCCTTCTGACCGGCGAATTTCCTTACCCTGTCGAGGTCGAACTTCCAAGCGGCGCGAGGCCAGCATTTTCCCTCGCCACCGAGGAAAAGGGCGAAAACTTCGCGCGCGCCGGCGTCATCAAAGATGCGGGAGACGATCCTGATGTTACCCACGGCGCGCTGATCGAAAGCACGGTGCGGCGCAGTCAGCCGGGAAGCGGCATCACCTTCAAGGCCGGTAAAGGCGTCGGCATCATAACCCGACCGGGCCTGCCCCTGCCACCGGGAGAACCCGCCATCAACCCCGTACCGCGCAAGATGATCGAAACCGCCATTCGCGAGGTGGCCGGAGAAAGTGCCGATTTCGAGGTAGAGATTTCCGTCCGCGATGGCGAGAAGCTGGCGGAGAAAACCCTGAACGGCAGGCTCGGCATCGTCGGCGGCATTTCCATCCTTGGCACCACCGGCATCGTCATTCCCTTTTCCTGCTCGGCGTGGATTCACTCCATCTGGCGCGGCATCGATGTGGCGCGCGCGACCGGCTGCACCCATGTGCTGGGCGCCACCGGCAACACCTCCGAAAAAGCCGGTCAGGCGCTTTACGATCTGCCTGAAACCGCGCTGATCGACATGGGTGATTTCATTGGCGGCATGCTGAAATATCTGCGCAGCCACCCCGTCGAGCAGGTGACGATTGCCGGCGGCGTCGCCAAGATGACCAAGCTCGCCCAGGGCATGCTCGATGTGCACTCCAAGAAGGGGCTGGCCGATCTCGATGCGCTGGCGGCGTTGGCGACGGAAGCCGGAGGCGATGAAAATCTCGCCATTGCCATCCGTCAGGCCAACATGGTCGCGCACGCCTTTGAGCTGTCCGAACGTGCGGGAATAGACCTCGGTGCGGTCGTTGCTGAAAAAGCCTGGGTAACCGCAGCGGCGGCGCTGAAGACGCCCGCCATTGCGCTCGATATTCTGGTTTTCGATCGTCAAGGCGCGCTCAAGGGGCGCACCGCCTCCACGCCGTCGCATCAGCCCTTCGCATCTTCCTTCGGAGACCGGAACCGCCGGACATAATCGGTGCTATAAAGCGCGCTTTCGCGAAAATCCGTCGAGGCAAGCCCACGCCCGACGAAGATCAGGGCCGTCCGCTCCACCGGTTCGGCGGCGAGCTTGTCCTCAATGTCGAACAGCGTGCCGCGAATGACCCGCTCATCCGGCCAGGAGGCGCGAACGACGATAGCGACCGGGCAATCCGAACCGTAAAGCGGCGTCAGCTCTTCCACCACCTTGCCGATGGCATGAATGGCGAGATGGATGGCAAGCGTCGTACCCGTCGCACCGAAAGCCTTCAGCGTCTCACCGTCAGGCATCTTCGATGCGCGCCCGGACATGCGGGTCAGCACAAGGCTCTGCGCCACTTCCGGCACCGTCAGTTCCCGCTGCAAAGTGGCGGCGGCGGCGGCAAAGGAGGGTACGCCGGGCGTGACGGTATAATCGAGACCCAGCCGCTCCAGACGGCGGATCTGTTCACCCATGGCGCTCCAGACGGAAAGGTCGCCGGAATGCAGCCGCGCCACATCCTTGCCGGCCTTTGCTGCAGCCACGAATTCCGCCTCGATCTCGTCAAGCGAAAGTGCTGCCGTATCGACGATGCGTGCACACGGAGGGCAATAATCGATAAGCGCCTTCGGAACCAGCGAGCCGGCATAAAGGCACACCGGGCAGGCGGCGATAAGATCGCGCCCGCGCACCGTAATGAGATCGGCAGCACCCGGACCGGCGCCGATGAAATGAACCGTCATTGTTGTTCTCCATGTTCTATGGCGCAGCCGCTATCTTGCGGGGCATCGTCAGTCGTTGCGATGGCCACCGTCACATTGCCAACCACAAGACGCGGCGCGACCAGCCTTGCATTCTCTCCGGCGGCGGCAAGCGCCGCCGCTTCGCTCACACTTGGCGAGCCGGCATGATCAAGGCTTGCCTGTGAAAATGTCATCGTTTTCGAAGCAACCGCCTCAAGCCGCTCCTGCGAGACGATTTCCAGCGACAGCGACAGGCTTTTCGCCGCCTCCACAAGACCGGCTTCATCGGCTTTGAGCGGCGCAGTCGCCAGGCATTCCACCGTCATGCCAAAAGCATGCTCCGCAGCGCGCAATCCGGCGATGACAGCATCCGAACCCGCACCTCTGCGGCAGCCTATGCCAGCCACTGTCACCATGGCTTGGTCCAGCTCCATTGCGTCACCGGCATTGCCGGACGCCAACCCGACATGGAACCGACAGCCGTCACCCGCGACACATCCAGACGGATCATCGATCCGCCGTGCCGCGCATGGGCAGCAAGCAGCGCCGCCTCCATTTCCAGCGTCACCGCATTGGCGACCAGCCGCCCGCCGGGCTTCAGGGCCTCCATGGCACCCTCAAGCACGCCCGCTTCACTGCCGCCGCCACCGATGAAAATAGCATCCGGCTGAGGCAAGCCTTCAAAAGCCGCAGGGGCCGCGCCGATCATGACCTCAAGCGCCGGCACACCGAAAACTTCGGCATTGCGGGCGATACGCTCGGCCCTTTCCGGGTTTTGCTCTATAGCGATTGCACGGAGCGAAGGATGGGACAGCATCCATTCTATGCCGATCGAACCCGAACCGGCACCGATATCCCACAGCAACTCGCCCCGCCGTGGGGCAAGAGAAGAAAGTGTCACGGCGCGGATTTCACGCTTGGTGATCTGCCCGTCATGTTCGAACAGGCTATCATCAAGCCCACATGTGAGAGGCAGAACGCGCGCACCTTCATCCGCCACGACGTAAATCGCTACCACGTTCAGCGGATCAATATCAGCAAATGCGAAATCAGCCGCCCTGACCTGCCGCCGCCTCTCCCGCTCTCCACCCAGGGCTTCAAGCAAGACGAATTCCGACTGGCCGAAACCCAGATCGGACAACAATTCCGCGATCAAGGCCGGGGCGTGGGCATCCGAGGTGAGCGCGATGATGCGTGCGCCGGCATGAAGATACGGCCGCAGGAGATCGATGGAGCGCCCATGTAGCGAAACGCAGTCGACCGATTGCAGCGCCCAGCCGAGCCGCGCGGCGGCCAGCGAGAAAGCGGAGGGCGAGGGATAACAAACCGTCTCACCCGCATCGATACGCCGCAGAAGCGTAACACCGACGCCATAAAAGAACGGATCGCCGGAAGCCAGCACACAAACCCTTTTGCCGCGCAGCGCTACGACATCGCCCATATCCGTATCGAACGGCACCGGCCAGCGTCGTGCTTCACCACGAATGGTCATAGCCGCCAGTTCCAGATGGCGTCTGCCGCCGAAAACCACCTCGGCCGCCTCTATCGCCTCTATCGCATTCCGGCCCAGCCCCCCGAGCCCATCTTCACCAATGCCGACGATGGAAAGCCACGGCTTTTCTTTCTTTTCGGTGGAAGCATCGCCCGTTCCGGAATATTCAGACGTCATGACACGCTCCATACTCATCCTTGGCGGCACGGCGGATGCCCGTATTCTGGCCGGCAGGCTGGCGGAAGAACCCGGCTACCGAATTCTGCTCTCCATGGCCGGTCGCACGCTCTCGCCGGTCGAACAGCCGGTGCCGATGCGCAGCGGCGGTTTTGGCGGCGCGGGCGGTCTCGCGGATTTCATTCGCGCAGAGAATTTCGATATTCTGGTGGACGCCACCCATCCCTATGCGGCGAAGATTTCCGCCAACGCCATTGAGGCCGCAGGGCGTGCCAAAGTTCCGCTGGTCGTCCTTTCGCGTCCTGCCTGGCAGCGTCAGCCGGGTGACAGGTGGCATGAGGTGGACAGCGTCGAACAGGCTGTCACCGCGCTCGGCAGCGAAGGCAGGCGCGCGTTTTTGGCTTTGGGACGGCAGGAGCTTCTTCCTTTCGAAGCGGCGCCCCAGCACAGCTATCTCATCCGCAGCGTCGACCCGGTAGAGCCGCCACTGAAACTGCCGCATGCGCGCTACATTACCGCGCGCGGCCCCTTTGCGTTGGACGACGAAATCCGCATGCTGGAAGAAAACCGCATCGAGACGGTGGTCTCGAAAAACTCCGGCGGCAGCGCGAGCTATGGCAAGATCGAAGCAGCGCGACGGCTCGGCCTGCCGGTCATCATGATCGACCGGCCGCGACAGCGGTACGACACGCCCCTGAATGACCTGACGGTGCCGGATATTGCCGCTGCGCTCACCGCCATCCACCATCAGCTCTCTCTTCTCGAAAAACGCGGCGAATAAACCAGCGGTTCTTTGCCGGAACGCTCGATCAGACGGGTTTCAACCGAACCGACGATGATACAGGTGGCCATATCCGCCATGTCGCTCGAGGCTTCCGAAAGAGGCACGACCCGAATACGCTCATCCGCCCGGCCTGCCGCGCGACCGAAGATCACCGGCACCGAGCCGGGCAAATGCGCCCGCAACAGATCAAAAGCGGTACCGAGCTGGTGCGGCCGCGCCCTGCTGACGGGATTGTAGAACGCCATCACAAAGCCTGCTTCCGCCGCCGCGATCAGCCGTTTTTCAATGATGCCCCACGGCTTGAGATTATCCGACAGCGAAATGGCGCAGAAATCATGGCCAAGCGGCGCGCCGGCCTTTGCGGCCACGGCCAGCATGGCAGTCACACCCGGCACGACGGAGAAATCGATATCGCGCCATTCAGCAGGGCCGCTTTCAATCGCCTCGCAAACCGCTGCCGCCATGGCGAAAACGCCGGGATCACCGCCGGACACCACGCACACCTTGCCACCTGAAGCCGCAAGCCGGAGAGCCTGCTCGGCGCGGGAAATCTCCTCGCGATTATCGGATGCATGACGACGCTGGTGCGGCTTAAGCGCCAGCCGGTCGAGATAGGGAATATAACCGAAGAAATCCTCAGAAGTCTCGACTGCGGCAAGCGCCTCCGGCGTCACCTGCGCCGCGCTGCCCGGGCCGAGGCCCACGACGACGAGCCTGCCGGTCATGACTTTTCACCTGAAGAGGGTCTGGTTTTCCAGCCCGGCACCAGAACCAGCGAAAAATAGGGCGCAGGCGATGCATCGCGTTCGATGAGCCGCACCGCATGGCTGTTGGCCATTGTACCACGCTCGACATAAAGCGCGTCTTCAAGCTTGCCAGCCTTTTCCAGCGCCCGGCGAATTTTCGGCAGGTTGCGCCCCACCTTCATGATCACCGCGCCATCCGTGCCGGACAGACGTTCCGTCAGAACATCTTCGCCGAGCGTACCGGGAAGCACGCTCAAAATATCATCGCCTTGCACAAGCGGCAGACCGGCCATGGACCAGCAGCCGGACATGGCCGTGATACCCGCAACGACCTCCGCCGGGTAAGATGGCGCAAGCCGCAAATGAAGGTGCATATAAGAACCGTAAAACAGCGGATCGCCTTCCGACAGCACGGCGACATTGCGCCCGGCTTCGAGATGCACAGCGATGTCCTTCGCCGACTGATCGAAAAAGGCGGCGATGGCATCACGGTAATCGTTGCCGTTTTTGTCGCTTTCGACGGTTACCGGGTAGACCAGCGGCATTTCCAGCGTGCCGGGGCGAATGAAGGCTTCGACAATACCGCGACCATTGCCGGTGCCGCCTTTCTTGCAAAAAAAGGCGAGCACATCGGCGTTTTCAATGGCGCGGACAGCCTTCAGCGTCAGAAGCTCGGGATCTCCGGGGCCGGTGCCGACGCCAACGAGCCTACCCTTCGGATGTTCGAAAAGAGCCGCGCTCACAGGCCAGCCCTCGCAACGGCGTTGATGGCGGCAGCCGTCATCGCCGAACCACCCATGCGTCCCTTGACGATGGCATAGGGAATGCCAAGCGAACTTGCCTCCAGCGCATCTTTCGATTCCGCCGCACCGACAAAGCCAACCGGCATGCCGATGATGGCGGCCGGACGTGCGGCGCCTTTTTCCAGCATCTCAAGCAGATAGAACAGTGCAGTCGGCGCATTGCCAATGGCAACGAGAGCGCCGTCCAGCTTCTCTGCCCAAAGATCGAGCGCCGCGGCGGAGCGGGTGTTGCCGATCGTTTTCGCCAGCTCCGGCGTGCGGGGATCGCGAAGGGTGCAGACCACTTCGTTATCAGCCGGAAGGCGCGCGCGCGTCACGCCATGGGCAACCATTTCCGCATCGCAGAGAACAGGCTTGCCGGCTCGTAGAGCACCGCGTGCAGCGGCAACAAAATCCGGCGAAAAGCGGAAATGGCTGGCTGCCTCCACCTGCCCGCAGGCGTGGATCATGCGAATGGCGATATCCGCCTGCTCTTCGGTAAAGGCGGACAAATCCGCCTCCTCGCGAATGATGGCGAAGGAGCGCTCATAGATCGCATTGCCGTCGCGAATATAGTCATAGTCGGTCATCGGTCATCCTGTCGAAGCGCCGCACCGATCGTCTGTTTACCCAGCCGGGCAAACAGGGTGGCGGCGTTTTCACCGGGCTTATGTTCTTTTTCGTAAAGACGGGCAAGCCGCGAAAGCGCCGTCCTGTGATGCTGGAAAGGTAAAATGCCATCCGGCAGGTCACCGGCGCGACCCGAAATCGAAAAGGCCAGGCCATCGGCGGTGCCGGAAAAAGTGAGAAGCGACGGCGCGGGGTGCGCGCAACCTTTGCCGCAGCCGGAAATATGCAGCGTGAAGGAGCCATCCAGCAACGAGGCGCATTCCTCAGACGCAAAGGCGGCCAATTCATGGGTGGGGAGAAAAGCCGAAGCGCAGCCCGGCGCGCCGGGACAGGCGGCAATAGAAGAGCGCGCGTCACCTGCCGTCGTGACGAAACCGGACGCCCTTGCAATCTCAAGCAATGCGCCGCAGGCAGATGACGATCCAAAGAATAGCAGGCTATGGTTTGGTGCCGGCCGCAGGGCCGTGATGCCGAGGGTACCGGCCCGTTCGCAGAGATGCGACAAATCGTAGGCCCGGATTTGCCCGAAAGCAGGCGCGACAGCAATGGCGAAGCGATCCTTTCCCGTCATCATCAGTCCCAGAGACGCAGAAGCCGCTCTGGCGTCATCAACAATCACCCGATCCAGCAGGCGATCACCGCAGATCGCTTTTATCGTCGAATGGCCCAGATCGCGGCCACGGGCAAGCGGCCCTTCGCCGGCAAGATAGACGAGCAGCGACAGGACGACACTCGCCGCTATGTCCGTCTCGACCAAGCCGGCATTCAGCGCCCTGCTTTCCGGTCCACCCACGAGCAATCGCCAGACGGTCCGCCCATCAAACGACACAGCTTTCAGGCGAATATCGGCCAGCAAATCTTCCATGGAGAGGCGCCCGCCGCCATCGATGACGACAGACATTTTAGCGGCAAGCTTTTCATGGAGAACGAGCCTGTCGGCCTCTTTTCGAATCTCCTCGGCGAGAGGGCGACCATCAGCAATTTCCGCGTCATCCCGACCGGCAAGAGGCGACGTCTCAACCGCAAGCCCCGCACGCAACGGCAAATCCAGCGCCAGAACATCTTTTTCCAGAGCGCGGCCACTTTCCGGCGTCAGGCCGCGAAATTGCAGGCCGCCGCGGGCGGTAATGTCGATCAATCCGTTGCCATGCCGCTCGGCAAGCTGACAAAGCACCACCATGTCGCGCGGGTCGATATCCGCCTCGAAAGCGATCCGCGACAAAAAACCGTCCCCGGTGCGCATGGGAGCGGACAGGGCCGGGCAGAGGCCACGGCGGCCAAATGGCTGAACGGGATCGGCAGCGGCCATCATCACGCCTCCACCCTTTGGAGGCGCGGAAGGACCAGCATTTCAAGTTCCGCATCCACCGCGTTGCGGCGGCTGTGCCACAGCCCGCGACGGCGGGCAGATAAGAACCGTTCGGCCATCACCTGCGCCGCCTTCGGGTTTTCCCGCAGGATGAAATCGCGCACATGCTCATCGCCGAAATAGGCATCGTAAAGCGCCTCGATCAACGAGGAGGACACCGCATGGGTGGTTTCGGCAAAGCCGATCAACCGGTCCACCGTCTCGAGGAATTCCGCCACCCCGCGCGGACCGTGCCGCATCTGGCCGGCAATGAAGCGGGGATTGACGGCACGCGCGCGCACCACCCGCGTCAGCGCCTGCGTCATCGACCTTGCACGCGGACGCGCCGGATCTGTCGTATCCAGCGCAACAATATCGGCGACGCCGCCAAGCACAGCTTTCGCGGCGGAAAAACCGCCGATGAAGGCGACATCCGAAGAACCGTCCAGAAGGTCGCGGCCCGGATCGTCCCCGGTATGAACCAGAAGATCGGCGCGCCTGACCAGCTCCACAAAACCGGTATCTTCGAAAATCTCCAGCCCGTCCGCACCGCCGAAAGCGTGGCTCGCCGCATCGAGATAGGCCTGCCCCAGCTCCTCGCGTTCGTCCCATTTCCCGCTGGCAAGCTTTTCTTCGATGCCCGCACCATAGGTGCCGGGCGCGGAGCCGAAAATGCGCGCCGGAATATGCCCGAGTGCGACGGCCTCTTCCGCAAGCGGATTGTCGCCCGGCGCTTCCTCCCGCCGCGCGACGGCCTTGGCGGCGGCGTCAAGAAGCGCGATCAGCGCCGGAAACATGTCACGGAACAGGCCGGAAATGCGAAAGGTGACGTCGACTCGCGGCCGCCCCAGGCTCGCTGGCGGCAGCACCTCGATGCCGGTGACCCGGCCGGTCGCGAGGTCGTGGATCGGTCTCGCCCCCATCAGATGCAGCGCCTGCGCCACATCCTCACCGCCATTGCGCAGGCTGGCGCTGCCCCACAGATCGAAAACCAGATGTTTCGGCCAATCGCCATGGGACTGCAGATGATGGCGCAGCACCTCTTCGCCCGCCACGCGACCCAGCTCGAACGCCGTCGGCGTCGGCATGGTGCGCGGATCGGCGGCATAGAGATTGCGGCCCGTGGGCAGCACATCGAGCCGCCCGCGCGCAGGCGCGCCGGAAGGGCCGGGGACGATATGCCGGCCATCGAGCGCAGCCAGCAGGGCAGCTTTTTCCGATTTGGCGCTTTCGAGCCTCAGAAGATCGGTCTCGTCTTTTGCACAGCGGCCAAAAACATGCTGGCCATCCTTGATGGCGAAATCCTTGAGGTCGCAGAGAAAAGCATCGATGCGTGAGAGGGCCGCATCGGCGTCATCCTTCGCAGCCACGCCCGCTTGCGCCGCAAGCCCGGTCTCCAGCGCCTTTTCGACGATCAGTTTCGCCAGCCGGTCACGCCGGCGGCGATCCAGCCCATCCGCCTGCGCATATTCATCGACGAGCTGCTCCAGCGCCGATTGTTCCGACGAAAGTCCGGCATTGACCAGCACCGGCGGGACATGGCCGATGGTCACGGCCGCGATGCGCCGCTTGGCGACCGCCGCCTCGCCCGGATTGGAAACGATGAATGGATAGACTACAGGCAGTGAGCCGGTTACGATTTCGGGAAAACAATTGCGGGAAAGCGCCACCGTCTTGCCCGGCAGCCATTCCAGCGTGCCGTGCGCGCCCACATGCACGATAGCATGCGCACCCGCAACCCGCTGCATCCATGCACCGAAGGCAACAAGCGCGTGGCGCGGCGGCAGGGCAGGGTCGTGGTAGTCCACCCGACGATCCTCATTGCGGCCCCTGTCCGGCGCGAGCGCCACGAATACTTCACCGAAACGGGCGGCGCGGAACCGGAATGCGCCATTGACGAGTGCATCGTCATCGGTTGCCACGCCCCATGTCGCGTTTACGGACCCGGCAGATGCCGACGGCAGGGCGGAGAAAAAAGCCTCGTAAGTGGAAAGATCGATTGCCGCTTCCTGTTGCTCGACGCAGTCGAGCAGCGCCCGCGCGGTCTTAGGAATATCCTTGACCGTATAACCGGCCCCGGCGAAATCCTGCAGCATTTCGAGAACGCTTTGCGGCACATCGAGACCGACGGCATAACCGGTTCGCCCGGGCGCCGCACCGGGATAATCCGGCATCAGGATGACAATGCGGCGATCCCGTGGAAGGGCATTCCTCAGCCGCAGGAAAGCAGCGATGCGATTTGCCACCTGCTCGACACGATCAGCCTCGGGTACATTGAGCAAACTCGCGCCGCCATCCACGCGCGCCTGTTTGAAAGAAATCGCACCGGCGAGAATCCGGCCATCCAGTTCCGGCAGGACGACATGCATGGCAAGATCGGAAGGATTGAGACCCCGCGCATTTTCCGCCCATCCGTCGCGCCGCGTCGTCGCCATCACCACCTGAAACACCGGCACGCCGAGACGGTCGAACAGGGTTGTTCCGTCGTCATCCGTCTGGCTGGCGAAGGCGGTGGCGGCAATGATGGCGGCGGGCCTCAGATCGGGCAGTACCGTTTCGAGGAAACGAATCGCCTCCCCATCCTTCAGACCACTGACAAAAATCGGCAGGGGTGAAAAACCGCGCTGCGAGAGCGCCTCGAAAAGCGCGTCCACCGGTGCAGCATCTGCCGCCAGAAGCATGGAACGGTAAAACAGAATGGGCAGAACGGGCGCACCGCCGGGAAAACCCGCGCAGGCTTCCGCCCTATCCACTACGCCCCTGCCAGGCCGGTAAAAACCGGCTTTCGGCAGCGGTTCGGCTTCGATATCCGGCCATGCCTCGCTCCTTGCAAGAGCGGCGAGACCAAGAGCAAGCCGGTCCATGTTCTCCTGCCCGCCCTCGCGGAAGAAGGAGAGGACCGAGGCCAAAATCCGCCGATCGAGGGTCGAGGCCGCTTCGAGTTTCTCGTCCCTTTCGCTGCACTCACCCGGCAAAAGCAGAAGCTTGATGCCGCGCCTGCGCGCAAGAATGGAAAGCTGATCGACACCGTAACGCCAGCGTTCCGCCCCGCCGAGAATCCGGATAAGAATTACCCTGGCGTGTTCCGCCGTCTTTTCGATCCACAGATCGACCGACATGGGATGTCGAAGCTCGGACAGGTTGGCGGCTGACAGGGAGGGGAGCGCACCTTCTGTTCGCCGCCAGGCCTGTTCCAGCCCGGCCAGATCGCTCGCCGAAAAAGACAGCACCACCACATCCGACCGGGGCTGGTTGAGATCAACCGGCTCGATCAGGTCGTCCAGAGACGAGGATGTGGTGGCGAGGATGTGCATCGTCAGGCGGCCAGCATCTGTTCGATCTTTTCGCGGTTGATGCCCTTTTCGCCGATGACGACGAGGCGGCTGCGGCGTTCCTCACCCGCGGCCCAGGGTCGGTCGTAATAATGGTTGACGCGGCTGCCGACAGCCTGCACCTGCAGGCGCATCGGCTTTGCGGAAACCTCGATGAAGCCCTTGATACGCAGGACATTTTCCGCAGCCGCCGTCTCTGCGATACGGACTGCCAGCGCTTCCGGATCAGTCACGGCCGGCAGATCGATGACGAAGCTGTCGAAATCGTCATGCTCGTGGTCGAGTTCGCCATCATGGTGGGTACGGCGATTTTCGATATCCTCTTCCACCGCAAGGCCAAGACCGATCAGCACGGCGGGGTCGATGGCGCCATTGGAGGCCACGACGATCTTTGCCGCCTTCGGCAGATGTTCGAGAACATGCGCCTTGGCCTTGTCCAGGCCGGCATCGTCAAGAAGATCGGCCTTGGTCAGCACGATAAGATCGGCGCAGGCGACCTGGTCTTCGAAAACCTCTTCGACCGGGTCATCGTGATCGAGCGCCTCGTCATTGGCCCGCTGGGCGGCGAGCGCTTCCATGTCGTGCGCCACCTGCCCTTCGGCAAGGGCGGCGCCATCCACCACGGCGACGACGGCATCCACCGTCACGCGGCTCTTGATCGCCGGCCACTGGAAGGCCTGCACCAGCGGCTTCGGCAGGGCGAGGCCCGAGGTTTCGATGAGGATATGCTCCACCTTCGGCTGGCGGCTCAGAATCTGTTCGATGGCAGGCTGGAAATCATCCGCCACCGTGCAGCAGATGCAGCCATTGGCCAGTTCGACGATGTTTTCTTCCGGGCAGCTTTCAATACCGCAGCCCTTGAGAATCTCGCCATCGATGCCGATATCGCCGAACTCGTTGACGATGATCGCCAGCCGCTTGCCGTCCAGCTTTTCGAGAAGGCCGCGTAGCAGCGTGGTTTTGCCAGCCCCCAGAAAGCCGGTGACGATGGTGCAGGGAACGCGGTCCAGAAGGGTGCTCATGATCTCTCCTCGGTAAAATCGAATGGGGGAATGCGCGCCACCATGCCGCGCTTTAAGGGTTCGGGGCGGCCGCGCCAGGGCATCAGGCCGTCGGGAGCGGCAGCCAGCAGCCGTGCGCCGGTCAGCAAATCTTCCGCATCACCGGTCGTCAGCCCGCCGAAGACATAGGACCACCCATTGGCGCTGCGCAGCACGGCGCTAAGCCCGCGCTTGCAATTGGCGAGGCAGTTGACGGAACGAACGGTGACACCCGTTTCCTCCGCTTTTGCCATGACGGCATCGGCGAGGCGTGAGCCGGGGCGCGGTTCGGCATTGGGGTCGGCTTCATCACGACAGCTTCTGCAAACGAAGACGGTCACGCCGGACGCCGTTTCGTCCCGCGTGTTTCCGTCAGCAGATGAAGATGTCGCTGAAATATCCAAACCGTATCGTTTCCCGCGCCTTGCAAAAAATCTTTGGGGTGCGGATGTCGAAAACGGCATGCGGCCAGACGCAAACCGGATGTTCGATCTAACCGACTGACCGGAGCACCCCGCCCGGCAGACGTTTTTCCTGAAACGGCAGGTCTCCTGGCTCGCGGCTTTACACCCTGACACCGCCTTCCCGAACCCGTTGAGGTGTCCAGTGGCTTTACGGTGCGGGCTTACCGCTTACAGTTGCGGGGGCAGCCACGGAATGACCCGGTAGTCGGGCTGGAACCGTGTTCCCTCTTAGCTTTTCCCGTTGCCGGGAAAAGACCGTCAGTCCGTTACCCTTAGGCTGAACGGGCGTGAGGGTCAATGCCGCGGCCCTGTGGCACGCACATTGCCGGGTGCGGCAAATTGGGTATAGTCGCCGCTCCGAATGGCGGGGGCACCGGGTCCCGCGCCGCTGGATGAAAAGGAAAACGCGATGACACGCGACATCAGCGACAGCGAAGCCGAACGCCACCGGCAGAAAATGGTCAACCGCAAGACGGTGCAGGACGCCGAGGTTGCGGAAAAGACCATCGAAAAAGGTCTGCTGATGATCAATACCGGCCCGGGCAAGGGCAAATCCACGGCCGCTTTCGGCCTTGCCCTGCGCATGCTCGGCACCGGGCGGCGGGTGGGCGTCGTTCAATTCATCAAGGGCGCATGGTCGACGGGAGAACAGCAGGCACTGACTTTGTTCGGCGACAGGGTCGTGTGGCGCACCATGGGCGAAGGGTTCACTTGGGACACGCAGGATTTGAAACGCGATGTCGCAGCGGCGGCAAAGGCCTGGGAAGAAGCCAAGATCCTGATGGCGGACGAGACCATCGGCCTGCTGATCCTCGATGAGCTGAACATCGCGCTCCGTTACGATTACCTGCCGCTGGAAGAGGTGGTCGAGACGCTTTCCAGCCGCAGGCCCGATCTGCATGTCATCGTCACCGGCCGCAACGCCAAGCAACCTCTCATCGACGCGGCCGATATGGTGACGGAAATGACCCTCGTGAAACATCACTTCAAGGCGGGCGTGAAGGCGCAGGCGGGGATAGAATTCTGACATGGCTGCACGCGTGCTGATGTTTCAGGGAACCGGCTCGGATGTCGGCAAATCGCTGATGGTGGCCGGCCTTGCCCGCGCCTTCGTCAGGCGCGGCCTGTCCGTCATGCCGTTCAAACCGCAGAACATGTCGAACAATGCGGCGGTCACCGCCGATGGCGGCGAGATTGGCCGCGCGCAGGCGCTGCAGGCACGGGCGTCGGGCGTGCCGCTTTCCGTGCACATGAACCCGGTGCTCCTGAAGCCGCAGAGCGAGACCGGCGCACAGGTGGTGGTGCAGGGCAAGATCGCCGGCAATGCCAAAGCGGCCGATTATCAGCACATGAAGGCCGGACTGATGCCGCGCGTGCTCGAAAGCTTTAACCGCCTGAAACAAAAGGCCGATCTGGTGCTGGTGGAAGGTGCCGGCAGCGCCTCCGAAATCAACCTGCGTGCCAATGATATCGCCAATATGGGTTTTGCCAGAGCTGCGGACGCGCCTGTGATCCTGATCGGCGATATCGACCGGGGCGGCGTCATCGCCAGCCTCGTCGGCACCAAAGCCGTGCTCGACGCTGAAGACGCGGCGATGATCGAAGGTTTTATCGTCAATCGCTTTCGCGGGGATCCGGCCCTGTTTTCAGACGGCATGCGGATAATTGCAGAAAAAACCGGTTGGGCCTCCATCGGGCTCCTGCCACATTTTGCCGACGCCGCGAAGCTACCGGCTGAAGATGCTCTCGGGCTTTCCGGCCCGGCTGAGCGAAAGCCGGGCGCGAAGATCCGCATTGCAGTGCCGATCCTTCCGCATATTTCCAATTTCGATGATCTCGATCCGTTGGACATGGAACCGGATGTCGAACTGATCCGCGTGCGGCCGGGCGAAACCATTCCCGCCGGTTGCCGGCTGGTGCTGCTTTGCGGCTCGAAAGCCACCATCGCCGATCTTGCCGTGCTGAAAAATACAGGGCTCGACATCGATATCAAGGCGCATGTGAGACGCGGCGGCCATGTTCTGGGCCTCTGCGGCGGATACCAGATGCTTGGGAAAACAGTCGCCGATCCCGAAGGCATCGAAGGACCGCCGGCAACAGTCGATGGGCTCGGCCTGCTGGATGTAGACACTGTTCTGACGGGCGACAAAAGGCTGGTTTCCGTTACAGGGAAGAGTTTCGACGGAATTGGTTTATCCGGCTATGAAATGCACGTCGGTGAAACCACGGGCGGAACCGACAGCTTACCGTTTTCGAAAATTGATGGGCATGAAGACGGCGCTATATCGCCTGACGGCCGCATCTTCGGCACCTATATTCACGGCCTGTTTTCGGATGACCGCCAACGCGGCGCGTGGCTTGAGCGGCTTGGCGGACGGAACACGGAACTGAACTACGATGCGCAGGTGGACGCCGTTCTCGATCGCCTCGCGGCGCATATGGAACAGCACCTCGATCTCGACCGTCTGCTTGCTATAGCGCGATAAGGATCGCCAGAAGTCCCAGCAGGCCGATCAACAACAGGTCGGCAACCCGTGCAAGCCGCAGCGCCGTGCGAATATCGCCGGCAACAAGTGCCGCCCTGCCGCCTTCGCCCATGAAACGCGCCTCGATCATCTGCCCGCCATAGGAGCGCGGCCCTGCAAGCGCAAAGCCGAGAGCGCCGGCCAGCGCCGCCTCCGGCCAGCCGGCATTGGGGGATCGGTGATGGTGGGCATCACGACGTATCGCGGCAATGGCCCCGCCGGGTGATGCGCCCTTAACAAAAAACGCCGCGACAACGAAAAGAACGCCGCTCAGCCGCGAGGCCGGTAGATTGACCAGATCGTCCAGCCGGGCGGAGGCCCAGCCGAAGGCCTCATGGCGGGGTGAGCGATGGCCGATCATGCTGTCGGCCGTATTGATCGCCTTGTAAACCGCACCGCCCGGCAGGCCCAGGAGACCGAGCCAGAAGGCAGGCGCGACGATGCCGTCGGAAAAATTCTCGGCCAGACTTTCGATAGCTGCCCGGCAGATCGCCGCCTCGTCCAGCTTTTGCGGATCGCGCCCGACGATCATCGATACCGCCTTGCGGCCGCCTTCCACACCCTCTCGTTCCAGCGCAGTGGCGACAGCCCCCACATGCTGCTCGAGACTTTTCTGCGCCGGCAGCGAAGCGCCAAGCACGGCGACCAGCAAAAGGCCGAAGGGCAGGAAGAGGAGAACGGATTGCGCTAACCATGCAACAAGCAGCGTCAGCCCGACGAAAACGACGAGCGCCGCCACGCCTGCCCCCTTGCGCTGTGAAAATGACGCGCTCTCCCGGTTCCATTTTTTGTCCAGCAGCGCGATAAGCGAACCGATCCAGGTGACGGGATGGCCGATGCGTTTGAACAGCCAGTCCGGATAGCCGGTCAGGCGTTCGATCACGAGTGACAGGAAAGCGAGAGCAAAAAACATGGGCGAAACAGTACCAGAAAAGGCGAAGGCTGCGATCCGTCACGGCGGCAATCTCGGCAGGGCGCGTCTGATGTTTCCTGAAGCGCCGGAACCATGGATCGACCTTTCGACCGGGATCAATCCGCACTCCTACCCGCATTCGCCGATCCCTGCCAGCGCATTCGCGCGCCTGCCGGAACCGGACGCCGCCGAAGAATTGAAACATCTGGCCGCAGCGCATTTCGACGCGCCTTCCGCGCGACATGTGGCGCTTTCCCCCGGCACCCAGATGCTGATGCCATTGCTGGCTCAGATCGCTATCGCCCGCGGGGCCAAGAGCGGCGCCGTTCTTTCACCCGCCTACGCGGAACATGCCCGGACCGCACGCATGGCCGGACTGGCTGTGACCGAGGTGGAAAACATCAACGCGATGTCGGCTCACGACTATGCCGTGGTGATCAATCCCAATAACCCCGATGGCCGCATCACGGATCGCGCCGCATTGTTGTCGGTGGCCGAAGCCATGCGCCGCAGGGGTGGGCTGCTCATCGTGGACGAAGCCTTCATCGAGACAGGAGGTGCCGAAAGCCTCGCAGATGCCGCCGGTCAGGATGCGCTGGTGGTCCTGCGCTCCTTTGGCAAATTTTACGGCATGGCGGGCGTTCGGCTGGGTTTCGCGATTGCACATCCCGATATTGCTGCTGAACTGGAGGCAAGGCTCGGCCCCTGGGCCGTTTCCGGCCCGTCGCTGCATATCGCGACACAGGCTCTGGCAGACGGGGAATGGCAATCGTCCATGCGGCGGCACCTTGCCGAAGACGCCCGGCGCATGAACACCATGCTGGAGAAAGCGGGGCTGGCAATTGCCGGCGGCACCTCACTGTTTGCTCTGGTGCGGGATCCCCGCGCGGCAGACCTGTTCAGCCATCTCGGCCGGCACGGCATTCTGGTCCGCATTTTTGATGAAAGGCCGAACGACATGCGTTTCGGCCTTCCCGGTAGCGAAACGGAGTGGCAGCGCCTCAAGGAGGCGCTGTCATCCTTTGACTATTCCTCGAAGGTGTAGGTCTCAATCGACTCCGGCTTCATTTCGATGGAGAAGCCCGGCAGTTTCGGCGGCATGTAAGCGGCATTTCTGATATCGCAGGGCTCGATGAAGTGCTCATGCAGGTGGTCGACGTACTCGATCACCCGGCCTTCCTTCGTGCCTGATACGACAAGATAATCGATCATCGACAGATGCTGCACATATTCGCAAAGGCCGACGCCGCCGGCATGCGGCCAGACCGGCAGATTATACTTGGCGGCGATCAGCAGCACCGCCAGCACCTCGTTCAGCCCCCCCATGCGGCAGCTGTCGATCTGCACCACGTCGATGGCGCCTTCGGCGATGAACTGCTTGAACATGATACGGTTCTGGCACATTTCACCGGTCGCCACCTTCACCGGGCCGATGGCCGCGCGGATCTTGCGATGGCCGGCGACGTCGTCCGGGCTGGTCGGCTCCTCGATGAAGAAGGGCTTGGCGAAGGCGAGCTTCTTCACCCAGTCGATTGCCTGATCCACTTCCCATACCTGGTTGGCGTCGATCATCAGGTAACGGTCGGGACCTATCACCTCACGGGCAATGGTGAGACGGCGGATGTCGTCTTCCAGATCGCGGCCGACCTTCATCTTCACATGGTTGAATCCGGCATCGATGGCTTCCTGGCAAAGGCGGCGCAGCTTGGCGTCGTCATAACCGAGCCAGCCGGCCGACGTAGTATAGCAGGCATAACCTTCGTTCTTCAGCGTCTCGATACGTTCCTTCTTGCCGCTTTCGGCTTTTTTGAGGATCGCAAGCGCCTCGTCCCGGGTCAGCACATCCGTCAGATAGCGGTAATCGACGATATCGGCGATTTCTTCCGGGCTCATATCGGCAACGAGCTGCCAGACCGGCTTGCCTGCCTTCTTGGCCAGCAGATCCCACACGGCATTAACGACGGCGCCGGTGGCGAGATGCATCGCGCCCTTGTCCGGACCGATCCAGCGCAGCTGGCTGTCGCTGGTCAGATGCCGCCAATATTTGCCGGGGTTCTCGGTGACGGTGGCAAGATCGGTGCCGACGACCAGATGACGCATCGCTTCAATGGCCATGCAGCAGATGTCATTACCGCGGCCGATGGTGAAGGTCAGCCCGTGGCCTTTGAGACCCGGCTCATCGGTATCGAGAATGACGTAAGCCGCCGAATAATCCGGGTCGGGGTTCATCGCATCCGAACCGTCGAGGCTCTGGGACGTCGGAAAACGCAGGTCGAAAACACGCAGATCAGTAATTTTGGTCATGGCCGTTCACTCGCGGTCAGTGTCAAAGGAAATCGTTCAATCGTGGTGGAAGGTTTCTTCCATCATCGCCCACCACTCGCCTTCCTTCCGGCTTTCGAGCGGTTGCTGGCAGGGAATGGTGAAGGACCACCATTCCTGGTTCTTGGGGCTTGCGGCCATCTTCGCCATGTCAGCGCTGATATCGCTGCCGTGATATTCCCAATAGCCGAAGAGCAGATTTTCCGGCTCGCGCAGGAAGATCGTGTAGTTGCGGATATTGCAGTCGCTGATAAGCGCCAGAATTTCAGGCCACACAGCCGCATGCAGCCTTTTATATTCCGCGATCATCTCCGGTTTGACGCCTATGACCATGCCCATGCGCTGCATGAAAAACTCCGTTATTGCTTGATGGTGGCGAGCGCAGTGCGCAGCTTCGACTGCGGCAGGCTCAATCCCAGCCGTTCCGCTGCGGCAATGACCGGGACAAAACGGCGGCGCTTCTTTTCATCGTGGTTGCCGGCGATATCGGAGAGCCGATGCGCGAGAAAGGGGTTGCGCAAACGCTCCCGCAGCACGCCAATATAGGCCTGCGCATCATCCCCCATGCCTTCAGCAGCAAAGACCGGCAGAACCTCGTCGCGCCAAAGCGTCTCCAGATCCGCAACGAGAGCATTGTCGGCCATTGCCTGACGCACTGTCTCGTCCTTCGCACGCGCATCCCGCAACCAGCGTTCCGCCAGATAGGAATGGCCGAGATTGAGCAGGAAAAGCTTCAGCTTTTCATAGTGATCGAGATCTTCGGTCAGCACCACGGCAGGGTGGGTGCAGGGCAGGACAAGCCCGTCCTGCTTCTCTATCGCCCAGAGTGCATAGGGCTCCGCCACCGCACCCACCGGGTCGATAGGCTCGGAGACGATGCGATCCACCAGACTATTGGCGAAACGGCATTTCTCATTCAGATAAAAGGCAAAACCCGCGGGCAATTGCCATTCATCGGCAAGCCGGCGAATGACCTGTTTCAGCTTTTCGCCATTGCGCGGCACGAGTTCGCAGGGGAAGATGGACACAGGCGCTTCCGGATTGCGCTGAAAACGCTCCAGCAGCAACATGCAGAGTTTCGCCGGAAAGCTTTTCGGTACGACCGTGAAATCGCCAGCAAGCCCGGCACTATCAGCCGAATCCAGCTCATAACCGCGATCGCCCGTATTGGACAGAATGACCTCGACCTCGCAGGCAAGGCGGCGCACTTCGGCCCAGTCGGTCGCAGCTGTCAGCGCCCGCGCGACGGCCCCGCCCTGAATTTCCTCGTCCACTTCCTGCCCATCGCGGATGCCGCGAATACGCACGGGGTAGGGTGCCCCGCTGTTCAGCGCCGCAACACGCTTCAGGCTCTCCGCATTGCCGGTCGTCTGGACAATCGCGATGCGCCCGAGAGCCTCGCCCTTGTCTAGCGCCTGCGAAACAAAGAGATCCACATGCGCCAGAAGAAAGCGGCTGGTGCCGAATTGCAGGATGGGCGTATCGGGCGTCATGCGACCTCCACCATGCCTTTGATCACTCCAGCCTTCGGATCGGTCAGGCCGGCGAATCTGGAGGGCACATCGGCAAGCGTCATGCGATGGGTGATCAGCGCTTCCGGTACCTTGCCTTCCCGCAGCGCCTGCAGGACGCGCTCGAAATCCTGGGGCGTGGCATTGCGGCTGCCGAGCAGCGTCGTCTCCCGCTTGTGGAACTCCGGATCGTTGAAGCTGATATCGCTGGCGACGATGGAGACCAGCACATAGGAACCGCCATGGCCGACAAAGGAAAAGCCGCGCTCCATGGCTTTCGGATTGCCGGTCGCATCGAAGACCGCATCGAAGAAATCGCCGTCGGTGATTTCGGAAAGACGATCTTTGTCACCTTCGCCGAGTGTCACCGTATGCGCAACGCCGAGATGCTCCTTACAGAACTCCAACCGGTCGGTCCGTCCGTCGATCATGGTCACTTCGCCACCATCGAGAACCGCGAAAACCGCAACCGCCATACCAATCGGCCCGGCGCCGACAATCAGAACCTTCTGCCCCTTCTCGACTGCGCCACGGCGCACCGCATGCGCACCGATGGCCAGAAATTCGGTCATCGCCGCCTGATCGAGGCTCAACCCCTCCGCCTTCAGCACGAATTGCTGCGGCACGCTCAGATATTCGACCATGCCGCCATCGCGATGAACGCCCAGCACACCGATATTGCGGCAGCAATTGCTCTTGCCCTTCAGGCATGCGCTGCATTTGCCGCACGAGATATAGGGAATGACGGTGACCACGTCACCTGTGGACAGATGGCTGCCTTGCGGCGCCTCTTCCACCGTGCCGGAAAGCTCATGGCCCATGATACGCGGATAGGAAAGATAAGGCTGGTTGCCGGTGAAGATGTGCAGGTCAGTGCCGCAAACCCCGATGCGGCGAATACGCACCAGCACTTCACCTTCGCCACGCACTGGTTTCGGCAGTTCCTTGGAGACGAGTTGACCTGGGGTTTCGCAGAAAATCGCCAGCATGCATCACCTGTGGGAAAGGGAATAAAAACGAGCGGCGTTACCGCCAAAGACTGCCGCATGGTCCTTTGCCGGCACGATATCGCGGCAGAAATCCAGCCATGCCTGATAGTCGCCTGCCAACCGCAACACCGGCCAGTCACTGCCAAAAATCACGCGGTTGCCGCCAAAGAGTTCGAGAATCGTCTCGGCATAGGGTCGTACCGCTTCCGGCCGCTGCTCACCGCGCTCTGTCAGCAGACCGGAGAGTTTGCAATGGACATTCGGCAGAGCCGCCAGAGCGGCCATATCCTTGCGCCAGTCGCTGTAGTGACCGGTAGCAATCAGCGGCTTCGCGCCATGGTCGATGAGGATCGGCAATTGCGGATGGCGGCGAGCAAAGGCGAGGAGATGCGGCAGATTGGGCGGCAGGACCAGTGCATCTAACGCCAGACCATGTTTCACCAGCGCCGCCACGGCAGGCTCCAGCGCCGGATCATCGATCCAGGCCACATCCTCCATGCCTTGCAGCATCGGGCGGACACCCTTGAAAGCCGGATGTTTCGCGCGGCGTGCGATTTCCGCAGCCGCATCAGCAGACTTCATGTCCACCCAGCCGACCACGCCCTTGATGAAATCGGTCTTTTCCGCCAGCGCCAGCATGAAATCCGTGTCGGCCGCCGTCTCCATCGTCTGAACCAGCACGGTACCGGTAACTCCGGCAGCGGCCAGCAAAGGCGACAGATCAGCGGGGAGAAAATCCCGGTAGATGGCGGCGAGCGACGGCGGCGGCCATTGCCCGGCGCGATCCTTCATCAGCCAGAAATGCTGGTGGGCGTCGATGAGCATTGCCTCAGGCCTTTCCGCCCGGTACGGGGGCACCTTCGGCAATCAGACCGCGCCTGTGCAGTTCGGACCAGAATTCATCCGGGATCGACTGTTCGAACCACTCGATATTGGAGGCGAGCTGCTGCGCATTACGCGCACCCGAAACGACCGTGACCGACGCGGGATGGGCAAGCGGAAATTGCAGTGCAGCCGCCTGCAGCGATACGCCGAGTTCCTCGCAAACACCCTGCAGCGCATCGACACGCGTGAGAATATCGGCAGGCGCGTCGGCATAATTGAATTTGCGGTTACCGGCCAGAATGCCGGAATTGAACGCACCCGCGACAACGATGCCAACACCCCTTTCAGCGCAACGGTTCATGAAAGCAAGGCTCTGCTGCTCCAGCAGCGTATAACGGCCGGCGAGCATGGCGACGTCGATATCGAAGACATCCATGGCGTCGCTGACGATTTCCCATTCATTGACGCCAAGACCGACGGCCCCCGTCGATCCCTCCTCGCGCAGCTTGCCAAGCGCCCGGAACCCACCGCCCGTGGTCAGTTGCTCCCAGTAATGCTGGTGCTTTTCGCCATGGGTGAAGGAGCCGATATCGTGCACATAAAGAATATCCGGCTTCAGAACGCCGAGCCGCTGCTGGCTTGCCTCGAAGGAGCGCAGGATACCGTCATAGGAATAATCATAGACCGGGCGGAACGGCAGGGGCGCTATATAGGCATCCTCCTCCGGACCCACGGTCTCGTCAGGCACCATCACACGGCCAACCTTGGTGCTCAGCGTATATTCGCTCCGGTCATGCTCCGTCACCATGGTGCCGAGACGGCGCTCCGACCGCGTATAGCCGTAAAACGGCGCGGTATCGAAATAACGCATGCCGCTTTCCCATGCCTTGTCGAACGCACCCTTGGACTCTTCATAGGGCGTGACGCGGTAGAGATTACCCATCTGGGCGCAACCGAGGCCCATGACGGTGACGTCGACGGCGCGGCGCGGCAATTTACGTGTATCGGAGACTTTCATCGCAGGGACTTTCCAGCTTGTCTTTGGAAAGACGCGCCGCCACAAAGCGGCGCGTCATCACGCAATCAATAAAGAACGTTCTTGGCTTCGGGCTTTTCGATATTGTCCTTGGTGACAACAACGACGCCGGTGTCGACGAACTTCTCGACCTTTTCCTTGCCGATGAGCTTGGAAATGGTCTCTACGCCCTTTTCACCCATCTGGTAGGAACCCTGAACCACGATACCGGCCAGTGTGCCATCCTTGACGAAGCCCTGAAGGTCCTGATTGCCGTCGAAGCCGATGGCGACGACCTTGCCGGCCTTGCCGCTCTGGGCCAGCGCACGGCCGACGCCGATTGCAGTCGGCTCATTGGCGCCGAAAATGCCCTTGAGGTCGGAATTGGCGGCCAGAACGTCGGTCGTCTGGTTCAGCGCGGTCGCCATCTGCGACTGCGAATAGAACGGGCCGACGATTTTCAGGTTGGAATTCATCTGGATGTAGTCGGTGAAACCACCGACACGACCGATTTCAGAACCGGCACCGGCGACATAGGACATGACGGCGATCTTGCCTTCCTTGCCCACCTTGTCGATCAGCGCCTGCGCTGCCAGTTCGCCGGCTTTCTTGTTATCGGTCGCCAGGAACGACTGGTAATATTGCTCCGAGCCCTTTGCGAGCTGCGAGTCGATCAGAACCACCGGGATACGGGCCTCCCAGGCCTTCTTGACGGCAGGCACCAGCGCGTCCGGGTCGGAAGGCGCCAGAACAATGCCCGCGACCTTACGGTTGATGGCGTTTTCGACCATGTTGACCTGGTCGGCAATGGCGGATTCGGCAGCCGGACCCTGGAAGGTCATGGTATTGCCGGAAGAGTTCTTCATCGCCGCATCAGCACCCTTCTGGACATTCTGCCAGAAGGTGGAGTTGACGGTCTTGACGATGACGGCGATTTCACCGGCCTGCACGGTGGAAACGCTCCACAGCGCGATTGCGGATGTCAGAAGGGCAGTCGCAATTTTCTTCATTTCTTCCTCCGTGATGTCGGCATACCGGGCCTCCCCTTGCCGATCTTTTTTGCGGAAAGGGTCCGCAGGCCCTTGATCAGCGGCGGTTGCGCAACTGGTCGATCCAGACGGTGACCAGAATGACGAGGCCGATGATGATCTGTTGCGTGAAGGCGGACACGCCGTTCATGTTGAGACCGTTGCGCAGGATGCCGATGACGAAGGCGCCGATGGCCGTGCCGGAAATCGTGCCCACGCCGCCGATCAGCGATGTGCCGCCGATAACGGCGCTGGCAATGGCGTCCAGCTCATACATCACACCCTCGTTCGGCTGGGCGGTGACGAGACGAGACATCAGCACGCAGCCCGTCAACCCGGCGAGCGTGCCGGACAGGATATAGGTAAAATTGGTAACGCGGGCGACATTGACACCGGAAAGGCGCGCGGCTTCGGCGTTGGAACCGACAGCGTAAATGTGACGGCCGAGGATCGAGCGGTTGAGCATGAATGAAACCGCAAGCGCAATCACCACCATCAGGATGACGGGGTAGGGGATGCCGGGAAACACCACATTCGGAAAGCCGTCATCGCCAATGTTAACGATGCGGAAGAGGGCGCCGTTGCCGAGTTCGCCGAAAGATTCGCCAAGACCGGAGACGGCGCGCGCACCGGTGATCTGCAGCGCCACGCCGCGGGCGATCAGCATCATGCCAAGGGTGGCGATGAAGGGCGGCAGCTTGAAACGGGTGACCAGAAGACCGTTGATGAGACCGCAGAGCGACCCCGTCAGAATGCCGAGCAACATGCCGACCGGCACCGGCATGCCGAGTTCCTTCACCGCAAGGGCGGCGACGACGCCGGCAAGCGCAAGCACCGAACCGACGGAAAGATCGATGCCGCCGGTGATGATGACACAGGTGGCCCCGATGCCGAGCAGGGCGATGGACGTGACCTGCAACGCAATCGTCATGCCGTTATTGACGGTGAAGAAGGCGCTGCTGGTAGCGGAAAAGACTGCGACAAGCGCAAAGAGGCTGCCAAGTGCGGCAAACTTCTGGATAATGTCCTTCTGGCGGTCGCTGACTGCGAAGCTCTTCTTGGTTTCTGCAATATTGGCCATGTCGTTCCTCACTGCGCGGTCCGGCCGTAACCGGACGCATACCGCATGATTTCTTCCTGATTGGTCTTGGCGGTTTCGAGCACGCCCGTAATCCGGCCCTGGTGGAAAACGGCGATACGATCCGTCAGCCCCAGAATTTCCGGTAGTTCCGAGCTGATGAGGATGACACCGATGCCCTGCGCGGCGAGTTCGTCCATGATCTTGTAGATCGCGAATTTCGCGCCGACATCGATGCCGCGTGTCGGCTCGTCGAAGAACAGCACGCGAGATTGCCGGAACAACCATTTGCCGATGATGATTTTCTGCTGATTGCCGCCGGAGAGCAGCCGCACCGTCTGCCCGATCGAGGGAGTACGGATATTCAGGAGATCGACGTAGCGTTTTGCCACATCGTCATGTTTCTTGAAATCGATCAGGCCGAAACGGTTGGAAACCTCGCCGAGATTGGCAAGCGTCGTATTGGCCGCCACCGACATCTTGATGGCGAGGCCATCGCTTTTGCGGTCTTCCGAGAGATAGGCGATGCCCTCCTCGATGGCGTCCTGCGGCGAGCTGATCGAAAGCTCCCGCCCGTTGAAAACGATCCTGCCCGCATCGAGCGGATCTGCGCCGAAGATGGCCCGGGCGACTTCGGTGCGGCCAGCACCCATCAGCCCGGCAAAACCGAGGATTTCACCACGTCGCAGCGAAAAACCGACGTCGTGGAACACGCCGCTGCGCGTCAGGCCCTCGACGGAAAAAATAACATCTTCCGTGGGACGCGATGTGCGCTCGGGGAATTTGTCTTCCAGTGAACGACCGACCATGCGCGTGACGATGTCGTCAACGGTGATCGAAGCGAAATCGTCGGTCGAAATATAACGTCCGTCACGCAGAACCGTCACACGGTCGACGATTTCGGCCATTTCATCGAGACGGTGGGAAATATAAACGATCCCGACACCGGATGCCTTGAGATCGCGGATGACCTTGAACAGGAGCCGGGTCTCCTGCTCGGTCAACGAAGAGGTCGGCTCATCCATGATGAGCACTTCAGCGTCAAGAGAGAGCGCCTTGGCGATTTCCACCATCTGGCACTGGGCGACCGAAAGGCCGCGGACGATCTGGTCGGGGTCGATATCGACACCCAGGCGGTCGAGACAGCGCTTGGCATCGAGACGCAGCTTCTTGCGGTCGACGAGGAAACCGCGACGCGGTTCGCGCGCAAGATAGATGTTTTCGGCGACGGAAAGATGCGGAACGAGGTTCAGTTCCTGATGGATGATGGCGATGCCGGCGGCTTCGGATTCCAGCGGCGATGCATATTGCACCTTCACACCTTTATGAAGAATGGTGCCGTCGCTCGGCTGATAGACGCCGCTGACGATCTTCATCAGCGTCGATTTTCCCGCGCCATTTTCGCCGCAGACGGCATGCACCTCGCCAGCGCGCAAATCGAAATGCACGTTCGACAGTGCTTTGACGCCGGGAAATTCCTTGCTGATGTTATCGAGGCGCAGGAGCACCGCACGCTGTCCATGCGCCATCTGTTCAGGCGAAAAATCGCCCCGAATTGTCGATGCGCCCTGCGACATCTGGAAACCTCCCACCCGTATCCCCGCTCCACCGGGGCCATGAACAGGCCAAATGGTTAGGCCGGTTTTTCTGAATGGTCAAGCCAATTAGGCCAAAATTTGCGAAGCCATATCCAAAACAGAAGCAATACCTGAAACGATAACCGATAATAAATGCATAATTTCATGTACTTAAGTAATTCCTTGCGTATTGACACGCTTGGCGTTACGGTAAGGCCAAATACGAATTGCAGACAGGGCTCGTCAAAAAACACATGAGTGGTCAGGCCAAAATAGCGGAACCGCGCAGGCTTTATCAGCAGATTGCGGATCAGATACGCGAACTCATCGACATGGGTGAATTCCTGCCCGGCACGCGGCTTCCCGCCGAGCGAGAACTGGCGCAGAAGCTCGGTGTATCGAGGCCGTCCTTGCGTGAGGCGCTGATTGCGCTTGAAATCGACAACACCGTCGAAATTCGCATGGGTTCGGGGGTTTATGTGTCGGCGGAAGCGCTGCAGACGACCCACCATACCAAATCGCTGGGTGACAGCCCCTCCGAACTGATGCAGGCGCGCGCCGCGCTGGAGGGGGCGACCATCGTGCTGGCGGCAAGCCGGATGACCGATGAGACAATCGCGACCCTCCGCCAGATACTCAATACCATGCAGCGGGAAATCGAGGCCGGCCGCAAGCCTCTGGATCAGGATCGGCTGTTTCACGTCACGATCGCCGAACAATCCGGTAACAGCGTTTTGGCGCGAATGGTGGCGAACCTTTTCGATGAGCGCCACAGCCCCATTTCGGCCCAGCTTCGCGTGAAATTCGAAGACCGCGATACTTGGACCCATGCGCTTCAGGAACACGAGGCCATTCTGGCGGCGCTTGAACTGAAAGACCCGCTGCTGGCGCAGGCCGCCATGCATACCCATCTGGAAGGTTCGAAGAGACGCTGGGTCGAAAACTGATCTAGAAACATAGCAGGCAATATACCGGGAGGAGGAAAACCCGTGAGTGAGAATTCCGAGGCAACCATTTTGCTGAACGCCAACGACAATGTCGCAGTGGCGCGTCGGTCCATTCCGGCCGGCGGCGCAACGGGCAGGGGCGATCTGGCAGCGCTCGAGCTGATCGGGCGCGGGCACAAGGTGGCCCTGAAGTTCATCAAATCGGGCGATGAGGTGCTGAAATACGGACAGGTCATCGGTATCGCCACCCAGGATATCGAGCCCGGCCGGCACGTGCACCTGCACAATCTCGCCATGGTGCCTTCCGAACACGCGCATCAGTTCAGTGTCGATATCGAAGAAAAGGGCATGGTGCCGGAAGCCGAACGCCGGACTTTCAAGGGTTATGACCGCGGCCTCGGTGGCGTCGGAACACGAAACTATATCGGCGTCATCGCTTCGGTGAACTGTTCCGCCACGGTTTCGCGTTACATCGCGGATTATTTCAACAAGCAGGGCGGCCTTGATGGTTTCGACAATGTCGATGGCGTCGTGGCGCTGACCCATGGCGGCGGCTGTGCGCTGAATACGAAATCGGAAGGTTACCGCCTGCTGATCCGCACCATTCAGGGCTATGCCCGCCATCCGAATTTCGGCGGCATTCTGCTGATCGGCCTCGGTTGCGAGACCAACCAGATCGCGCCCATTCTCGAACATTACAAGATGGAAGAGGGTGAGCGGCTACGCACCATGACGATCCAGCAGCATGGCGGCACCCGCAAGACGATCGATGCGGCAATTGCCGAGATCAAGGCCATGCTGCCGATGGTCAACGCCGCCCGCCGCACGGAGCAACCGCTTTCCAAGCTGAAGGTGGCGCTGGAATGCGGCGGTTCGGATGGTTATTCCGGCATTTCCGCCAACCCGGCTCTGGGTTATGCCTCCGACCTCATCGTCCGCAACGGCGGCACCACTGTCCTCTCGGAGACGCCGGAGATTTATGGCGCTGAACACCTCCTGACGAAGCGCGCCGTCACCCCTGCCGTCGCCGAGAAGCTCCTACAGCGTATCGACTGGTGGCGCGATTATACCGCCCGTAATGGCGACGAACTCAACAACAACCCCTCCCACGGCAACAAGCTTGGCGGCCTGACCACCATTCTGGAAAAATCGCTGGGCGCAGTCGCCAAGGGCGGCTCCATGCCGCTGAAGGCGGTTTATGAATTCGCCGAAACCGTGACGGAACAGGGTTTCGTCTTCATGGATACGCCCGGCTATGACCCCGTTGCCGTCACCGGCCAGGTCGCCGGCGGCTGCAACGTCATCTGTTTCACCACCGGCCGCGGCTCGGTTTCGGGCTTCAAGCCGTCACCCTGCATCAAGATCGCCACCAATTCCGAAATGTATGAACACATGAAGGAAGACATGGATATCAATTGCGGTGAGATCGTCACCGGCGCTGAAACCATCGAAGAATCCGGCAAACGAATTTTCGAGCATATTCTAGCCGTCGCTTCCGGCGACAAGACGGTCAGCGAGATCTACGACTACGGCGACAATGAATTTGTGCCGTGGCAGGTTGGGGCCGTGACCTGAACCTGCCACACCAAGACTGTCCCACGTGAAACAAAAGGCCCGGAAAGTGATTTCCGGGCCTTTGTCATTTCTGCCTGCTTCCGCGCTTAGTGGCGGAAGTGGCGCATGCCGGTAAAGACCATCGCCACATTATGCTCATTCGCGGCGTCGATCACTTCCTGATCGCGCATGGAGCCGCCCGGCTGGATGACAGCGGTGGCGCCTGCGGCAATCGCGGCGAGCAAACCGTCGGCAAAGGGATAAAATGCTTCCGAAGCGACGGCGGAGCCGCGCGTCAACGGTTCGGCAAGGCCAAGGGCCTTGGCGGCATCTTCCGCCTTCTGGGCAGCGATACGGGCCGAATCCACACGGCTCATCTGGCCGGCACCGATGCCCGCGGTCTGCCCATCCTTGGCGTAAATGACGGCATTGGACTTCACATGCTTGGCGATCTTGAAGGCAAACTTCATGTCTTCAAGTTCCTGCGACGTCGGCGCACGCTTGGTAACGACCTTGAGGTCCAGATCCTCGACCATGCCATTGTCACGGCTCTGCACCAGCAGGCCGCCCGAGACGGTCTTCGCGGTAATACCGGCCGCGCGCGGATCAGGCAGGCCGCCAGCGGCCAGAAGGCGCAGGTTCGGCTTGCGGGCGATGATGGACTTGGCTTCTTCGGTGACATCAGGCGCAATGATGACTTCGGTGAAGAGCTTGACGATTTCCTCCGCCGTTTCCGCATCGAGCGTGCGGTTCAGGGCAATCACGCCACCAAAAGCGGAAACGGAATCGCATGCCAGCGCCCGCCGGTAAGCTTCGGCAAGTGTCGGACCCGTCGCCACGCCGCAGGGATTGGCGTGTTTGATGATGGCGACTGCCGGCGCATTTTCCGGCAGGAATTCCGCCACGAGCTCGTAAGCTGCATCGGTGTCATTGATGTTGTTATAGGAAAGCTGCTTGCCCTGAAGCAGCGTCGCGGTTGCAACGCCAGGACGCTTTTCGCCGGTGAGGTAAAAACCAGCGCTCTGGTGCGGGTTTTCGCCATACCGCATCTTTTCCTTCAGCGCGCCGCCGATAGCCCGGTAATCCGGCGTTTCGATTGCAAGCGCCTCGGCGAACCAGTTGGAAATCACCGCATCATAGGCAGCGGTGCGGGCATAGGCCTTGGCGGCAAAACGCTGGCGCAGCGCATAGGACGTTTGACCGTCATCGGCCTGCAGGGCTTCAACCAGATCGGGATAATCAGACGGATCGGTAACCACCGTGACATAGGCGTGGTTCTTGGCGGAGGCGCGGATCATCGCCGGGCCGCCAATATCGATGTTCTCCACCGTCGTCGGATAATCGCCGCCCTTGGCGCGAACTTCCTCGAAGGGATAGAGATTGATGACCGAAAGATCGATCGCCTCGATACCGTGCGCCTTCATCGCTTCGACATGCTCCGCATCGTCCCGGATGGCCAGAAGCCCGCCATGGACATTCGGATGCAGCGTCTTGACGCGGCCGTCCATGATCTCGGGAAAATTCGTTACGTCGGAGACATCCGTCACAGGCAGGCCTGCTTCGGCAATGGCCTTCGCCGTTCCACCGGTCGACAGAAGCTTGACGCCAAGCTTCGACAGAACCGTCGCCAGCTCGATAATGTCAGTCTTGTCGGACACGGAAAGAAGCGCCGTGCGGATTTTGACCTTATCGGGGGCGGGGATTTTCTTGGACACGACGGCCATCAGGCATACTCCGTTTAACGGGGAGGACAGGCTGGAATGGGATTGATCCAGCAATTGCCGCCGCGTTAACACAGCTTACCGGATTAATAAACAGCGGGGATGCCGAACGGTGAAAACTATGGTGGTTTTTGACCGGCACCGCCGGAAATTGTCTAGGCCTGACGTTCGATGAGCCAGCGGATTTCCCGCGTATTTGCGAGATTGAAGGGGAGCTCGATCTGCTGCGACGGGCGCATACCGGATGCATCGGCCATGAAGACATCCTCGGTGACGAAAAGCTCGAGCCCGGGTGCTGAAAACAGCCAGACGGTTCCATCCGCTGCCTCCAGATAGACCGACTCCTCATCCCGTTGGTGTATCTGAATGTGGGGATGAATATGGAAACGTGAAACCGCCGTGACCGACTGCAATTGCGTTTTCGCCGCACTTGCATCGGCCCGAAGCAGATCCCGACCCTTTATCTTGGTACCGGCCGCATTCAATTCTATTTCCCGCTCATGGTAGCAGCCGAAATTCTGCAAATAACCGTCATGAGACGCCCAGAGAACGTCATTGCCGTTTGCATCCGTTCCACGCCGGCTGTCGACGTGGCTGACGCCTGATACCATGATCGGACCAAGCAGCCGCGAGCGCGACAGTCTGCAGGATGATGTATCCGCAAGCGTGACGGTGGAATGCGCCGCTGTGGACCGGCTGGCCCGCTGATATTCCGGCGCGGCGTTGCGCGGAAAGCCGGAATTGACGATAAAGCGGTTCTTGCCGCAGGACATTTCGAAAGACAGGCAACCCGAATGGGCATTGCGTGACAGCTCCGCCGAGCCGGGATAACCCGTATCCACGATGATGACCGTATCGTCCGTCGCAAGCCGGTGGTAGTTCACGTCCGGCAGGACCTTGGAGGGCCGGCCGGCCGTTTCATCATAACGCAGCACGGAAACAAGCTCATTGGCGAGCGTCGCCGTGGCGCCGTTGAACAGCGCGAGATCGCCACCCTGATGCCGGAAGAACCGGATCGCCGGGAACATGCGGTCTATGGCCGGCACCAGGCCGGAGGGCAGATCATGGCCGAGATTGATATAACTTTGCCGAAGCGGCAGGAGATCGAGCAGCAGGTCCAGCATGACGCGCGGATTGCGGGAAACATGCCCGCCATCAGGCAAAATCTGGCGTTCCATTTCCTGAGCCAGCTTCATTCCATTCCGCGTTATCCGCGAAAGGCGCGTTGGCATGGCAATGGAAGCCATGGCCAAGGCAATCCTGATCCTCAGCCGCGCTTCGCCATCGGGCGCGTGTCTGACGATTCTTTCGAGATAACGCACATGAAAGGCGAGGCTTTTCAGGAACCGGCGATAAAAACCGGCATCGGCCTCGTATAAAACCACGGGAGAGTGCGAAAGCCAGGCAATCAGCCTTTGTGCGGCGATTTCCGGCGACCAGGCAGTGCCTGCGAGCCGTTTGCCATGAAGCACCATCCATTCCGCAACGATACGACGCGCCCGTTTGCAGGCCTCGCTCGATTTATCGGAGCGAATATGCCGTAGCCAACTGAATGCATGCAGCCGTTCTTCAAAGACCGCCGAGGGATATTCCACCTGAAATGGCGAAGCTCCGCCGGTTTCGACGACACGCCCGGCCAGCGCGATGCGGCCCCGCAACAGTTCCTCGGCGAAATAAGGATCGATGGCTCTGAGATCGGTCGGCGCCGCCACCAGACCGTCTGGCGCACGAGTGGCAAATCGCGACACATGCAGGCGCAAAGGGGTGAGGCCGACACACAGATGACGATACGCCATCCGCGACAGAAGACCGGCGGCATTCATGCTGCCTGCAAAGGACCCTAACAAGCTGTGTTTCCCGTTTCACATGTTTTGTTTTTATCAGTGAACCGCGACGACCGGAACGTTTTCGATAAATATCTAATGATTCGCGAAAGCTTGGCTTTTTTCTACTTCTTACGCAAGACACTGCTAAAAAACCCATCGACGCCCCCGAACATGTCCGGTGTCGTGCGAAGATCGCCACTGGGGCTGATGGCCGCTTCCATTCCGGGCCAATCCTCGGGGCGGACGGCGACACGCTCCACGCCGGGATTTTCCGCCAGAACCTCGGCAATCATCGCTTCTCCTTCGGAAGGATCGAGCGAGCAATTGGAGAAGACCACAAGACCGCCGGGACCAACAAGGGTCAGCGCATGCCGCAGCATCTGGCCCTGAAGGGCAGCGAGTTTGGAAATGTCGTTCTCATCCTTGGTCCAGCAGACATCGGGATGTTTGCGAAGTGTCCCGGTGGAAGAACAGGGGGCATCAAGGAGCACCGCGTCGAAAAGCTGTTCCGGCTGGTACTTCAGCATATTGGCCTCCACCGTTTCGGCACGGAGGCCAAGTCGGTCGAGATTTTCCCTGAGACGACGAAGACGGTTACCGGACTGATCCAGTGCCGTCACATTGGCGCCCGCCAGTGCAAGCTGGGCCGTCTTACCGCCAGGAGCAGCACAGAGATCTGCGACACGTTTGCCCGCGATGTCGCCCATAAGCCGAACCGGCATGCTCGCGGCGAGATCCTGCACCCACCACGCACCCTCAGCGAAGCCTTCGAGCGATGGGATCTGCCCCTCGAATTCACCCAGACGCACGCTGCCATTTGGCATGAGCGTACCGCCCAGTTTTTCCGCCCAGAGAGTGGGATCAGCCTTGATCGTCAGATCAATCGAGGAGGGTGTCAGCTGCGCCTCCGAAATCCTTTGCGCAACCTCATTGCCGTAAGCGGAAACAAGCCGCGCATGGAACCAGTCCGGCAGTACGGGAACGCTGGCGACGGCCTTCTCGATATCCGCTTTTTCACGACCGAGCCGTCGGAGAACGGCGTTCACCAGCTTGACGAAACGCCGGTTGCGCGGATCGCGGTGAGCCTGCTCAACGGCGAGATCGACAGCGGAATGATCCGGCACATCGAGGTAAAGCATCTGCGCCGCACCGACGACAAGAACGTGATGCAGCGATCGCGCGCCCTGCGGCAGCGGACCATCAAGCAGCATCGACAATGCCGTTTCAATCCGGGGGAGGTGGCGAAGCGCGCTGTTGACGATGGCTCTGACCAGCGCCCGGTCCGCAAGCGACAGGGCTCGATAGACGGGATTGCCGTTTTCGCTGTCGAGCATCCCATCCAGCGAAGTCTTCTTTTCCAGAACGGCGGCCAGAATGCGGGTGGCGGCAATGCGCGCAGCGAGACCCGGCTTGTCCTGGAACGACGAAGGGCCGTCTTCACGGCCCCTCCCATTTGCCGGTCTCGGTTTTCTGGACCGCGCCGGCTTATTCTGAATATCGGATGTCAAGACCACGGCCCCTTGCGCTCGTTTTCATTGCCTCGTCCCCAGCCTGTTTTGGGAACGGAGCCTGATTTGCGCAGAGGTCTATCACCCGATGGCGGCGGCGTCGATCCTCGCGGGGAAAACTCCTGCGCCATCGCATGCAGCGCCGCCACGCGGTTTTCCGTATTCGGATGCGTGGAGAAGAGATTGTCCATGCGCTCGCCAGAAAGCGGATTGATGATGAACATATGCGCCGTTGCCGGGTTGCGCTCGGCATCGTCATTGTGAATGCGCTGCGCCATGCCTGAAATCTTCTGCAGGGCGGAAGCAAGCCAGAGCGGGTTGCCGCATATTTCCGCGCCGCGCCGGTCGGCGGAATATTCCCGCGTGCGGCTGATCGCCATCTGCACCAGCATCGCTGCCAGCGGCGCCACGATCATCGCGACCAGCACGCCGATAAAGCCGAGCGGGTTATTGTTATTCTCCCGGTTACCGCCAAAGAAGAAGGCAAAATTGCCGAGCATGGAGATGGCGCCCGCCAACGTGGCGGTGATTGTCATGGTCAGCGTGTCCCGGTTCTGCACATGCGCGAGCTCATGCGCCATGACACCGGCCACTTCCTCGGGCGTCAGACGCTCCAGCAGACCTGTCGAAGCGGCAACAGCGGCATTCTGCGGATTCCGCCCGGTCGCGAAGGCATTGGGTTGCGGGCTATCGTAAATATAGACCTTCGGCATCGGCAGACCGGCATTCTGCGACAGGTCGCGGATCATGTGAAAAAATTCGGGCGCATTCGCCTCGTCGATCTCCCGCGCATGATAGGCGGAGAGAACCATCTTGTCAGAGTTCCAGTAGGAAAAAATATTCATACCGGCTGCGATGACCAGGGCAATCATCATACCGCCCTTGCCGCCGATCAGAAAACCGACACCCATGAACAATGCGGTCATGAAGGCCAGAAGCATTGCCGTGCGCATCATGTTCATCCGTTAAACTCTCCTTGTCACTCACCGGGAATATTCCGGGGTTTATAAAGCCCTTCAGATTATATAATCTGGTAAGCGGCAAACGTATTTCAATATCCCGTCATAGGGAGGATTTCATGCAGAATGCGGATAATGACAACGCCACAGACAGTGGCGCGGAAAGTGCAAAGCGACTTTCGCCGGCGGCGCAGCGAGCGTTGAAAGAAGCGGAAGAGCGGCGCAAACAACAGACCGATCTCCAGTTGCCGCCGGAAACCGGCGGCCGCGGCGGCGCGGAACCCGTGCGTTTCGGCGATTACGAAATAAAAGGCCGGGCCATCGATTTTTGAGCGCCGTAAATAAAAATACCCGCCAAAGGCGGGTATTTTATATTTTAAAACAAATAGTTACTTATTTCTGCTCGAGAAGCCGGCATACCGCTTCAAGCTGTTCCAATGTGCGATAACCGATACGGATTTGACCCGATCCGCCCTTGTGGCTAATCTTCACATCCAGCCCTAGAGCATCGGACAGGCTGCGTTCGAGCGCGATCGTATCGGAATCCTTCTCCGCAGCAGGTCGCTTCTCCGCGACATCGCCCTGCGATTTGATATCGTTCTGCGCCAGGCGCTCGGCATCACGGACTGAAAGTCCCTTGGATACGATTGTTTTAGCAAGCGTCGCCGGATCGGAGGTGGAAACAAGCGCACGGGCATGACCTGCAGAGAGCGAGCCATCCGCCAGCATATCACGCACCGGATCGGGAAGCTTCAAAAGCCGCAGGCTATTGGCAACGTGGCTTCGGCTCTTGCCGATGATTTCGCCGAGATCATTCTGCGTATAGCCGTGTTCGGCGATCAGCTGCTCATACCCCATCGCTTCTTCGAGCGGATTGAGGTCGGAACGCTGTACGTTTTCGACAATCGCCAGTTCCAGCGCCGTGCGATCATCCACGTCGCGAACAATGACGGGAACATCGGTAAAGCCCGCCAGCTGCGCCGCACGCCAGCGTCTTTCACCCGCAATAATCTCGTAGCGGTTGACTCCGACCGTTCGCACGACCACAGGCTGAACTATTCCATGCTGACGAATGGAGGCGGCAAGATCCTGCAGCTCATTCTCGTCGAAATGACGCCGCGGGTTTCTCTGGCTGCGAGCGATGAACTCAATGGGGATGGTACGATCAGCGTTAACAGCGCGCTGGGGCTCACCCACCGGCACAGGCTGGTCCATTTCTCCGATCAATGCGGCAAGACCGCGCCCCAGCCGACGCTTGGAAAGATCATCACTCATAAGATATTACTCCATACATTCCGGCAAACGTCAGGCGGCTTTACGCAGACGCTCTCTCTGAATCACTTCCGACGCCAGTTGCAGATAGGCCTGGCTGCCGGCGCATTTCAGATCATAGAGAATTGCCGGTTTACCATAGGACGGCGCTTCGGAAACACGCACATTGCGTGGAATGAGCGTGTGGTAAACCTTTTCGCCCAGATGCGTGCGCACATCGGAAACAACCTGCTGTGCAAGATTATTTCGCGCATCGAACATCGTAAGAACAATGCCCTGTATATCAAGCTGCGGGTTCACCGATCCACGAATCTGACTGACCGTATCCAGCAACTGACTAAGACCCTCCAGCGCAAAGAACTCGCATTGCAGCGGCACCAGCACGGAATGTGCGGCCGTCATGGCATTCATCGTCAAAAGATTGAAAGAAGGGGGGCAGTCGACGAGAATATAGGAATAGCCTCTGGCTTCCTGCGTCTCCATTGCCGCACGCAGCAGGAAAACGCGGTTGGAAACATTCGCGACCTGCATCTCGAAACCAAGCAAATCCATCGTGGAGGGTACGATGTCGAGATTGGGAACGGCGGTCGGAACAGCAACTTCCGCTACTCCATGATCCCCCACCAGAAGATCATAGGACGAAAGCTTGCGCTCCTTGCGGTCGATTCCAAGTCCGGTACTCGCATTACCCTGCGGGTCCAGATCCACAATCAGCACGCGCTCACCAATAGCCGCCAGCGCGGTAGCCAGATTGATGGCGGTGGTTGTTTTACCAACGCCGCCTTTCTGGTTTGCAACTGCGATAATCCGGTTTTTTTCCAAAGTCATGCCGCACCTGGCCAGCTCGTCAGCGCCTCAAAGCGAGGTTGCTGATTTCAAGAACAACAGAATCTGCCTCAATGGCACTCTGGTGTTTTACCAGATCAAACTCCCAGCGACCATGTGCTTTCTGCACTTCAGAATCACAATCCCGGCCTTTATTAAAATAGGCCTTGAGATTCGGGTTATTCTGCGCCCAGGGATGGATATAGTCGAAAAGCAGATCCAGTTCGGCGAGCGCGCGTGCTGAAACAGCGTCGCAATTTTTGATGATTTCCGGTGCTGTTTCGATCCTGACGGGATGAACTGCACCTCTTGCGCCGGTTTCCTTCAGTGCAATTCGCAAGAATGCCGCCTTTTTATTATTGCTTTCGACCAGATCAACCCAGCCGTCGCCAAGCTCCGCCAGAAAAATCGCGGTGACAACACCGGGGAATCCGCCACCGCTTCCAAGATCAATCCACTTTTTTGGCTGCGGAGAGAGTTGGAATATTTGCGCGCTGTCGGCCACATGCCGGTTCCAAAGCTCGGCGAGAGTGGAAGGCGCTACCAGATTTGTGGTTCTGTTCCACTTCTTGAAAAGCTCGACAAAATGTTCGAGCCTTTCCTGTGTTTCACGTGAAACACTCTGGCCGTTTATCTTCATAATCCGACTCGCTATTGGTGCATGCGTAATTTTTCACTTCGCGTTGCGAAATCTTTCCGCAGAAGTGCGAGCAGCAGCGATATCGCAGCCGGCGTCATGCCGTCAACACGCGCGGCCTGGGCAATATTCTCAGGACGGGCTTTTTCCAGCTTTTGTTTAAGCTCGTTGGAAAGGCCGGACAGACTCTTAAAATCAAAGTCATCCGGGATTTTTCTGTCTTCGTCCCGCTTGATATCGACGATATCGGCGCTCTGCCTCTGCATATAGACCGCATAACTCGCCTCGATCTGCAAGACCTCGGCAACTTTTCTGTCAAGGGCGCCCAATTCCGGCCAATGTTCGGTAAGGACTTCGAGAGTCATATCCGGATAGGCCAGCAATTCATAAACGGACCGGCGTTGGCCGTCCTGATTAAGTTTCAGCCCCTGCTTCGCCGCCTGGGATGGGCTGATGGAAATCGCCTTCATCAGCTCTCGACCGCGATCCAGATCGGAAATGAAATTTGCGAAGCGTTCCTGCCGTGCACGGCCGACAATGCCAGCCATCTGGCCAACGGGTGTAAGCCGCAAATCCGCATTGTCCACGCGCAGGGATAGACGATACTCCGCTCTGGACGTAAACATGCGGTAGGGCTCGCTGACACCCTTCGATGTCAGGTCATCAATCATGACGCCGATATAAGACTCGGTTCGGCTAAAATAGACCGGATCGGCCTTGCCCGCATAAAGGGAGGCATTCAAGCCTGCAACGAGACCCTGAGCGCCCGCTTCTTCATAACCCGTCGTTCCATTAATCTGGCCGGCCAGAAACAATCCCGGAATCTTGCGGCATTCCAGCGAAGGCTTCAGCTCACGCGGATCGACATAGTCATATTCGATCGCGTAACCCGGCTGCAGGATCGTCACCTGCTCAAGGCCCGGTATCGTTCGGATAAATTGCTCCTGAACGGAAGCGGGAAGGGACGTCGATATGCCGTTTGGGTAAATGGTGTGATCGTCGAGACCTTCCGGCTCTAGGAATATCTGATGACCGTCCCGTTCTCCAAAACGGGTGATCTTATCCTCAATCGACGGGCAATAACGCGGACCAACCCCTTCGATCTGTCCCGAATACATCGCCGACAGATGAATATTGTCCTGAATGATCTTATGCCCAGCCGGAGTGGTGCGAGTTACGCCACATTCTATTTGCGGATTGAGAATGTTATCCGTCATGAAGGAAAAAGGGACAGGATCCTCATCGGCGGCCTGCCGATCCACCGCGTTCCAGTCAATCGTGCGTCCGTCCAGTCGGGCAGGGGTGCCGGTTTTCAGGCGACCCATAACGAGACCCAGTCTCGCGAGAGTGTCTGAGAGGCCAACAGACGGCATTTCTCCCACGCGCCCCGCCGGAATCTTTTCGGAACCGATATGAATGAGACCGCGCAAGAAGGTGCCACTCGTCAGCACAACCGCGCCACAAGGAATCCGGCTACCGTTCTTCATGATAACGGCTGCGACTCGATCATCGACCATCTCAATATCGAAAGCATCGCCTTCAATAATGGTCAAATTGTCAATCGCATCGATCTCACGCTGCATGGCTTCCCGGTAGAGCCGCCGGTCGGCTTGAGTGCGCGGACCGCGGACGGCCGGTCCCTTTTTGCGATTGAGCATACGGAATTGGATGCCCGCTGCATCGGCAACCCTACCCATCAAGCCATCTAGTGCATCGATTTCCCGAACGAGGTGTCCCTTTCCCAGACCGCCGATAGCAGGGTTGCAGGACATGACGCCAATCGTCTCACGCTTGTGAGTAACAAGGGCGGTTCTTGCACCATGCCTTGCAGCCGCGGCCGCGGCTTCGCTGCCCGCGTGGCCGCCGCCAATAACAACGACATCGAATGAATGGTGCATATCCCTGCGCCCTGTTCTATCAGCATCGACATCACCGCTTCGGCCGTCGATGTTTCACGTGAATCATTTTCCTATGCAGAATTCCGAGAAGATCACGCCGAGCAAATCTTCCACATCAACGCGGCCGGTAATCCGTCCGAGCGATGTCGCGGCGAGTCTTAAATATTCCGACCTTATCGCAAGGTCCAGGGTCCCGGAATCGAGCGCATCACTAACATAGTTCAGCGTCTCTTCAAGTCGTTTTTTATGTCTGGCGCGCGCGGGAACCAAAGTCTGGCCGGCACCGACGCGTTTTTCTATCTCCTGCTTCAGCATCGAACGCAATTCGTTCAAACCTATTCCTTCCCTGGCTGAGATAGACAAATCAAATCCATCATCCAGGACAGGGGAATGAAGCGCTGTTTTCGTTCTAACCCGTAAACAGCTCTGGTTCTTGAATGACTCGAGAGATTGTTTCGGAAACGAATCATTATCCTGCAGCAGCAGAATGAGATCTGCCGTTTCCGCTGTCAGAACCGCGCGCCTCACACCTTCAAGCTCCACGACATCCTGTGTTTCCCGTATTCCTGCCGTATCGAATATCCGGACCAGATATCCTTCCAGATTGATATCGACGCTCAAGACATCTCTCGTGGTACCGGCAATATCGGTAACGATAGCAACATCGCGGCCGCTAAGGGCGTTCAGAAGAGTGGATTTGCCTGCATTCGGTGCACCGACGAGAGCGACCTTGAATCCGTCGCGAATGATTTCGCCGCTTTCACCGCCCTGGAGATGATCACGGATTTCCTTTTTGAGAAGCGTCATGGCTTCCCAAACCTGAGCCGCCACGGAATCCGGAACGTCCTCCTCGTCGGCAAAATCCAGTTCCGCTTCGATGAGAGCGCGAGCGCGCGTCAGGCGGCTGGCCCAGCCGTCATAGAGTGCCGACAATTTACCGGTACTCTGCTCTACCGCCAACCGTCGCTGCATTTCCGTTTCAGCCTGCAACAGGTCGGCGAGACCTTCGACCTCAAGGAGATCCATCTTCCCATTCTCGAAGGCTCTACGAGAGAATTCACCGGCATCGGCAGGCCGAAGTCCGTCAAGATTTTCCAGTTCGGCGAAAATCGAAGCCATGACCGCGCGACTGCCATGGCTATGAATTTCAACGCAGTGTTCACCCGTGAAAGAATTTGGAGCTGGAAAGGCGATTACCAGCGCCTGGTCGATGATCTCATCGTTTCGATTCCGAATCGAGCAGAGCGTAGCCTTTCGTGGTGAAGGAAGTTCCCGGCCCGTCAACATCTCTAGGGCATGGAAAGCCTTGGAGCCACTGATCCTGAGAACAGCCACACCCGCCGGCAGCGCACCGCTGGAAAGCGCATAGATCGTATCGGCGGAAGCTGGCATCATTCACCTCGGTCTAAAACAGTCAAGCCGCATCCGAATAAACGGATACGGCTTTAAAGCTCTTATGATGAATCCGGCTAAAGTTCGGATCAGGTATTCATCGATTCGAAGAAATCGGAATTGTTCTTGGTCTGCTTCAGCTTGTCGATGAGGAACTCGATGGCATCCATCGTACCCATCGGCGCGAGAATACGGCGAAGAACGAAAATCTTCTGCAGATCCTGACGCGGCACCAGCAGGTCTTCCTTACGCGTACCGGATTTCAGAATATCCAGTGCCGGGAAGATGCGCTTATCGGCAACCTTGCGGTCAAGCACGATTTCCGAGTTACCGGTACCCTTGAATTCTTCGAAGATGACTTCATCCATACGGCTGCCGGTATCGATCAGCGCGGTTGCGATAATGGTCAGCGAACCGCCTTCTTCGATATTACGAGCGGCGCCGAAGAAACGCTTCGGACGCTGCAGGGCGTTGGCGTCCACACCACCCGTCAGAACCTTGCCGGAGGAGGGAACAACCGTGTTGTAGGCACGGCCGAGGCGCGTGATGGAATCGAGCAGGATGACGACGTCACGGCCGTGTTCGACCAGACGCTTCGCCTTTTCGATGACCATCTCGGCGACCTGCACGTGACGAACGGCCGGTTCGTCGAAGGTGGAGGACACAACCTCGCCCTTCACGGAACGCTGCATGTCGGTCACTTCTTCCGGACGTTCATCGATCAGGAGAACGATCAGGTAGCATTCCGGATGATTTGCCGTGATGGAATGGGCGATGTTCTGCAACAGAACGGTCTTACCGGTACGCGGCGGCGCAACGATCAATCCGCGCTGACCCTTGCCGAGCGGCGCAACGAGATCGATCACACGCGACGACAGGTCCTTCGAGGTCGGAACATCCAGTTCCATCTTGAAGCGCTCATTCGGATAAAGCGGCGTCAGATTGTCGAAGTGAACCTTGTGGCGGATCTTTTCCGGATCGTCGAAATTGATCGTATTGACCTTGAGAAGCGCGAAATAACGTTCGCCTTCCTTGGGGCCGCGGATCGGTCCTTCAACGGTATCGCCGGTCTTCAGCGAGAAGCGGCGGATCTGCGACGGCGAGATATAGATATCGTCCGGACCGGGCAGATAGTTTGCATTTGCGGATCGCAGGAACCCGAAACCGTCCTGCAGGACTTCAACGACGCCCTCGCCGATGATTTCGATGTCCTGGCTCGCGAGAACCTTGAGGATTGCGAACATGAGCTCCTGCTTGCGCATGGTGCTCGCATTTTCAACTTCCAGGGATTCGGCAAAAGTCAGCAAGTCGGTAGGCGATTTGCTCTTAAGTTCCTGAAGCTTCATTTCAGCCATGAAGAGAAGACCGTTTGATAATGTAATGTCGGGGGAGGGCGTGTTCGCGAATCAGATGCTGTGGGAGATACCGCAGATGACTGAATAATTCACATGCCACGAAGATGAGTGGCCCGAAAATAGCGATTGAACACGGCCGCTGCAAGAGGAAAGCACGAATTCCGCGAAATTTATCGTCGCACCGTCTTAACCGAAGGGTTTCACAACCACAAGTATGACGATGAGGATCATCAGCACCGTCGGAACCTCGTTCATCAACCGCCAGTGACGGGCAGGCCTTGTATTTTCATCCCGCGCGAAACGTTTTGCACTGCGCGTGAAATAAACATGGGTTGCGGTCAGAAGCACCACCAGCGCGATCTTGGCATGCAGCCAGCCGCCGGAAAAACCATAAACCGACCATGCGAGATAAAGTCCCAAGATCCAGGATATCATCATCGCCGGGTTCATGATCACCTTGATCAGCCGCTGCTCCATCACCTTGAAGGTTTCGGACCGCTGCGAACCGGCGGGTGCATCGGTGTGGTAGATGAAGAGCCGCGGCAGGTAAAAAATTGCCGCCATCCAGGAAATAACGGCGATGATATGCAGCGCCTTGATCCAGAGATAGAGATCCGCCGGATCGGCATAGAATAACAGGGCGACGAAGGCAGCAAAGACACCGAGCGCGATGCCGGCGCGCAAAGCCGCCCGGTTTCCGGAACGGGCGGAGGTCTGTTTTTCGCCGCTCATGCTCCGGCTCCGCCGGCACGCACCTGCTGCACCAGCCGGGTGACGTTTTCCGGGTCAGCCTGCGGGGTGATGCCATGGCCGAGATTGAAGATCAGCGGACCCTGTGCAAGAGCCTGCAGCACGGCATCTATACCATCCCGCAGCGCCCTGCCGCCCGCCACCATCAGCATGGGGTCGAGATTGCCCTGCACGGGCCCTTCCTTCTGCAAATCTCTTGCAAAGCTCAGCGGCACCGACCAGTCGAGCCCAATGGCGTCGGCGCCCGTCTTGCGACGATAATCCTTGAGAAGATAACCGGCCCCCTTGGCGAAGGCGATGATTTTTGCCGAAGGCCGACGGGCGCGCACCGATGCGATAATGCGGGCAACGGGTTTTATAGCATAATCCTCAAATTCCTTCTCACCGAGCACGCCGGCCCAGGAATCGAAGATTTGAACCGCATCCGCGCCTGCATCGATCTGCGCGACCAGATAATCGGCGGAAACGTCGGCGAGGAAAGCCAGCAGCTTTTCCATGGCCACCGGCTCCTGATAACCGAACAACCGCGCCGGGGCCTGATCCGGCGTTCCGTGCCCTGCGATCATATAGGTCGCAACCGTCCACGGCGCGCCGCAGAAACCGAGAAGCGTCGTTTCATCGGGCAAAGAGGTACGCAGACGGGAAACGGTTTCGAAAACAGGAGAAAGATGCGTCATGACATTTGCGGCGTCCAGCTTCTCGATACCGCTGACATCGATCGGGTCCATGGCCGGACCTTTTCCTTCGCTGAAAGACACGTTGCGATGAAGCGCATCGGGTATCACCAGAATATCGGAAAAGAGAATGGCGGCATCCAGCCCGAACCGGCGAATGGGCTGAAGGGTCACCTCGGTCGCCAGTTCGGGATTATAACAGAGATCGAGGAAACTACCGGCGCTCTTTCGCGTTTCCCTATACTCGGGAAGATAACGCCCAGCCTGTCGCATCAGCCATATAGGCGGCGGTGTGACCGTCTGCCCGTTCAACACCGTCATAACCTTGCGTTCGCTCATGGCACCCAGCTTCTAAAAAATAAAATCAAAGAGATTTAAAAGATTTTCTATTTCTTAGAGTCTGTGGGTAGCAAGGATTAAAATCATTCCAGTCGAAATGCCGCAGCCGCAAAGTTTCAAGCGTGCCTGCGGATGTTATCGGTACGCTTGTTTTTGAATAATCCGGATAATAGGAGTTTTATAAATAATTTCAGTTATTTATGGCGACCCAGAAAAACAGGACGATTGTGGATAATCTGGGGAAAATTTTGAACGGTTTCGCATTCTTCCAACAATTCACAAGCACGTCGGAGACGATTGAAGTCGCTTGCGGATTGTGGAAAAACACCACTTTATTCACGTCGCGGTTCGACCCGCAGGACAATTCGGAGATTTGTCCCGGTTTATCAACAGCGGGAGAAAAACAGCGTGGAGAACAAAAAAAGCTTCTTCCATCTGCACCTGATTTCGGACTCAACGGGAGAGACTCTGATGTCGGCCGGTCGAGCCGTTTCGGCCCAGTTCCACGCTTCCATGCCGGTAGAACATGTCTATCCTATGATTCGAAACCAGAAGCAGCTCGCGCAAGTCGTCGATCTCATCGACAAGGAACCGGGCATCGTTCTCTATACGATCGTCGACCAGCAGCTGGCCGAGTTTCTGGATTTGCGGTGCCATGCGATCGGGGTGCCGTGCGTGAATGTCCTTGAACCCATCATCGGCATCTTCCAGACCTATTTAGGTGCGCCGTCCAGACGGCGGGTGGGCGCGCAACATGCCTTGAATGCGGATTATTTCGCCCGGATCGAGGCGCTCAATTTCGCCATGGATCATGATGACGGGCAAATGCCCGAGACCTATGACGAGGCTGATATAGTCATCATCGGCATCAGCCGCACCTCCAAAACACCGACCAGCATCTATCTCGCCAACAGGGGAATAAAGACCGCCAATATACCGGTCGTTCCCAATGTGCCTTTGCCCGACAGCCTCTATGCGGCCACGCGGCCGCTGATCGTCGGGCTGGTTGCAACATCGGACCGGATATCGCAGGTGCGTGAAAACCGGGAACTCGGCGCGACGGGCGGATTTGACAGCGGCCGCTACACGGATCGAGCCACCATCATGGAAGAGCTGAAATATGCACGAGCGCTCTGCGCCCGCAACAATTGGCCGCTGATCGATGTCACACGCCGCTCCATCGAGGAAACGGCGGCAGCGATCCTTGCCCTTCGTTCGAGGACACGATAATCCGAATCGCACCATTCGGAGCAGACAGTCGATGCAACAAGAATTGATCCTCGCCTCGTCCAGCGCATCCCGCCAGATGCTGATGCGCAATGCGGGGCTGACATTTTCGGCCATCCCGGCGGATATTGACGAGCGTGCGCTCGATGAACAGCTGGAACGAGACGGCGCCAGTCCGGAAGAGGTTGCACTGCAACTCGCCAAGGCCAAGGCTCTTGCGGTCGGCGCGCTTTATCCGGAAGCACTGGTTCTCGGCTGCGACCAGACCATGTCGCTCGGCGCCCGCGTCTATCACAAGCCGAAAACCATGGCGGAGGCCGAAGCGCATCTGCTGTCATTGTCCGGGAAGGTCCATCGCCTGAACAGCGCTGCCGTTCTCGTCCGACATGGCGAGGTGGTATGGCAGATCGTTTCCAGCGCCGAGCTGACCGTTCGGACCTTGAGCGCAGAATTTGTCTCCCGCCACCTGCAACGGGTGGGAGAAAAGGCCTTGAGCAGCGTCGGCGCGTATCAGCTCGAAGGAGAGGGAATCCAGCTATTCACCTCTATCGAGGGCGATTATTTCACGATTCTCGGTTTGCCGCTTCTGCCGCTTTTATCGAAACTGCGCGACATGGATGTCATCGATGGCTGATTCACGTGAAACATTAACCATAAACGCCTTCGTTGTCGGCTATCCGATCAAGCATTCTCGATCGCCGATTATCCATTCCTATTGGCTGAGGAAATTCGGCATTGCCGGTTCCTATAAGGCGGTGGAAATCTCTCCGGACGATTTCGCGAATTTCATTGCAACCCTGAAGCAGGGTAGGCCAGGCACGGCCGTCGGCGGCAATGTCACCATTCCCCATAAGGAAGCGGCTTATCGGCTGGCAGACAGACCGGATGCTCTGGCGGAAGAACTCGGCGCCGCCAACACTGTCTGGATGGAGGAGGGCGAGCTTCACGCCACCAATACGGATGGTTATGGTTTCGTCTCCAATCTCGATGAGCAGCATCCGGGCTGGGACAGGACCGAGCGAGCAGTGGTTCTGGGTGCCGGCGGCGCAAGTCGTGCGGTCATTCAGTCGCTGCGTGATCGCGGTATCGCCGAAATCCATGTTCTCAACCGTACCGTCGAACGGGCGCGCGAACTGGCCGACCGTTTTGGGCCGCGGGTTTTTGCCCATCCCCAGGCAGCACTTCATGAGGTCATGCAGGGTGCCGGGCTTTTCGTGAATACGACGTCGCTCGGCATGGATGGAACGGAAGCGCCACATATCGATTTCTCGCCGCTGGCCGCCCAGGCCATTGTAACCGATATCGTTTATGTGCCGTTGAAAACCCCGATCCTGAAAATGGCGGAAGAGCAGGACATCGCAACCGTCGATGGGCTCGGCATGCTGCTCCATCAGGCAAAACCCGGTTTCAAGCGATGGTTCGGCAAAATGCCGGAGGTCGATGAGGCCCTGCGGTCTCTCATCATCGAGGACATGGAGAAACATTGATGATCGTCATCGGTCTCACCGGCTCGATTGGAATGGGAAAAACGACGACGGCGAAGTTGTTTGCCGGGGAGGGGGTTCCGGTTCTCGATTCGGATGAGGTGGTGCACGGGCTTTACCGGGCGGAAGCCGTTCCGCTGATCGAAGCGGCCTTTCCGGGCACAACCGTTTCCGGCACGGTGGACAGGCAGAAACTCGGTGAGGTCTTGCGGCAGAATCCGGCTAATTTTAGCAGACTGGAAGAGATCGTGCATCCGCTGGTGCGCGGAAGGCAGGAGGCTTTTCTGGAGCAGGCAAGGAAAGAGGATCGGCAATTCGCCCTCCTAGACATTCCTCTGCTGTTCGAAACCGGGGCGGAAAGCCGTGTCCATAAAGTCGTCGTCGTCAGTTGCGCGCCGGAGATTCAGCGGGAGCGGGTTCTGTCCCGGCCGGGAATGACGGAAGAGAAATTCGAAATGATCCTCGCCCGGCAGATGCCCGACGCCGAAAAGCGCCGCCGTGCCGATTTTATCGTCGATTCCGGAAATGGTGTCGAAGCGGCACGGGATCAGGTAAGAGAGATTCTGCAGAAACTGGCCGCTGAGTCGCGCCGCGGAGAGACGAATGCGTGAGATCATTTTCGATACGGAAACCACGGGACTGGAATCGAAGCTGGACCGCGTGATTGAAATCGGCGGCATTGAGCTGATCAATCACTTTCCCACCGGCCGCACGCTGCATCTCTACATCAGCCCGGAAGATCGCAAGGTTCACCCCGACGCACTTGCCGTTCACGGGATTACTGACGAGTTTCTGAAGGATAAACCCAAATTCGCCGAGGTCGTCGACCAGATTCGTGACTTCTTCGAGGGCGCGCGCTGGGTAGCGCATAACGCCACATTCGACATGGGCTTCATCAATGCGGAATTCGCCCGTCTCGGTATTGAACCGGTCGCTGCCGATCTGGTGACGGATACGCTTTCGCTCGCCCGTCGCAAGCACCCCATGGGACCGAACTCGCTGGACGCGCTTTGCCGGCGTTACGGCATCGACAATTCCCACCGTACCAAGCACGGCGCGCTTCTCGACTCCGAGCTGCTCGCCGAAGTTTATATTGAAATGATCGGCGGGCGCCAGACGGCGCTCGGTTTCGGTTCCGCCGCCAAGCAGGAAACCATCATCGTCGAGGAGGACGTTCCGCTTGAGCCGCTGCAAAGGCCGCGGGCTTTGCCCTCAAGGCTGGATGCGGAAACGCTTGCGGCCCATGGCAAACTCGTTCTCGGCATGGGCGACAAGGCGATCTGGAACCGTTACCAGAATTGATACCTGTCCAGGCACCGGAAACGGTGAATGCCGTCAAAGAAAAACCCGGGCATGAACCCGGGTTTTGTTTTGTCTGAATTCTTCAGCGCAGAGCCGCGTCGCTCAGTTCGGTACGGCCTGAACCTTGGCCTTTGCCTGTTCCTCGGCAACGCGCTGGGCGAACATCTGCGCGAAATCGATCGGATCGATCATCAGCGGCGGGAAACCGCCATTGCGGGTAACGTCCGCAATGATCTGGCGCGCGAAGGGGAACAGCAGGCGCGGGCATTCGATGAACAACACCGGCAGCATATGTTCCTGCGGGAAACCGGCGATGCGGAAGACGCCGCCATAAACCAGCTCGGCCGCGAACAGCACCTTGTCGCCATCCTTGGCTTCTGCGTTCAGCGTCAGGACAACATCGAAATCCGAACCCGAGATCGGGTTCGCGTTGACGTTGACATTGATGTTGATCGACGGCGCATTGTCACGGGCCTGAAGCGAGCGAGGAGCACCCGGATTTTCGAAGGAAAGATCCTTGATGTACTGGGCAAGAATGTTGAGGGAAGGACTTACTGCGCCCTGTGCACCATTTTCAGCGGTCATTACATTTCCTCACGGCGTGAATTCGTGGAACGCGGTCTATCATTTCGACCGGGGGCTTACAACCCTTCGTGATCGGCTCATCGCGATCCATTCCGCCCGGGATCAGGGTTTGGGCAGATCGCGATCGTCCGGTTTGCGCGACCATGGCGAACCCTTTGGCTCTTCGCGATGAAACTCCTCCTCATCGAGATCCACCACCTTCGAATTGTCCGCACGTCCCGGATCGTTCCGAAAGCCGGAAAAATCGCCGGGCTGAGGACCGAATTGCTGGCCGGATTGCCGAAAGGAACCCGCAACGACGACGCGCGGCCCGAAGGCTTTCCAGAAAAAGCGTCGCACGGTGGGCGACAGAAGCAGAAGGCCGAGAATGTCGGTAATGAAACCGGGAATGAAAAGCAGGATCCCGGCAACGACGCGCATGGCGCCATTCACCAGCTCATCCGCCGGCTGCGCACCGGTACGCCCCGAATCCTGAAGGTTTCTCACCATGCCGATGCCGCCGAGCCGCAGGATGAGCAACCCCAGAAACGAGGTGAACAGGACAAGCGCCAATGTCAGCCACAAACCGATTGCCTTGCCGACGATAATGAAGCCGGCAATTTCGAGGATGGGCATCATCAGGATGACGATGGGGAGAAAGGAAAAACGCATCTTCTAGCCTTGCGTGTGCATCTCTGGCAGATTGCCGGTTCCCGGGACACCGATGATTGAATCTGCACATTTGAATGATGATAAGATGCAGACTATATGATGGTGTGGTTTTCGAATTTAAATGGCGGTTTTGGTAAAAGATGGGCTTCAGCGACTTTATCACATTGTTTTTTCTCGTTGCAGCGGTGCTGATCTTCTTTCAGCTGCGCAGTGTCCTCGGTCGCCGCACGGGCAATGAGAAGCCGCCATTCGACCCCTATAGCCCGCGAGATGTGGCAAAGGGTCCCGTTGCAGACGATAACAAGGTCGTGACCCTGCCGAGGCGCAGCGAGGGTGACGACGAAAACCGTTTTGCCGAGGCGGATGCGCTTGCGCCTGTCGATACGCCGCTCAATGCGTCGTTGCGTGAGGTGATGACCAAGGACCCGTCCTTCGGGCCGAAGGAATTCCTGAACGGTGCCCGCATGGCCTATGAAATGATTGTCATGGGCTTTGCCGATGGCGACCGCAAGACGCTCAAGAACCTTCTGTCGAAGGAGGTTTTCGACGGTTTCGAGGCGGCCATTTCCGAGAGGGAAGGTCGTGGCGAGGTGGTGAAGTCCACCTTCGTGGGTATCGAGAAAGCAGATATCACGCAGGCCAGTGTACGTGATTCCGAAGTGCAGATCACGCTGAGGATCGTCAGCCAGCTGATTTCGGCGACCTATGACAAGGATGGCAAGCTGGTGGATGGCGATCCGGATGCGGTTGCGGAGGTGGACGACATCTGGACCTTCTCGCGCGATATCCGCTCGCGCGATCCAAACTGGAAGCTGATCGCTACTGAATCCGAGCAATGACCGCGCCCTTTTCGATCGAAGAAGTTTCTTTCAGCGACCTGCCCGGATGGCGGCAAGACGATCCGGGCAAGCTTTTTCCGGCGATGGCGACGATCCTGTCGCATCTTCGAAATGCAAAACCCTACAGGACCGGCGCGCTCGGGGTCACGGCGGCGGAACTGGTCCCGATTCTGGAAAGCGCCGAGAAAAACCAGACAAGCAGTCCGGAACAGGCGCGCCGGTTTTTTGAAACCAATTGCGTGCCTTTCAGGATTTCTCCGGCTCAGGGAAAAAGCGGTTTCGTGACCGCTTTTTACGAACCTGAACTGGAGGTGTCGTCCGAGCCCGACGACATCTGGCGTTACCCGATTTACCGCCGGCCGTCGGAGCTGGTGGATATCGACGACGCCAATCGGCCCGCCGGCTTCGATACGTCCTATGCTTTCGGCAGGGAGGATGAAAATGGTATTTCCTATTTTCCCGACCGCCGGGAGATCGATGAAGGGTATCTAACGGGCAGGGGCCTTGAGATTGCCTGGGCAAGATCGAAGGTCGACCTGTTTTTCGTTCATGTGCAGGGTGCGGCGCGTCTGGTGTTTCGCGATGGCGCGGTAAAGCGCATCACCTATGCGGCAAAGGCCGGCCACGCTTTTTCACCGATTGGCCGTCTGCTGCTCGATCGCGGGGAACTCGATCCGAAAACCGTGTCGATGCAGACGATCCGCAAATGGCTCGCTGACCATCCGGATAAGGTGGACGGGGTGCTATGGCATAACCGCTCCTATATTTTTTTCCGGGAGGCGGATGTCGCCGATCAGCATATGGGGCCGATTGCGGCTGCGAAGGTTCCGTTGGTCGCGGGGCGAGCCCTTGCGGTGGACAGGCTCATCCACACTTTCGGGCTTCCCTTCTTCATCCATGCGCCGTCGCTTACCCATCTCGATGACGGAAAACCTTTTGCGCGTCTGATGCTGGCGCTCGATACCGGCTCGGCCATCGTTGGCCCGGCGCGTGGCGATATTTTCACCGGCTCCGGTTTCGAAGCGGGAGAGCTGGCCGGTACGGTGCGCAATGAGGCCGATTTTTATATACTGATACCGCAGGTGGCTGCGCAGAGGTATCGGCGATGAAGAGCAGTCGCAAGCTCGGCAAGGAAGAGCGCATTCTGTGGGGAAAGGTCGCAAAAACCACGCGGCCGATCTCCGGCAGACTGGAAGACCTGCTGGCTTTCGATGACATAGAGGAGCCTCCGGTGGAGCCCAATGTTCCGCAGACCGGCAAAGGCGCTTTTCCGCGCATGCTTTTGGAGCCGGCCGAGCCGTCGCCACCCGCTCCGGACAAGAAGCCGAAGATTCATCAGCCGATGGAAAAACCGGTCAAGCGCAAGCTCACCCGGGGCCGATTGCCGCTGGAAGGGCGGATCGATCTGCATGGCATGTTCCAGAGCGAAGCCCATGCGGTGCTGCTTGATTTTCTGTTGCGCGCGCATGAACGAGGTCTGAGACACGTGCTCGTCATAACAGGCAAGGGCCGTTCCATCGGCAGCGACGGCGCGTTGAAAAGGGCGGTGCCCATGTGGTTTTCCAAGCCGGAATATCGCCACCTGATTTCATCCTATGAGGATGCATCCGCCAATCATGGCGGCGACGGCGCGCTTTATGTGCGGCTGGCGCGTCGGCGGGGTGAAAAATCATGACGCCCTTTGCGGAGGCCGTGCGGCAGCTTCGCGAGCGCAAGGGCGTGACGCAGAAGGAAATGGCCGCCGCAATCGGCGTATCGCCGGCCTATCTTTCGGCGCTGGAGCATGGCAAGCGCGGCAAGCCGAGTTTCGATCTCCTCCAGCGCATCGCCGGATATTTCAACATCATCTGGGACGAGGCGGAGGAATTGTTCTTTCTGGCCGGTTCGTCCGACCCGAAAGTGGTGATCGACACCATCGGTCTGCCGCCGCAATATACGGCTTTCGCCAACAGGCTGGCACGGGATATTCGCAAGCTGCCGCCGAGTGTGGTAGAGGAACTGTCAGCCGTGCTGCAAAAAAGCCGTTCTTGCGATTGAAACCCCTCTATCCCCTGCTTTATGCAGCATCCTGAAGCATGCGGCCTTTGGGATTGGGTGTAGAATTTCTATAGTCGCATGTCGGATTTGAGTGATTCGCTGGCTTCAGGCCCTCTCACTGGAAACCTGGCCCGAGAAAACTTTGGAAAGAGTATTTATGACCGAAACATCGTCAAGCGAAGTCGGCGCGAACGCGGAATATGGAGCCGATTCGATCAAGGTCCTCAAGGGCCTTGATGCCGTGCGCAAACGGCCCGGCATGTATATCGGCGATACCGATGACGGTTCCGGCCTGCACCACATGGTCTATGAAGTCGTCGACAACGCCATCGACGAGGCGCTCGCCGGTCATGCCGATCTGGTGACGGTGACCCTGAATGCCGACGGCTCGGTGACGGTGACGGATAACGGACGCGGCATTCCCACCGACATTCACTCCTCCGAAGGCGTTTCCGCCGCCGAAGTCATCATGACCCAGCTGCATGCGGGCGGCAAATTCGACCAGAACTCCTATAAGGTGTCGGGCGGCCTGCATGGCGTCGGCGTCTCCGTGGTCAATGCGCTTTCCGTCTGGCTGAAGCTCAGAATCCGCCGTAACGGCAAGCTGCACGAAATCGGCTTCACCCATGGTGTCGCCGATGCGCCGCTTTCCGTCATTGGCGAATATGAAGGCCGCTCGGGCACGGAAGTGACCTTCCTGGCGAGCCCGCAGACCTTCACCATGACGGACTATGATTATGGAACGCTGGAGCATCGCCTGCGCGAACTCGCATTCCTGAATTCCGGCGTGCGCATCCTGCTCACCGACAAGCGCCATTCGGACATCAAGCAGGAAGAGCTGCTCTATGATGGCGGTCTCGAAGCCTTCGTTCGTTATCTCGACCGTGCCAAGAAGCCGCTGGTGGACAAGCCGGTCGCCATCAAGGGCGAAAAGGACGGCATTACGGTTGAGGTCGCGCTCTGGTGGAACGATAGCTACCATGAGAACGTGCTTTGCTTCACCAACAACATTCCCCAACGCGACGGCGGCACCCATATGGCCGGGTTCCGCGCGGCGCTGACCCGTCAGGTGACCTCCTATGCCGAAACCTCGGGCATCCTGAAAAAGGAGAAGGTCAGCCTGCAGGGTGAGGACTGCCGTGAAGGTCTGACGGCCATTCTTTCCGTCAAGGTTCCCGACCCCAAGTTTTCCTCGCAGACGAAGGACAAGCTCGTTTCGTCCGAAGTACGTCCGGTCGTGGAAAGCCTTGTCAACGAAGCGCTCTCCACCTGGCTGGAAGAACATCCTTCCGACGCAAGAATCCTCGTCGGCAAGGTGGTGGAAGCGGCGGTCGCCCGCGAAGCCGCCCGCAAGGCGCGCGAACTGACGCGCCGCAAGGGCGCACTCGATATCGCCTCTCTGCCCGGCAAGCTTGCCGATTGCTCCGAGCGCGATCCGGCGAAATCCGAACTATTCCTTGTTGAGGGTGACTCCGCTGGCGGTTCGGCCAAGCAGGGCCGCTCGCGCGAAACCCAGGCCATCCTGCCGCTGCGCGGCAAGATCCTGAACGTCGAGCGCGCCCGTTTCGACAAGATGTTGTCCAGCCAGGAAATCGGCACGCTGATCACCGCGCTCGGCACCTCCATCGGCAAGGACGAGTTCAACGCCGACAAGCTGCGTTACCACAAGATCATCATCATGACGGATGCTGACGTCGACGGCGCCCATATCCGCACCCTGCTGTTGACCTTCTTCTTCCGCCAGATGCCGGAACTGATCGAGCGCGGCCATCTCTATATCGCCCAGCCGCCGCTCTATAAGGTCACGCGTGGCAAATCCGTGCAGTACCTCAAGGATGAAAAGGCGCTGGAAGAGTACCTGATCTCCATGGGTATCGAGGAAGCTTCGCTGACTCTCGGTTCTGGCGAAGTGCGTATCGGCGCCGATCTTCGCGAAGTCATTCTGGATGCGGTGCGCATGCGCTCGCTGATCGACGGGCTCCATTCCCGTTACAGCCGCTCGATCGTGGAACAGGCGGCAATAGCCGGCGCGCTGAACCCCGAGCTTTCAGCCGATGCTGCCCGCGCCGAGGAAACCGTTGCCGAAGTGGCGCGGCGTCTCGACATGATCGCGGAAGAAACCGAACGTGGCTGGTCCGGCACCGTGCTGCAGGATGGCGGTTTGCGCTTCGAGCGCATGGTGCGCGGCGTCAAGGAAGTCTCGACGCTGGATATGGGACTGCTCGGTTCGGCCGATGCCCGCCATATCGATCAGCTCGCAGCCCGCACGCGCGATATCTACGCCACGCCGCCGGTCCTGCAACGTAAGGATGGCACCATGGAACTGGCCGGTCCGCGCGCGCTTCTGGATGCGATTTTTGCCGCCGGCCGCAAGGGTCTTTCCATGCAGCGCTATAAGGGCCTCGGCGAAATGAATGCCGAGCAGCTGTGGGAAACCACGCTCGACGCCAATGTCCGCTCGCTTCTGCAGGTAAGGGTGAGTGACGCGACGGACGCCGACGGCCTGTTCGCCCGCCTGATGGGCGATGAAGTGGAACCGCGCCGCGACTTCATTCAGGAAAATGCGCTGAGCGTCGCCAACCTCGACATTTAATCCTGTGGGGTGTTTCGCGTAACGATTCACGTGAAACGAAAATTTAACAAAAGGCCCGGCGGTCAATTTCCGCCGGGCCTTTTGTCATTCGGAGAACATCAATCAACCTTGCCGGTGAAGCGCCCTTCGAAGGCCACATCCGAGAGGGGCAGGCGCTTGCTCGGTACTTCCCGTTCCGCCAGATCCTCAGGGAGAACGGACTTGTCGGTCAGCGTGCCGATGGCGACCCCGGCCTCCACCTTGTAGCCTTCCGGGATGTTCAGTTTTTCAACGATCTTGTCCTTCAATATGCCAGCCATGCCATGGGCATGGTAACCGAGCAGGTGGGCCTGCATGGCAAGCGAAAACCAGGCAGCGCCGGCATCGAAGGAATGGGTCGCGGATGGTTTTTTCTCACCGTCGCGCGAGATGTTGTAGTCGCGGGAAATGACAAACAGCAGCACGGAGGCGTTTTTTGCCCAGCGCTGGTTTCCCTCCATCAGCAGTTCCACGAAGAGCGGCCAGTCCTCACTATCCTTGTGCGCATAGACAAACCGCCATGGCTGATAGTTGGAGGCGGAAGGCGCCCAGTGCGCGGCATCCAGAATGGTCATCAGATGCTGGGCCGGCATGGCGTGGCCATCGAAGGCGCGCGGAGACCAGCGATCGAGGAAGAGGGGATCGACGGGATATTCGGATTGCCGGGAATTGCTGTTCGTCACGGGCCATGTCCTTTTGATTGACGGGAAGGAAAAGGTATTTTTCGAAACTTGGCGCAGTCAAGGGGTGACAAGTATGAATGCATCGTTCATATATGCATCACCTTGTCTGACAACCGGGAGAGAGTTCCATGAAATTGATGCGTGTCGGCCAGCCCGGCCAGGAAAAACCTGCAATCCTCGATGCGGAAGGAAAAGTCCGCGATCTGTCCGCCCATGTCAAAGACATTGGCGGCGAAGCTATTTCTCCCGAAAGCCTCAAGAAGATCGCCGCGATCGATCTCGGCACACTTCCGGTGCTGAACGAAGAGCGCATCGGCGCCTGCGTTGCCGGAACGGGGAAATTCATCTGCATCGGCCTCAACTTCTCGGACCACGCCGCTGAAACGGGCGCCACCGTACCGCCGGAACCGGTCATTTTCATGAAGGCGACCTCGGCCATCGTCGGTCCGAATGACAACGTCACCATTCCGCGCGGTTCTGAAAAGACCGACTGGGAAGTCGAACTCGGCGTCGTCATCGGCAAGACCGCCAAATATGTCTCGGAAGCCGATGCTCTCGACTACGTCGCCGGTTATTGCGTTTCGCACGATGTGTCCGAACGCGCCTTCCAGACGGAGCGTGCGGGGCAATGGACCAAGGGCAAGTCCTGCGACACCTTCGGCCCCATCGGCCCCTGGCTGGTGACGAAGGACGAAATCACTGACCCGCAGAACCTCGGCATGTGGCTGAAGGTCAATGGCCAGACCATGCAGGACGGCTCCAGCAAGACCATGGTGTACGGCGTCGCGCACGTTGTCTCCTATCTCAGCCAGTTCATGTCGCTGCATCCCGGTGATGTCATCTCCACCGGCACCCCGCCCGGTGTAGGCATGGGCCTGAAGCCGCCGCGTTACCTGAAGGCTGGCGATGTCGTGGAACTCGGTATCGAGGGCCTCGGTTCCCAGAAGCAGACCTTCGTCGCCGACATCTGATCGCCACAGCGTTCAACGGAAAGTGAGGCGTCGGCGGGAAACCGCCGGCGCCTTCGATTTTGTGCACCTGCGAAAAGCTGCTATGGTTGAAAAAAAGAGCGTGATCGCGAGGGAGGCGTCATCAGTGTTCTACCACCTCTATGAAATGAACCATGCGGCCATGGCGCCGCTGCGCGCCGGCGCCGACATGATGCGCCAGGCTTGCAACAATCCGCTCAACCCACTTTCCAGCACGGCTTTGGGGAGAAGCCTCGACGCCGGTTTCGAGGTCTTTGAGCGCATGACGCGCCGTTACGCAAAACCGGAATTCGCTCTTTGCAGTACGGTTGTCGATGGCGAGACCGTCAATGTTGTCGAAGAGACGGTTTGGTCACGTCCGTTCTGCAATTTGCTTCATTTCAAGAAAGAACTTGATCCAGCCAGCCAGTCCGATCCGAAGGTGCTGCTGGTGGCGCCGATGTCCGGCCACTACGCTACCCTCTTGCGGGGGACTGTGGAGGCCCTGCTGCCTTCGGCGGATATTTACATCACCGATTGGGCCGACGCCCGCACGGTGCCGGTGAGTGAGGGCACTTTCGATCTCGATGATTACATCAGCTACGTCATCGAGATGCTGCGCGCGATCGGGCCGGGGGCGCATGTGGTCGCCGTCTGTCAGCCGTCCGTACCGGTGCTGGCCGCCGTTTCGCTGATGGAGGCCGATGGCGATAAATTCGCGCCGGCATCCATGACGCTGATGGGCGGTCCGATTGACACGCGCATCAACCCCACTGCCGTCAACGGTCTTGCCAAGGCGAAACCCATTGAATGGTTCCGCGACAATGTCGTCATGCAGGTGCCGTGGCCGCAGCCGGCTTTTGGCCGAAATGTCTATCCCGGCTTCCTGCAACTCTCCGGCTTCATGTCGATGAACCTCGACAAGCACATGACGGCGCACAAGGATTTTTACCTCAACCTCGTCAAGAATGATGGCGATTCCGCCGAAAAGCACCGGGAATTTTACGATGAATATCTGGCTGTTATGGATCTGACGGCGGAGTTCTATCTGCAGACGGTGGAAACGGTCTTCATTGATCATGCGCTTCCGAAAGGGAACATGCTGCACCGGGGCAGGGCGGTCGATCCCGCAGCCATTCGCAAAGTCGCATTGTTTACGGTGGAAGGCGAGAACGACGATATTTCCGGCGTTGGCCAGACAAAGGCCGCGCATGATCTCTGCCGGAACATTCCTGAAGACAAACGCGCCCATTACATGCAGCCGGATGTCGGTCACTATGGTGTCTTCAACGGGTCGCGCTTCCGCAAGGAAATCGTGCCGCGCATGCTGGACTTCATCCGCAAACACCAGGCAGCTTAGGGCAGACGGCCGGCCGTGCCACGCATTTGCATGGCCAAGCGATGGACGAATCGGCTATAAAGGGTTCATGTTTTCGCTCCTCAGAAAATCCCTGAAATCGCCGGCCCCAAAGAAGGTTGCACCGAGCCAGCGCACGGTCGCCGTGGCGGGCAGGCAGGTGCCGATCACGGTCAGGGAGAATCCGCGCGCCACGCGCATTACGCTGCGCATCGAACCGGGTGGAAGGGCGCTGAAGTTGACGATCCCTATGGGCCTGCATCATCGCCAGGTGGATGATTTTCTCGAGAGGCATCAGGGCTGGCTGGAAGGCAAGCTTGTAAAATTCAGCCCCGACGACGGTTTACGTCCCGGTGCGACCATCGATATTCGCGGCATAGCCCACCGTATTGACCATACTGGCAGCCTGCGAGGGCTTACACATACCGCGAAAGACGCCGACGGGGTGGCCGTCCTGAAGGTCAGCGGCGCGCCGGAACATCTGAGACGACGGATAGCGACATTTCTGAAAAAGGAAGCGAAGGCGGATCTGGAGCGACTGGTTGCCGTTCACGCGCGCGCAGCCGGCCGGCCGGTGCGTTCCATCAGCATGAAGGATACGCGCAGCCGATGGGGTTCCTGTTCCCATGACGGCAATCTGAGCTTTTCCTGGCGCATCGTCATGGCCCCCGAAAGGGTCATCGACTATCTCGCCGCCCACGAGGTTGCGCATCTGAGCGAAATGAACCACGGCCCGAAATTCTGGGCATTATGCGAAAAGCTCTGCCCGCACACGGAAGAAGCCAAGAGCTGGCTGAAACGCCATGGTTCCAAACTCCACGCCATCGATTTCGATTGAAACCTGCGGCGCGGATCGCCATCTGGATTCACGTGAAACATTCCATCGGAAATGGATGCGATTTGGCTCGACTCTTGTCGCATTTCATGTCAGGTCGCGGGTATGAAACCGGATATCAAGATTTGCGGATTGAAGACACCGGAAGCGCTGGAGCGCGCCGTCAGGCGTGGCGCGTCCCATGTCGGTTTTATTTTCTTTGAAAAGAGCCCGCGCAACATCGAGCCCGATATTGCCGGCAGGCTGGCGGAAGCCGCCCGTGGCGCCGCCAAGGTGGTTGCCGTCACCGTCAATGCCGATAATGATTATCTCGATGAAATCGTCGATCTCGTAAAACCGGACATCCTGCAGCTGCACGGCAATGAAAGCCCGGAGCGGCTGCTGAACATCAAGGCGCTGTATGGCCTGCCTGTCATGAAGGCGATTTCCATTCGCGATGCCGCTGATCTTGCCAAAATCGACCCTTATATTGGAATAGCCGACCGTTTTCTGCTGGATGCCAAGGCGCCCGCCGGTTCCGAGCTTCCGGGCGGCAACGGCGTCTCCTTCGACTGGACCATCCTGCGCTCCCTTGACGCAAGTGTGGATTACATGCTTTCCGGGGGATTGAACAAGGACAATGTCGCCGAGGCGCTGGCGGAGACCAGCGCAAGCGGACTAGATTTATCGTCCGGTGTGGAAAGCGCGCCGGGTGTTAAGGATCTGTCCATGATCGACGCATTTTTCGATGTGGTGAATGATTGGTCGAAAGGCCCAAAGGGAGCTTGAAGTGAACGACGCGCCAACACCCAATTCTTTTCGCGCTGGTCCCGATGAGGACGGCCGTTTCGGCATTTACGGAGGTCGCTTCGTTGCCGAAACGCTGATGCCGCTCATTCTGGATTTGCAGGCGGAATGGGACAAGGCCAAGACCGATCCCGCGTTTCAGGCGGAACTCAAGCATCTCGGCGCGCACTATACCGGTCGTCCGAGCCCGCTTTATTTTGCGGAACGCCTGACGGCGGAACTTGGCGGCGCGAAGATCTATTTCAAGCGCGAAGAGCTGAACCACACCGGCTCGCATAAGATCAACAATTGCCTTGGCCAGATCCTGCTTGCCAAGCGCATGGGCAAGACCCGCATCATCGCCGAAACCGGCGCCGGCCAGCACGGCGTTGCCTCCGCTACCGTCGCTGCACGCTTTGGCCTGCCCTGCGTCGTTTATATGGGCGCGACGGATGTTGCCCGTCAGGCCCCGAATGTGTTCCGCATGAAGCTTCTGGGCGCCGAGGTGAAGCCGGTAACGGCTGGCCACGGCACCCTGAAGGATGCCATGAACGAGGCCCTGCGCGACTGGGTCACCAATGTCGAGGACACCTATTATCTGATCGGCACCGCGGCCGGCCCGCATCCCTATCCGGAAATGGTCCGCGACTTCCAGGCCGTTATCGGCGAGGAAGCCAAGGCGCAGATGCTGGAGGCGGAAGGCCGCCTGCCGGATCTGGTCGTGGCAGCCGTGGGCGGCGGCTCGAACGCTATCGGCATCTTCCATCCTTTCCTCGATGACAAGAATGTCCGCATCGTCGGTGTCGAAGCCGGTGGCAAGGGTCTTTCGGGCGACGAGCATTGCGCTTCCATCACCGCCGGTTCGCCAGGTGTGCTGCATGGCAACCGCACCTATCTGCTGCAGGATGAGGACGGCCAGATCAAGGAAGGCCATTCGATCTCCGCCGGCCTCGATTATCCCGGCATCGGCCCTGAGCATTCCTGGCTGAACGATATCGGCCGCGTGGAATATGTGCCGATCATGGACCATGAGGCGCTGGACGCCTTCCAGATGCTGACGCGCCTTGAAGGCATCATTCCGGCTCTCGAGCCGAGCCACGCCTTGGCCGAGGTCATCAAGCGCGCACCGAAGATGAGCAAGGATGAAATCATCCTGATGAACCTCTCCGGTCGTGGCGACAAGGATGTCCACACCGTCAGCAAGTTCCTTGGAATGGATGTATAAGATCATGACTGCACGTATGGACAAGCGCTTCGCCGATCTGCGCGCTGAAAATCGCCCGGCCCTGATTACCTATTTCATGGGCGGCGACCCGGATTTCGAAACCTCGCTCGGTATCATGAAGGCCCTGCCGGAAGCAGGCGCCGACGTCATCGAACTCGGCATGCCCTTTTCCGACCCGATGGCGGATGGTCCGGCCATTCAGCTGGCCGGCCAGCGCGCGCTGAAGGGCGGCCAGACGCTGAAGACGACGCTCGATCTCGCCCGCGAGTTTCGCAAGCAAGACGATGCAACGCCGATCGTGATGATGGGCTATTACAATCCGATCTATATCTACGGCGTCGAAAAGTTTCTGGACGACGCAATCGCGGCCGGCATCGATGGCCTGATCGTTGTCGATCTGCCGCCGGAAATGGACGATGAGCTCTGCATCCCCGCACTCGCGCGCGGCATCAACTTCATCCGTCTGGCGACGCCAACGACAGATGGCAAGCGCCTGCCTGCCGTCCTTAAAAATACCTCAGGTTTCGTTTATTACGTCTCGATGAACGGTATCACCGGTTCAGCACTTCCCGATCCCTCGTTGATCTCGGGCGCTGTCGGTCGTATCAAGGCGCATACGGAACTGCCGGTCTGTGTCGGTTTTGGCGTCAAGACGGCCGATCATGCAAAAGCGATCGGTGCCGTTGCGGATGGCGTTGTGGTCGGTTCGGCCATCGTCAACCAGATTGCGGGTAGCCTGACCAGGGACGGGCAGGCGACCGCCGATACCGTGCCGGCCGTTACGACGCTGGTAAAAGGACTTTCAACGGGCGTGCGTGCGTCGCGCCTTGCCGCTGCGGAATAAGCGCGCGGCCCAGTCAGGAGTAGACAGTTGAACTGGATCACCAATTACGTTCGGCCGCGGATCAATTCCATGCTCGGCCGCCGCCCGGAGGTTCCGGAGAACCTGTGGATCAAGTGCCCGGAAACGGGCGAGATGGTCTTCCACAAGGATCTGGAAGACAACAAGTGGGTCATCCCGGCTTCCGGCTACCATATGAAGATGCCGGCCAAGGCGCGCCTTGCCGATCTTTTCGATGGCGGCGTCTATGAGGCACTGCCGCAGCCGAAGGTGGCGCAGGACCCCTTGAAGTTCCGCGATTCCAAAAAATACACCGACCGTCTGCGCGACAGCCGCACGAAGACCGAGCAGGAAGACACGATCCTTGCCGGTGTCGGCCTCCTGAAAGGCCTGAAGATCGTCGCCGTCGTGCATGAATTCCAGTTCATGGGCGGATCGCTCGGCATTGCCGCCGGCGAAGCCATCGTCAAGGCCTTTGAGCGTGCCATTTCCGAGCGTTGCCCGCTCGTGATGTTCCCGGCCTCGGGCGGCGCGCGTATGCAGGAAGGCATTCTTTCGCTGATGCAGCTGCCGCGCACCACGGTTGCCGTGAACATGCTGAAAGAAGCCGGCATGCCCTATATCGTGGTTCTGACGAACCCGACGACCGGCGGCGTCACTGCCTCCTACGCCATGCTGGGCGATGTGCATATCGCCGAGCCGGGCGCCGAGATTTGCTTCGCAGGCAAGCGCGTGATCGAGCAGACCATTCGCGAAAAGCTTCCCGAAGGCTTCCAGACCTCGGAATATCTGCTGGAACACGGCATGGTGGACATGGTGATCGACCGCCGCGAAATTCCCGACACGCTGGCCAATCTGCTCAAGATCATGACCAAGGCGCCTGCTGACAACGCAAATGCGGTCATCCCGCTGGCCGCTTCGGCCTGAGGAAAAAAATATGTCGCCCGGAGGCATAAACTGCCTTCGGGATGATGCTATACGTTGCATGATTTCATCTTTGGTGCGGCGGACAAATGGCAAGCAAAACGCCTGAAAGGCGAACGGAAGACATGACGAAGCCCGCGATCGGTGAGGCCGAGAAGATCATCGAAGAGCTGATGCAGCTCCACCCCAAGGGGTTCGATCTTTCGCTCGATAGAATTTCCCGGCTCCTTGAGAAACTCGGCAATCCTCAAAATAGAATGCCGCCCGTCATCCATGTCGCCGGCACCAACGGCAAAGGCTCGGTCAGCGCCTTTTGTCGGGCCTTGCTGGAAGCAGCCGGACTTCCCGTGCACGTGCATACCAAGCCACATCTCGTCAATTGGCATGAACGCTATCGCATCGGTGTGGCCGGTGAGAGGGGGCGCTTTGTCGATGATGCTGTCTTCGCGGATGCTCTGCGCCGTATTGAAGTTGCCAACGAAGGCCAAAAGATTACCGTCTTCGAGATTCTGACTGCAGTTATGTTCCTTCTTTTTTCGGAACATCCGGCTGACGCAGCTATCGTCGAAGTGGGTCTTGGTGGGCGTTTCGATGCGACCAATGTGATCAACAACCCCGCTGTCTCTATCATTATGCCGATTTCGCTCGATCACGAGGCTTATCTCGGTGACCGCGTTGAGTTGATCGCGGCGGAAAAGGCGGGAATCATGAAAAAGGGTTCCCCCGTCGTCATAGGCCATCAGGAATATGATGCGGCGCTCGAAACGCTCGTCGCCACGGCGGAGCGGCTCGGTTGCCCGGTATCGGTCTATGGGCAGGATTTTTCCGCCCATGAAGAATTCGGCCGTATGGTCTATCAGGATGAGTTCGGCCTGGCCGATGCGCCGCTGCCGCGTCTTCCCGGCCGCCATCAGCTTGCCAATGCCGCTGCCGCGATCCGCGCCGTCAAGGCCGCCGGTTTCGAGGTGACGGAACGGATGATCGAAAAAGCCATGACCTCTGTGGAATGGCCCGGCCGTCTGCAGCGCATCCTGACCGGCAAAATCGCTGAAATGGCCCCGAAGGATTCGGAAATCTGGATCGATGGCGGTCATAACCCCGGCGCGGGCGAAGTCATCGCCGAAGCCATGGCCGGCTTTGAGGAAAAAACACCCCGCCCGCTGTTCATCATTGCAGGCATGATCAATACCAAGGATCCGGTGGGCTATTTCAAGGCCTTCGCCGATATTGCCGAATATGTCTTCACCGTGCCGATTGGCGGCACGGATGCGGCGATCGATCCCGTCGTGCTTGCTCATGCGGCCTTCGATGCCGGTCTGGTGGCAGCGCCGACATCGTCTCTGACTCATGCCTTGGAAGAGCTGTCGCGCCGCTTCGACCCTGAAGGGCCGGCGCCGCGCATCCTGATCGGCGGTTCGCTTTATCTTGCCGGCAACGCGCTTGCCCTGAACGGCACGGTTCCCCAATAAAAAAGCCCGGCAGCGATGCCGGGCTTTTTTCATTCCATTGGTGTCGCTTACGCGGCGCCGGAAATCCAGGCGGAAAGCGCTGTCTTGGGAGCAGCGCCAACCTTGATGTCGGCCACTTCGCCGCCCTTGAACATGGCGAGCGTCGGGATGGAGCGCACGCCGAACTGGGCAGCCAGTTCCGGGTTTTCGTCGATGTTGAGCTTCGCGACCTTGACCTTACCGGCCAGCTCGGACGAAATTTCCTCAAGGCTCGGTGCGATCATCTTGCACGGGCCGCACCATTCGGCCCAGAAATCCACCACGACGGGTTCGGCGGATTCGAGGACTTCGGACTGGAAGTTGGCGGCATCGACTTTTACGGTAGCCATATCTGGCTCTCCTTTCAGCTAAACTTTTCCGCTATCGATGTGATGCGGGCGCGTCGGAATTTCAATGCCCCGGTATCTCACTTTGTCTTTATTGCGGCAAGAGCCTGCGTCATTGCATCATCGTCAACCCGCACAAAAGCGGCATTTTCCGTATAGATCAGCGCGCAGACAAATTCCTTGCCGGGATAGAGCGGTGCAAGAATTTCGCGATAGATGGCAAGCTGCGCGGTGTGGGAGAAAGGTATCTCGCGTGCCGTGCGCGGCGGAACCCGGTTCGTCTTGTAGTCGACCAGAATAACGCGATCACCATCCACCGCCAGCCGGTCGACGCGGCCGGAGACGGCATAGTGCTGCCGGCCGATCGTCATCGTGCCCATGATGGAGATTTCCGCGCGGCTGTTGGCGGAAAAGGCCGGTTGCACCGCCGGTTCGGAGATGACCCGCAAAACCGCCCGGATCAAATGCTCACGTTCGGCCGTAGGCCAGAAACGGGCCGCTCGCTCCGCATAGCGGCGGGCAGCCTCTTCCCGCTCCGTCTCGGCAAAATCCGGCAGCGCCTGCAACATGCGATGCACAAGCCGGCCGCGCTGTAGCGCCAGCGAAGAAACATCGGATTTCTCGCCGAAAAGCGGCGAACGCACGGCAAGGTCATCCGCACCGTCATCGATGATCGTGCCTGCACCGGAGGGGCTGAGCGGCCTTGGCAAGGAGGGCAGGGCAGGCAGTGGAGCAAGCAGCCCGGCCGGAAGAGCATATTCTTCGTCCTGCTGCTTCTCCGGCAGTTTTTGCGGGAGAGACGTCACGCGAGCCTCGGATTTACGCCAGACAAGCCCCTGCCATTCCTCGCCATCGGCCGTGAAAAGCTGCGGCTTGCAATGGTCTTCATTGTTGGCAAGCGCCGCCTTGACGATGGCATGCCAGCATTCGGGATTTTCCTTCTGACCGCGATAACCGCAGACGACGAGGTGATCGGCGGCGCGCGTCATCGCCACATAAAGCAGCCGTCGATATTCGTCTTCGGCTGCCGTCTTCAGCCGTTCTTCGTCCGAGCGAATGAGGTGGTTTGAAAAGCCGCTGCCGGGCAGCCAGACCGGGAAAGCGTCGTCACCGGCTTCAACAAAGCGCAGTTTCGGCACATGGCTGTGATTGAAGGCCTTCGAACCGCCGTCGACGACGAACACCACCGGCGCTTCCAGGCCCTTGGAGGCGTGCACGGTCATGATGCGCACTTCGCCACGGTCCTTGTCCTGCTCGCGTTTCACTTCCGGTGAATCGGTTTCCAGAACGGAGAGAAAGGCCTGAAGGCCGGGCAGACCGGTTCTTTCGTGGTCCAGCGCGAATGACAGGAATTCATCGAGAACGTCGCTCGCCTCGTTGCCAAGCCGGCCGAGGAATTTCTTGCGCCCGTCATGCAGGGTCAGCACCGCTGCAAAGAAATCATGCACGGTGGCCGTCTTAGAAAGCGCGATGAAACCTTCCAGCCTGGCGGTAACGGTGGAAAGATGGCTGTTCTCTTCCTGCGAAAGGATCTGCAGCCGTTTCCAGACGCTCTCCGTTTCCGATCGCATGGCGGCGATGTTGAAAACGTCATCTTCGGTCAGGTTGAAGAGCGGGCTCTTCAACAATGCGGCGAGCGAAAGATCGTCTTCGGGCAGGACAACGAAATGTCCGAGCGCCAGAAGATCCTGCACGGCAATGTGGTCGGTCAGGCGAAGGCGGTCGGCGCCGGCAACGGGGATGTTCTTGCGTCGTTTCAGCTCCCGGGTCAGCGCGTTGACAAAGGCATGGCGTTTTCTGACGAGAACCAGAATATCGCCGGGCTCCACGGCGCGCTCGACGCCCTTTTCGATGATGGTCTCGCTTCCGATCATATCGGCGATGCGCGCGGCGATCCGTCGGGCGACGATGGTGGCCGGCGCACTTTCACGCAAGGCATCGAAGGGCGCTGTCCAATCCTCTTCGTCTTCTGCGGTTTCCGGCGCCACCATGTCCCAAACCTCCACGGTGCCGGGATGGCCGGCGCGGTTGGATCGGTGTTCTACTGGTTCGTTATCGGCACTGAGACCGCTGGCGTTATTCGGGTCGGAAAAGACCTGATCGACGGCGGCCAGAACGTCCTCCGTGGACCGGAAAGAAAGCGGCAGCCGGATGCGGTGAAAGGCCTGCTCGACGGAATCGACGCGCTTTTTGGTTTCTTCGCGCTCCTGCGAAAACCGTTCCGGCCGCGCGCCCTGGAATGAATAGATCGACTGTTTTTCATCGCCCACGGCAAACAGCGTGCGCCGCCCCAGGCGGGCGCTCTCGCCGGTGAAGAAATCCGCCGCCAGCGACTGGATGATCGACCATTGCACCGGGCTGGTATCCTGCGCCTCGTCAACGAGAATATGGTCGATGCCCTGATCCAGCTTGTAGTGCACCCAGGCGCCCGCCGTATCGCGGCTGAGAAGGTTGGCCGCGCGCTCGATCAGGTCTTCGAAATCGAGCTGGCTTCGCTGTTTCTTCAGGTCTTCGAAATCGCCGATCAGCCTTTCGGCCAGAACAAGGGCGCATTTTGTCGCCGCCAGCATCCGCACCAGACGATAACGGTTGCGGCAGGAAACGACATGGTCCCGCGCCAGTGTCAGCGCATCGAGAAGTTCGGGGGCGGATTTCTGCATGCCCTTGTTGATGACATAGGCATCCGATTTCCTTTCGCCTTTGGCTGTCAGCAGCGCCGCTTCGATGAATTCCATCCGTCGCACGGGGTCCGACTGTCGTTTTGCCTCCCGGAGCGCATAAGCGACTTCGATGACGCGTGTTCCACCCACCTCGTCGGCTAGGGTGAGATACGTATCGAGCGCAAGGCCTGAAAGGCCGGGCAGAGGCCAGAAGGCTGCCGCCGCGGTTTCTTCGGTTTCCCCATCTGCGATCTGCATCGCCTGCCGCAACCGCGGATCGATGCCGCCTGACTGTTTGGCGTCCAGAAGAAAGGCGCGAAGGGCGCTGCGATTGGCGATGATGGCGGAAAGTAGCGATTCCAAACCGCTTTCGTCCGCCAGATCGAGCACGTAAGCGAGCGATTGCGCGAGCTCCGCGTCCCGCTCCATCGAAACCGCCGTCAGAAGCGAACGGCGTGCTTCGGCGAGCAGCGTGGTTGCGGCGCGGTCGTCAAGAACGGAGAAATGGCCGGCGACATTGGCTTCCAAGGGGAACTGATGCAGCAACGCCTCGCAGAAGGCGTGGATCGTCTGGATTTTCAACCCGCCGGGCGTTTCCAGTGCCTTGGCAAACAGCCTGCGCGCTTCGGCAAGCTTGATGCGATCCGGCGCCTTGCCTTCGATGGCGGCGATGCGGTCCTTGAGGTCGGAATCCGGCAAAGTAGCCCATTCCGCCAGACGGTCAAAGACACGGCTGGACATCTCGGACGCCGCGGCCTTGGTATAGGTGAGGCAGAGGATGGCCGAGGGTCGGCACCCGGCCAGAAGGAGGCGGATGACGCGCTGGGTCAGAACATGGGTCTTGCCTGAGCCGGCATTGGCCGACACCCATGCGGAACTGGCGGGATCGGAGGCAAGCCGCTGCCGGGCGCTGGTCCAGTCGATCCAGCTTTCAGGCGTATCGGCGGCGGGGCCGGCGTCGAAGGGATCAATCGTCATCGCCATCTCCCGGTTCTGCCGTCGACCATTCCGAAACGCGGGCGAGGTGATCATATTCCCCGCCATAGGATTGCTGCTCTTCCGGCACGAGGCGGGAGGCGAAACCGTTTTCGCCATTGCGCAGGGAATGAACGAATTTCGTGAGCTGTTCGATCGATTCCGTCGCGAGTTCAATCGCCGATTTAGGCGGTCTTTTGCCGCTTCGGCTGGAATGTTCGTTATTGACCTGATCGGCAAAAAAACGCTCGCCCGGCCGCAGGCGAACGTAGATCAGGTTTTCCGGTGTGGGCGAACCGGCTTCGCGGAAGGCGCCGCGCATCAGTGCGGCCGCCTCCAGCGCAAGCTGCGGATCGAGCAGAGCGCGCGCCTGATTGACGGAAGGCGCAAGCCCCGTCTTGTAGTCGATAATATCCGCCTGACCGTTTGTCTTGATGTCGATGCGGTCGGCGATCCCCGTCAGCCTTATGCCCGCCTCGACGATTTCCTGCCCGGCGCGAGCCTCGTAGAAGCTGTGGCGAATGGATGGATGACGTTCTTTCTCCCAGTCGATAAAGGCGCGTGCTACCGCTGCAAAACGCGGCCGCCAGATGACATCCACATGGGGAGGCAGGTTTTCCGCATCGAAACATTCGTCCAGAATGCGCTGTATGGCCGAAAGCGAGGCCGGTGTGCCGGGAATATGTCCCTCACGGGAATAGCGCTCGATGATCGCGTGATAGAGCGTGCCGCGATCGGCGGCGTTCGGATCGCGATTGAAGGGGTCGAGCGGGTCCAGCTTCAGGATGCGTCGCGCATAGATCGAATATGGGTCGCGGCGCAGGCGGCCCACTTCGCTGAAGGAATAGCGCGTCGGCTGCAACGCGGCTGGCGGTTTCGGGGCAGGGCGCTTTGCCGCTTCCTGATCGATGCTTTCATCCATCAATCCCGCCCAATGGCGATAGGTCTCGCCGCGCTTCCTGAGTCTATCGGCAAAACCCTCGCCGCCCAGCGCCAGAAGACGCTGCAGCCAGCGTGAGGCGACAGCGGGCGTTGAGCCCTGCCTCAGCGCGCGGGTGTAAAAAATCTGCCGGGTGCCATTTGCCATCTCGAAATCATGCGCCAGCTGGCCGATGCGCCGTTCCGGCGGTTCGAGGCCAATGGCGGTCTTCATGGTGCGGGAAAGGAACGGATTATTCGCCGTCTGGCCCGGCCAAAGTCCTTCATTAAGGCCACCGATAACGACGGTATCGACACTTTGCAGCCGCGCCTCAAGCGCGCCGAAGATGAAAATGCGCGGATGACGCATCGATCTTGGCTTGATCGATTCACCGGCTACCAGGGCCGCAAAAATATCGATCCATTGCGGTCCATCCGCATCGAGGATTTCGCCGCTTTCCATCAGCTCGCCGAACAGTTCGGAAAGCTTGTCTCCCGCTTCACCGGACCAGAGCGCGGCAAGATCGCTGTTTTCATCCGCGCAGATGGCTTCGATCACGCGGCCCGTCCGCTCCGCCCAAACGGACAGCGGCAATTTATCGGTGAAGGCGCGGCCGGACCGATCTCTGCGGACAAAGGCGGAACCGAGCGGCTCGGTCGCAACGGCAATCCTCCGTGCCAGATCGCGCGCGGCCTCCGCGCTTGCCTCAGGCAGCGCCAGCCGCCAGGCCGGCGGGTGCCGGTCATCGCGCTGCGCCAGAAGCTGCGCCTCCAGAACCGTTTCCAGATTGCCGATTTCGGTCTCCACACGGCCGCCGCGCAGCGCGATCAGCTCCAGCGCTTTGGAGGCTTTCGCGAAAGCTTCATTGGAAAGGCCGAAACGGCTGAGCGGATGTTTCAGAAGGGAGATAATCGGCACCGGGTCGCCGGGCCTCAGAATGGCTTCCAGCGCCAGTTGCGTCAGCCCGGCTTGCGGGGTGGCGGAAAGCGGCGTACCGGCCGAGTCGTCGGCTTCGATGCCGAAGCGCTGGAGTTCCGTCGCCACGCGTCGCGCCAGTCCGCGATCTGGTGTTATCAGCGCCGCCTGAGACGGACGTCCAGCGCCGGGCGCTTCAAGCGCCAGCCGCAAAGCCACCGCGATGGCGGTCGCTTCCTCGCGCTCATTGGCGGCTTCTATCAGCGTGGCCGTTGCGAAGGCGTCATCGAAAAAGCCGGGTTCCCTGTCCTGACGCCAGCGATTCCAGTCGCTGGTGGATTTGGCCGGTGCGAGTGCGGCCGAAAACACGGCTGCGCGCTTTTCCAGGTCGCCATCGATGGCGCCGATCTGAACCACGTCGTCGCGCAGTATGCCGAGCTTCTGCAGCAGCATATAAAGCCCATATTGCGAGTGGGTGCGGCTCGAAGGATCGGTAGGGTCCTCGGCGATTGCCTCCCATTGTTCCTCCGGCATGGCAAGGTCTAGACCCGGAAGTACGACGGTACCTTGGGGCAGTGCCGCAACGGCGGCGATGAGATCGGCTGCGGCAGGAATGGAACCCGTCGACCCGGCGACGATGATCGGTCCCGTATCCGGCAAATTGGCAAGCCGGTTCGCTTCCGCCCGCAGGATGGCGTTGCGATGCCGGCCGGCCGAGGAACGGTTAAGTTCGGCAAGCCGCGCCGGCCAGAAGACGCTGGCGATCCGCAGGAAATCCGCCGTCAGCTGCCACCATTGCGCATGATCGCCAGTATCGAGATGCTGAAGCGCTTCCCAGTCCTTTTCTTCCGTATCCATGGCATCGATCACCTCGCCAAGCGCACGCGCCAGCCAAATGGCGTCTGCGGGGCTGGCGGGGGCGACAAGCGGCGAATCCGAGTGAATTGCCCGTATGGCGTCCGGCAGGCTGTTGCGCCAGGCGAGAATGAGACGCGCCAGTTCGATCAGCCGGCCGGTGCCGGAAATCGGCGGCGCCAGATCCATGATTTCGGGATTTTCGATCTCGAAAAAGCCGCTGTCGTCATCCGTTTCGCCGAGCGGCCGGATCAGCGGCAGAATGGCGGACCGGCCGCCCAGAAGATCGACGAATTCGGAGCGCAGCACGCGTGCGGAGCGCCGCGTCGGCACATAGATCGTCACCTTGGCAAGTGACAGCGGATCGGCTGGGTCGTATTTATAGCCGGCTGTCAGTGTCCCGTCGCACAGCGTTTCCGCGAGCGTCTTGAGGAACGGTGTTCCCGCAGCGATCGTCAGAACGCGCTTTGCGTGGTGGGTGAGCGTCATGCAGAGCGTTTTTCCCTGAATTGGCGGATGATGCTTTCAGCATCTTCTATCGCATCCGGCGTGCCGACGGTGATCCAGTGGCCATCCAGAGAAAGCCCGAAAAGCCGGTCTCTTTCAATGGCGCGGTCGAAATAGATATTGAGGTTGAAGGCATCCGCCGGCGCATCGTCCAGCAGTCGGGAATCCATGGCGATGGCTCCGGCATAAACCACGGGGTTCGGATCGCCATCGCGATACCGCGCCAGTTTTCCATCGGCGGAGAGGTTGAAATCCCGCTTGCCATTGTGCCCGGTGGTGCGGTCCATGTCGACGCAGAGCAGCGCCATGTCCATTCGGGTCGGGTCGAAGAATTGCGCAAGCTTGCGCAGGTTGCTGACCGCATTCAGCTGCTCGCCAATCCAGAAGAGATCGGCGTTCATGACGAAGACCGGGCCGGGTTCCAGAAGCTTCAGGCCCTTGGCGAGACCGCCGCCGGAATTCATCAGTTGCGACCGCTCGTCGGAAATCAGGATTTCGGCGTCGGTGCGCTGCTCAAGATGGGCGACCATCTGTTCCGCGTGGTGATGAACATTAACGACAATGGTTTCCGCACCGGCTTCGACAAGGGCGTCGAGCGCATAGTCGATCATCGGCTTGCCTGCGATCTGGACGAGCGGCTTCGGGATCGTATCCGTGATCGGGCGCATCCGCGTGCCAAGCCCGGCGGCCAGCACCATCGCATTTTTAATCGTCATCGTGGTCAACCGTCTTTCAGTCGTCGAATTCCATGCCCATGCGCAGGCACCAGTCTTTGAGCGGTGCGAGTTCCGGATGCGAAAGCGCTGCACTGAGATAGCGGAACGTCCTCGGCATATGTTTCATATAACCGGGTTTTCCATCCCGTTCCAACAGCCTCACCCAGATACCGGCGAGCTTGCAGTTGCGCTGCGCCGACATGATGGCGAAAGCCTTGAGGAAGGACGCCTCATCGAAAGAGGGCGCGCTTCTCCTGCTGTCAAGATAGTGCGAAAGCAGGCGCGCCTGCAATTCGGGTGAGATGGTGACACGGGCGTCCTGCACGATGGAGGCAAGATCGTAAGCGCTCGGGCCGATCATCGCGTCCTGATAATCGATCAGGCCGACCTGCCGGATGCCGCTGTTTTGCGACTGCCATATAAGGTTGGGCGAATGGAAATCGCGCAGCACGAGCCCCGTTTCGCAGTCGGCGAGCTGGTCGATCAGCGTGTCCCATAGAGCGTAATAGTCGCTCTTTTCGCTATCGGTGAGCGATTTACCGCGTTTATGCGGCAGATACCACTCCGCCAGCAGCGAAACCTCGATCTTCATCGCCTGCCGGTCGAAGGGGGGAACCTCATAGGCGCTGCCGTCACCCACTGGCAGCAGCCGGGGCCGCGGGGCCTGATGAAGGGCGGCGAGACAGGCGACGCTTTGCAGATAGCGGTCCTCTATCGGTGTTCCGTCAGGCGCCAGCACCCCCTCCTGCCCGAGGTCTTCCAGCAGGAGAATGCCCTGATCGGTATCCGCCGCCAGAATCTCCGGCGCGCAAAAGCCGCTATTTCTCAGATAATTGCCGATCGCCACAAAGGAACGCGCATCCTGGGCAAGATGGGCGATTTCCGCATAGGTCTTCCCGTCAGCGACAATCGCTCCTCGCATGGGCCGTCGCCAATCCATAAGGATAAGGTTCGGGCCGCCAGTGGAAACGGTCTCATAGGCGCGAGTGGAGGCGTCACCGCTCAGAAAACGCCGTGCCGCATCGCCCTTGCCATTTTTTGCGAGAAATGCGCGGATGGCGAAAACCCGTTCAAGCCGTGCTTTCAGCTTTGCCGGAGCCTCGATGGAGGCGAGCCGCCCTTCGCCGGAATGCGTCAGCCGGAGCGTTACGGTCTGCTCCGACGGCAGAATCTCGGCGGCTATATCCGGCCACTCGATCAGGCAGATGCCATCCTCCAGCATCTCATCGATACCGAGTTCGTCCAGTTCCGAAACATCCGAAAGCCGGTAGAGATCGAGATGGGCGACTGGAATGCGGGCGGCATAGGTCTGGATGATCGTGAAGGTGGGGCTTGGAACTTCGAAATCCGGCTCGTCCGCCATTGCCCGGATGAAGGCGCGGGCAAGCGTCGATTTGCCGGCGCCAAGATCGCCGATCAGGGCCAGACAATCGCCGGGCTTCAAAGCCAGCGCAAGGTCTTCACCTAGCCTGATGGTGTCTTTTTCTCCCGCAAGGGGAATGGTGATCGGCAAGATGTCTTCGCTCATTCTGCGGCGATGGAATGCGGCCGTGTGCCGGAAGGAATGCGGCACGTGACGATGGTGCCGTTGCCGGGCCGGCTGTCGATGCTGACGGTGCCATGATGCAGGCTGACGAAGCTTTCGACGATGGAAAGACCAAGCCCCGCACCGGTTCGCCGCCCGCCATTGCCGCGCGTCGAGAAGCGGTCGAACACGCTCTTCAACATGTCCTCGGGAATGCCCGGACCCTTATCCGCCACCGAGAACACGAAGTCGCCTTCGCTGCGCTGGCAGGAAAGCTGCACGGAGGAACCTTCGGGTGCGAAATTGATCGCATTGGTCAGAAGCTTGATGAGAATCTGCTTCAGCCGCTGGTGATCGGCCACCAGACTGCCGAGATGGGCCGGTGCAACGATTTCGAGCGAAATTCCGCTCTCCTGCAGCCGGTCGGCGATCTGCACCGAAACATCGTCGAGCAATTCGTTCAGATCGTTTTCCGAATAATTGAGCTGCATGATGCCGGCATCGACGGTCGCGAGATCGAGAATATCGTTGACGATGGTCAGGAGCACCGAAGACGAGGTGGAAATATGATCGAGATATTCCGCCTGCCGTTCCGTCAATTGTCCGATGCCGGGTGTCTTGAGGAGATCGGTGAAGCCGATGATATTCGTTAGCGGCGAACGCAGCTCGTAGGAAACATGCTGCACGAAATCGTTCTTAAGCTCGTCGGCCTTCAGAAGCGCGTCGTTCTTTTCTTTCAGTGCCCGTTCGGCCCGAACGCTGTCGGTCATGTTGACGAAGGTCAGCATGGTCTGTGCGTCCGGCAGCGGAATGATGGCGTAGTCGAGCACGAGGCCGGAAAGCAGTTCCAGCGTGCCCTGCCGCGACGGCCGCTCATCGTCGAAGCTGGTAATGAACTGGCTGAAGGCGCGCCAGCCGTCCGGCCGGTCATAGGATTGCGTGCAGGCGGTTTCGATGGCGCGGATATGGGTGCCGGTCTCGGCCTGTTCCGCGGTCACGCCCCAGAGCGCCCGGAATGCCGGGTTGGACAGGCGAATGCGCCCATCGGCGCCGAACACGGCCACACCTTCGGCCAGATGGTCGATGGTTTCGCCCTGCACCTTTACAAGCGTGTTGTAGCGCATCTGCAGATCGACCTGCTCGGTCAGGTTCTCGAAAACCCAGGTCGCGCCGCCCTGCGGATGGGCAGTCGCGATAACCCGCAGGGTCTGGCCGTTCGGCAGGTGCCAGAGATCAGTCTTGGTATCCAGCGAACGATAGACGGAAAGCGCCGTCTCCTTCCAGTTCTTCCAGTTCAGCTGCTCCGGCAATTTGCCGGCGGTGCGCAGCCTGTCCAGAAGCTCGGAATTGTCAGGGCTGGATTCGAGGAAAACGAGATCGAGACCCCAGAGAGCCGCAAAAGCCTGATTGTAGAATTGCAGCCGCTGCCGGCCGTCGAAAATGGCGACAGGCGTTGCCAGATGATCGAGCGTTTCGGCGTGGCTCTTCAGAACCCGCTTGAGTTCCTCGCCGATGGTCTCGGCCTCGGTGGCATCGATGGCGATGCCGGCAGACCCACCCGCCGTCTTGATGTCGACAACGTCAAAGAAGGTGCGGTTTCCGGAAACCACCGTCGAAATACGGTCGTGATAGGGCGATTCCGGCGTCGCGGCCGCGCGTATCTTCTGCCGGGTGACCGTGTTCAGCAGTTCGCGTTTTTCATGAACGGCCTGTTCGGTGTCACGGGCATCCACCGCCTGGGCATAGGCGTGGTTGACCCAGATGAGGTCACCTTCGCCATTGCGCCGCCAGACGGGCTGCTCGATGGAATCGAGAAGTTCCTGAAAGGTCGAGACGGAAGCGATCAGGCGCTCGCGCTCCACCTGCAATTCCGCGAGTTCGGCGCGCAGATTGTTGAGCGCTATGAAACGCGCAAAGGCATTGCCCCCGGAAACCCGGCCCTGAACTTCAATGACTTCGCCGCGCTGCGTCTCGATGGTCAGGTCGAAACTCTGGGCATGGCTGCGGAGTTTTTCGATGGATTTTTCAAGCTGGCTTGCGGATGCCGGTTTCAGCCATCGGCCAAAGGCCAGAAAATCCTGATCCGCCAGCGGCACACCCGTCTCGGCCGGTAGCTGTCCCAAAAATTCGGGCCGCTTGTCCGCGCCGTCCCAGATGACGATGCGGCGGCTCTTGTCGGAAATCAAAGCTTCGTATTTCGCGATCTTGTGGTGGGACTGGGCAAGCGCCTGTCTGTATTCGCTGCTTTCCGCCTCGATATTACCGCGCTGGCGCACCAGCCAGACGACGGAAAACAGCGTTGCCGAAAGCATGCCGACGAAAAGCGAATAAGTGATGGTTTCTCCGGATGAGAACAACCGCGCGCCGGTCTTTGCCACAAGCCCGTCCTGGGCCAGCGCCACGCTTGCGGAGCCGGCCAGAACCGTGCCCGACATCAGGACAGGAAGCCTCGCAAAGCCTGTCCGAACCGCACTGACGACCTGCCGGCAACGCGCGAGAGCCGCGCTCAATGCCACGCCCGCTTGCGTGTTTTCAACGCGTTGAACTGTCTGCTTGCGCAGATCCGAATTTTGAACCGACATCCCCGGTCTGTCTCCGTCCTATGTGCCGCATCTTCGACAAGACATCCCATTTCGTCCCCGCCGCCCTTTGGCGTGTCCGAATCAAGTCTGATGACAATACCGCCTTCATAAATCTGCGAAAAGGGAGCGCGCAAAAAAGATGCCGCGCGCTTTGTCAAGCGCGCGGCATCTAGATATTGTGTAATTTCAGTGGATATTAACTATGAAATTAATATCTGTAGTGTTCCGCCTTGAACGGGCCTTCCTTGGAGATGCCGATATAATCTGCCTGCAGATCAGAAAGTTCAGTTAGCCGCACACCGAGCTTCTCAAGGTGAAGACGCGCGACCTTCTCGTCGAGGTGCTTCGGGAGCACGTAAACTTCGTTCTTGTATTCGCCCTGCTTGGTGAAGAGCTCAATCTGGCCAAGCACCTGGTTGGTGAAAGACGCAGACATGACGAAGGACGGGTGGCCGGTGGCGTTGCCGAGGTTCAGCAGGCGGCCTTCGGACAGAAGAATGATGCGGTTGCCCTTCGGGAACTCGATCATGTCGACCTGTGGCTTGATGTTCGTCCACTTCAGGTTACGCAGCGATGCGACCTGAATCTCGTTGTCGAAGTGGCCGATATTGCCAACGATGGCCATGTCCTTCATCTCGCGCATATGCTCGATGCGGATCACGTCCTTGTTGCCGGTGGTGGTGATGAAGATATCGGCGGAAGAGACGACGTCTTCCAGGCGAACAACCTCGAAACCGTCCATGGCGGCCTGAAGCGCGCAGATCGGATCGATTTCGGTGACCTTCACGCGGGCGCCGGCGCCCTGAAGCGAAGCGGCAGAACCCTTGCCCACATCGCCGTAACCGCAGACCACGGCAACCTTGCCGGCCATCATCACGTCGGTTGCGCGGCGAATGCCGTCCACCAGCGATTCCTTGCAGCCGTATTTGTTGTCGAACTTCGACTTGGTGACGCTGTCATTGACGTTGATCGCCGGGAAGGGCAGCAGGCCCTTTTTGCTGAGATCGTAAAGACGGTGAACGCCGGTCGTCGTTTCTTCCGTGACGCCCTTCAGTGCGTCGCGCTGCTTGGTGAACCAGCCGGGCGAAGCCTTCAGGCGCTTGTTGATCTGCGCGAAGAGAATTTCCTCTTCTTCCGAACCGGGGTTGGAAAGAACGTCCTCACCGGCTTCGGCGCGTGCGCCGAGCAGGATGTACATGGTGGCGTCGCCGCCATCGTCGAGGATCATGTTAGAGAGGCCGCCATCGGCCCACTGGAAGATCCTGTCGGTGTATTCCCAATATTCCGTCAGGGTTTCACCCTTGACGGCGAATACCGGGATGCCGGCTGCAGCAATGGCGGCCGCCGCATGATCCTGCGTCGAGAAGATGTTGCAGGAGGCCCAGCGGATGTCCGCGCCGAGTTCCTTCAGCGTCTCGATGAGAACGCCGGTCTGGATCGTCATGTGAAGCGAACCGGTGATACGTGCGCCCTTCAGCGGCTTGCTTTCGCCGAATTCCTTGCGGCAGGACATCAGGCCCGGCATTTCGGTTTCGGCGATGTCCAGTTCCTTGCGGCCGAATGCGGCAAGGTTGATATCGGCGACGATGTAGTCCTTCTCAAGGCTCATGAAGTTCTCCAGATCAGAAACGCCGCGCCTTGCGGCCCGGCTCGTAAACGTAGCAGCGGTTTAGCAGGCCACGAACGATCTGGCAATGATGATATAAAGAAGTCTTTATGTCTTTATATGGTGCCGGCTCAGGCTTCTTCGCCGAAGCGGTCGGCGACAAGCGCCTCCAGTGCTTCCAGCGCTTCTTTCGCCTGATTGCCGCTTGCCTCGACATAAACGCTGCAGCCGGGGCTTGCCGCCAGCATCATCAGGCCCATGATGGAGGTGCCGCCAACGGTCATGCCATCCTTGGAAACCGTGATCGTCGCGTCAAAACCTTCGACCATCTGCACGAATTTAGCAGAAGCTCGGGCGTGAAGACCGCGTTTGTTGATGATCGGTAGTTCCCGGGAGAATGGCGACATGGGCTGACTTCTCACTTGCCGCTTAAAACGCGGCTGGCGACGTTGATATATTTGCGGCCGGCATCGGATGCATCCTGAAGGGCCTTGTCCATATTATCTTCGCTGCGAACACCGGCAAGCTTGATCAGCATGGGAAGATTGACCCCTGCGATGACTTCGACATTGCCGTTATTCATGACGGAAATCGCGAGATTGGAAGGCGTGCCGCCGAACATGTCCGTCAGGATGATCACGCCATTGCCGTCATTGGCGCGTGCAACGGCGTCGATGATATCCTGCCGGCGCTGATCCATGTCGTCTTCGGGACCGATACAGACCGTCTCGATCAATTTCTGGGGACCGACGACATGCTCCAACGCATGGCGAAACTCCTCAGCCAGCTTGCCATGGGTGACAAGCACTAGTCCGATCATGAAATGCTCCCTTGCACACGCACTCTCATTGCCGACTATCGCAACGCGGCAATCCTGTCCATCGGTGGGATTTCATCTTGATGAGGAAAATGCGAATCGCAAGCCTAAAATCGCCCGAATCATCGTCACTTCACATTCGTTTCAAAAAGATTCTGAGCAAGTGCAGCAAATTTTCCATAGGGCGTAAGACTGGAAAGCGGAATGCGCAGAAGCCTGATATGCCCGCCACAGGGCAGGGAAAACACCTCGTCATCTTCGGGAAGTCTTGGATTTGTCCCTGAAAGAACTGTCGTGACGGCAAAATGTAGTGGAGCGCGCGCAACGCTTTTGACGGAAACAATGCCGCTGCCGCGCAATTCCAGCAGGCCGGCGATTGCGTCCGGCCGCTCGGCAATGATGTTGTCGCCATCGCGATACACGAAAATCTGATCGTCCGCGATCAGCGCCGCCGGCAATCCGCAGCGTTCCGCCTCCGTCAGGAAGCTGAAGGCAAGCTCGCTTTTGCCGCTGCCCGACGGTCCGACGAAAAGGATGCCGGTGTCTTGAACGGTGATGGCGGTGGCGTGCAGGTTGAAGCGTTCAGCGTTCATGGGTTTCGGCCGCCGGCAGCGACAGGGTGAAGCGCGCGCCGGAAATCACGCCATATTTGTCGACCACGTTTTCCGCCCGCAGACTGCCGCCATGGGCTTCGGCGATCTGACGGCTGATGGAAAGGCCAAGGCCGGAATTCTGTCCGAACCCTTCGCTCGCCGGCCGGTCGGTGTAGAAGCGCTCGAAAATCCGGTCGATGTCTTCGGCCTGAATGCCGGGCCCGTTATCCTCCACCTGCACGATGCAACGATCCTTGTGACGGGAGAGGCGAACGGTGATGCGGCCGCTTTCTTCGGCAACGAAGGAGCGCGCATTCTCGATGAGGTTGGTTACGATCTGGCCGATACGCAGATCGTGGCCATTCACCACGAATGAGGTCTTTGCGCCCGCTTTCCGGTCGACAACATAGTCGATCGTCACGCTTTTCTTCTTGGTGCTTATCTGGCGGGATATGTCCACCAGACCCTTCATCAGCACGTCGAGATCGAGCGGCGAGGCGTCGGCGCGCGCCAGTTCGGCATCGAGCCGCGAGGCATCCGAAATGTCGCTGATCAGGCGGTCGAGGCGGCGCACATCGTGGAAGATGATTTCGGTCAGGCGCTGTTTCGACTCTTCGGTCCTGGCGCGCGGCAGGGTTTCCACGGCGCTGCGCAGCGAGGTCAGCGGGTTCTTGAGTTCATGGCTGACATCGGCGGCGAAGCTTTCGATGGCGTCGATGCGGTCGTAAAGCGCCGTCGTCATTTCACGCAGCGCAATCGAAAGATTGCCGATCTCATCCTGACGCGCCGAGAAATCCGGTATTTCCTCGCGGGTTCGCGCCCCGCGGCGCACGCGAATTGCGGCAGCGGAAAGCCGCCGTAGCGGCGTGGCGATGGTCGAGGACAGGAGCAGCGACAGCACGATATTGACCAGCGTGGCGATGCCGAAGACACGCATGATGGCAAGGCGCTCCGCATGCACGATCTTGTCGATATCGCCCGCCTGCGTGGAGAGCAGCAGAACGCCGAGCACCGCCCGGAAGCGTTGCACCGGCACGGCGACTGAAACGATCAGCTCGCCCTTCTCGGTGACGCGCACCACCGCGCCGCGAACTCCAGTCAGCGCATTCATCACTTCCGGATAGATCGAGCCGTCGCCGCCAGGCGCTTCCTTATATTGCGGCAGGCTGCTCGGTTGCAGCATGCGGTTGAACATGCTGGTGAACCAGTCGCCCCAGGTCTGGGTTTCCGGCGTTACCGGCGGCAGATCGAAGCGCAGCACCTGGCCGCGCGAATAAAGATGACGGGAATCAAGCAGCAGATTGGCGTCGGCATCGAACAGCCGTGCGCGGGTACGCGTTGGCGAAATCAGTCGCCGCAGCACCGGTGCCACCCGCTCCGGATTGATCGGGAAACTCAAGTCCTCGTCATTGGGGGCAGGGGTGATGCTTTGCCCCGCCTGCAATTCGAGCAGCTTTTCCGGATTGATGGTGATCGAATTGGTATCGACCGAGGCGGAAGCGGAGACAGCGCCGGCAATGATCTCACCCTGCGTCAGCAGGCTTTCCACGCGCGCATCGATCAGCCCTTCGCGGAACTGGTTGAGATAAAGGATACCGCCGACCAGAACCACTGTCGCCGCGACGTTGAAAAAGAGGATGCGGCGCGTGAGGCTGGAAAACACCGCATTGCCGAAAATGCGCCGGATGATCGTCAGCGGATGGATACGATGGCGGCGTTCGCTGCCGCGTTCTTCGGCATCGTCGCTGTCCGAGACGGTTTCCGGCGTTTTCTTCAACACGTATTCAAGTCCTCACCACCCCCATATCGGGTGGTCCCTTCTGCGCGAGTCGGCTTCTTCAAGCCGCTTCGCGGAAGCGATATCCTACGCCATAAAGCGTTTCAATCATATCGAAGTCGCCATCGACCAGTTTGAACTTCTTGCGAAGACGCTTGATGTGGCTGTCGATGGTGCGGTCGTCCACATAGACCTGTTCGTCATAGGCGGCATCCATCAGCGCGTCGCGGCTTTTCACTACGCCCGGCCGCTGCGCCAGCGAATGCAGGATGAGGAATTCGGTGACCGTCAGCGTCACCGGCTCACCCTTCCAGGTGCAGGTGTGGCGTTCCTGGTCCATGGCGAGCTGCCCGCGTTCCAGCGTGCGCGCCTGCTGATCGGCGGTCGGCTTCAGCACGCTGCCGGTTGCGGCCGAAGCCTCGCGGCTGCTGGCGCGGCGCAGGATGGCCTTGACGCGCTCCACCAGAAGGCGCTGCGAGAAGGGTTTCGTGATGAAGTCGTCCGCACCCATCTTCAGGCCGAACAATTCATCGATCTCTTCATCCTTGGAGGTGAGGAAGATAACCGGCAGGTCCGACTTCTGGCGAAGACGCCGCAAAAGCTCCATGCCGTCCATGCGTGGCATCTTAATATCGAAAATGGCGAGCTGCGGCGGACGGGCGATCAACCCGTCAAGCGCGGAAGCGCCGTCCGTATACGTTTCGACCCGGTAGCCTTCGGCTTCGAGCGCGATCGATACCGAAGTCAGAATATTCCGGTCGTCGTCGACAAGCGCGATCGTCTGCATGTAGTTGGTCTCCATCGTCATTTTCTCGTAACTCCCGACATTCACCCAGCCAAGGTTGTGCGCCGCGAGCCACTCTCTTGAGTATAAAGGTGGAACAAATTGTGGCAAAGGAAAACTCGCTCAGAAATCGCTGGTCAGGCGGGAGCGGATTTTGCGAAAAGGCCGCAGCTGGATTTTAATGCGTCTTCAACCGATTTAAAAAGAAATAAAATCTTTTAAATCGATTAATATATTGAAATTACTAAGTTTTTTAAAGTTCGGCTCTTGCGTTTCCAAAAGCTGCCACGTATTTTCCGAGGAAATTTCAACGTCCTTATCGTCATTAACAAGGAACGCGTCATGAACGAGCTTGGGGTTCATAATCCTGCCAATGGAGTTGCAGAACTCGGACTGGGCGAGGCCTCCCGCGTCTTTTATAACCTCAACGAGAGCGAATTATACGAAGAGGCGATCCGCAATGGCGAGGCCGAACTGACCATCGATGGCGCGCTGCGCGCCGTCACCGGCCAGCACACGGGCCGTTCTCCGAAGGACAAATTCGTCGTCCGCGACGCGTCCACCGAGAACACCATCTGGTGGGACAACAACAAGCCGCTTTCGCCGGAAAATTTCGAGCTGCTGCGCAAGGACATGCTGGCCCATGCCGCCGGCAAGACCCTCTACGTTCAGGATCTGATCGGCGGCGCCGATGAGGAAAATGCGTTGCCGACACGGGTAGTCACCGAACTTGCCTGGCATTCGCTGTTCATCCGCAATCTCCTGATCCGTCCGAAGCGGGAAAAACTGGCGGGTTTCAAGCAGAAGCTCACCATCATCAACCTGCCGAGCTTCAAGGCCGATCCTGCCCGTCACGGCGTGCGTTCGGAAACCGTCATCGCCTGCGATCTGACCAACGGCCTTGTCCTCATCGGCGGCACGTCCTATGCCGGCGAAAACAAGAAGTCGGTCTTCACGGTGCTGAACTACCTGCTGCCGGCCAAGGGCGTCATGCCCATGCATTGCTCCGCCAATGTCGGTCCGCAGGGCGATTCCGCCGTGTTCTTCGGCCTCTCCGGCACCGGCAAGACCACGCTGTCCGCCGATCCGTCGCGCACGCTGATCGGCGATGACGAACATGGCTGGGGCGAACACGGCATCTTCAATTTCGAAGGCGGCTGCTATGCCAAGGCGATCAAGCTTTCGGCCGAAGCCGAGCCGGAAATCTACGCCGCGACCCGCCGCTTCGGCACAGTTCTTGAGAACGTCGTGCTGGACGAAAACCGCGTTCCCGACTTCAACGACAATTCGCTGACGGAAAACACCCGCAGCGCCTATCCACTGCACTTCATTCCGAATGCATCGGAAACGGGCATTGCCGGCCATCCGAAGACGATCATCATGCTGACGGCGGATGCCTTCGGCGTGCTGCCGCCGATTGCCCGGCTGACGCCGGAACAGGCTATGTACCACTTCCTCTCCGGTTATACCGCAAAGGTTGCCGGCACGGAAAAGGGCGTGACCGAGCCGGAGGCAACCTTCTCCACCTGCTTCGGCGCACCCTTCATGCCGCGCCACCCGGCGGAATACGGCAACCTGCTGCGCGAACTGATCGGCAAGCATGGTGTGGATTGCTGGCTGGTCAATACCGGCTGGACCGGCGGTGCTTACGGCATCGGCAAGCGCATGCCCATCAAGGCGACCCGAGCGCTTTTGACCGCCGCACTGACCGGCGACCTGAAGAATGCGGAATTCCGCACCGACGCGAATTTCGGTTTCGCCGTACCGCTATCGCTTGATGGCGTCGACAGCGCGATCCTCGATCCGCGTTCGACCTGGGCCGATGGCGCAGCCTATGACGCGCAGGCGAAGAAGCTGGTGTCTATGTTCGTCACCAACTTCACCAAGTTCGAAGACCACGTCGACAGCAAGGTTCGCGACGCTGCACCGGGCCTTTTGCTTGCGGCTGAATGAATAAAGCCTCATTTATGAGGAGGAGGGGACCCGGCCTTGTGCCGGGTTCTTTCGTTTGGCCTGCTGTTTCCATTCCTGCCGATCTGTGGCATCACCGGCGCGGAGAAAGATCATGGCCAGCGACCCGCTTTACATCAGCAACCGTATCACCATCGCCGGCTGGGAGCTGACGGAGCAATTCGTGCTGGCCGGCGGGCCGGGCGGCCAGAACGTCAACAAGGTCTCGACGGCGGTTCAGCTGTTTTTCGACATTGCCAATTCGCCCTCCCTTCCCGATCGGGTAAAGACCAATGCACTGCGCCTTGGTGGCAGGCGCGTGTCGAAAGACGGCGTGCTGATGATCGAGGCAAGCCGGTTTCGCAGCCAGGAGCGCAATCGTGAAGACGCGCGCGAACGGCTGAAGGAACTGATCCTCGAAGCTGCCGCCCCGCCGCCGCCGGTGCGCAAGGCCACCAAGCCCACCAAGGGATCGGTCGAGCGCCGCCTCAAGGCGAAGTCCGGTCGCTCCGATATCAAGAAAATGCGCGGCAAGCCCTCGGGCGAATAAGCGACGGTGAGGCGGCGAATGTTTCGCCCTTGTCATAGAGCTTCAAATATCGTCTGGTAAGCCTCCCTACAACCAAGGAGGGTGCTATGGGTCTGTTCAATTTCATCAAGGAAGCGGGAAAGAAGCTCGGTATCGGCGGCGATGATGCCCCGGATGTCGAAGCGGTCAAGAAGGAACTCGCTTCCCACGATCTCGGCACGGACAAGGTTCAGGTCGAGGTGGTGGACGACAAGGTCGTTCTGAAGGGCGAAGTGGCCGATCAGTCGGTTTTCGAAAAGGCGGTCATCGCGGTCGGCAATACGCTCGGCATTTCCAAGGTCGAGGCCGGTGAGCTGAAAGTGACTGACGCGCCCGCGAAAGAACCCGTCTTCTACACGGTCAAGAAGGGCGACAATCTCTGGAAGATTGCGGAAGCCCAGTACGGCAAGGCCAATGGCGCGAAGAACAACATCATCTTCGAAGCCAACAAGCCGATGCTGACGCATCCCGACAAGATTTATCCCGGGCAGGTTCTGCGTATTCCCGACCTTGCGTAACAACGGGTTTTGACCGCCGGAGATGCCGCCACGCGCGGCATCTTCACAGCTTGCGAAGCGCTACCGTGTCGATCAGGTGGTTCTTGCCCTTGCGAAGGATAAGATCGGCGCGCGGGCGCGTCGGCACGATGTTCTGCCGCAGGTTCTTCAGGTTGATGTTCTGCCAGAGGCCTTCGGCGATGCTCAGCGCCGCTTCCTCACTAATCGAGGCATAACGGTTGAAGAATGAATTGGGATCGCGGAAGGCGGTTTTCCTCAGATTCATGAACCGGTTCACATACCAGTTGTGAATGAGGCCCTCATCGGCATCGATATAGATCGAGAAATCGAAAAAGTCGGAAACGATCGGCACGATCCGTCCGCCCGCTGGCAAATCGCGCGATTGCAGCACGTTGATGCCTTCGAAGATGAGGATATCCGGCTGGTCGATGACAGTGAATTCGTTCGGCAGAACGTCGTAGGTCAGGTGCGAATAACGCGGCGCCTTCACATTCGGCTGGCCTGCCTTGATCGCCGAGAGGAAACGCAGGAGCGCGCCGATATCGTAGCTTTCGGGAAAGCCCTTGCGCTCCATCAGGTTTTCCCGCCGCAGAACCTCGTTCGGATAAAGAAATCCGTCTGTCGTGATGAGATCGACCTTGGGGCTGGAGGGCCAGCGCGCCAGAAGCTCCTTCAGGATACGCGCCGTCGTCGATTTTCCAACCGCCACGGAGCCGGCAATGCCGATGACGAAGGGCGTCTTGTTGACATCGGCCATGTTGAGAAAGCGGTTACGCTGCTCGAACAGCAGCTGCGACGCCTCCACATGCGATGACAGGAGGCGCGACAATGACAGGTAAATGCGCCGCACTTCGTCCAGATCGATCGGGTCATCCAGCGAGCGCAGTCGCTTGACCTCGTCGGCGGAAAGCGTCAGTGGCGTATCGGCACGAAACTTCGACCATTCTTCCGAACTGAAGAAGTGATAGGGCGAATATTCATCCGGTCGGAAATGATCGAGTGTGCTCGGCATGCCTCTCTCCCCGCTGCCTGCCTCGACATTCATGATGTCGGCCTCGCCGCCTTTTCCGCAAGGCCGGTTTGCCCCGTACGGCGCTCCAGCTCGGCAAAAACGTCGTCCAACGGAATATCTGCGATCTTCAGCACCACCAGCAGATGGTAGAGCAGATCGGCCGCCTCGTTCTTCAGCCCGTCGCGGTCTTCCGCGATGGCCGCGATGACGGCTTCAACCGCCTCTTCGCCGAGTTTTTTCGCCGCACGCTCCTGGCCGGCAGCAACCAGTTTGGCCGTCCAGGATTCGTCAGGAGAGGCAGCGGCGCGTGTCGCGACGATGCGTTCCAGATCGGAAAGGGAAAATGCGCTCATGGGAGTTCCTGCAATCAGTCGAGACGCATGGCGATGCCGTGCTCTGCCATGTAGTTCTTGGCTTGCCCGATCGAATAGGTGCCGAAGTGGAAGATGGAGGCGGCGAGCACCGCAGTTGCGTGGCCATCGCGCACGCCCGCCACCAGATCGTCCAGCGTGCCGACGCCGCCTGAGGCGATGACGGGGACGCGAACCTGATCGGCAATGCTGCGCGTCAGGCCGATATCGTATCCGCTTTTAGTGCCGTCGCGATCCATCGAGGTAACCAGCAATTCGCCGGCGCCGCGTTCGACCATCTTGATGGCGAATTCCACAGCGTCGATCCCGGTCGGTTGGCGGCCGCCATGGGTGAAGATTTCCCAGCGGCCTTCTTCTCCGTCCTTCGAAACCCGCTTGGCGTCGATGGAAACGACGATGCACTGGTTGCCGAACTTGTCGGCCGCCTGCGCCACGAAATCCGGATCCTTGACGGCTGCGGAATTGATCGAGACCTTGTCCGCACCGCAAAGGAGCAGCTTGCGAATATCCGCGACGCTGCGAACCCCGCCACCGACGGTCAGCGGCATAAAGCAATGATCGGCGGTACGCGAGACGACATCGAAGATCGTGTCGCGATTATCCGAAGAGGCTGTAATGTCGAGGAAGCAGAGTTCGTCCGCTCCCGCCGCATCATAGGCTTTCGCCGCCTCGACGGGATCGCCGGCATCGATCAGGTCGACGAAGTTCACGCCCTTGACGACACGGCCGTCTTTCACATCAAGGCAGGGAATAACGCGGGCTTTGAGGGTCATGCGTTTACCTCCTTCGCAGCCTTGATAAGGGCAAGCGCCTCGGCAGGATCGATGCGGCCGTCGTAAAGCGCGCGGCCGGAAATCGCACCTTCGAGTTTTGCGGCATCGGGCTGCAACATGCGCTTGATGTCGTCGATGGAGGCGAGACCGCCAGAGGCGATGACCGGGATGGAAACAGCATTCGCCAGTTCCAGCGTCGAAGCCCAGTTGATGCCGGCCAGAATGCCGTCGCGATCGATATCGGTGTAGATGATGGCCGCGACGCCTGCGCCTTCGAAACGTTTGGCGAGTTCGATGACGCCGAGTTCGGAAGCCTCGGCCCAGCCTTCCACCGCAACCTTGCCGCCCTTGGCATCGATGCCGACGGCGACCTGACCGGGGAAACGCTTGCAGGCTTCAAGAACCAGAACCGGATCGCGCACCGCCACAGTGCCGAGAATGACGCGCGCAAGCCCACGGCTCAGCCACGCGTCGATATGATCGAGCGTGCGGATGCCGCCGCCAAGCTGGACCGGGTTTTTCGTCGCTTTCAGAATGGCGTCGACCGCCTCGCCATTCACGGTCTGGCCGGCAAAGGCGCCGTTAAGATCAACGACATGCAGCCATTCGAAGCCTTGGTCTTCGAAGGCCTTGGCCTGTGCGCCGGGGTCCTCGTTATAAACGGTGGCCTGGTCCATATCGCCGAGTTTCAGGCGAACGCACTGGCCGTCCTTAAGGTCGATTGCGGGAAAAAGAATCATGTCAGGGCTTCCAGCGCAGGAAATTGGAAATCAGGGCAAGGCCGAGCGTCTGGCTCTTTTCCGGGTGGAATTGCGCACCCGCCATATTGTCGCGGCCGACGAAAGCCGTCATCGCGCCACCGTAATTGGTGGTGGCGATGACATTCGTCGAATGCTTGGCGGCCAGGTGATAGGAATGCACGAAATAGGCGTGCAACCCGTCAGCACCGGTCTTGATGCCGTCGAACAGCGGATGGGCATGACGGATTTCCAGCGTGTTCCAGCCGATCTGCGGAATCTTCAGGCTTGGATCGGACGGCGTCATTTCCACGACGTCGCCTTCGATCCAGCCGAGCCCGGTGCTGACGGTCTTTTCCAGCCCGCGCGAGGACATGAGCTGCATGCCGACGCAGATACCAAGAAAGGGATGGGCCTTTTTCTCCACGGCTTCGATGAGTGCGTCATGCATGCCGGGAACAGCGTCGAGACCGGCGCGGCAATCCGCATAAGCGCCGACGCCCGGCAGCACGATGCGGTCCGCCGAAGCGACGTGATCCGGCTTGTCGGTCAGGTCGATGGTTGCATTGATGCCGGCTTCGCGGGCGGCACGCTCGAAAGCTTTTGTGGCCGAACGCAGGTTGCCCGAACCGTAGTCGATGATCGCGACACGCATGTCAGCGCCTTCCATTCAAGTCGAAAAGAAACGATCCGGCGGGATCATTGACGAAGTTTTTGTCGCCGCTCTTTTGCGGCGAAGGGGTCCAGACCGGCTGGGACAGTTGTTCCGCCCTTTCGGTGTTTTCGGAGAGACCGGAGAAATATATGTCTTCGGCGCTCGAAAGATCAGGGGCGGAAACGACGGATGTCAGCGTCCAACCCTTACGGATCAGGTGCCGGACGAGAAAATCGCGTCCCTCCAGCGCCGTGATGAGCCCTATGGCGAAACCGCAGAGAATGCCGATCGGTTCGAATCCGGCTAATATCGAGACCTGCCCAGCCAGAAGAAGCGCTATGACAACGATAGCCGTTGCCAGCCACAGCCGGTTGATCGCGAGCCATAGCCAGGGCGCAATGAGAGCCAGCCAGACGAAACGGTCTGCGATGAAGCGGGTCGTCTTGTGGTCCCTGTCCGGCCCGTTGGGGGCTTCCAGAACGAGATAGCTTGTCATGGGCTTCCTGACAGCTTTGGCGTCAGGCCAGCATGCCCTTCGTGGAGGGAACGCGGCCTGCCTGCCGGGGGTCGATCTCGGTTGCCGTGCGAAGAACGCGGGCAACGGCCTTGAAGCATGTTTCGGCGATATGATGGTTGTTCGCGCCGTAATGGTTCAGGATATGCAGCGTAATGCCAGCATTCTGCGCCAGCGCCTGAAAGAACTCGCGCACCAGCTCGGTGTCGAAGGTGCCGATCTTCGGCGCGGAAAAATTGACGTTCCACACGAGGAAAGGCCGGCCGGAAATATCGACGGCGGCCTTGGTCATCGTCTCGTCCATGGCAAGATCGAGCGAGGCATAACGGGTAATGCCGCGCCGGTCACCCAGCGCCCTGGCAATCGCCTGGCCGATGGCGATGCCGGTATCTTCCACGGTGTGATGGTCATCGATATGCAGATCGCCCTTGACCTCGATTTCCATGTCGATCAGCGAATGGCGGCTGAGCTGGTCCAGCATATGGTCGAAAAATCCCACGCCGGTGGAAATTGTCGACTTGCCGGTGCCGTCGATATCCACGCGCACCGAAACCGAGGTTTCGTTGGTCTTGCGGATAATCTCGCCTTTACGTTCTGCCATTTTGGCCGCTCCGTGAAAATGTTGCCGTTCCTTATCAGCACGGGACACAAATATCCAGTTGTTCCATCGTCTTGCCTGACATGCCGAAAACGGTGCGTGGCCGGCAAGATTGCAATCGTGAAAAGCAAACTTACATAGAACCCGAGAAGGGCCGCATCCCGGCCCGTTAACCGCAGGCCCGGCAGGGCAGACAGGTGTTTGATGACAACAATTATTACAGTCAGGAAGGGCGGCAAGGTCGTCATGGCTGGGGACGGTCAGGTAAGCCTTGGCCAGACGGTCATGAAGGGCAATGCCCGCAAGGTTCGACGCATCGGCAAGGGCGAAGTGATTGCCGGTTTTGCCGGTGCGACGGCGGATGCCTTTACGCTGCTTGACCGTCTTGAAAAGAAACTCGAGCAATATCCGGGCCAGCTCATGCGCGCAGCCGTCGAGCTTGCGAAGGACTGGCGCACGGATAAATATCTGCGCAATCTCGAAGCCATGATGCTGGTGGCCGATAAATCGACCACGCTCGCCATCACCGGCAATGGCGATGTGCTGGAGCCCGAGCACGGCACTATCGCCATCGGTTCCGGCGGCAACTACGCCTTTGCTGCCGCCCGCGCCATGATGGATACGGACAAATCGGCTGAGGAGGTGGCGCGCCAGTCGCTCGATATCGCCGCCGATATCTGCGTTTATACCAACCACAATCTCGTCGTCGAAACGCTCGACGCCGAATAAGCAACCCCATTTCTCACCCAAGGGTCCTGTGGGCCGGGCCGGAATGGCCGGCCGGAGCAGGAAAGCCGAGAGGATAGAATGACCACTTTTTCTCCCCGGGAAATAGTCTCGGAACTCGACCGCTTCATCATCGGCCAGCATGAGGCCAAACGTGCTGTCGCGATTGCGCTGCGTAACCGCTGGCGCCGCCAGCAGCTCGATGAGAGCCTGCGCGACGAAGTCATGCCGAAAAACATTCTGATGATCGGGCCAACCGGTGTCGGCAAGACGGAGATTTCCCGCCGCCTCGCCAAGCTGGCCGGTGCGCCCTTCATCAAGGTCGAGGCGACCAAGTTCACCGAAGTCGGTTATGTTGGCCGCGACGTCGAACAGATCATCCGCGATCTGGTCGAGATCGGCATCGGCCTCGTGCGCGAAAAGAAGCGCGCCGAAGTGCAGGCCAAGGCGCATCAGAGTGCTGAGGAACGGGTGCTCGATGCGCTGGTTGGCGCAACCGCGTCTCCGGGCACGCGTGAAAGCTTCCGCAAGAAGCTTCGCGACGGCGAACTTGACGATAAGGAAATCGATATCGAAGTGGCGGATAGCGGCTCGGGCATGCCCGGTTTCGAAATTCCCGGCATGCCGGGCGCCAATATCGGCGTTCTCAACCTGTCGGAAATGTTCGGCAAAGCCATGGGCGGACGCACCAAGAAAGTGCGCACGACGGTGTCGAAGTCCTATGCCGATCTCATCCGCGATGAGTCCGACAAGCTGCTCGACAATGAAATGATCCAGCGCGAGGCGGTGAAGTCGGTCGAAAATGACGGCATCGTCTTCCTCGATGAGATCGACAAGATCGCTGCCCGCGATGGCGGCATGGGCGCCGGCGTCTCACGTGAAGGCGTGCAGCGCGATCTCCTGCCGCTTGTCGAAGGCACGACGGTTTCGACGAAATATGGCCCGGTGAAAACCGACCACGTCCTCTTCATCGCGTCGGGTGCCTTCCATGTGGCCAAGCCTTCGGATCTTCTGCCGGAGCTTCAGGGCCGCCTGCCGATCCGTGTCGAGCTGAAGCCGCTGACCAAGGAAGATTTCCGCCGCATCCTGACGGAGACGGAAGCAAGCCTCATCCGCCAGTATAAAGCGCTGATGGCGACGGAAGAACTGGATCTCGATTTCACCGATGATGCAATCGATGCCCTGGCCGATGTGGCGGTTCATCTCAATTCGTCGGTCGAGAATATCGGTGCGCGCCGTCTGCAGACGGTGATGGAGCGTGTTCTGGACGAGATTTCCTTCAATGCGCCGGATCGCGGCGGTTCCGCCGTCAAGATCGATCAGGAATATGTCCGCAAGCATGTCGGTGATCTCGCCGCCGATACGGATTTGTCCCGCTATATTCTCTGAAGATTTCAGGGATCCAAGAAAGAAGAGTGCGGCCATATTTGCCGCACTCTTTTATTTTATTCGCCTTGTCTCGCATTCAGCCCGCATTTTGTTTATGGGAAGGGCTGCATTCCGGTTGGAACCGTTTTAGTGGAATGATCCGGTTTTCCCAGCACCTTTCGCTGGTGGAGGCCGCAGGCTTGAGAAAAGGCATTCGCTCGTGCGCAAAACTCTTCTGGCATTTGCCGCTGCTTTGACGTTCACCGTCACCGCGTCTTCTTACGTCGAAGCCGCGACGGTCGTTCCGCCAGGCAATCGCAATGCCGAACAGCCCGGCGTTCCCGGCGCTTCCGCAAAAAGAACAAAGGCGTCCAACACCTCTTTCGAGCGCAAATACCAGAAGGTCATCGACCTTTTGTCCTCCGACAGGGCTCTGATCGCCAAGATCAAGTCGACGGCCGGGCGCTACGGCATCGATCCGATCCATATGATCGGCGCGATCGTCGGCGAACATACCTATAATGTAGACGCCTATGACCGGCTGCAGTCCTATTACGTCAAGGCGGCTTCTTACGCCGGGAACAGCTTCCGTTTCGGCTACAAGGACGAAACCATCGCGCAGTTCCTGACGCATTCGCAATTTGCCAAATGCCAGTCGAAGAGGGATTCCTACAGTGTCTGGAACTGTCGGGAAGATGTCTGGGAAGACAGTTTCCGCGGCAAGACGGTCGATGGTGTCGCCTACCCGAACAACCGTTTCAGCGCCGTGTTTTTCCAGCCTTTCTATGCCGGCCAGACCTTCGGCCTTGGCCAGATCAATCCACTGACCGCGCTGATGTTGTCCGACATGGTGTCGAGAACTTCCGGCTATGAGAAGCTGGATGAGAACGACGCCACCGCCGTCTATACCGCCATCATGGACCCTGACCGGTCGCTCGCTTTCATGGCGGCCTCCATCCGCAAGTCTATCGACGACTATAAATCTATTGCCGACATGGATATTTCGAAAAATCCGGGTGTGACCTCCACGCTTTATAATGTCGGCGGGTCGCAGCAGCGTGCCGCCGCGCTTGCCCAGAAGAACCGCCAGCGCGCCGCAGGCGGGGAGCAGCCCCTGTTGCCGGAGGAAAATTATTACGGCTGGCTGGTGAATGACCGCATCAAGGATTTGCAGGCGCTTTTGTAGAAAAAGGCGACTATCGCCCGCATTGTTTCCAAAACGGAAATAATATTTGGCTGTCCGCCGCAATTGACGAGCGGCCGTCTCCGCGTCCAATCTGTGCCTTCAGAATAGAGGAGGCGCATGTGAGCCGCACGAATAAATTCGGTCTTTCCATCGATGACAGGCTTTATGCCTTTTTGACTGACGACGTCCTGCCGGGCACGGGTCTGGACAGCGAGGCGTTCTTCGAAGGTTTTTCGACCATTGTTCACGAGCTTTCTCCGAAGAACCGCGAATTGCTGGCAAAGCGTGACGCCCTGCAGGAAAAGCTGGATGGCTGGTATCGGCAGAATGGCGCGCCGGCGGATTTTGACGCCTATGAGGGCTTTCTGAAGGAAATCGGCTATCTGCTGCCGGAAGGTCCCGGCTTCCAGGTGGAAACGAGTAATGTCGACCCGGAAATCGCCGCCGTCGCCGGCCCACAGCTCGTCGTTCCGGTCATGAATGCGCGTTATGCGCTGAATGCGGCCAATGCCCGCTGGGGTTCGCTTTACGACGCGCTTTACGGCACGGATGCTGTTTCTGACGCCGACGGTGCGGAGAAGGGCAGGGGGTATAATCCGAAGCGCGGTGAAAAGGTCATTGCCTGGGCGCGAAACTTCCTCGATGAATCCGCGCCGCTGGAGACGGGAAGCTGGTCCGAGGTGACCGGTTTCAAGATCGAGGATGGCCTGTTGCAGCTTGCTATCGGCGACGCCAGGACTGGTCTCAGGGATGCAGCCCAGTTCAAGGGTTTCAGCGGCGAAGCGGCAAAGGCCGCAACGATCCTGCTCGGCAAGAATGGTTTGCACACTGAAATCGTCATTGATCCCACGACAGAAATCGGCAAGGGCGACAAGGCGGGAATCTCCGATGTCATTCTCGAATCTGCGCTCACGACCATCATGGATTGCGAGGATTCGGTTGCCGCCGTCGACGCTGAAGACAAGGTGCTGGTTTATGGCAACTGGCTTGGCCTGATGCGCGGCGACCTGACCGAAGAAGTATCCAAGGGCGGCAAGACCTTCACCCGCAGCCTCAACCCGGATCGCTATTACACGGCTCCCAATGGTGCGGCGCTGACGCTGCCCGGCCGTTCCCTGATGCTGGTGCGCAATGTCGGTCATCTGATGACCAATCCAGCGATCCTCGACAGGGACGGCCGTGAGGCGCCCGAAGGCATCATGGACGCCGTCGTCACGGCGTTGATAGCCCTTTATGATGTCGGTCCGTCCGGGCGGCGTCAGAATTCCCGCGCCGGCTCCATGTATGTCGTCAAGCCGAAGATGCACGGGCCGGAGGAAGTGGCCTTCGCCAACGAAATCTTCAGCCGGGTCGAAAAGCTTGTCGGCTTGGCGCCGAACACCATGAAAATGGGCATCATGGATGAGGAGCGCCGCACCACGGTCAACCTCAAGGAAAGCATTCGCGCTGCGAAGGATCGCGTTGTCTTCATCAATACGGGCTTCCTCGACCGTACCGGCGACGAAATCCACACTTCGATGGAAGCGGGTCCGATGATCCGCAAGGGCGACATGAAGCAGGCGGCATGGATCGCCGCTTACGAGAACTGGAACGTCGATGTCGGCCTCGAATGCGGCCTTTCCGGCCATGCGCAGATTGGCAAGGGCATGTGGGCGATGCCGGACCTGATGGCCGCGATGCTGGAGCAGAAGATCGCGCATCCGAAGGCCGGCGCCAACACCGCCTGGGTGCCGTCGCCAACGGCGGCGACGCTGCATGCCACGCATTATCACAAGGTCGATGTCGCTGCCGTTCAGGAAGGATTGAAAAGCCGCGGCCGTGCGAAGCTTTCCGATATTCTGTCGGTGCCGGTCGCGCCGCGCCCCAACTGGACGCCGGAAGAAATCCAGCGCGAACTCGACAACAACGCACAGGGCATTCTCGGATACGTCGTGCGCTGGGTCGATCAGGGCGTTGGTTGCTCGAAGGTGCCGGATATCAACAATATCGGGCTGATGGAAGACCGCGCCACGCTGCGCATCTCCGCGCAGCATATGGCGAACTGGCTGCGCCATGGTGTGGTGACGCAGGAACAGATCGTCGAGACCATGAAACGCATGGCCGCCGTCGTCGATGCGCAAAATGCCGGCGATCAGGCCTATCTGCCGATGGCATCCGATTTCGATGGATCGGTCGCATTTCAGGCGGCTGTCGAACTGGTGCTGAAGGGCCGTGAACAGCCGAACGGCTACACCGAGCCGGTTCTGCACCGCCGCCGTCTGGAACTGAAGGCCAAGCAGGCGGCCTGAAGCCGTCAGAAGTCCTGAGAAACAAAAAAGCCGCCGGGGAAATCCACGGCGGCTTTTTCTTGTCTGGTATGTGATCTTTACTGGATCACGATGACCTTGGTGCTGCGGCCGGGACGAACGCGGCTGTAAAGGTCGATGACGTCCTGGTTGATCATGCGGATGCAGCCGGAAGAGGCGGCGGTGCCGATCGAGGCCCATTCGGGCGAACCATGGATGCGGAACAGCGTGTCCTGTCCCTTTTCATTGAAGAGATACATGGCGCGTGCGCCGAGCGGGTTGGTAAGACCCGGACCCATGCCAGCCTCGACATATTTGGCGACTTCCGGCTTACGGTCCGCCATTTCTTTCGGCGGATGCCACATCGGCCATTCCTGCTTCCAGGCGACATAGGCCTCACCGGCCCAGGCGAAACCTGCCTTGCCGACGCCGATGCCGTAACGAACCGCGCGGTTGCCGGACAGGATGTAATAGAGGTAACGCTCACGCGTATTGACGATGATGGTGCCGGCGCGTTCGGATGTCTGGAATTCGACGATCTGGCGGCGGTACTTCTCATTCACACGATTGATCGGGATGGCCGGCAGCGCATAGCCCGCATCGGTCACGGGACCGTAGACATCGTTGAAGATCTGGACCGTTTCGACCTTTGCCGGAACGGGGTCAGCAACCGGTACTGACGCTGCGATCTTGCCGGAGGTCGGAGCGGAGGATTGGGAGGTAGTTTCGGCGCAGCCGGCCAGAGCCAGTGCTGCCGTCAGACCGAGTGCGGTCAATGGGGTACGGATGCGCATGTCGTTCTCGCGGAAAATTCGCCAAATTGTGCGAAAGAGTAGGCTTAATTGGATAAATCGGTTATTTTCCATTCAGCCGCTCTTGGCAAGCCGTTGCGCCGCCGCGAAACGGTCGGGCATTTAAAATTGCCGGTTGATTGCCTTTTTGCAACAATAGGCCAAACGCTTCAGCAGCCTTTATCCATGACTATTCTTTCCGTTACCAACAATAATCCGTTAATAGACGGCCGCCAGTCGGACAAGGCGATGCTGGTGCGCCGCGGCGTTCAGGTGCTTCTGCACGAAATGCGCCATTCGGTGCTGCCCGAACTGCCGCTCGCAAGCGGGCGGCGGGCAGATCTCATCAGCCTGTCGGTCAAGGGTGAGATCTGGATCATAGAGATCAAATCCTCCATTGAGGATTTCCGTGTCGATCGCAAATGGCCGGAATACCGCATGCATTGCGACCGGCTGTTCTTCGCCACCCATCCTGAAGTGCCGACCGACATATTCCCGGAGGAATGCGGGCTGATCCTGTCGGATGGATATGGCGCCCATATGCTCCGCGATGCGCCGGAGCATAAATTGCCGCCCGCAACCCGCAAGTCGGTGATGCTGGATTTCTCGCGAACCGCTGCGACCCGGCTGATGCTGGCTGAATGGACGACCGGGCGCAGCTTCGGAGAATGACTTCCGTTATTTGGGCGCGCGTTTGGCGAGAATGCGCTGCAGCGTTCGCCGGTGCATGTTCAGCCGGCGGGCGGTTTCCGAAACGTTGCGCTCGCACATTTCATAGACACGCTGAATATGCTCCCACCGAACCCGGTCTGCCGACATCGGGTTTTCGGGAACTTCGGTCTTTTCGCCCTTGCGCTGCGTCAGCGCATTGAACACATCGTCCGCATCGGCGGGTTTGGCCAGATAGTCCAGCGCCCCGAGTTTCACGGCGGTAACGGCGGTTGCTATATTGCCGTAGCCGGTCAGAACGACGATCTGCGTATCGTCCCGGTTCTGCCTGATGGCCTCGATGACTTCCAGACCGTTGCCGTCCGCAAGCCTCAGATCGACAACCGCATATTTCGGCGGTGCAGTCTTGGAGCGGGCAATGCCGTCGCTCACTGTCTCGGCGGTGTCGACGGTAAAGCCGCGTGTTTCCATTGCCCGGGCAAGCCGGCGCAGAAACGGGCCGTCATCATCGACGATCAGCAGCGACCTGTCGGGTCCGATCGGATCGATGTCGTCCGTTGGCGCGCTGGTGGAGTTGTTCTGGTCTTCTGTCTTCATGTTTCCGGCCTTCCGGCAACTTCGTCGGCTTTTCTTCTTCTTATCGCCGCTTTGTGGATGGTAAAGTCAATGGCTTCTTTTATCGTCCATAAGCGCCCGAGGCCAGACGATTGTGACCCGCGCTCCGGTTCCGCTCGTGCCGCGATTTTCAAAGGTGACGGTGGCGCCGGAGCGCTCCAGCAGGGTCTTGGCGATGAAAAGCCCGAGCCCGAGCCCACCCGCCCGTGTGTCGTTGTGACGTTCGGTCACATAGGGCTCGCCGATACGGGCAAGCACGTCATGGGCATAACCCGGCCCATCGTCTTCAATGATGACGGCGACGTTCTGCTGGTCGTAATCCACCGTCACGGTCACCTTTTCCCGCGCATAATCCACACCGTTTTCAATGAGGTTGCCAAGACCGTAGATGATGCCGGCATTGCGGATGCCGACCGGTTCGTCGGCGCGATTGTTCTTTTCAACGAGTTCGAGGCGGATGCCGAATTCTCGGTGCGGCGCCATCACCTCCTCGATCAGCGAGGAGAGCGGCAGGCGGCGCATGTGCTCCTCATTGTCGGCGGAAAGCGAGGTGAGGCGGCGCAGAATGTCACGGCATCTTTCGCTCTGGCTGCGCAGCAGCGCTATATCTTCGCCAAATTTTTCGTCGTTTCCGAGTTCCCGCTCCATCTCCTTCGCGACGACGCTGATTGTCGCGAGCGGCGTACCGAGCTCATGCGCCGCTGCCGCCGCCAGCCCATCCAGCTGCGAGAGATGTTTTTCCCGCTCCAGCACCAGCTCGGTTGCAGCCAGCGCGTCCGCCAGCTGGTTTGCCTCATGCGAAACGCGATAGGCGTAAAAGGCCGCAAAAGAGGTCGTGGCGATGATCGCGACCCAGGTGCCGACATGCAGCAGAAGCTGGATCGGCAAAACCTCGCCGGGATACCACGGAACCGGAAACGGCGAAAAGGCGATCGCGGTTGAGCAGATGACGGCAAAGCCGAGGAGAATGAGCGAATGCCGCAGCGGCTGGGAGGCAAAGGCGATGATGACCTGCACGCAGATCAGCGGCGCGAAAGGATTGGAAAGTCCGCCGGTGATGTAAATGAGCGCCGTCAATTGCAGCAGGTCGAAGGCCAGCAGCAATGTCGCTTCCCAGGGCTCCAGACGATAGGTGGAGGGAAAACGGGCAGTGAGAAACAGGTTGGCCAGCGCCAGTGCCGCGATCAGAAGACCGCAGGCCAGAAGCGGCAGGGGGAAATTGAGCCCGAAGGCGACAAGCAGGATCGTTGCTGTCTGTCCCGCAACCGCCAGCCAGCGCAGCCAGACGATGGTCTGCAGCCTTATTCTGCGGCTGGCGCGGCCGAGCCTCGTGGTTTCGATAGAATGGCCAGCCACCGTCATCTCCTTTGCCCTCTTCATCATCGTCACGTCCCGCGCGGTTTTGCACGGCTGGTCGGCAGGGCCGATGCCGGGTCCTCCGGCCATGGATGGCGTGGATAACGCCCGCGCATATCCGCCCGCACATCCTTCCAGGACCCCGACCAAAAACCCGGAAGATCGCGTGTCGTCTGTATCGGCCTGTGCGCCGGGGAGGTCAATTCCAGCAGCAGCGGCAACCGCCCCTGCGCAATGGACGGGTGGGCTCTCAGCCCGAAAAGCTCCTGCACGCGAATGGAAAGCGTCGGTTCGCTGGCGTCGTAACGAATGGGATGCCGCTGGCCCGTCGGCGCTTCGAAATGCGTCGGCGCCAACTTGGCGAGATCGCGCGCTACCTCATGCGGCACCAGAGACAGGATCCCTTCGGAGAGGCTGCCGGGCCGGATGTCCTGCAGGCTGCGCGCACCGTTCTGAAAAGGGACGAACCATTCGTCCAGCTTGGAAAGCAACGCTTCGTCGCTGACGTCCGGCCAGGGTTCCCCGATACTGGCGTTCAGAAAGCCGATCCTGTCGCGCAACTGCAGCGTCTCTTTCGAAAAAGGAAGTATGCCGATGCCGAATTCCCGAACGCCATTGGCGAGCGCCTGTGCCGCCTGTTCACCCTCGGGACGGGGCAAGGGTGTCTCATCGAGGATGATGGTGCCAAGCCGCGTCACCTTTCGCGCACGCGCCTGGCCGCTCGCCTTGTCGAAAAGCAGCTGGTCCTGCTGAACGATGAGGTGCGGCATCCGCTCTTCTATATCGGTCCTCTCTATGCCTGCCGCCGCAAGGATACGCGGCTGCGCCGCTCGCCCGGTAATATCGGCAACCACCAGCATTTTGCTCGCCGCCAGCCGTTCTGTCTCGGCAAGCTCTGCACCACGCCCATTGGCCATCACATAACGTCCCCGCGCGCCGCGCTGAAGCGCGATCCTGTCCGGATAGGCATGCAGCAGCAGCGGACCGGCTTCGCTCGGCAACTCGGTCATCGCCGTTTTGTCGCCGATCGCGTCGAACAGCCTCGATGCCAGCTTGCGCGCCGCCTGCGCCCTTTCGCTCCTGTCGGAGAGAAAGCGCCGCAGCCGTTCATCGAGATCGATGTCGTTTCCGCCGAGCCCCTGTTCCGTCAGCATGACGGCGAGCATCGCCGCCTTTTTCCCCGCGCCTTCGTTTGCCGCTGCAATCACCATGGCCGCCAGCCGTGGCGGCAATGAAAGGCCGCGCATCAGATGGCCGCGCTGCGTCAGCGCCCCGCCTTTGTCGAGCGCGCCAAGATTTTTAAGAAGCGCGACCGATTCTTTAAGTGCGGCTTCGGGGGGCATATCCAGAAAGGCAAGAGAAGAGGGATCCTGAACACCCCAATGGGCGAGATCGAGCGCAAGGCCGGCAAGATCGCTCGCCAGAATTTGCGGTGGCGTAAATGCGTTGAGCGCCGCCGTCTGCCCTAGATGCCACAGACGGATCGCAACACCGGGTTCAGTTCGCCCGGCGCGACCCGCCCGCTGGTCGGCGGAAGCGCGCGACACCCGCACTGTCTCCAGTCTCGTGATTCCCGTTGCCGGCTCGAAGACAGGTAGTCGCTGCAATCCGCTGTCGATCACCACACGCACCCCATCGATGGTAATCGAGGTCTCCGCAATCGCGGTGGCCAGCACGATCTTGCGTCGTCCGGCCGGCGCCGGCTTTATCGCCGCATCCTGCTCCTTCTGCGAAAGGTTGCCGTAAAGCGGGATGATATCCGTATCGTCGGGAAAACGTCCCTCCAGCCGCGTGGCCGTTCGGGTAATTTCCGCCTGTCCCGGTAAAAAGGCGAGGATGGAGCCGGTTTCCGACCCATGGGCTTCAGTGATCGCCTTGGTGACTTTCTCTTCAATCGGTACACCCGGCCAACGATCCTCATAGCGGACCTCGATTGGAAACGTCCGCCCAAGGCTCTGAATGACCGGGGCGTCTGTCATAAGCGTGCTGATGCGTTCGACATCGAGAGTGGCGGACATGACGAGGATGCGCAGATCGTCGCGCAACCCACCCTGCACGTCGATTGCAAGCGCCAGTCCAAAATCGCCGTCGAGCGAACGCTCGTGAAACTCGTCGAAAATCACCGTCGAAACGCCGGCGAGTTCGGGATCATCCAGGACCATCCGGGCAAACACGCCTTCGGTCACCACTTCTATGCGGGTTTTCGAAGAGACGCGATTGTCGAGCCGCATGCGATAGCCAACGGTTTGCCCCACGTCCTCGTGAAGCAGCTCGGCCATGCGCCCGGCTGCGGCACGGGCGGCCAGCCGGCGTGGTTCGAGGAGAATGATCTTGCCGTCACCCCGCCAGTCCTGTTGCAAAAGATGCAGCGGCACCAGTGTCGTTTTACCCGCGCCCGGTGGGGCTGAAAGAACCGCGCGCTTCGCCCCGGCCAGAGCCTCGGCGATATCGCCGAGAACGGCACTGACGGGAAGTTCGGGCAACTCGGTGTTTATAGGAACGGGCATTCTGGTCATGCAAACAGGCCTGCGGCATCTGGGGTGGTGTTCAAGCGTCTCATATGCCGTTTCTAATGCACGGTCCCTCACTTTGACAGCCGTATGTAAGGAGCAGGCAAATGCTCCGTCGGCAAAATTACGGTTCCTTGCGCGCTATTTGCAGTCAGGACGGGAGGACAGGCATTGGGCGTGTGTTGAAACGTCCGAAGATTTCGTCTCTTTCGGCTGTTTTCGCTTCGATTCACGAAACTCCATAATAAAATCAATAAGTTGATAAAAATGTCAGTTTTTTGACGATGTGCGTGTTGACTTGTTTGAGGGTGTGGATTTATAAGTCCGCTCACTGAACGAGGGCGGCGGCGCTGCTGGCGACGGCGACTTTCGTTCTCAAGAAATCAAGTTGATGAGCGGATTGCTTGTTGGGTTTCGGGGCTTATGGCTTTGGGGCGATTGATTTTGTGACTGCTTTGGGCGGTCTGTTATTTGACAATTGAATATGAGAAGAAAGAGAAACGTGGGCGGCGAAGCTTGCGGGGTCTG
>NZ_RZTX01000030.1:0-19691 GCF_004005385.1 Agrobacterium sp. CNPSo 2736 | reverse complement strand
GCCAGTTCCGGAAGCGGATTGAGATCGAAGTCGTAAGTCAGCAACCCCTCGAGAACCTTCGAACTCACGTAATAGGCAAAACCTGAGGTGTTCGCGACCGATGCGATGACCGGGTATTCTGCGCCAACATTGACGGTGAGTGTTCCACCTCGCACAGGTTCATCGCTTTGCGCTCCTGCAGTTAAAGCCACCGCCAATGGCGCAGCACCTATAATCCCTAGAAATACGCGGCGTGTGAGTGAAAAGATTTCCGATGTCATTTCCGTTTCCTAATCATTTTTGAAAAAATGGCTCTCACATTCACCACTGCATCCTTCGTGAGATACAAGAAATCTAAATATATAGATTTTATATACAATCAGCATCTTTTATCCTAATTTTCGGATGCTGGATGCAAAAGTTTTTCGCTGTCGATGCAAAGGCGCACATAACCTTTGGATATATCGCTCAACTATTGGTCGAGTGACGCCGGCCGCGACCGAATTCACTATCCTGATGCATTCAGGAGCCACTGCCAAAACAGGCGCGGTGCTCCCTTGCGCTTTCCGCTCTCGCTAAGCACGGCCCAGTAGCAGCTGTCCCCGTCGATACCGATATCGGCCAATTGGATCAAGCGACCGGCCAACACGTCCGCACGGACAGTTTCCTCCCGGCACAGGGCGGTTCCCAGACCCTCAAGTGCTGCCTGCCGCAATAGGGACGAATCGGCCGCGTAGAAGAAATCGTCACGTTTGGGGACCAGTTCGATGCCGGCTAGCATCGCCCATTGGCCCCACATGCGGGAATCCTCATCATGGATCAGCCGTCCCATCCAGAACTGCCAATCCTTGGGTTTGCCGGTTAGATATGCTGGCGAAGCCACGGGGATGCAGTGAGCCCGATAGAGCAGTTTGCCACCCGGCGGAATTTTCCCTGAGAGCGAAAAGAAAATGCCAATATCGGGCTCTGGCGAGGGACTTTGGTCATTGAGGGCCAAGCGCAGACGCACCGGCACATTGGGGTGCAGAACATGAAAGTCGGCGAGGCGCGGCATCAACCAATGAGTAGCAGCGAGGGGCAGCGCGGCAACGTCGACCGGATGTTGTTCGCGCAGCACTGCCACGTTCAGTTCGTTTCGAATGGCCGAGAACCCGTCGCGCACCACACGTGCCAGAGCTTCTCCGGCCTCGGTGAGCATAGTCTTGCGCCCTTCCCGCATGACCAGCCTGACGCCGGCCCATACCTCGACCTGGCGTAACTGATGGCTAATCGCGGAGTGGGAGACATTGAGCCGGGCGGCAGCGGCCGTCACCGAGCGCGTTTCGAGCAGTGCTTCAAGTACCAAAAATGCCCGTAACGGTAGCAAATTTTCCTTCATCTTCGCTCCTTGCTGAAACGTTTATGCTAGGTGCCTATCTTATTCATTCATATGTGAGTTTTATAGACGAAAGTGACATTTTTTGTACTTTTTTTGGAGCAATTTTTGTGGTCCCGTGACCTCTGCCGCCCACTTGGAGCATCACCGTCTGTGACATCTTCTCCATCTTTCAACTCCCGCCTACGGCTGGCCATCGCCCAGATGCGGTCCTCGAACCGGCACGGCCCCAATATCGAGACGCTGACATCCTTGGTGGACTCGGCGCGGCAGGCCGGGGCGGAGTTTCTGGCGCTGCCCGAGGCTTCGGGCCTGGTCAATCGCAACGTTGCGGATGCGCGCGCCATCATCGGCACCGAGACGGACGACCCTTTCCTGCTGGCCGCCCGCCGGTTGGCTAAAGAGGCAAACATCTGGCTCCATACAGGTTCAACCCCTCTCCGCACGGATGCCAACGAGCCTCGTTTTGTGAATCGCAGCCATCTGATCGCGCCGGATGGGTCAATAGTTGCGCGTTACGACAAGATCCATTTGTTCGACGTGGCGCTGGCCGATGGCGTGATACGCCGGGAATCGGATCGCTACGCGCCGGGTACCGAAGCGGTCTTGGCTCAGACGCCTTGGGGGCCTCTGGGTTTGACCGTATGCTACGATTTGCGTTTCCCCCACCTTTTCCGCGATTACGCCAAGCGCGGCGCGCGGATTATGCTTGTGCCCTCGGCCTTTACCGTTCCCACAGGCCGCGCCCATTGGGAAATATTGCTGCGCGCCCGCGCCATCGAGAACGGCGCCTTCATCGTCGCTGCCGCCCAGGCCGGACGCCACGACGATGGACGTGAGACTTGGGGGCATTCTCTCATCATCGATCCCTGGGGCGACGTCGTCGCGGACCTGGGAACCGAGCCGGGAATTTTCGTCCACGACCTTGATCTCACGCACGTCGAAAGTGCACGTCGGCAAATTCCCTCACTCGCCAATGAGCGCGCCTATGCGCCGCCCGTCTGATCCAAACATCGAAATGAAGGAAGCCGCTATGTCGTTCAGCAAGACCAGAAGACTGCTGCGGGTAGGACTGGTCACTCTTGGCCTCTTGAGCGTCCTCGCTCCAGCCGTCTTCGCTCAAGACAAGCCCGACCTGGTCTTTGCTGTTGACAATCTCTGGCCCACGCTTGATCCCGTCATCGGCATCTCGACCACTGGCGCGCGCGTCTATGGTAATATTTTTGACACGCTGGTGAAGCGCAATTACAGCGAGGATCCGGACGGCAACACCATCGTTCCGGGCCTGGCGACTAGTTGGGAGCGGACTTCCGATACGGTCTGGACTTTGCGAATCCGCGAGGGCGTCAAATTCCACAATGGCGAAGATATGACCGCCGAGGATGTGGCGTTTTCTCTGTCGGCCGAGCGGCTGTGGGGGCCGAACCCTATCGCGCCGCGCGGCGCCAGCTTCGCGAGGGGTCTGGTTCGGGTCGAAGCCACCGGCCTCTACACGGTGGAACTGGAAACCGAATTTCCCGACCCGACGTTCATCAACCGGCTAACCACTGTCATCGGCTACGTGCTGCCCAAGGATTATTATGAAGAGGTGGGCACGGAAGCCTTTGGGCTCGCCCCCATCGGCACCGGCCCGTATAAACTGGAGCATTTCGACTCCTCCACCATCGCCCGGGCCGTAGCCAATGAGGAATATTGGGGAGGAGAGGTGCCGTTTTCCAAAATCACCTGGCAGATCGTGCCGGAATATTCCACTCGCTTTGCCGGCCTGGTTTCAGGGGAGTACGACATCATCGTCAACGTGCCCGTGGACCAGATTCCCGTAGTGGAATCGACCCCCGGCGTCGATCTGCTTATCTCCCAGGTGGGCAATTATCCCATGTTCATCTTCAACACGTTGGACTCTCCCGAGACCCCGAACAATCCGCTTCAGGATACTAATCTGCGCAAGGCGATGGTAAGTGCCATCAATATCGACTCTATCACCGAGGCGCTTTGGGCGGGGTTGACCTATACGCCCAGCCCCTTCAATTTCCCCGAATACGGTGCCTATTACGACCCTAACCGGCGGCCCAAATACCCCTATAATCCTGAAGCGGCTGCGAAATTCCTGAAAGCGTCAAATTACGACGGGCAGGTATTGCGGTGGCATATCGTGCGCGGGTTCTTCGAAAATTATGAGACAGCGGCCGAGTTCATGGTAGAGGAGTGGCGGGCACTCGGAATCAACGTGCAAATCCATGTCGTGGACAATTTCGCGCTGGCCTACAAGCCACCCTTCCACTTGCTGAATATGTCCATGTCCTCCGAATTTACCGGTGACCCTTACCGCCCGCTCTGGCTCGATTGGGGTCCTGGGTCAAACCGGGTCGTAGCCAGTCACAAGAGCTGGATCCCGACCGAAGCCTTCATTGAGGCCGGCGAGCGCTTCGAGCGCGCCCAGACCTTCGAGGAACGCAATGCGGCCTATCTCGATATGCTCGAGGAATGGGAAGAGGTGACGCCCGCCTTCTATCTGTGGCGTAACATTGCCACCTATGCGCTTAGCGAGGATATCGACTGGAATCCCGGCAACACCCAGGCCGCGGTGTTCACCGCCGACTATGTGAGCGTCACCAAATAAGATGGGGTCTACTGCCGTTTCCGCAGAGCAGGGCGCGCCCTTGCTCCAGATTGATGCCCTCAGCGTTGCGTTGCCGCCCAATGGCGACCGTACCTTCGCCGTGCGCGACGTCACTCTCACGGTCGGGCGCGGGGAATGCGTGTGCCTGGTGGGCGAGAGCGGTTCGGGCAAGTCGGTCACGGGGCAGGCCATTCTGGGTATGCTGCCCGAGGGATTGCGGCAGGCGGGCGGCAGTATCGCCTTTACCGGCGCGCCGCTGCCGACCGATCCCAAGGCGCTCGCCCACCTGCGCGGGCGGCGCATCGGCCTGATCTCGCAGGAGCCGCTGGCAAGCCTCGATCCGGTGATGACGGTAGGCCGCCAGCTCGACGAGGTGCTGGCTGTGCATGGAGCGACCAACCGGAGCAGTCGGCGCGCGCGGATATTGGAACTGTTCGCGGCGGTGCGCCTTCCCGATCCGGAGCGCATCTATCGCTCCTATCCCCATCAATTGTCCGGCGGACAGTGCCAGCGCATCGTCATCGCCATGGCACTGGCGCATAACCCGGCGCTGCTCATCGCCGACGAGCCCACCACCGCGCTCGACGTGACCACCCAGGCCGAGATCCTGCGGCTTATCGCTACCCTTCGGGCCGATTTCGGCGCCGGCCTTTTGTTCATCACCCACGATCTGGCCGTGGTGGCCGACATCGCGGACCGCGTGCTGGTGATGCAGGAGGGCGAGGTTGTCGAAAGCGGCACGCGCGATGCCCTCTTTTCCGACCCGCGCCATCCCTATACGCGTAAACTTCTAGCCGCCCTGCCCAAACGGCATGAGCGCCCCCTGCCGCCCATCGACGCCTCACCGACCCTCGCGGCCGATAAGTTGGCGGTGCATTATAAGGTCCCTACGAGCCTCTTCAGGTACCGCGATTTCCCTGCCGTCACCGACGCCTCACTCGTGCTGCGCCGGGGCGAAACCCATGGTGTGGTGGGCGAAAGCGGCTCGGGCAAGTCGACCCTGGTGCGTGCGCTCCTCAATCTCGAACCCATCGCCGCAGGGCGAATCATGGTTGCCGGGCAGGAGATTCTGCCCGGTTCGCCACCCGTGCCACGCGCCTTGCGGCGCAAGATGCAGATTGTTTTGCAGGATCCCTATACCGCTCTCGATCCGCGCCAGAGCATCGGCGATGCCGTTTCGGAAGGCGCGATCATCCATGGGGCGAGCGCCAGACAGGCACGGGCCAGAACCATGGAGTTGATGGCGCAAGTGGGTCTGCCCGCGCGCAGCTACGACCGGTTTCCGCATGAATTTTCCGGCGGCCAGCGCCAGCGAATCTGTATCATCCGCGCCCTGGCGGTGGAACCCGAAATCCTCATCGCCGATGAGGCAGTCTCGGCGCTCGACGTCTCCATCCAGGCGCAGATCCTTGAACTCTTCGCCAGCCTTCAGGCGCAGATGGGGTTCGCGCTGCTCTTCGTCACCCACGATCTGCGGGTCGCCGGGGCGATCTGCGACCATATCAGCGTGATGGAAAACGGGCGGATCGTGGAGCAGGGGACCACCGCCCAAGTGCTCGATGCGCCCCGGGCCGACTATACGAGAAAACTCGTCGCCGCCATCCCCGACCGCGGCAATGCTGCACGCTCCTCTCTTGCAGGAGGCCGACCATGATCACTCTCATCCTTCCCAAGCTCATCCGGGGCGTCATGACGCTGCTCATCGCGGTGACGCTGGTGTTCTTGTTCATTCGCCTGGCGGGCGACCCCGCTCTGGTGCTCGCCCCGCCCGATGCGCCGCCTGAAGTCGTCGAGCAGGTACGCCAAAGGCTGGGCCTCGATCAGCCATTGCCGGTACAATATTTTAATTATCTCGTGGGGTTGGTGCACGGCAATTTCGGCTACTCAGTTCACACCGGCCGGCCGGCACAGGATTTGTTCTTCGAGCGTCTGCCCTATACAGCCGTACTGGGGCTAGTAGCCCTAGGTATCGCCGCTCTTTGCGGCATCGCTTTGGGCACCATTGCCGCGCTCAACCACAACTCCCCACTCGACAGAGGGCTGATGGCGTTCTCCGTCTTCGCCTTCGCCATGCCCAACTTTTTCTTCGGGCTGGTCCTGATCCTCATCGGGGCCCTGGTCTTCGGCAACTTTTTCGGGGGCACGGGCGGCGCAGCCAATTTCGGCCAGGTCTTCGCCCCCGCCGCAACCCTGGGATTGGCTTCTATGGGCACCTTTGCCCGCTTCACCCGCTCTTCCTTGCTCGAAACGCTGAACAAGCCCTTCATGCGCGCCATCGAGGCGCGCGGTGTACCTTATAGCCGCCAGCTCCTTTGCCACGCCGCGCCCAATGCTGCCATTCCCATTATCACCATTCTGGGGCTTAGTCTGGGGGGCATGGTGGCCGGGGCGGTAGTGACCGAGCAAGTATTCTCGTGGCCCGGGATTGGTCAATTGCTGATCCGTTCGGTGCAGACGCGCGATATTGCGGTGGTCCAGTTCATCGTCATCGCTGTCGCCTTCACCATGACGGCCTGCAATATCGCGGTGGATTTCCTCCATGCCTTCATCGACCCGCGCATCAGGACGGCCCGCAATGGCTGAAACCCGGTCGCCCAAGTCGTCCCGCATCGGGCAGATACCGCTGTTGGTCAAGGTCAGCTTCGGCTTCGTGGTGCTCTTCGTGCTCTTTGCGCTTCTGACACCGTTCCTCACCGGCGTCGATCCGCGCGCCACCGATTTGATGGGCCGGCTCAAGCCGCCGTCCTTCACCGAAGGCGGTCTGCCGCAATATCCGCTGGGTACCGATGCACGGGGACGGGACCTCTTGACCCGCCTCGCGGTGGGGGCGCAGATCACCCTCCTTGTGGCGATTATCGGAACGGTGATCGGGGCCGTGTTCGGCTCGGCCCTGGGCTTGTTGGCGGCGGCGCGGCGGGGTGGTCCCGAGGCGGTTATCGTCACCGCCATCGACGTGCAGGCATCCCTGCCCATCATCATCGTGGCACTTTTTGTGCTCGCCATGTTCGACAACAGCTTCGTGCTTTTCCTGCTTCTGGTCGGCTTCAATGGCTGGGAGGCCTATGCGCGTCTGGTGCGCGCGGCCACGCTCTCGGCCAAAGAGCAGGGCTATGTCACCGCACAGCGCGTGCTGGGGGCCTCGGGGCTGCGCGTCTATCTGCGGCACATCCTGCCCAACGTGTTCAACGTCATCATGGTGCAGTTCACCATCAACCTGCCCCAGACGGTGCTACTCGAAACCGCGCTGAGCTTTCTGGGGCTGGGTATCCAGCCTCCCATGACGAGCCTGGGCCAGATCATGAACGAGGGCCGCGACCGCCTGCTGACCGGCTGGTGGCTGACGCTGCTGCCCGGCGCGCTGATCTTTCTTCTGGCGCTCTCGGTCTCGCTTATCGGGGACTGGATGCGTGACCGGCTGGACCCTACCCTTCACAACCGGACCTAAGCTGATGCTCTATCACATCGAACCCATGCCGCCCAAGGTACCGGCCGAGGACCTGGCCCTTCTGGTGCGTGCCGAAACCGCCACCATCGGTCATTTCCACCATATGGGCTTTCTCGACCGAACCATCCAGGCGCTTACCCCGGGCAAGCCGGTCGTGGGAACGGCGGTGACCCTGGCGCTGCCGGGCGCCGATTCCACCGTACTGCATCATGCCCTGTCCCTAGTGCGGCCGGGCGATATTCTCATCATCGACCGACTGGGCGACGACCGGCATGCCTGCTGGGGCGGCGGGGTGACCATCGCGGCCAAGGCCGCGGGCCTCAGCGCCGCGATCATCGACGGGCCCTGCACCGACGCGCATGAAATCCTGGCCGAAGATTTCCCGCTTTTCGCGCGCGGCGTCGCGCCCATCACCACGCGCATATTGGGCTCGGGTGGCGCCCTTAACGTGCCGGTGAGCTGTGGCGGGGCGGCTGTTTTGCCAGGCGATGCGGTGTTGGCTGACGCCAATGGCGTGCTGGTGTTAAGGCCCGCGGAAGTCGAGGCTGCCGCCCGCGAAGCTATCCGCCGACAGAAGCGAGGAGCAGAGCGGCAAGGCCAGATTCGCTCCGGCCAGAGGAAAATCGGAGAACTGTCCGGTGCCACTGAAAAAGTGCTGGCGGGTCTCAAGGCACAAATTTGACGGACTCCCGCCCCTCTTTTTTCAACAGCAAAAGTTGTCCGTTTAACATCGGCATCTTTAGCCAATATCGAGTGTTCCGAGATGAAAAACCAAGACCAAACACCCGGGAGCCTGTCCGAGTAATCTCTGGACTGGGGCGTTATGGCATGATTCATGTGCTTCATGAGCAGCAACGGCTACAGCCACGCGCCCAACGCTCTCTGGGACAGTGGCGGAGGATCGCGAGCCGTCGCTTGCCGCTCTTCAAGCTGCGAATATCAGACGTGAAACCGATGCCGCCAAAGAAAAGCGACAGCAGGGGTTCCGGACATCGCATGCACGGGAAATATTCCGATCGGATAACCAGAAAACAATTGCGACCGCGGACGCCATCCCACATTATCCCCCACTACCTTAAGGCGTGTCGCAAAAAATAACATCTTTTTAGCTTCATTATCGAAGGAACGCCCGGAACCGTTGCAGTGCAAAGATGAAGCAGACGGAACCAATCGCAAGAGCCAGAAGTTGCGGCCAGACCACGCCGATGCCTGCACCCCGGAAGAGAATCGACTGACCGAGAATAACGAAATGTGTGTTCAGCGCGAAAAGCATGATATCCTGAATCACCTGCGGCATGCTCTCTCGCGGTGTGCTGCCTCCCGAGAGCATCTCCAGCGGCAACAGCAGGATGCCGAATTGCGGCATTGTTCCGGCTACCGTGGCCAGGAATATCCCCATGCTCGTCACTGCGAATAGATGGAGGAAGATTGGCATCGAACCCTGAATCGGCACGGCCAGCCAACCTTCGACCACCACGTAGAGCGAGACGGCGGCAGCCACGAACAAACGAAGCCGATAGACCAGATCTTGCTGAGCATGATCTCGGTAGGGATCACCGGCATGACCAGAAGATGCTCGATCGTTCCCGCTCCCGCTCACTGTTGATTGCCACTGAGAACTGATGGAGTTGTCTAATCGCAGCTGGGGCGTCAAGATTGAATTTCTCTGAAGATCGCTGCCGGGTGCATGGTTGTCTTCGCGGTCGACATCAGTCGCCGCATGATGGAGCTTCGCAGCACGAGCCTTCAATGTGGACGACGCATTCAGCTGAGACAGCGATGCAACCCCATCAACGGAATGGCTCGGCTCACGTCCCGGCAGGGACGTTTCCAGCGCTCAGGTATTGAGCGCTATCAGGTACTATGCCGCCACGCCTGCAGTTGGATTGAAGAACTCTCCGGTTTTCAGCATGGTGTGCATGATGACAGCCAGCTTTCGCGCGACAGCCACGGCAGCTCTTTTGAAGCCGATCCTCTCTCGCAGCTGAAGCCCCCATGTTCGCAACGAACTCTGTTTGGAACTACGCGTGAGAATAACCGAGGCCGCTTCGTATAGGAGCCCGCGCAAATGGCGGTCTCCGCGTCGGGATATATGTCCGTCATAATCGACTTCACCGGATTGGTAGCGGCGCGTGGTGAGGCCGATCCACGCGCCCACGGACCGAGACTTCCTGAAGTTTTCCGGCTCTTCAATGGCGGTAGCGAAAGATGTCGCAGTGATTGCTCCCACGCCGGGGATCGACATCAGGATGCGGCAGGCCTGGCTTTGACGGGCATCAGCGACCAACTGGCGCCCGAGGTCCGCAGCACGGGAGCGGAGTCCTTTCCAGGCATCGAGAAGCGGTAGTACGATATGGGCGAGATCATGATGGCCGGAGACAAGATCCCGAACGTTCTTCTCGAATACGCTTCCTTTGCCGGCTGGGACGACCAGACCGAACGTCTTCATGATGCCGCGGATCTGATTGGAAAGTTCGGTGGTCATATGGACCAACCGGGTGCGGGCCGCGACAAGCGTGCGCGCTAACATGCTGTCGAAACCCTTCACACGGACCTCGCGAAAGAATCCCACTTCCGCGAGATGGGCCAGCCCATCGGCGTCATTCGCGTCCGTTTTGTTCGTCGCCATGTCGAGAGCCGCTTTAGCGTGTCGCGCATCAATGCAGATGACAGGAAGGCCCTCGGCTCGAAGCGCATGATAGAACCACACAGAGAGCGGCCCTGTTTCAAACACCACGCGTTTCACCATCGGTGCCCGTTTACGGATCAGCTCGGCAATGACGTGAGGATCTGATGCGCATTTCCCGCGCCAAACACGCACGCCATCCCGACGGATTGCGACTGCAGTCTCTTTCATTGACACGTCGAGGCCGATATATTCTTCCATGGCTGTTCTCCAATGATGCTGGGCCCGGCGTCCAGTCGAGAGCCCGTACCTCATCTTATCGGGGAACAGCCACCTTCCAAATCATGTCCGAATCCGAAGGGGTATGGCTCCCGCGATTACCCCATGTGGATGCCCCCTCCATCAGTTCTCAGTGGCAATCAACAGTTGTAGAACAGGCAGAACCCCTGGCCGTCCCACCAGAGAAGCTTGATCCGGTCAGCGCGGTTTCCCCGGAAGCCGAAGATTGCGCCCGAGCCCGGCGCCTCCTTCACGACCGCTTCAACAAGCGCGGACAGTCCATCAATACCACGCCGCATGTCGGTCACTCCGCAGGCCAGATAGACCCGCACATTTCCCGATGGTCCGATCATGCCGCCTCCACGCAAGCGACCAGTGGGCCGAGCAGCTTCAACTCGACATCTATCGGCACCTTCAGGCACCGACCGTTCCGCAGCAATATCTCGACGATCGCCGGCCTCGTTACCGTGGTAGACGCTTGACTTACGCCAACCTCCTCCATGATTTCCACTGGAAGGAACACCGTGCGTCGATCCACATAGTTGAACGACTTCCGCCACAAGCGGATCTGGCCAGGATGAACGTCATGCCGGCGCGCCACGTCACCAATGCGAGCACCCGGCTCATCAGCTTCCGCCAGTATCCTCAGCTTCGCCCCGTCCGACCAGCGCCGCCTGCGCTCGGCACCGGACATGATCTCCATGCGAGCCATGAAACCTCTTTGTTCTGGAATTAATGTCAGCACTAATGCCGGTTCGAATGCCAGAACATCGCCTGATTTTCCCGATCAGCAAAAACAGCTCACCGGACGCTCCCCGAATAATAGCAGATCTTATGCCGCTGATTTTAATGAGCGTGGCCATTTATTTCTTCTTCAGGTGGGTCTCCAACGACGCAGACATGTAAACCGCCAGTTGTTCCCCCTTTTCGTGCGAAGGCGAAATGTATGAAGCAGAATTTGTCAACGACGGAGTAAACCTACTACGATTGCTCGCCCGAACAACATGATCGATTTAGAACGAACGACTTTGCGTTTCGCAATAAGTGCTCTCAGTCCCTACAGGCATTAGCTCGACATTGAGACACGTCCCCCTTTTTCTGCAGCTCGTCTCTGATACTCCGCACTTCGGAAATATCTGAGGTCAACCCGTACCAGCGACTAAGGTTTCCATCGACATCAAATTGGGGCAGTGCCTTTCCGCGGACCCAACAGCGCCCCGACTGTCAAGAACGCGGAACTCAGCCGAATACGGCTGCTCACAAGGTATCCAATCGAACCATTTGCCGACCACCTCCGGCTGGTCTTCCGGGTGGATTTTACCAAACCATCGGTTGATGCGGTCTCGCATGGTATCAGTCGGCAAATCCTCGTTTGTTGGACTGATATAGTCAAAAATACCATCCGGTCCGGTAGACCAGCATATGTCAGGATTAAGCTCTAATACCCGACGAATATGCTCCTCTCTCATGGCAAGAAGACGCTGAGCATCAACCTTGTCAGTGACGTCGATGGCAACGACTGAATAGCCTATTACCGATCCGTCGGTATCCGCAACGCGACTATTGAAGACAGCCATATCCCTCCCGTGAAACCGGTACTGCTCCTCGAATATTCTGTCGCTTGTCAGTGAGGCCGTAAGCAACTCCTCCGATCGCCTCGCCATTGGTTCATCCATGACGTCATAAATGGATTTGCCTTCAAGCTCACTCGGCGTGAGGCCGTGCATGCTTGCAAATCGTTCGTTCGCACGAACATGTCGAAACTCGAGATCGACGAAACAAAGCCCCGCCGGTGCCAGGCGATAAAGCGCTTCCAGTTGAAGGAGTCTCTGGAATGGCGATGATGCCCAACTTGGCCGCCCGACCGGACTGCTACTCGTTGAGGCAAGCTCTTTTGCGTCCTTGGCGTGCAAGGCTCTGCCATACAGCCAGCCTTGTCCGAAATCGCAACCGAACGCTTTTAGGGTGTTTTCCTCTTCCTTTGTCTCGACACCCTCTGCGACCACCGAGATGCCTAGGTTCTGACCAAGCCCGATAATGGATGCTGCGATCCTTCGTTTCGCCTGGTCCGTATCGATCGAGCACACGAAGCGGCGATCGATCTTCAACTTCCGAAAAGGAAAGGATTCAAGCCGCTCCAGATTCGAATATCCCGTCCCGAAATCATCGATCGCTATCCTTACACCAAGAGCGTCAAGGTCACGCAGGGCTTTGTGAGCTTGGTCAATGTCTGATATCAACGCGCCTTCTGTCACTTCCATTTCCACGCGTGCCAAAGGGAACTCAGTGCGCCTGACGATTTTTTCAATGTGTGAGGGCAGATTCTTGTTGGATAACTGTTGCGGCGAAAGATTGAAGGCCAGAAAAAAGGTACCTGGCCACAGGCTCGCCTCTGCGCATGCTTTTTCCAGAAGTGTATCGGATAGCCGATCGATTAAACCAAGCCGTTCGAGGGGGCCGATAAATGCTGACGGGCTTATTTCACCCTCATCGGGGTCGCTCCATCGGGCCAAGACTTCAAAGCCCGCGACTTCACCACTTCGCATGTCGATGATCGGCTGGTAGCCTGGCCAGATCTGATCCTTTTTCAAAGCGATATCGAGAAGGCGAGCCAGCGCTTTCTTAGGCCCACGGTTAATCGTTGCCAGTGTTCTCGGATCTGATGGATGGGATAGCATATTCATGCTCCGAATTGCCGAGGTTTGCGCGATGGTGCATTGCAAGGGCGAAGCTGCGAAGTTTCGTAATTATATAAGATAGAACCAAAGTATAGAATCGTATCTTTCTGCATAGCGACGCGTTCTAACCATTACATTGTGGGGATATTACATGCCCGTAAGTCTGGCCCGCAGTCGCTTCATGCGGCTACGATCTGTTTCAATAATCGATTAGCAAACAAATAGATAAGAGATTCATAACATTTTGCGGGCAAAAATTCCTGTTGTAAGAAATCTTCCGCATTATATCGGGTGATCTTTGCCTGCCGTTACTTTTTCAGGAGTTGTCAGATTCGACCCTGGTGTTGTTTGCTGAGCCCGACCAGCAATGTTGTAATCAGAAGGTTTCCATCCTGAGAAAGCCTGAAGACGCTCTTTCTCAAAGCTCATTCCGTAATGAGGCCATAGAGCATGAACGCAGCCTTTTCCGGTATCCAAGGCTTCATCATTCCAGGGTTGCGCTCGACAGCCCTGAATATTCGCGCGAACAATTCGTGCCTTTCCTTGGGAAAGGTATTTGCGCCACCCGAACGTGACCGCGCAGCTTGCCACGCGGCCACCCGTTTTAAGGAACTCAGAACGTCCGCTGAAGGCGAACGAAACCGGTGACCTCGTCGCCAGCACCGCTATCAATGCCTTCGGTACCGTCAACGTCCTGGTAGTTAACAGTAACCTTGGTTGCGAGACCCTGCGTGATCTGGTAGTCGAATGTTACACCAGCGCGCCATGCGTCACGATCGCCGGTGAAGTCGTTGTCGGCACCGATGTCAACCGTACCGAAGTACTGAGCGCCGGGGGTGATGGTCAGCTTGTCAGTTGCCTTGATGGCGTATTCAGCAGCAACCGTCCACTCAGACTCTTCGTAGTAAGAGTTCGCGCCGGAAGCCCATGCACCGGAAAGACCGAGCGTACCTGGCCCGATATCAGCGGTGACGATTGCACGGATTGCACCGTTTTCGTAGTCGGTGTCATAGCTGCCGAGCAGGTTTGCGCTAACTGCGCCGAACTTGGCACCGATGATACCGCTGATGCCGACATTGTTCGAGTTTTCAAGGAAGCCGCCCTTGGCAATGCCGAGATTTGTTTCATCGTCACGCTCGGTTTCCAACTCTTCCACTGAGATACCAGCATAGAAGGAGCCGGCATCGTACGTGTAACGCAGTGCGTTCGCGCGGGTTGAGTTCGAAGACAGGATATCAGTTTCGCCGGAGAGATCATCGTCCCACCAAGTGAAGGTATAACCAACTCTCAAGCCGTTCAGTTCGATGAAAGCCTGGTTGACCCTGACGTTACGGTCGCTGTCATTGTCGGCTTCGCCACGCAATTCAATGAAACCGCGCAGGGCGCCAAGCTCGGTGTCGGTGCGAGTGTCAATATGGAACTGGGCGCGCGTGAACGAATCCCAGTCAGACGTTCCGGATTCGTTACGGCCGAAGTCGGTCTGGAAACGGATGTAGCCGCCGAACTTCAGGCACGTTTCGGTGCCGGGGATATAGAAGAAGCCGGTGCCGAATGCGTCGCAAACGCGAACGTATTCGAGGGGCTCGGGCTCAGCAGCGACGATAGCGTCGGCAGCGTGAGCGCCGGATACTGCTCCGAGAGCCGCAGCGGAGCCGATCAGTAGGCTCTTGATGTTCATAATGTGGTCCCTTCAATAGTTAATCGATCATGCACAACAATAGTTGATGCACCCGTCTAGTGACATACATTCGGAATGTTTGTAAATTAAAATGACGTTGATATGAAAATCCGATCAGGCAAATTGGGTTCGATGTTGCGCCCTCGCCACGGGAGGGAATTTTACCAAGGGCCATTTACAAACATTCCGAATGTATGTAGCGTGGATTTGCGCTTAAATTTTGAGCGGCAGTTGTATGACCTCCAGTCAACACTGCGGGGGCGCTTGTTATGTTTCCAAAACAAACGCCCCCCAAAAAAACTGACCGGATAAATTACCTTCTTAGGCGTTTCAGCGTGCAGCCATTCGACTCCACCCTATGTGAATAACCCCATTGCGGCGCCTCACGGCATCCAATGCAGCCGAACGGCGTCGTGCTGACTGAATCGGGCGGCCCAATCTTGTTCCGGATATTTGAAATCATGATCGTTGATGAACTCGATGTATTTTTTGATCACGCGGGTGAGGTCCGGGACGTCCTAAATCGCTTGATAAGCTCCACCCGCAGCAAAATGCTCTTTTGGGACCACTTGCATGATTAAACAGATTATTTGCATAAACTGGGGCACGAAATATGGAGCGCCTTATATCAACCGGCTTTATGCTATGGTGGCGAGAAACATCACCCCGCCATTCACATTTACCTGTTTTACAGATAATCGCGATGGAATTCGTTCCGAGGTCCTATGCGAAGACCTTCCCGACATTGACTACGAAGTTCCAGAAACAAGACGCGGTATATGGCCCAAGTCACGCCTTTGGGGTCCAAAGCTCGGATCGCTATCAGGAACAGTGCTTTTCTTGGATCTGGATCTGGTTGTAACGGGCTCGCTGGATGCACTTTTTACATATGGCAATCCCGACGACGTTATCTTGGCTAGGAATGCCGCAAAGCCGTTCGAACGTTTGGGGCAGACATCCGTTTTTCGCTTTCCAGTCGGCAAACTCGTCCCTCTTCAGAAAGAATTTGCTGCCAATCCCTTCTTGGTGGCGGAGAAATATGGCTATGAACAACGATTCGTTACGCGTGAAGCGCCGGGTGGAATCAAATTTTTTCCGCGAAAATGGATACGTCATTTCCGTTTTCAGTGTTTACTGCCCTTCCCGTTAAATCTCTTTCTTCCTGCAAGACTTCCGACAAATGCTAGAATTGTGATCTTTCCCGGAGAAGTATTGCCTGAAGATGCCGTCAGTGGCGGATGGTCAGGGCGTCAGGGGGCTACACTCAGCCAGCATCTGAAAGCATTTGGCGACTATGGCTTCCGTCAAAACCGACCCTTCCAGTTTCTGCGTCATTTCATGCGACCGGTAAATTGGGTTGCTGATCACTGGCGCGAATAGGGCTCTTCGGGCTGGCCTACCAAAATCTCCACTAAGAGGATGCTATTTAATCAGCATCCAAAACCAAGACGTCGGCACTCCACAGTGAAAGTCATCAAGCAGCAATAATAATTACAAAATTTGTAGCCGACTTACGATTCGAGAAGATTCAATCATGTCTGAAAAGGAAAATGAGATTGCGGCATCGAACTAACGGTAGTGTCTCACTATAGAAAAACGAAGAAAGGGAGTAGATATCGCATGATGAATTCTTCATTTTCTGCGGATATTCTATTTTGTGCCATCAAGAATCACTTAAATAATATTTCATAATTACTTCTTTGGATAGAAGATCTGGCGTATATTCAATTCATATGAATTTTTGAATTAATCAACGCCGATGAGCTGAATTAGTTAAAAACATGAGAGGTTAGAAATGCAAGTGGCCTGCTACCTAATTTATTTTCTATTTTTTGCTTTCGGGGGGTACCTCCTTTCCAAATTTATACGTTACTTGATCGACGCTGATTAGTCCCGAAATGCATGAACGGACGGTGTTGTCTAATCGCAGCTGTGGCGTCAAGATTGAATTTCTCTGAAGATCGCCCGGGTGCATGGTTGTCTTCGCGGTCGACATCAGGCGCCGCTTGATAGAGCTACGCAGCACGAGCCTTCGATATGGACGACGCATTCAGCTGAGACAGCGATACAACCCCATCAACGGAATGGATCGGCTCACGTCCCGGCAGGGACACTTCAAGCGCTCAGTTATTGAGCGCTATCAGATACTATGCCGCCACGCCCGCAGTCGGATCGAAGAACTCTCCGGTTTTCAGCATGGTGTGCATGATGACAGCCAGCTTTCGCGCGACAGCCACGGCAGCCCTTTTGAAGCCGATCCTCTCTCGCAACTGAAGCCCCCATGTTCGCAACGAACTCTGTTTGGAACTGCGCGTGAGAATAACCGAGGCCGCTTCGTATAGGAGCCCGCGCAAATGGCGGTCTCCGCGTCGGGATATATGTCCGTCATAATCGATTTCGCCGGATTGGTAGCGGCGCGTTGTGAGGCCGATCCACGCGCCCACGGACCGAGACTGTTGATTGCCACTGAGAACTGACCCGGCACGCCACGCCGGTCAGTTCTCAGTGGCAATCAACACTAATGCCATCGAGATTGCGTCAGCCCCCGTTTGGAAACCGATAAGGGGTCCCGTTACGAGGCCGATTGACAAAACGCAATATTATTCCAATTTTTGGGGATTCGCCCGCCGCCAAATTCAAGTATTCTTACACCAACGTCCTCTTTTTCCGCCGCCTGATCTGCGATCAACTACGAAAGCGGTACGATGAGGGACGGCGCTCTATGACGGAGGTCGCTAGAATGCCCGCGATTTCGCATTCACACCAGCCGGTTTCCAGCCCAGTCTTTGTCCGGAGCGGAATAGTCCGCCCAGGAACAAGGATCGTGTCGTGGCAAAACGGAAAGGGACAACGGCGAAAAGCGTGCGGGTGGTCCTCGTGCCGTCCGACACCATGCCGACCTACGATCCGTCGCAGCCCGATCCGCGCCTTCGCGAGTTCGTCCGAATGCTCGCCCGGCAGGCTGCCCGCAAATTCGTTGAAGCCGAACAGGAGCGCGCCGCCCGCGAACGCCTCCGCAAATAGGGAGGCTGTCTCATGAGAGTTGCACTCTACGCCCGCTATTCGTCCGACAATCAGCGCGACGCTTCGATTGAGGACCAGCTTCGCATTTGCCGTACTCGCGCCGAGCGCGAAGGCTGGACCGTCGTTGACAGCTATACCGACCGGGCGATTTCCGGCTCGTCGCTGCTGCGGCCCGGCGTGCAGAAGTTAATTGCCGATGGGCTGAAGCACCGCTTCGACGTGGTCCTGACGGAATCGCTCGACCGGCTTTCGCGCGATCAGGAAGACATTGCCGGCCTCTACAAGCGGATGCGCTTCGCCGGCGTCAGCATAGTCACGCTCTCGGAAGGTGAAGTGAGTGAACTCCATATCGGCCTGAAGGGCACGATGGGCGCGCTTTACATCAAAGACCTTGCCGACAAGACACGGCGCGGCCTGCGCGGCCGGATCGAGGACGGCAAGTCGGGCGGCGGGCTCTGCTACGGTTACGACGTCGTGCGCCAGTTCGATCAGGCCGGAGAAGCCAGCCGCGGCGAACGCACAATCAACGAGGCCGAGGCAAATGTCGTGCGCCGCATCTTCTTGGACTATCTGGAAGGTAAGTCATCACGGGCAATAGCAATGGCACTGAACAGCGAGGGCGTGCCAGGGCCGCAAGGCAGCGAATGGGGGCCATCCACAATTCACGGCAATCCGAAGCGCGGGACCGGCATCCTCAACAACGAGCTTTATATCGGCAAGCTGGTCTGGAACCGGCTGCACTATATCAAAGACCCCGATACCGGTAAGCGCGTCTCGCGCCCGAACCCGGAAAGCGAATGGGTCATTCAGGACGTTCCTGATCTCCGGATCATAGATCAGCATATGTGGGATGCCGTAAAAGAAAGGCAACAGAAACTCGCACACGATCCATGGTCAGACACCGCAGAGAACTACCTGTGCGAGAAACGGCGGCCAAAGCATCTGTTCACTGGGCTGATCAAGTGCGGTTGCTGCGGTGGCGGCTATTCAATGATTTCCAAGGATTTGCTCGGCTGCACCAATGCTCGTAACAAGGGCACCTGCAACAATCGGCTCAACATCCGTCGCGATACGCTTGAAGCATCCGTGCTGAACGGCCTCGACAGGCATCTCATGGAGCCGGAACTGTTCAAGGATTTCTGCGAGGAATTTACGCGGGAAGTGAACAAGGCCCGGATGGCGGCACGCACCTCAATCGAGGCGGCTGAGGCCGAGATAAAGAAGATCGACCGCGAACTCGACACGCTTCTCGATCTGATCCTTAAGGGCGGAGCAGCGGAGCGTATCAACGCGAAGATGGTGGCGCTGGAACAGCGCAAGAAAGCTATCGTGGCAACCCTGGAGACAGCGGAAGAGCCGCCTGCCCTTCTGCATCCAAACATGGCCAAAATCTATCATGAACAGATCGAAGCACTCCACGATCAGCTCCATAATGAGGCCACACGAGCAAAGGCAGCCGAACGTCTGCGCTCACTCGTCAGCCGCATCGAGCTGGTTCCCAACAATGATGAACTGGTGATCGTGCTGCGCGGCGATCTGGCGGCGATCCTAACTTTTGCGTCTGGCAAGAAGAACCCGGCCTTCCTTGAGGAGAAAGCGCTTCTGGAAGAACTTTTGGGCCGTGCACAAGAGGGACAGAACGCAAAAAAGCCCTTGCAATGCAGGGGCTTGAGTGGATCGCAGGGATCGTTGGTTGCGGGGGCAGGATTTGAACCTGCGGCCTTCAGGTTATGAGCCTGACGAGCTACCGGGCTGCTCCACCCCGCGTTGACTGGTTTTATTATAGCATAAAGGCCGCTTGATGCGGCCTTTTGATTTGGGCTTTGTGCCGGTTTTTGTGAATGAGAAGATTTGTGTTGCGTTTTGCAGACCTGGCAGCGACCTACTCTCCCGCGTCTTGAGACGAAGTACCATTGGCGCTGGGGCGTTTCACGGCCGTGTTCGGAATGGGAACGGGTGCAGCCGCCCCGCGATAACCACCAGGTCG
>NZ_RZTX01000029.1:0-21544 GCF_004005385.1 Agrobacterium sp. CNPSo 2736 | reverse complement strand
AGGCCTTGCCCCCTTCAATGCCGATAGCGGCATTCATCGCGGCCAGCGCCATATCCGCGCCGGACGAAAGCGCGTGCGCGATGCCCTCTATATGGCGGCGCTGGTGGCCTACCGGCTAAAGTCGCCCTTCGCCCGCATGGTTCAAGCCATGCAGGCCAAAGGCAAACCGTTCAAGGTCATGATCATCGCCATCGCCCGCAAACTGCTCGTCATTGCAAATGCTATTCTCAGGGATAAAACCACATTCGAAGCAGCTTAAAACAACATGCATTAATACAGTTGCCAGCCGACGCGCGTCCGCGCGACGGGGAGAGTCCTTTCAGCCCAAGGACTTGGGCTGGCTGGATCCCTGTGACAAGCACAGGGATGAGAGAAGGGGAGCGCTCAGCTCTTCAGCGCCCGTGGATCGAGCGCATCGCGCACGGCATCGCCGATGTAATTCACACTCAGAACCGTCAGCGAGATCGCCAGCCCAGGCCACAGCACGCGCGAGGGCGTCAGTTGCAGGAAGTTGGCGCCGTCGAACAGCAGCCGTCCCCAGGTCGGGAAATCGGATGGAAAGCCGAGGCCGAGGAAGGAGAGCGCGGATTCCGTGATGATGGCGGCGGCAATGCCGAGCGTGGCCGAGACCATGATCGAGCTCAGCACATTCGGCAATATATGCCTGAGGATGATGCGGTATTCGCGCATGCCGCTCGATTTCGCCGCCATGATGAATTCCTGGCTTTTGATCGTCAGCACATCGCCGCGCACGATACGGGCCGTATGCATCCAGCTGGTTATCCCGATCACGAAGACGATGAGGATGAAGATGCCGGTTTCCGGACCGAATGCCGCGCGCAGCGTATCGCGAAACAGCATCAGGATGACGAGCAGCAGCGGCAGAAGCGGTAGCGCCAGGAACAGGTCGGTCAGCCGCATCAGCGGACCGTCCAGCCTGCGGAAATAGCCAGACAGCACGCCCACCAGCGTTCCGAGAAACAGCGCCAGCAACATGGCGGTGATACCGACGGCAAGCGAAATGCGCCCGCCGGCCAGAACCTGCGCCAGCATGTCCTTGCCCAGATTATCGGTGCCGAAGGGATGCGCGAGCGACGGCCACTGGTTGCGCGCCTTCACGTTGATGGCGTTGGGCGCAACGGTGTGGATATAGGGGCCGACATAGACCGCAAGCAGGATGAAGACGAAGACGAATAGGCCCGCCACGCCGCCCTTGTGAACGCGGAACTGTTTCCAGATATCGGCAAGGGCGGATTGCGTGGGGGTGGCCGCAACCGTCGGCGCTGCGATGGTGGCGTCAGTCATAGCGGATCCTCGGGTCGAGAATGCCGTACAGCACGTCGGCAATCAGGTTGAAGAGCACGATAAGCACCGCGAAAATGAAGGTCAGCGTCTGCACCAGCGGAATATCCGCGCCCTGAACGGCGGTGATCAGCAATTGGCCAAGCCCGTTCACGCGGAAAATCTGCTCGGTGATGATGGCGCCGGAAAAGATGGTCGGCACGCCGAGCGCAATCACGGTCACGACCGGGATCAGGCTGTTGCGAAGCACGTGCACGAGCAGCACGGATTTTTCCTTCACGCCCTTGGCGCGTGCGGTGCGCACATAATCCTGGTGCAGGTTGTCGAGCATGGAGGCGCGCACGAAGCGGCTGATCTGCGAGACATTATAGAGCGTCAGCACCAGCACCGGCAGGAACATCTGCTTTACCTGCGCCACGAAACTGCCCCAGTCGGTCACCTGAAGGTTGGTGTCATAAACGGAAGGGAACCATTGCAGGTATGAGCTGAAGACGACCACCAGCAGCACGCCGGTAAAGAAGGTCGGCACCGAATAACCGACCATGGAAACGAAGGTGCCGATCTGGTCGAAGATCGAATATTGCTTATAGGCGGAAATGACGCCGATCGGGATGGCCAGCAGCGCACCGAAGAGATAGGCGAGGCCCACCACCCACAGCGTCTGCGGCATGCGCTGAATGACGAGATCGACCACCGGGCTGCGTGTCGCCCATGACAAGACACGCATGCGGCTGCCGTCGCCGATCTGCCAGCCGGTCAGCCTTTCAATGAGGTTCAGCGGTTCGTTGATGAAGAATTGCTGCAGCCACATCAGGTAACGGATGAAGAAGGGCTGGTCGAGGCCAAGCGAGGCGCGTATTTGCTCGCGCACTTCCGGCGGGATGGTGAGCGGCAGGTCGCCGGTCGGGTCGTTGGGCGCAAGATCGAGCAGCGCGAAGATGACGAAGCTGATGACGAGCAGCGTCGGTACGGCAAAGGCGAGCCGCCGGAGCGTAAAGGTAAACATCTGAAACTCTCCAGACCCAGAGCGCGGCAGGACGAAAATTGGGAGCGTTTTCGCCCTAACGCGGCAAATGTGTCTTCAGATCATGGTCCAGGGGCATGCAGAAGGCCGGCCCCTGCAAGGAGGCCGGCCCATCTGCGTGTTACTTCTTGCGGGACCAGTCCGCGACGTTCCAGAGTTCCGAATCCCAGGCATTCATGCGAACGCCTTCCAGCGTCAGCGAATGCGAGGAAACGCTGCCGCGGTGGATGAGCGGAATATGCGCGCCTTCCTCCGTCAGCATGTCATTGAGCTGTTTGGAAATCTCTCCACGCTTGGCAAGGTCCGCCGTCTTGGAGAGTTCACCCACCAGCTTGTCGAATTCCGGGTTGCAATAACGCGGAATATTCTGGCCCTGCCAGCCGTTTTGCGGGGCCGGGATCTTGTCGCACAGCCATTCCGCCAGATATTTCTCCGGATCCGTGCCGTCGAAATTGTTGGTGTACATTTCCACGTCGGCATAAAATTTCTGGAAGGTATCCGGGCTTGCCGGATCGCCGCCGAAGAAGACCGAGGCGCTGACATTGCGCAGTTCGGAGGCAACGCCGATCTGCGACCACATGTCCTTCACCAGTTCCTGCGTGGCCTGGCGAACCGAGTTGGTGGAGGTCTGATAGAGGAAGGAGAGCTTCACGCCATTCTTGGCGCGAATGCCATCGCCGCCCTTCACCCAGCCTGCATCGTCGAGCAGCTTGTTTGCCCCTTCCACATCCTGCTTCAGGCACCAGCTGTCATTCTTGGTGGAAGCGACAGCTTCCGGAGCCGGCACGATGTTGCAGGTCGGCTTACCCGCTTCGCCATAACCCGCTTCGTCGATGACATCGCGGTCGATGGCAAGCGACAATGCACGGCGCACGGCCGGATCGGAAAGGGCCGGGTGCGGGCCGCCCTCCTTGGTGGAGCGCTTGTCGCCCAGCGACGGATCGGCATTGTACCAGTTGAGATTGATACGCTCGACCTGGGTGCCGAAGGCGGTTTCCAGCTTGCCTTTGCCGGCAGCCACCATGGTGGCTAGGATTTCCGGCTCCACCTGCATGTTCCAGGCATAGTCGAATTCGCCGGTTTCCAGCACGGCGCGTGCGGCGGAAGCGGCATCGCCGCCACCCTTCAGGGTCGCCGTGGCGAAGGCGGGCTTGGCCGGGTCGCGATAATTGGTGTTGGCGACGAAGCTGATCACGTCATTCGGCTTGAAATCCTTGACCACGAAGGGGCCGGTGCCGATGGGACCGAAATTGGCGGATGTGCAGCCGGGTGCGGCAGCGCCGACGCATTTTTCAAACTGCTTCTTCTGGATGACCGGCGACTGTGCGCCGACGAATGCGGAATAGGGGTAGGGTTTCGGTTCGGTGAAGCTGACCTTGACGGTGTGGGCGTCGACGGCCTCGACATTCTTCACGCCCTCATATTGCGCGGCCTGCGCGCAGCCGCCATCCGGTGCGGTGCAATATTTCCAGGTGAAAATAACGTCCTCGGCGGTGAACGGCGTGCCATCCGACCACTTCACGTCGCTTTTCAGCTTCCAGGTCATGCTGAGCAGATCCTTCGCGACGCCGCCATTGTCGATCGTCGGAATTTCGGTGACCAGCATCGGCACCAGTTCGCCCTTTTCGTCGTAGCGCGCCAGCGGCTCAATCACCATGGACGAGCTGTAGACTTCCTTCGTGCCACCGGAAAGATAAGGATTGAGTGTCGATACGGCCTGCCAGAACAGGATTTTCAGTTCGCCGTCACTGCCACGCTCGGCATGGGCGGCAGAGCCTGCCAAGGCCATGGCCGCCACCGTGCTGGCAAAGAGAACGCTGCGCTTCTTCATTGTAGTTTTCCCCTTTTTGGATTTTATCTATTTGAATGTTTGACGCTTTTCCCGTCGTCATGTGCAAGGTCTGTTATTCTACGTATTTGACTTTGCTAAGGAATACTCCTCCATTCCCGATGATGCTATTGTCAGTTTTTTTGAAAAGCAAGTCCCAATGTTTCTTTGATGAACAAAAATTGAGCCATTCAGTTTTCGGCCTATTTTTCGCTCATGCAGCAAATTTCATGCTTGCAAAACGAGAAATTCCAAACGCAATATGGCGTCCGACAACCCGGCGGGGAACAAAAAAAGGGAAAAAGAGAATGCCGATATTGAACCGTGTGGCTGAAATGCAGGAAGAAGTTGCCGGCTGGAGGCGCCATCTGCATGAACACCCGGAACTGCTCTACGATGTCTTCGAAACATCGAAATTCGTGGCGGAAAAACTGAAATCCTTCGGCTGCGACGTCGTCGAGACCGGCATTGGCAAGACCGGCGTGGTCGGCATCATCAAGGGCCGGCACGGGGATGGCCCGACCATCGGTTTCCGCTCCGACATGGATGCGCTGCCGATCCTTGAGACGAGCGGCAAGCCCTGGGCTTCGAAGACGCCGGGCAAGGCCCATTCCTGCGGTCATGACGGGCACACCGCCATGCTTCTTGGTGCGGCGCAATATCTGGCCGAGACCCGCAATTTCAAGGGTTCCGTGGCGGTCATCTTCCAGCCGGCGGAAGAGGGCGGCGCGGGGGCGCTCGCCATGCTGAACGACGGCATGATGGAGAAATTCGGCATTTCGCAGGTCTATGGCATGCATAACGAGCCGGGCATTCCGGTCGGCAATTTCGCCATCCGCAAGGGATCGACCATGGCGGCGGCGGATAGTTTCGAAATCGTCATCACCGGCAAGGGCAGCCATGCGGCCGCCCCGCATCTTTCCATCGATCCGGTGCTGACCTCGGCGCATATCATCATCGCCCTGCAATCCATCGTCTCGCGGGAGACGGATCCGCTGAAATCGCTGGTCGTTACCGTCGCCACCACCCATGGCGGCACGGCCGTCAATGTTATTCCCGGTGCGGTGACGCTGACGGGAACGGTGCGCACGTTGCTGCCGGAAACCCGCGATTTCGCGGAAAAGCGCCTGAAGGAAGTGGCGACCGCCACCGCCATGGCGCATGGCGCCACCGTGGAGGTGAAATATCATCGCGGTTATCCCGTCACCTTCAACCACAGTGATGAGACCGAATTCGCGACCGGCGTGGCGATGGGCGTGGCCGGTGCGAGCGCCGTCAACACCAACCCCAACCCGCATATGGGGGCGGAGGATTTCTCCTACATGCTGGAAGCGCGCCCCGGCGCCTTCATCTTCATCGGCAATGGCGATACTGCCGGGCTGCACAATGCGGCCTATGATTTCAACGACGATGCGCTGCCTTACGGCATCAGCTACTGGGTTTCGATGGCCGAAACCGCACTTGCTGCGTAAGACATCCGGCGGCCTTCATGGCCGCCTTCTGCTTTTCAGGAGATCGGCATGCTTTTGGCGGCGACATCAATGGAACAGACCGGCGGTTCGGTAAGCCCGGTTTTATCGGTTCAGAATCTCACCACATCCTTCCGCGTCGATGGCGGCTGGAAATCCGTGGTCCGCAATATGAGTTTCGAGATAGCGCCGCGCGAAACGGTGGCGATCGTCGGCGAAAGCGGCTCGGGCAAGAGCGTGACGTCGCTCTCCATCATGCGGCTGCTCGATAAAAAGACGAGCCGGATCGAAGGCAAGGTCATGCTCGGCGGGCGCGACCTGCTGGCGCTGCCGGAAGAGGAGATGCGCAAGGTTCGCGGCAAGGACATTTCGATGATCTTCCAGGAACCGATGACCAGCCTCAACCCGATCTTCCCGATCGGCAAGCAGATCGCCGAAGCGTTGACCGTGCATCAGGATATTTCCTCTTCCGCCGCGCGCGCCGAGGTCATCCGCCTGCTTGAGAAGGTCCGTATTCCCAATGCGAAGAACCGTTTCGACGATTATCCGCACCAGTTTTCCGGCGGCATGCGCCAGCGCGTGATGATCGCCATGGCGCTCGCCTCCAAACCGAAGCTCCTGATTGCCGACGAGCCGACGACGGCGCTGGATGTGACCATTCAGGGCCAGATTCTCGATCTCATCAAGCAATTGCAGGAAGAGGAGGGCATGTCGGTCCTGTTCATCACCCATGATATGGGTGTGGTGGCGGAAGTGGCTGACCGTACCATCGTCATGTTCCGTGGGGATGTCGTGGAAACCGGCACCACCGACGATATCTTCCATCGCGGCCATCATCCCTATACGCGTGCTTTGCTTTCGGCGGTGCCGAAGCTCGGCTCAATGAAGGAAAGGGTGCTGCCGGCCCGTTTCCCGATCATCGATATCAAGACCGGCGAGAGCCAGCCCGTTGCGGAGGTGAAGGACACGGTCTCCGGCGGCCGCACGCCCATTCTTTCGGTCAGGGACCTCACCACCCGTTTCGATATCCGCACCGGCCTTTTCGGCCGCAAATCCGGGGCCGTGCATGCGGTGGAAAAGGTCTCCTTCGATCTCGCCGAGGGCGAAACCCTGTCTCTCGTCGGCGAATCGGGTTGCGGCAAGTCGACCACGGGCCGCTCCATCACCCGGCTGATCGAGCCGACATCCGGCAATGTCATGCTCGATGGCTACGAGGTGCTGAAGCTCGACAAGACGACGCTGCGCACCATGCGCCGCAGCGTGCAGATGATCTTCCAGGATCCCTTCGCCTCGCTCGATCCGCGCATGAGCATCGGCACGGCGATCATGGAGCCCTTTATCGAGCATCGCCTCGGAACCAAACAGCAGTCCCGCGAAAAGGCGGCCGATCTTCTGGAAAAGGTGGGCCTCAGCCCGGATATGATGCGGCGCTTCCCGCATGAATTTTCCGGCGGCCAGCGCCAGCGCATCGCCATTGCCCGCTCGCTGATGCTCGACCCCAAGGTCATTGTCGCCGATGAGGCGGTCTCGGCGCTCGATGTTTCGATCAAGGCGCAGGTCTGCAACCTGCTGCTCGACCTGCAACAGAGCCTCAATCTCGCTTTCCTGTTCATCAGCCATGACATGGCGGTTGTGGAACGCGTCAGCCATCGTGTGGCGGTGATGTATCTTGGCGAGATCGTCGAGATTGGCCCGCGTGCGGCGGTTTTCGACAATCCGCAACATCCCTATACGAGGAAGCTTATGTCCGCCGTTCCGGTGCCGGACCCGGCGCGGCGGCAGATCCGGCGCAACATGGCGACCGACGAGATCAAAAGCCCGATCCGGCCGGTGGACTATGTGCCGCCGCAGCGCCATTACCGTGAGGTTTCCGCAGGGCATCTGGTGCAGGAAGCGGCTTGAATGAGGGTGCGGGCATAATCCAGCATCGTCACCCCGGACTTGATCCGGGGTCCAGCGCGATCAAGTCCTTGATCGCAAGAGACTCTTCTCACGGTGCAGACGCGCCGTGGCTGGATTCCGGCTCAAGGCCGGAATGACGAAAAATAACAACACGGACGTATAAGCCCTTCGGTCACCGTTCCTCATCCGCCGATTTTCGCGCCGTATAGTCTTTGCGCACATCCGCCGTTTGACAGCCGACGCAAAAAAATGCCAGCAAATGCGCAAGCAGAATTCGGAAAAGGGCAGCGGCATGGCCAGACGAAACGACGCACATGGACGGCTGGACGATGCGGCCCGCGCCGGCTGGCTTTATTATGTCGCCGGCCGCACGCAGGATGAGATCGCCGCTGCCATGAGCATCTCCCGGCAGTCGGCGCAGCGGCTGGTGTCGCTGGCCGTCGCCGAGCGGCTGATCAAGGTCCGGCTCGATCACCCCATCGCCGCCTGTCTCGAAAAAGCCGAGCGGCTGAAAGAGAAATTCGACCTCAAATATATCGAGGTGGTGCCGAGCGATCCGGCCGGCGTCTCCTCCACTGTCGGCATTGCCGAGGCCGGGGCGGCGGAAATCGAGCGCTGGCTGAAGAATGCCGATCCCATCGTGCTCGCCATCGGCACCGGCCGTACCTTGAAGGCCGCTGTGGACCAGCTGCCGCCGATGGAGTGCCCGCAGCACCGCATCGTGTCGCTGACGGGCAATATCGGGCCGGATGGCTCGGCCGCCTATTATAACGTCATCTTCAGCATGGCCGATGCCATCAAGGCACGGCATTTTCCGATGCCGCTGCCGGTTCTATGTTCTTCTGCGGAAGAGCGGGAACTGCTGCACGATCAGTCCATGGTGCGTTCCACGCTGGCGCTGGGGTCCGCGGCCAATGTCACCTTCGTCGGTGTCGGCGAACTTGGCGAAAACGCACCGCTCTGCGTCGATGGTTTCCTCGGCGTGGATGAGATGAAAGCCCTGATGGCCAGCGGGGCGGTTGGTGAGATTTGCGGCTGGATGTATGATGCCAATGGCCGCATTCTCGAGCATTCCGTCAACGAGCGCGTCGCCTCCGTTCCCATCCCTTCAAGAGAGACCTGCACCGTCATCGGCATGGCGCAGGGCGCACGCAAGAACGCCTCGATTCTGGCGGCGCTGAGGGGTGGTCTGCTGAACGGCCTCATCACCGATGAAGTGACGAGCGAATATTTGCTCAATCATTGAGCAAAAATTAAACACATAAAATCAAAGGCTTGATTTTTCCATGTGCGTCGCAGCACAGGATGTCGCTTGACTTTTTCGCTGATGAGGTGAGTAAATGCCCTAGAGCAAAGCGAATGCTCATCATTTTTCTTCTGGGAGGAAGATATGACATTGAAGACCATTTTGCTGGGCGCATGCTCGGCACTCGCCTTTTCGACCCTTGCTTCCGCCGAGACGCTGACCATCGCGACCGTGAACAACGGCGACATGATCCGCATGCAGGGTCTGACCTCGGACTTCACCACCAAGAACCCCGACATCAAGGTCGAGTGGGTAACGCTTGAAGAAAACGTCCTGCGTGAGCGCGTGACGACCGATATCGCCACCAATGGCGGCCAATACGACATCATGACCATCGGTAACTATGAAGTGCCGATCTGGGCCAAGCAGGGTTGGCTGCTGCCGCTCGAAAAGCTCGGCGACAAATATGATGTCGATGACATCCTGCCGGCGATCCGCGGCGGTCTTTCCGCCGAGGGCAAGCTTTATGCAGCACCCTTCTACGGCGAATCCGCCATGATCATGTATCGCAAGGACCTGTTTGAAAAAGCTGGCCTGAAGATGCCTGAGAACCCGACCTGGGAATTCATCGGTGACGCCGCCCGCAAGATTACCGACCGCAAGGCCGATATCAACGGCATGTGCCTGCGCGGCAAGGCCGGCTGGGGCGAGAACATGGCGTTCATCAGCGCGCTCACCAACTCCTTCGGCGGCCGCTGGTTCGATGAAAACTGGAAGCCGCAGTTCGATCAGCCGGAGTGGAAAAGCTCCCTGCAGTTTTATGTTGATCTGATGAAGGATGCCGGTCCGTCGGGCGCCTCCTCCAACGGCTTCAACGAAAACCTGACACTGTTCCAGCAGGGCAAATGCGGCATGTGGATCGATGCCACGGTCGCTGCCTCCTTCGTGTCAAACCCGAAGGATTCGACCGTTGCTGACAAGGTCGGTTATGCGCTCTTCCCGACGCATGGCGAACTGAAGAACCATGGCAACTGGTTGTGGTCGTGGAATCTTGCCATCCCGAAGAGCTCGCAGAAGGCGGAAGCTGCCGAAAAGTTCATCGCCTGGGCAACAAGCAAGGACTACACCACGCTCGTCGCTTCCAAGGAAGGCTGGGCAAACGTGCCTCCGGGCACCCGCACCTCGCTTTACAAGAACGCCGATTATGAAAAGGCCGCCGCTTTCGCCAAGCCGACGCTTGCCGCCATGGATGCTGCCGACATTACCAAGCCGACTGTAAAGCCCGTGCCTTACACCGGTGGTCAGTTCGTGGCGATCCCTGAATTCCAGGCGCTCGGCACCACTGTCGGTCAGCTGTTCTCGGCGGTCGTTGCCGGTCAGTCCAGCGTTGATGATGCGCTTGCGGGCGCCCAGTCGACTGCGACGCGTGAAATGACCCGCGCCGGTTACATCAAGTAATCCTCCCGAAGATCGCTGTCCGGCTCCCGTGCCGGGCAGCGAACACTCCGGGTCGGAAGCCGCCAGGCGGCTCTAATGCCTTTCAAATCAAAACAAGAATGAGCCGGTTCTTCCGGATATGCCGGGCGCATGTCGTGACGCCTGTACCCAAGGGGAGGTGAGTGCAATGGCAACTCGAAACACGAGCGGTCTGGCGCGGGTGATGCTTGCGCCATCGGTGCTGTTATTGCTGGTGTGGATGATCGTGCCTCTGGCGATGACGCTGTGGTTCTCCTTCCAGAACTACAATCTCCTCAACCCGGCCAATGTCAGCTTTGCGGGTCTGTTCAATTACCAGTATTTCTACACCGACCCGGCCTTCTTCCAGTCGATCTGGAACACGCTTTTGATCGTCGGCGGCGTGCTTGCGATCACCGTCATCGGCGGCATTGCCATTGCGCTCCTGCTCGACAATGACATTTTCGGTCAGGGCATCGTCCGCATCATGATCATCTCGCCCTTCTTCGTCATGCCGCCGGTGGCCGCATTGGTGTGGAAGAACATGATCATGCATCCCGGTTATGGCGTGCTTGCCGATCTGTCGCGCTTCTTCGGTCTGCAGCCGGTCGACTGGTTCGCGCAGTTTCCGCTGCTCTCCATCATCATCATCGTCGCCTGGCAATGGCTGCCGTTTGCGACGCTGATCCTGCTCACCGCCCTGCAGTCGCTCGATGGCGAACAAAAGGAAGCCGCCGAAATGGATGGCGCCAACTTCGTCAACCGCTTCATCCATCTGACCTTGCCGCATCTGTCGCGCGCCATCACCGTCGTCATCTTGATCCAGACGATCTTCCTGCTTGGCGTCTACGCGGAAATCCTCGTCACCACCAATGGCGGACCGGGTTATGCCTCCACCAACCTCGCCTTCCTCATCTATCGCACCGCGCTTCTCGGTTACGACGTCGGCGGCGCATCGGCCGGCGGCATCATCGCCGTCATCCTCGCCAATATCGTCGCCATCTTCCTGATGCGCGCCGTCGGCAAGAACCTCGACCGGTAAAGGGGAAACATCATGGCCCGCAAGACAACCACACGTGCGAAGATCGGCTTTTCCATCGCGGCCTGGGCCGTGGCGCTGCTGCTGTTCTTCCCGATCCTTTATGCCTTCCTCACCTCGCTCAAGACCGAGCCGGAGGCGATCGCCGGCTTCAGCCTCATTCCCTCGGGCACCTTCGAGAATTACGTGACGGTCCAGACCCAGCGCGATTACTTCAAGCCGTTCATGAACTCGGTGGTGCTGTCGCTCGGCTCGACGATCATCGCGCTGATCATCGCCATTCCCGCCGCCTGGGCCATGGCGTTCTCGCCGACCAAACGCACCAAGGACATTTTGATGTGGATGCTCTCCACAAAAATGATGCCGGCCGTCGCCGTGCTTGTGCCGATCTATCTGATCTTCCGCAATGCCGGCCTGCTTGATACCCGCATTGGCCTCACCATCATGCTCACCTTCATCAACCTGCCGATCGTCATCTGGATGCTCTACACCTACTTCCGGGAAATCCCCGGCGAGATCCTCGAAGCTGCCCGCATGGATGGCGCGTCCCTGTGGAACGAGATCGTCCATGTGCTCACACCAATGGCGGTGCCGGGCATTGCCTCGACGCTGCTCTTGAACGTCATCCTTGCCTGGAACGAAGCCTTCTGGACGATCCGGCTGACGACCACCAATGCCGCACCGCTGACGGCCTTCATCGCCTCCTTCTCCTCGCCGCAGGGGCTGTTCTGGGCAAAACTTTCGGCCGCCTCAATGATGGCGATCGCCCCCATTCTCGTCATCGGCTGGTTCTCGCAGAAACAACTCGTGCGTGGCCTGACCTTTGGCGCCGTGAAATAAGGAACGATAAACATGGGCAGCATTTCCCTTCAGAACGTGTCCAAGCTCTTCGGTGAGGCGAAAGTCATCCCGTCGATCGATCTTGATATCAACGACGGCGAGTTCGTCGTCTTCGTCGGCCCGTCGGGCTGCGGCAAGTCGACATTGCTGCGGCTGATCGCCGGGCTGGAGGACGTCTCCGGCGGCAAGATCGTCATCGACGGCAATGACGCCACCGAAAAGGCGCCGGCCGAGCGCGGCCTTGCCATGGTGTTCCAGTCCTATGCGCTTTATCCGCATATGAGTGTCAGGAACAACATCGCCTTCCCGCTGAAGATGGCCAAGCTCGACAAGGCGGTGATCGATAAAAAGGTCGAGGACGCCGCCCGGGTGCTGAACCTCACCGATTATCTCGAACGCCGGCCCTCGCAGCTGTCGGGCGGCCAGCGCCAGCGCGTGGCCATCGGCCGCGCCATCGTGCGCGAACCGAAAGCCTTCCTGTTCGACGAACCGCTTTCCAACCTCGATGCGGCGCTGCGCGGCACCATGCGGCTGGAAATCTCCGAGCTGCACAACACGCTGAAGACGACGATGATCTACGTCACCCACGACCAGGTGGAGGCCATGACCATGGCCGACAAGATCGTCGTCTTGAACCGCGGCAATATCGAGCAGGTCGGCTCGCCGATGGAGCTTTACCGCACCCCCGCCAACCTCTTCGTCGCCGGCTTCATCGGCTCACCGCGCATGAACCTCATTACCGGCGATTTTGCCCGCAGCAAGAATGCCACCACCGCCGGTGTGCGGCCGGAGCATCTGCTGCTGTCGAAGGAAAGCGGGCTGTGGCAGGGCAAGGTGACGGTCGCCGAACATCTTGGATCGGATACCTTCCTGCATCTCGACGTCGAAACCATCGGCCCGATTACCGCCCGCACTGACGGCGAGTTCGAATGCAGGCATGGCGATACCGTCTTCATCACCCCCGACGAGACCAAGATACACAGGTTTGATGAGAAGGGTGTGGCACTATGACGGGGAGACTGGAGGGCAAATCCGCGCTGATAACAGGCTCGGCGCGCGGCATCGGCCGCGCCTTCGCTGAAGCCTATCTGCGCGAGGGTGCGACGGTCGCCATCGCCGATATCGATTTCGAGCGGGCGAGCAAGACCGCCCGCGAGATCGGCGAGAACGCCTATGCCGTCGAACTCGATGTGACCAAACAGCATTCCATCGACACCGCCATCCGCACCGTGGAAGGCCAGGCAGGCGGGCTCGATATCCTTATCAATAATGCCGCACTTTTTGATCTCGCACCGATTGTCGAGATCAAACGCGAGAGCTACGAGCGGCTGCTTTCGATTAACGTATCCGGCACGCTGTTCATGATGCAGGCCGCCGCAAAAACAATGATTGCTCGGGGAAAAGGCGGCAAGATCATCAACATGGCAAGCCAGGCGGGCCGGCGCGGCGAGGCCTTGGTGGCGGTTTATTGCGCCACCAAGGCCGCCGTCATCAGCCTCACCCAATCGGCCGGGCTCGATCTCATCAGGCACGGCATCAACGTCAACGCGATTGCGCCGGGCGTGGTCGATGGCGAGCACTGGGACGGTGTGGATGCACTGTTTGCGAAATATGAAAACCGCCCGGCCGGCGAAAAGAAGCGGCTGGTCGGCGAGGCGGTACCTTTCGGCCGCATGGGCCGTGCCGAAGATCTGACCGGCATGGCGATCTTCCTTGCTTCTGATGAAGCCGAATACATCGTCGCCCAGACCTATAATGTCGACGGCGGCAACTGGATGAGCTGACCACCGGGGTTTCCCGGTGACCGGCACGAACAACGCTTCCCCTTTCGAGGATCGTGACATGACATGCAAACTCTCCCTCGCAACGCTTGACGAAGCCCAAAAAACGGCGGCGATTCCGGCCTATTCCCGTGCTGATCTCTCCGCCGGCATCGTGCATTTCGGCGTTGGTAATTTCCACCGCGCCCATCAGGCGGTCTATCTGGATGATCTGTTCAATACGGGCACGGACCATGACTTCGCCATCATCGGTGCGGGCGTGCTGCCCTCCGATGCGGTGATGCGCGAAAAGCTTGCGGCGCAGGATTTCCTGACCACCGTCGTGGAACAGGACAATAACCGTACCGGTGCGCGTGTTACCGGGCCGATGATCGACATTCTGCAGGTCGGCGATACAAAGGTCATTATCGATACGCTCGCCGATCCGAAAATCCGCATCGTCTCGATGACGATTACCGAGGGCGGTTATTTCATCGATGCTTCCGGTTCCTTCAACCCGCAGCATCCGGCCATTGCCGAAGACGGGAAGAACCCGGCTGCGCCAAAAACCGTGTTCGGCTTCATCGTCGCCGGACTGAAGGCGCGGCGGGACAAAGGGCTGCAACCCTTTACCATCATGTCCTGCGACAACATTCCGCATAATGGCAAGGTCACGAAAAATGCCGTGGTTGGGCTCGCAGCCTTGTCGGATCCGGCCTTCGCCAAGTGGATCGGCGAAAATGTCGCTTTCCCCAATTCCATGGTTGACCGCATTACGCCTGCTACCGGCGAGCGCGAACGCACTATCGCCCGCGACGATTTCGGCATCGACGACAATTGGCCGGTCTTCTGCGAAGAGTTCAAGCAATGGGTGATGGAGGATAATTTCCCCGCTGGTCGCCCGGCGCTCGAAAAGGCCGGCGTGCAGTTCGTCAGAGACGTTGCGCCCTATGAGCACATGAAAATCCGCATCCTCAATGGCGGCCATGCGGCAATTGCCTATCCGGCAGCGCTGCTCGATATCCATTTTGTCCATGAGGCGATGGAGCATCCGCTGATCCGGGCGTTTCTGGCAAAGCTTGAAAATGAAGAGATCATCCCGGTCATTCCGCCGGTTCCTGATACAAATCTTGCCGACTATTTCGCACTCATCGAACGGCGTTTCCTCAATCCGAAAATCGGCGACACCATTCCGCGTCTGGCGCAGGACGGTTCCAATCGCCAGCCGAAATTCATCCTGCCCTCCACCGCCGACCGGCTGGCGCGCGGCGAGGATATCGTCGGCCTTTCGCTGGTTTCGGCGCTGTGGTGCCGCTATTTCCAGGGCACCTCCGACAGCGGCAAGGAAATCGCCTTCAACGATGCCAGCGCCGAACGGCTTCAGGCAGCGGCGATCAAGGCCAAGGACGATCCGATGGCCTTCCTCGCGCTTGACGACATTTTCGGAGAGGTTGCCGAATCGGAGCTTTTCCGTAAACGCTTTGCCCATGCATTGAAGACGCTGTGGCAAGAAGGCACGGCGAAGACCTTGCAGCTTTATCTGGATGACAAGCTGGCTGAAAAGTGACTGAGAGATGGAAGACGAGACCGGGGCCCTTTTGATTTTCGATTGCGACGGCGTTCTCGTCGATAGCGAGCCGGTCTCCATCTCCGTCCTTCTCGACATGCTCTCCCATCTCGGCGTGACGATGGGGGAGGAAGAGGCCTATGAGCGCTTCCTCGGCCGCAGCGTCGCCAGCATGACGGCGACGCTGTTTGAGGATTACGGTGTCGAAACCGACATCGATTTTCTCGACCATATGCGGGCGACGCTGTTCGAGCGTTTCCGCACCGAGCTTCGGCCGATTGACGGCATTGGCGAAACGCTGGACAGGCTCCTGCCGCTGCGGCGCTGCGTCGCTTCCTCAAGCCAGCCGGAACGTATCCGTTATTCGCTGGGGCTGACCGGCCTGATCGACAAATTCGAACCGCATGTCTTCAGCGCCACCATGGTGAAGAACGGCAAGCCGGCGCCCGACCTCTTCCTGCATGCGGCGCGTCAAATGGGCGTCGATCCGCGTCACTGCATCGTGATCGAAGACAGCCCGGCAGGCATTGCCGCGGCAAAAGCGGCCGGCATGGGCGTTTTTGCCTTTACCGGCGGTTCGCATGCGCGCTTTCCCGCATTCCGTGAAAAGATCGCCGGGCTTGGGGCGGATGCGGTGTTTGACGCGATGCCGGATTTGGTCCAACTTGTCGGCCATTATGTGGGGAAGGGCGGTTTTGACAGGCGGGCGGAACGCGATGCAGGCTGAGCGGGACTCTGCCTGCTGCCGTCCGGAGGTCGTTGCGCAAGGGATGGAATTGCAGTCTTGATGCGTCAAAATCTCGTCGCTGTCGATGTCGGCACCGCCAGCGCCCGGGCCGGCATTTTTGATCCGGACGGCCGGCTGCTTGCCCGCTCCACCCATCCGATCCTGATGCAGAGGCCGCAGGAAAACCACGCCGAGCACGATTCCACCGACATATGGAACGCGCTCTGCATCGTGGTGAGGGCAGCGCTTGCCGAGGCCGGTGTTTCGCCGCAAAGCATTGCCGCCATCGGTTTCGACGCCACCTGCTCGCTGGTCATCCGCGATGGGCGGGGTGAGCCGGTTTCGGTTTCCGTTACCGGGGAGGACCGGTTCGACACCATCGTCTGGCTCGATCACCGGGCAATCGACGAGGCCGACCGGTTGACGGCATCTGGCCACCGGGTGCTGGATTTCGCCGGCAACAGCGTCTCGCCGGAAATGCAGATGCCAAAGCTGATGTGGCTGAAGAGGCATATGCCGGCAAGCTGGTCGCGCATGTCCTTCGCTTTCGATCTGGCGGATTTTCTGACGTGGAAGGCGACCGGTTCAGCGCAGCGCTCAAATTGCACGCAGACGGCGAAGTGGAATTTCCTGGCGCAGGAAAATCCCGGCTGGCAGGCGGATTATCTCGAATTGGCGGGCCTTGCCGATTTGAGAGAGCGGGCAGGGCTGCCCGAAACCACGGTAATGCCGGGTGACAGCATCGGCCCGCTTTCGCCCGAGGCCGCCGCCGAGCTCGGTCTCGATACCGGCTGCCAGGTGGCGGCGGGCATGATCGACGCCTATGCCGGCGCGCTCGGCGCATTGGGCGGCTGCCTGTCTGCGGATGTGGGCCGGCATGTGGCGCTGATCGCCGGTACATCGAGCTGCCTTGTCGCCATGTCGGAGCGGCAGATGCCCGGCCACAGCCTCTGGGGGCCCTATTGGCAGGCGATCCTGCCGGGTCACTGGCTGGTGGAGGGCGGGCAATCGGCCACCGGCGCGCTGCTCGACCATATCGTGCGCATGCACGCGGCAGGCGGTGAGCCGGATACGGCGCTGCATGCCCGCATCGTTGCGCGGGTAACGGAATTGCGTGCGCTTGAGGGTGAGGCCTTCGCCGAGCGGCTGCATGTGCTGCCGGATTTCCACGGAAACCGCTCGCCGCTTGCTGATCCCCATGCCGTCGGTGTCATCAGCGGGCTGACTTTGGATACGTCTTTCGACAGTCTCTGCCGTCTTTACTGGCGCACGGCCGTCGCCATTGCGCTCGGCGCGCGCCATGTGCTCGATGCCATGGAGCGTTTCGGTTATGCGGTGGAAAGCCTGCACGTTACCGGCGGGCATGTGAAGAACCCGCTGCTGATGGAGCTTTATGCCGATGTGACGGGCAAGCGCATCGTCGTTCCCGCCACCGCCGATGCGGTGCTGCTCGGCACGGCGATGACGGCGGCGACGGCCGGCGGGGTGCATGCGAACCTTGCGGCTGCAGGGGCCGCCATGTATCCGGGCAATGCGGAAATATCGGGCAATCCGGCGCGTGGCCCCCGTTATGAGCGGGATTATCGCCGCTTTCTCGCCATGTACCGCCATCGTCAGGAACTCGAGAGCCTTTGATTTTCTGAAGGCAAATGGCAAGGCCGAGTAGGTGCCGCGCGTTTCTTCTCCCCGCCGGGGAGAAGGTGGCCCGAAGGGCCGGATGAGGGGGAACGCCAGCGATGAACGCACTCCAGCCCCCTCATCCCGCTGCCGCGGACTTCTCCCCGGCGGGGAGAAGAAACAAGCGGCAACCGCTCGATCCATATGCCGCCGCTGCCGCTAAACGCAATCAGCCACGCAGCGAGCGTTTCAGGGCGGTCAGGTTCTTTGCCCTTGCCCTGCCGCTGTCATCGGCGCTGGCGCCAAGCGCACAGAGGGTGAATTCCAGCAGGGATACCAGTTGCAGCAGGCCCTGGCCGCCATTCTGCGCCTGCGGCATGGCAAGGCAGAGATCCGCGCTTTCCGGTCCCCATTCATAAAAGCGTGTGGTGATCAGCAATGTCCTGTAGCCGCTTTTGCGCGCCATTGCCGACAGGCGTTGCAGGGGCGACAGGGCGCCGCCGCAATCCATGATGACGAGCAGCGTCTGCGCGGGGTCGAAATCCCACAGGGCGACATAGGCCGCGCTGTCGCTGCCGAGATAATGGATATGGCCCCGGCTCTCCAGAAGCCGCCCGTAAAAATGCCGCCCGGCATCGAGACCTTCCGGAGAGGTTGCCAGAAAAACATTGGCCGCCGTGGCGATCTCGTTCATGGCAACCCGCCAGATCGATTGGGTGGTCATGTCGAAAGCGGTCTGGATGGCCTGAATCTGCTGCGACAGAAGCTGTGAAAACGGGTTGGAATGGCGTTCGCCGCCTTCGGTCATGGCGGGTTGGTCCGCGCCGGCCGTTTCTTCGGCATGGCGCAGATCGGCGCGGATATCGCTGAATTGCCGGTATCCCAGCGAGCGCAGGAAACGGCCGACCGTCATTGGACTGAGGCTGAGCTTGGCGGCCAGCGTCTGCGCCGTCTCGAACGGCAATTCGTCCAGATGTTCGATCAGATATTTGGCGATCTTGCGCTCTGAAGGGGTGCCTGCCTTCATGGCGCGCGTAAGGTTCAACAGCAGCTTTTCCACCAACGCCTCATTCTTTTATCTTTATTGAACGATGATGCATGCGCGCGCGCAAACGAGCGTGCGAACCGCAATTTGACGGTGGGGGATAGCTTTTCCGGCCTTGTCCTCCACCGGACCGGAATGCGAAATGTAATAGGTATATTATTATATTTTAGAGATACCTTTTATTCAAGAGAAATTCCATCTGCGGTTTAAATCCAGGTATTTGGCATCTTTCGGTCCGTCTTGCGAAGCGGGCGGGCAGCGCTTATCTCTCGTCTGGTAAGTGTGTTTCAACGCGAAAGGCGTCGAGGAGTTCCGGATGATTTTTGATGCGGCGAGGCTTGCCTTCCACAATCTCTTTGCCGCCGAAACCCGGTCGGTATTCTGGAAGGTTCTGGGGCTTACGCTTCTCGTGCTTGCGGCGCTGTGGTTCGCCATCCGCTCGATCTTCATTTATTTCGCCCTGCCGTGGGTGGATACGCTTATCCCCGGCGTGCCGGACTGGGCGGGCTGGCTGACCTTCGTTTTCGCCATTTTCGCCGGCATCGGGCTGGCGCTGGCGCTCGCGCTGCTCATTTCGCCGGTCACCGCCGTCATTGCCGGCCTGTTTCTCGATGATGTCGCCGAAGTGGTCGAGAAAAAGAGCTATCCGAACGATCCGCCGGGCAAGGCGATGCCGGTCGGCGAGGCCGTTCTATCTTCCATCAAGTTTTTCGGCGTCGTCATTGCCGGCAACCTTGTCGCGCTGTTGCTGCTTCTGGTGCCGGGTATCAATCTCATCGCGTTTTTTCTGGTGAACGGTTATCTGCTCGGCCGGGAATTCTTCGAGTTCGCGGCGATGCGTTTCCGCTCGCCCGTGGAGGCAAGGCAGTTCCGCTCAAAACACCGCACCACCGTCTTCATGGCCGGGCTGGTGATAGCGGCCTTCCTGGCGGTGCCGTTTCTCAACCTGTTGACGCCGCTTTTTGCCGCCTCGATGATGGTGCATCTGCACAAGGCCGTCAGCCGGCGCGATCCCTCATTCGCCGCTGGCCGCACTGAACAGCTGCGCGGGTAATTCCACCAGCGGCGCTGGGATATCGAAGGTCTTTTCCGGCGATTTGCAGATATCGGCAATCACGCAGCGTTCGCATTCCGGCTTGCGCGCCTTGCAGCAGTAACGCCCGTGCAGGATCAGCCAGTGATGGGCGTGGAACAGATATTGTTCTGGAATGATGCGGATCAGCCGGTCTTCAACCTCGTCAGGGGTTTTGCCCGGCGCAAGACAGAGCCGGTTGGCAATGCGGAAGACGTGCGTATCCACCGCAAGCGTGGGCACGCCGAAGGCCATGGACATCACCACATTGGCCGTCTTGCGGCCCACACCCGGCAGCGTCACCAGCTCCTCGCGGGTTTTGGGCACCTCGCCGCCGAAATTGTCGATCAGCATCTGCGACAGGGCAATGACGTTTTTCGCCTTGTTGCGGTAAAGCCCGATGGTCTTGATATAACCGATCAGGTCTTCCTCGCCGAGCGCCAGCATCTTTTCCGGTGTATCGGCCACCTTGAACAGCGCGCGCGTGGCCCGGTTCACGCCCACATCGGTCGCCTGTGCGGAAAGCGCCACGGCCACCAGCAGGGTGAAGGGATTGGTATGTTCCAGCTCGCCTTTCGGCTCCGGCCGCTGAATGGAAAAGCGGCGGAAGATCTCGGTGAGCTCGTCTTTCGAATAGGCCGTTTTCACCCGCGCCGGCTTGCGCGCGGATGCCGGATTTGACTTTTTCAATGTTTGGGTGCTGGATCGTTTTTTGGCGACTGTCATGGACTATCTATAGCCAGCCCGCCTTGAGGAAAGCAACGTGGATACGCTCAACGACCAGCCGATTTTCGCGGCGGAACTCGTTCCGCACCGTTCGCTTGGCCGAAGGGGTTTCCGGCTGCTCCTGCTTTTCTCCGGCTTGGCCTGCCTTGTCTATGGCGGCTTTTTCCTTGCCACCGGGGCATGGCCGGTCGGCCTGTTCTTCGGGCTGGATTTCCTGCTGCTTTATGCCGCCTTCCGCGCCAATTACCGGGCGGCGAAGGCGCGGGAAGAGGTCAGCGTCTCGCGCACCAGCCTGTCTATCCGCAAATTCTCTCCGGCCGGGCGGATGGTGGAACATCGCTTCAATCCCTTCTGGGCGCGTTTCAGGGTGAGGCGGCACGATGAGATCGGCATCGTCTCCATGCATGTGACGGGTGAAGGCCGGGCGACCGATATCGGTTCGTTTCTTAATCCGGATGACAGGGAGAGCTTCGCGAAAGCTTTCGGCGGCGCGCTGGCGACTGTGCGGCGGCGGATGTAAGAGGATAATCCAGCTCTCCCTCCGTCATTCCGGCCTTGAGCCGGAATCCTGTGTATTGGATTTGTGCTATGTAGAGTGCGGGCGGAAGGCCGTCGGAATCCTGGTCGTTAGAGACCGCCTGCTGGCTTTTGGACCTCCGCCCGCTCTGATAATCCCAACCTGAACAGTTGATGGAGGCCGTGAGCGCGGACCTCGTAGCACAGTATGAGGCTTGCCATGGTACACCCTGTTTACATCGGATGCGACGTCTCAAAGGCACATCTGGATCTTTTCGATGCCGCAACACAAAAAGCCGTCCGCATCGCCAATACCGGCACCGCCATTGATGAATGGCTTGCCACCCTTGATGGACGCGAGGCGCAGGTCGTTCTGGAGGCGACCGGACGTTATGACCGGCTGTTGTGC
>NZ_RZTX01000028.1:0-23046 GCF_004005385.1 Agrobacterium sp. CNPSo 2736 | reverse complement strand
CGAGCTGTTTCACAGCAACCCGATTAAGGACCGCAAAAAGATCGTCGACTCCTGTGAGCGGATCCTGAACGGACTGCAGTTCCACCTCGGCGACTATGATCATGATCTTGGGGTCGCGCAATATGTGCGCGTGCCGGCGACCGTCGCCAGGGCGCAGCGCCACGTCATTCCGGCGCGCTAACAGACGGATGCGTTCCCGTCTTGCGCCGGAGGCGTAGCTTAAAGCGGAGGGCCTTAATTGCGTTTGGATACAGTGGTTTGTTCGGACAAGCCCGGCACACCGGTTCATATCCTTTCAAGGCGAAGACGCTCGCAAGGCATCTTGCTCGAGCTAACTGTGGTTCATTCGCAACGACGGCATTGCGCCTTCGAAGCAGTCGTTGTTCGTTATCCACGGATAAAGCTGCTTTGCCCCTTCATTCCGGACGTAAGCTAGCAATTACACGCTCCCTAAAGCAGTCTTTTCGCTTATCAGGCCTTCAACGATCGTTAAGGGATGGGAAATTGACTGGCAGATTTCGGGCGACGGCGGCGGGAAAGCTGCATCCCACCGGGCCAGCGAGCTTTGGGCGGCAGTGCACTTTACGTCGCCACTCCTTCATTCCTGCCGCTCCTCAGAAGTGAACATCGCGTGTATCGATGGAGGGTCAAATTAGCCCTCGTTCTTTGATATTAACGGTTTTACAGAACGCAAATATCTGTACGGGTAGGCTTCGAAGCTACCCCGCCCCAAATGACCTTAATTGAAGGATTGCTAAACAGACGAGCGGGCCTCATCATCGTGACCTCGGCAGCAATTGCAACGGGCGCTGCCGCCGGGGGCTTTAATGCCCGCGCCCGCAATCTGAAAGGAGGACACCATGTCTTCCAGCGTTCACGCCGTCGATTTCGATCCCGGCAGCAATCGTATTCTCAACCAGATGCTTCATAAGGCCGGATATGTAACGGCGAGGATGAAACCGCTGTCAGGAGCGCTTTCAAGTCAATCGCGCACTGTGTTGCTCCGGTTCATGTCCGGAGTCATTCGCCAGCGAGACGATGGTTTTCCGTCGGGACCGGAGTCCATTTCTGCTTTCGGACGACCGTGATTCCATAGGTGAACCTCGTGTCGGGTTACGCTCCTCCGTTTCCGCAGGCTAGGCTGTGAAACGGCTTAGGAAACTACAACTAAATGCTGAGAATATTGGCGAGAAAAAAACTAAAAGTTGACAATCGCATATGAGCGACCTATATGTTCATTGTCGATATTTGCTTGCTTAGCTTTGGTTATCGCGCGTCTGGCACCGTGCCCTGAACGAGCCTTTTCTCTCAAAAATCGCTATCGCATCTGCAGCGCCGCAGGCGTTGTGGTCCTCTTATTGCTATGAAAGGGTTCATCATGACCACTGGCACAGTTAAATGGTTCAATTCCACGAAGGGCTTTGGCTTCATCCAGCCTGACAATGGCGGCACCGACGCGTTCGTGCATATCTCGGCCGTCGAGCGCGCCGGAATGCGCGAACTCATTGAAGGCCAGAAGATCGGCTACGACCTTGAGCGCGATAACAAGTCGGGCAAGATGTCGGCTTGCAACCTCCAGGCCGCTTAATCATCCCGGTATCTGCTCTCCGTTGACCACGGATGTACTGGCACTGGCGAGAGCATGATACCAGCAAGGTCAGGCAGATTGCCTGACCTTTTTTTGTTGCCACGGCGGCGTTCAATCAGGAAAAGCCATGTCACAGACACACAGCAAATCCCGGCAGAAGGCGGAGATTGCCTTCGCCAATACTCAATCGCAATTCTTCGCGCGTAACAGCGCCGTCGAGGAACTCGATTCCCTCGTTCTGGCCCGCGAGGAAAAGACGAGGCGGCTTCGTGAAGCGCGACTTGCGAAAGAATTGAAGGACCGTGAGGCGACGACAGCCTCTCTTCTCACGAAACGACGGGCCAAGACGGTCTGATCTGCCCAGGAAGAGTGGGGCGCGGACGGATAAAACACGACGAGGCCGCCCGCAAGGCCGAGCACGATCAGCGGTACGCCAATCGCAAGGCAAGGCGGTTATAGCAAATGGTTTGGTCACGTGAGATCATCAATCAGGCTCTGTCCGCAGTTTCTTTCAAACCGTCGCACTCCGCGACCGAAAGGGATACCTATGGCAGACAGTATCGGCGAACTTCAGGCACTCAACACGGCATGGCAGATCGCAATCCAGGAAATCCTGCGGATGGTGATCCGAGACATGTATCATGCGGCCGGAGAGGAAGCCTTTCTGGCGAACATCAAGCGGATCGAAGAGGCCGCCGTCGACAGCATTTATGCAGACCTGCGGCTACGCGGGACGAATGAATGGACGGAAGCGCTTGTCAAGGATAATGCGAGTAACTTTGTAACCACGCTGCTGACATCGTTCACATATGATCGAATCTAGTGGAAGATCGGGCCGTGAGCCGCATCGCTGCTGTTTCGTATGAGCATGTTGATAAGTTCCGCTTTGCGCGCGGCAAGTCGCTGGCGAGCGTCTGCTTTCAGGAACTATATGGGAGGCTCACAGCCCTAATGTCCGGACGGACGCTATGGCGGCAAGATGGAAAACCGCGCGCGTCTGATACTCGAAGTCACGGCCACGTGGTGCAGGAAATCGGCGGCGAGCGCACGGGTGTGCCGGATTTCGCCAGTTTCGCCTACAAATAGTATTTCCTGTAGCGGTCCCAGACGCAATACGAGTATATCATCGATCGACTTGATGTTCTCGGCATCACCTGCATTCACGTCGTTGAAGGCGCGACGGGCCGCCCGCGCGAGGTCGCACCCTTCGAATACGGATCGCTCCGCCGCCGCTTCAGCAGGACATATATCGCCAATAATGGCTGTGACCTCGACCTTGCAACGCCGCATCTGGCCGATGGCAAGGCAGTTCTGATCGCCTTCGGACGCCCGTTCGTCGCCAATCCGAATCTCGTCGAACGACTGCAAAGCGACCCCGGCTGAGATCGGGTCACGCTGTATGGCGGCGGCGCTGCGGGTTATATCGATTATCCCGCTTCATCGGGACTTCCGGCCGTGAGCCATCAGGGGGCGTACTTCGGGGGGGCTCCTGCGATATCGATCATCATCAATCTCCGATAATTCCCAAGGCTGCGTAGCCGGATGCCGCGCCATATCAAAAAATCTCTGGCCACCGTCGCCTCAAAGGACACCTGTCCGAACCCATGATCCATAGCACAGAGTGAAAACAGAGAGCATCAAGTTTTGTGATGGGGTTGATGAAATCAGGGGCGGAGTCCGCAGGCTATCTTTCGTCGGGGAAAAATCTTATGAGCTGTGTCTTCCTAAGACTATCTCGACTCGCTGTATCAGAGGAGATGCAATATTCAATATGTGCGCGTAAATCCGCCGGCACTTCTGGTCCGCCGGCTTTCAAGAGCTTGTCGCCCATCGCGAGAAGAGTCGCCAGTTCTACACCGCATCGGGACGCAGACATAACTACTCCTCCGGCCGGACCGGATCGTATTTCTTCAAGGTCTTTGCTGGCGGTATAAAGCGTCAACAAATACCAGATCAGAAAGAAAGCGGACCAAAGCATCACGCTTCCAAGAACATATGCGCGCACAGGTGTTTCCCCGCTATCTGCCGAACCCCGGAAGACCTTGGATTGCATACCTCGGGAGTGGTCTGCGGGAGGGCACACGTTCCCGTTTCTGTACCCCGAACAGGAACAGCATTTCTCCTTTGAGTTTGGAAGGGTCGGTCATTCCACCCTGAAAAAGATCGATTATCTTGCGAGTGGCCTTGTTGAATGACCGGTCGTCATCCGAGCGCGTGTCGATTTCAAAGCCGGCATCTGACAACAGGGACAGCAACATATTCAGATCGTGAGACGAAATCGGGCCGTATTCTTGTGTGGAAGACATCGTGTCCTCCTTTCGTTGGGGCCAAGGGATTTCACCTTGAAGCGGTAACGCCCTTTAAAAAAGCTACCGAAGGAACGAGCCTGCGCGTTTTGAGGTTCATTAGCAAGGGAATTCCAATGTGCTAGAACGCAGCCGCCGCTCAATAATGACCAGCGAATGGCTGGTGAACTTCGCTGGAGCTTTCCAAAACCGTATTCGCTTGCGTCTTAAGCTATTCAGGCGCACTGTAAGGCGTCGGTAGCGATGTCACGGGCACTACTGGTTGAGGGTCGGTTACCCTAGCCCCAACGAGAGGAGGACATTATGTCTTCCCACCCCAGTTTTGCAGCCATCTCCCCCAAAGAGATGGAGATGATCCAGTCAGTTTTGAAGAGTGCGGGCTATAACGCCACATTGCTGGGCAATGACCAGCGACAATTCAACACGGCCGCGTTTCTTGTAATGAGACTGTTTCTTGCGGGAGAAACATCTGCCGATGCTCTCGCAGCACAATTGAAACGCCGTCTTGGGAATGCGGACTCACTCAATCAATCCTACCAATCACGGCCTGTCCTTGAGACCATCAGAAGTGTCCCGCGCAACACGATATACGTCCTCAGCTTTTTCAGGAAGGCAAGTGGTCGATCAATTGGGGCTAATGAATAGCCCTGGAAGAACGAAGCCGGCGCGCTATAGGCAATCTCTTTGTTAATCCTTCTCAGGGGTCGAAATCCACTTAGTGGAGAGCGATGACGGTCAAGGATAAACGTTGTGGCGCGGTGTGAATGACGTGTCAGGAAAGAGTGTAAGGGTATGAAAGAAAGAACGACATACAAAGAAATCACCTTCGCGAATCCGTTCGTATTGGATGGATTAGTAGTACCTTTGGAAGCTGGAACATATCGTCTGGTCGTTGATGAACAGCTTATTGAAGGTCTCAGTTTTCCTTCGTATCAACCCGTCGCAACACACCTTGAGATACCTGCTATCTCCGCCCAATTAGTGAAGCGCCAGTTTTTGCAGGTGTCCGCGGAGGAAATAGAAGTGGCGCTACAAAAAGATACCGAATTGCAATGCGACGAGTCAGACCAGTGATCAACGTTTCACAAGTTGGCCGGCGAGTGCGCTGGTCAGTTATAGGCAAGCGGTAATACAACGCCACTTGCGCTGCTTAGTTTTCTCCAGCAGAAATCTATCTCTGGCGTAGCACGGGCGAGCGCAGAACGAGTAAGGATATTCCTGTGTTACGCGCCTTCAGAGGCAAGAAGCTGATAGTGGTAGAGCGGCGTCCGTCGTTGACGGCGGCGTGCCATGCGCAACTTACTGCCGCCGGAGCCACCGTTGCGGGCCCTGTTTCTTCTGTCGAGCAAGTCTTGAACCTGTTGGAAGCAGGCGATGTCGACGGAGCAATTATTGACGTCAAAGTTGACGTAGAAATGATGTTACGCTTAGCCATGCTACTGGAATCAATGGCGACGCCATTCGTTTTCGCATCTTTCATCGATGTGAACTCGGAAGGCTACGCTTTTAGCGGTGAAAGGACGCATCTCCGCAAGATAGCTGACGTTCTTTTTGGTTCGCCTGGACCGGCGTCAACCCTCCATTAACGTGGTCCCGTTGAATAGATGGTGTGGTTGATGGTCTACCCACCCCGCATGTTCTTGTCAAAGGATGGCCGGATTAAACCCAACGGGTGAAAGGACGGCGGCATGACATCCAACACTATGAGTGGGATCGATTTCGCGAAGAACGTTTTCCAAGATTGATGGAGCTTCGCTTTCCGGAGAGGTCAAGTTTCGGCGGAAGCTATCCCGGCAGCATTTCCTAGATTTGTAGCCGGGCAGGGCGTTTCGATAGTCGTAATGGAGGCTTGCGGGATGGCTCATTACTGGTCACGCGAACTGACGAAACTCGGCCACGAAGTACGGCTGACAACACCACAGTATGTGTGTCCATTCGTAAAGCGCGAGAAGAACGATCCTGTGGATCGCACTATGACCTCTATGACAAACCGGAGCCGGTCGAAAAAGCGTTGGCGAAACTGATCCCTTTCTACACGGAAAACCTCTGAGCATGGCTAAACGGCCGCCATGTTACAATGGCGGCCCCTCTGCATGCGCAAACGAGCGGCATCAGACGTCTGTTTGGAGGTCTGGTAACTGAACGACAGCTATCCGATAAATGCGTCCACCACCGGACAGTCCGCTCCCGGCCCCAGACCGGCCACTCCGGAAAGTAAGTGTTGCCCGGATCGGGAAGGTGCCGCCAACAAAACCCAGGGGTCGGCGGTTCGACTCCCTTCAAGAGCGAAACGAAGAGGTCGGCTCGGACGGAGACTGTCATCACTATCCGAGCCGAGTATCTCATTTGATCTTACGCAGCTTCCCAAACCTGGTTGAGGATTTTGGCAGCCAGGGCCGCCTTGTCTTGCGGCAAGAAGCGACCGTAGTGCTGCTGCACGACATCTGGCGTATCTTGAATGGCATAGCTTGCCTGCTCGTAGGATCCGGTCTGTTTCAGAATATGCGTCGCAAGAATATCCCGCAGGTTATGCGGTCCATGCGGCAGGAGGCCCTTGATCGCACCCCGCCCGGTATAGGGATTATAGATGCCGTAACGTTGGATGACAGTCCGCCAAGCCTCGTAGAATGTGGTCGAATTGTAAGCAGCATCAATGCTGGTCGTTTTCACCGTCTTGACGAATAGCGTTTGGGGATCTTTCGCACCGCCGAGCAGAACTCCACGATGCCTGTCGATATACGCGTCGAGGTATTTGTAGAGATCAAGAAGGTCCGGCAGTATCAGCCGAAACGGTTTCTGTCCGAAGAAGGAGGAGCCAGAGTTTTTGAAGGCGACCGATGGGATAAGAACCTCCCACCCATTGTCGCGGTCGCTCCAGCGCAACTCTCCGCACTTCATGTCTTCAAGTCGGCGTTCTGAGGTCGGATAATGTCCGCGCGGGCAGACGCGTAACTGGCGAAGGTTCTTTTGCCGCAGCCCAAGGTGCAGGCCAAGCCGAAGCAGCAGGAATGATCTGACGGCTTCGGCCGCCGGCCGGGGATATCTGTTCTCATCCGGCATACGTCTCACGATCTCGTCCGTGATCTTGCGATATTCCGCCAACGGACTCTCTGCCTCCAGGACGCACATGATCGGCTCGAAAGGATCGCGATGGACGCGCATGACTCGCTGGATCTCCTTGGAACGGTTAGCGGCATGTCGATGAAATGCGTCGCACGCACCGTGCCAGTTACGGGCCGCGAATTCAATTTCCTCCCGCTCAATCAAGCCTGTAATCGGTCTGACGTTCTGAAGTAGCTCCGGGTGCTGCCGTATCCAACCGACGTCCGCGCGAGTAAGAGCCTGGGCGACCATCAGCATGTCTTCTTCCCATTTTGTATAGAAACCGCGCCGCTGTTCCCGCCACTGCAGATACCAGTCCCAAACACCGGGGAAGACGAGAAGGCCAAAGCTCAACTGGCTAAGCGGTACGCCGAAACCTCTTACTGCGCCATTCGGTGAGGAAGCTAGTGCGCCGAACATCAACCCGAGATGTTCTATCTTCTGAGAGGCCGTTTCCTCCCCCCAGACGCCATTCCGTTGAAAGCCAATGGCAGTCAGGGTCGAGGTTTTGAAACGGATAAGGTCTGCCATTTCCATTGCAAGCCTTGGCGGCGCGTCGATAACCCCGGACAGCAAATCCGGATCATCGTTTTCTACCATTGGAATCTGATTGGCGCTGACGGCGGGTGCAAAGGACCGGGGTGTTATAGAACTTCCGCCATAGGTGACACCGGGAAAGCGGATGGCATAACGTTGCTTGCTGGCCGCTGCCTGATATCGGCGATACTCTGTCGATCCGGAAATGATCACCCGGCGCACCCAATCGAGAATCTCTTCGCGCTTGGTAAAGGGCAGGCTGCTGAAGTCATCTGGCAGATGCACTGAAATCCTGCGCCGCTCAGCCGGGCTGATATCGCCGAGATCATGACCATAAAGCGAGCGCGCCTGGTGCGGTAGCTTGTCCTTGAAATATCCTTCCTGCAACCGATAGCGCCGCTCGATGCGGCGCAGGATATTAAAGCTGGCGACGGAGCGGGGCACGCGCTCCCCCTGCATCCAGGATAGCAGCGTCTTGTTATCGAATGTCTCATCCAGATGAACAACGGCGCGGTGGAGCTGCCAATAAGTGTCGCCGAACCGACGCATATGATATATCAATGCTTCCTGAAAGCTCGCCGGATCTTCTGTCGCTTCAAAGAGTGCTTCTGGGAAAGGGCTTATCGGTTTTAGTGCAGGCCCGCGCTGTGACGACGCAGACCGGGTAAAGGCACCGTCGGTCGCCGCGCATTGCGGCTTTCTGGTCGAGGATGCGGGAGCTGCCTTCTTGGCGGGGGCCATTTTGCCCGAGGTAACTGTCGGCTTTGGCGGTCGTCGTTCCTCGGCCGCTGGTGGTGCGCCCAGCCAGCGGATGATTGCATCCAAGCCCGGCTGGAGCTGCTTTTTCAGTTCTGCCGTCAGCTCGGCTTCGATCCCACAGGCCTGACTCATCATCGTCCAGTCGATACGGCCATTCAGAAGCGGAGGAGATTTCCGGTAGATGATCAAACTGGCTAGATAAGGCCGTATATTCTCCAACACCCGCCTGGATGCGATTGGAGCGATGCGAAGCTCGCAGAATTTTGAAATTTTTCGCTGAAAATGTCGTGATGAAAGGTCGTGTTTGGTCATGCTCATTCCGTTTCTCTCGGCACCAGTGCCGAGGGCGAGCGGGAATAGGGGGCGCTCGTTAACAAAATATGTTTAGGGCAAGAGGTTATCTGTCGATCGCTACGTCTTGAATGGAGAGCCGCAGCTTGTGGTGCTGAGCGATAGATGGACTTGCAATAGCTCATTTCTGGCAATAATTATGAGTTATAGAGAGGGGTGCTATAACTCATGAAATGGAACTGGCAAAGCACGGATTGGCCAAACTTCAGATACGACACCGCAAGCCTGGTAACGTTGGAGCAGAAATTCCTGCAGTCCGCGGGCGAGGTTATCGGTGCTGTTCGACATTTCAACGAGGACGACAGCAACCAACTTCGCATTGAGTTGCTGAGCGACGAAGCGGTCAAGACCTCAGAGATTGAGGGGGAATTTCTGGATCGCGTGAGTGTCCAGTCGTCACTCCGCCGACAGTTCGGGCTAAACACTGATGACAGACAGATCCGCCCCCAGGAGCGGGGGATCGCCGAGATGATGGCGGATGTCTATCGAAGCTGGCATGGGCCGCTGCGTCATGAGGGACTGTTCAACTGGCATTCAATGCTGATGGCGGGAAACCGATATATTGAAACAGTTGGTGCTTACCGCACGCATGAAGACGCCATGCAGATCGTGTCGGGTCGATTGGACAAGCCCACCATCCACTTCGAGGCTCCCCCGTCTCGCCGGGTTGCCGCTGAGATGGAGACCTTCATCACATGGTTCAATCAATCCGTGCCAGGTGGCCAAACGTCGCTTCAAGCTTTGACGCGCGCCGCAGTAGGCCATCTTTACTTTGAAAGCATACATCCATTTGAGGATGGTAACGGCCGAATTGGGCGCGCGCTTGCTGAGAAATCCCTAGCGCAAAACATAGGGCAGCCAAGCCTCATTTCACTCGCCTTCACAATCGAGAAGCGCCGGAAGGCCTACTACTCCGAGCTTGAGCGGCACCAGCGCACGCTTGATATCACCGACTGGATCATTTTCTTTTCAGAAACCATCCTGGATGCTCAACGGGCGACGCTTGAGCGCATCGATTTCTTCATTCAGAAAGCAAAGTTCTATGATCGTTTTCGAGGCCAGTTGAACGAGCGGCAGGAAAAGGTAGTCGCGCGCATCTTCAAGGAAGGCACGACAGGCTTCAAGGGGGGGCTAAGTGCCGAAAACTACATTTCGATCACAGACACATCCCGCGCTACAGCAACACGCGACCTTCAGCAGCTCGTGGAGATCGGCGCACTGACGCGTACGGGCGAACGTCGGCATACCCGGTACTCGCTGTCATTGCAGAAATAAATTGCTGCCAGTCAATGAATTCCAACAACGTCATTATCTAGGTGAACGGCGTTACGAAAACGCTGGGACGCGCGTGCACCTCGATCTACGCATTCCGATGCAGGGGATGGTTTTACGCCTCAGTTGCCCCTCGGTTCAACAGAGACTGTTGCGGTCCTCCCCGCAATCAGGCTGACCGACTTCGGAACGTCGTCGATCTCAATCCGCACCGGAATCCTCTGGGCCAGACGAACCCATGAAAATGTCGGAGCAACGCTAGCGAGCGAGCCTGCAGAATCGCTTCGCTCGCGATCCTCAATCCCGGCGGCAACACTTGCGACATGGCCGATAATCGGTTGCTGTTCTCCCATGATCTCGATCTTCACGCGATCTCCGACGTGGATCCGCGGGAGTTTCGTTTCTTCAAAGTACCCCGCAACGTAGATTGCGTCACTTTCTATTAGCACCCCGACCGCATTTCCGGCAGAGACATAGGTGCCCCGACGTAAAGGGAAGTTCGTGATTTTGCCTGAGACTGGCGCTTTCACGGTTGTCCGATCAAGGTTCAGCTTCGCCAGATCAAGGGCGACGAGTGCCGATTGGTAAGTGGCGTCTGCCTGGTACCGCAGGCTTTCTGCGTGCTGCCGCTCCTTGAGGCTGGCGGCTTCTTTAGAGGCGAGCAGTTGATATCGTTCGAATTCGATCTTCGCCAGATCCGCTGCGGCCTTACTGCTCCGCGCTTGGGCCTCTGCCTGGCGCAACGAGAGTTCGAAACGGTCTGCTTCGATCCGAAACAGGGGTATCCCTTTTTCGACTTGCGCGTTGTCGGATACCAAAACCTCCGTGACGGGTCCCGACACATCTGGGGCCAGACGAACGATATCTGCCCGGATGTGAGCGTCGCGTGTCCACGGCGCTTCCATGTAGAAAGACCACAGGTGCCAGCTTAGAACCGCTGCGCAGCATACCATGGATAAGGTCAACAGGGCTCTGCCCAAGGTGATGGTGAAATTTGTCATGTCTGCAACCAGTTGAGAACAGCGGAAAGCACGCCAAGGAGGGTGATATAAAGCGCGAGGTTGAACAGCGAGCGATGCCACACCGCTGAATAAAGCCCCAGCCTGCCGAACACCGGTATGAGTATCCGGAGCAGACCGTATGCACACATCGCGAGCGCGGATAACCAAGGCAGGAAGACACCATAGAGGTCGAATTGTCCGGTCACCTGGCATTCCTATTCGATGGAGGCGTTGTCGAAACCGGAGGATCCGTCTCCGGTGAAAGGCACAGACGAAGGGCGACCGCGTGCACCATAAGTTCCGTGTCGGCGTCCGTTACACAGAGGTCCGCGCTCGAAAGAATAAAGGCGTCCAGCATACCAATCGCGCGCTCCATGGTCTCGCCACGCTTGGCGGGCGTAATCCGATACAAGAGCTCCAATGCTGAGAAGATAACTTCGGCCCGGACACAAACAGGTATCGAGGCTTCATCCGAGCGCACCTGCATTGCCGTTATGTGAAGCCCCGCGCGCAGGTCCCTCATCAGGTCGGCATCGGAGGTGTCGGAGGTGGCAGGTAATTTCGCCGCCCTGACCGCAAACATGCCTGCCACGTCGATGACATGATGGCGCGTGACATGCGCGTCGGCATGCTGGCCCGCTGCGATCCCGGCAACATGCGCCTGTGTCACTGAGAAAAGCCTCCTGGCATTCGTCTCTGCTCTCACAGATCGGAAGATGCCGCACACCACGATCGCCCAGACCATCCCAAGAACAGTCGCGGTACCCGAGTTTGCAAACACTATGAAGTCGCTGCTCTGGTGTGCCTGAAGAGTAAGAAGAAGTGGAAAGTTTATACAAAGGCCCATGCCGACGATCGCAAGCGAAGGCACGGCAAGGCAAATCCCTGCAGGTATTAGGAATAGGCCTAGTGCAGCGACAAGCGGCACAAAACCATCGATCAGCGGAAGGATCGCGAAGGCATAGACGGACGCAGCGATGACCGACCCAATGGTGACGTACACGAATTTGCGCATGGCTGGCACCGGATCGTCCATCGTCGCCAGAAGGCAGCAAAGTACGCCTGAAATCTGGGCAAATGTCATGCCATCGGTCCACGCGCTGGCGATCCAGAAGGTGATTGATGTTGTGAGGCAGATCGCAACCGCCAGTGCCGAAAGCAACGCCATGGCGATGTCAGCGTGTTGGGCCGGGATGTTTTCCCGAGACGCGAAGCGACCGACTGCCCTCGCTGCGTTCTCTTCCTTCAAAGCGTCTCGAAGCGACTGGTACTCATGAGATACTTGAGCAATATTCCGCAAGCTTCGCGAAACATTGGCAAGAAGAAGCACTTCCCATGATCGAGGCGCTTCGAAAGAGGCTGGCGCATCGATCCCTAAGAATTCCGGGGAGCTTAACGATGTTGATCCGATTGCCGTAATTATCGACATGGCCTGCTCCGTGCCTGGAGTATCGAGCCTGGCCAATGCCCTTCGCTGATCCTCGAGTTCGCTCAACAACGGAAGAATGGCGACCATGCGGTGCTGCAGTGACCTCACGAGTGAAACGGCAGATCGATATCTCGATCCGTCATATCGAAGGTGGACTGTGAACGACCGCAGGTCCGCCGCTTCTGCCGCCAAGGCGTATCGTTCCGCTCTGTTTCGGGCTTGATCCGCCTTGGCGGTTGCAGTTGCCGCAAGGAGCGCCTGCGCCCTTGCCATCCAAGCATCGATCCGCCCGAGCAGTGTAGTGCCGACATGGACTGGAAAAACAACGTGGCTCACGATCGAGGCACACAGGATCGCAAGTCCGATCTCCTCGACCCGCGCAACGACAGCGTCAAACGTGCTTGCCGGCGCCGTGACAAGTGGCAATCCTGCGAGAAGCACGGTGTATCCGGCCAGCAGGGAAACATAGCTGCGGGGTGTGCGGTCAAGGAGGCTGATGAATGTGCATCCCGACACCCAGAAGATAATCGCTGCGGAAAGCAGTAGGGGTGAGTTCACGAGATTTGGGACCATGATGATGGTCGCGCCGCCCCCGATCAGCGTTCCTAGCAGTCGATAGAAGGATTTTGATGAGATGGCGCCCGAGAGGGGATGAGCAACGATGTAGACGGTTGAAACGGCCCAAAACGGTCGCGGCAGATCGAACCTTATTGCGATATAATAAGCAAGCATTGCCGCAAGGAATGTCTTCAATGAAAAGATCACGTTCCGGGGGGTGACAAAGGTTCGAACGCTCATAAGTCATCCACCGCGGGAGCGTCGACCTGCGTCGCGCCTCTGTCACCCATGGAGGTGGTCAGTCCGTAGAGTTCAGGCGAGACATAGCAAAAAAACGGTGTCGCTAAGCATGCATGCATATAAGCATCAGACAGATCAGCGCTTGCAACGACCGACGGTGTCCGTGATCGGCGGGCAAACCCAGCGTAAACTCTCTCAAGGAAGGCTTTCACGGCCATTTGCGCGATAGCTATGCGGCTGGCCCTGTGCTCCATGCTGTCTGGAGGCATGATGCAATGTTTGGAATCGCACGTCTGAGGCAATCGAATTTCTGTCTGAAAGATATCAGACCAGTATCCAGGCTCATGATGTTGCACTGACATCGTCATTCTCCGAATTATCCGGGATGACTCTATCGACAAAGCCTGTTGATGAATTTAGATATCCTCTCAAATGATGACTAAATTCCCTCATCCGCCCTTATCCCTTTCTGCAGCCCTGGGCGACCACGACCTAGAAAAGTCCGCGGCGCGAGTGCACGCCGTGAGGATCGACGTATCCCAGAACGAACGGGAGGCACCTGAACACCGCCACCAAAAAGGGCAGCTTGTCATGGCCTCACGGGGCGGCGTGACATGTCGCGTTCCAAGCGGGATGTGGATGGTGCCGCCCCATTGCGGCGTCTGGGTTCCCGGCGGCATGCCGCATAGCAACGTGGCAACCGCCAACGCCCGTTTGTTTTTTCTGTTCATCGAGCCGGGCGCCGCCGATCTGCCGGACCGGTGTTGCACACTGTCTCTATCCCCGCTCATCCGGGAACTTATCATTGAGATGGCTAATCAGCCCGCAGCAGTGACCGCAGATTCAGAACTCATGGCAACATTGCTTCTGTCGGCATTGCCTCGGATGCCGATAGAGCATCTTCATCTGCCGCTTACAGATGAGCCCCGGCTTGTGCGGATTGCATCGGAGCTGGCCGACGATCCCGCCGATCGCAGTACGATGGCGCTATGGGCAAGGCGGGTCGGGATGAGTGAGAATTCGCTCGCACGTCTCGTCCAGCACCAGACCGGCCTCACATTCGGTCGTTGGCGACAGCAGCTACAATTGATCGTCGCAATCCGCAGTCTTGCGGCCGGGTCGACAGTTCAGCAGGTTTCGGGCGACCTTGGATATGAATCCGTGTCTGCATTTATCACCATGTTCAAGAAAGCGCTTGGCACATCGCCAGCCAGATATTTAGGTAACTTCGAGCGATAGCATTGTGAAATTCAGCTATCACCTGCGAGGAGATAAAGCATGTTCACCCACGTCATGATCGGCAGTAATGACCTGGAACGATCCAGAAAATTCTACGATGCAACCTTTCTTGCCCTGGGGGGTAAGCCGGGCGAGATGGATGCGAGAGGCCGACTGATCTACGCGCATGAAGGAGGGCGGTTGATGATAACGAAACCGATTGACGGGGAGCCGGCAACCGCTGCCAACGGTGGAACGATCGGTATTGCAGCGACGACCCCCGACCATGTCGTGGCATGGCATGCCGCTGGTGTGGCGCATGGCGGCATGGCAATCGAGAGCCCGCCCACGGAACGTCCGAACGGCGCGTTCGTCGCATATCTTCGCGACCCCGACGGAAACAAACTTTCCGCGCGGACGCATCAGCTGAAATGAGGTCGCTGTGAGTCGCCCCTGGTGATCAAGGACGGGAGGGTGAGCGGGCGTGTAGCGTCGGTCTGGATCGCCTCTAAAAATACGGGATCGGAGGTTTCGCATTCCCAGCTGAGTAATAGAGAGAATACATGCAGTCAGCATGTCGTCGGTATGTCGCTTCCCAAAGCTGATTGATGATTTTGGCGGCCATGCGACTTTGTCTTGCGGCAGGAACCAATCATGGTGCTGCTACGCGACGTCAGGCGTATCTTGAATGGCATAACAACCGACCCGGGATTCACCACAAAGCGCCGCAGGAGGGGACGTAAGTCCCAACCGGTAGCTGATTTAGGCGCCCTGCCGAGAAGATCTATTGGGGAACTCCCACTCCCGATCATCCGTTTATAATGATCCGCGATCTCGCTCCGGTGATACGAGACCTTTGGTTTCTCCAACCGATGAAGTGGAACTGATCATGCCAGGCACCAGTCAATTTGAACTTTCACGCCGGAATTTACTTATCTCTTCTGCCGCCACCGTCGCTGCCACCACTGTCACCAGGGCAACGGCAGCCCAGTCCGCAGGAGAAACCATGAATCACACGTCAAGCGTATCGCTGAAGGTCAACGGGCAAATCCGCGACCTAGAGGTTGATAATCGGACGACCCTTCTCGACGCTCTGCGCGAGCATCTTCACCTGACCGGCACCAAGAAGGGGTGCGATCACGGTCAGTGTGGGGCGTGCACGGTGATGGTCGGTGGACGCCGCATCAACTCGTGCCTTTCGCTGGCCGTGATGCACGACGGCGACGAAGTGACGACTATTGAGGGTCTCGGACAACCCGGCAATCTGCACGCGATGCAGGCTGCGTTCGTCAAGTATGACGGCTTCCAGTGTGGCTACTGTACGCCAGGGCAAATCTGTTCCTCCGTGGCGGTGCTCGAGGAGATCAGGGCGAACATCCCGAGCCACGTCACCGGAGATCTCAATGCGCAGACCTCGATCAGCGAAGCGGAAATTCGCGAGCGGATGAGCGGCAACATCTGTCGTTGCGGCGCCTATTCCAACATCGTTGAGGCCATCGTCGAAGTCGCGGGGACAAAAGCATGAAAGCCTTCACCTACGAAAAGGCCCCATCTATTGAGGCTGCAACCAAGGCGGCCGCCTCGAACTCCGAGGCAAAGTTTATTGCCGGTGGCACCAATCTTCTCGACCTGATGAAGCTCGAGATCGAGAGGCCGTCACATCTGATCGACGTGAATGGTCTCGGGCTCGACACGATAGAAAAGACGTCTGAGGGTGGACTGCGCATTGGAGCGCTGGTTCGCAACACCGACCTTGCCGCCGACGTAACCGTCAGGCGCGACTATGGGCTCCTGTCACGCGCCTTGCTCGCTGGCGCTTCGGGCCAGCTTCGCAACAAGGCGACGACCGCAGGTAACCTCTTGCAGCGCACACGCTGTCCATATTTCTATGACACCGCACAGCCCTGCAACAAGCGCTCGCCGGGAAGCGGCTGTTCCGCCATCGGCGGCTTCAGTCGCCAGCACGCCGTGGTGGGCGTGAGTGATACCTGTATCGCTACACATCCGAGCGACATGGCGGTCGCCATGCGCGCACTCGACGCGGTCGTCGAGACCGTAAAGCCGGATGGCAGCCGCCGAACAATCCAGATCGCCGACTTCTATCGCTTGCCCGGCGATACGCCCCAGATCGAAACGGTCCTGGAGAAGGGCGAGTTCATTACCGCAGTGGTGCTACCGCCGGCGATCGGAGGAAAGCATATCTATCGCAAGGTCCGCGACCGAGCTTCCTACGCGTTTGCCCTGGTGTCCGTCGGTGCAGTCATTCAGCCGGACGGCACGGGGCGGGTGGCAGTTGGTGGCGTCGCTCACAAGCCGTGGCGCCTCGAAGCTGCGGACGAGGAACTCTCCAAGGGAGCAAAGGTCGCAGCGAAGGCTCTCCTCGCTGACGCTCGTCCTACCGATCAGAACAAGTTCAAGATCGATCTCGTTGAGCGCACACTCGGCGCCGTGATCGCCGAAGCGAGAGGATGATCGCCATGAAGTTTGATACACCAGCAACCACCAATCCGGTCGACCAGCTGAAGATGGTCGGCCAGCCTGTCCACCGCATCGACGGCGAGCTCAAGACGACTGGGCGGGCGATGTACGCCTATGAGTGGCATGATCCGAACATGCCTTACGCCTACGGTTACCCCGTGGGATCGACCATCGCCAGGGGCCGCATCATCTCGATGAATGTCGATGCTGCCAAACGCGGGCCGGGCGTGCTTGCCGTGGTAACGACGCTTGACATCGGCAAACGCGAAAAGGGCAAGTTCAATACCGCGAAACTCTTCGGTGGCGATGAGATCCAGCACTACCACCAGGCAATCGCCGTGATCGTCGCCGAGACGTTTGAACAGGCCCGAGCAGCAGCATGTCTCGTGAAGGTCGATTACACGGAAGAGCAGGGTACGTATGATCTCGCCGAGGCGAGGGATTCGGCGGTCAAGCCGAAAGACGCAGGCGGTGCTCCACCAGATACCGCCGTTGGAGATTTCGAAGGTGCGTTCAAGTCCGCCGAAGTGACGTTGGACGAGACCTACACGACACCGGATCAGTCGCATTCGATGATGGAGCCGCATGCATCCATCGCTGCCTGGGACGGTGATAAGCTGACGGTTTGGACGTCCAGCCAGATGATCGACTGGTGGCGGTCCGACCTCGCAACGACGCTTGGTGTCGACAAGGAAAAAATCCACCTCATGTCGCCGTTCATCGGCGGCGGCTTCGGCGGCAAGCTGTTCCTGCGTGCCGACGCGGTTCTGGCCGCTTTCGGTGCAAAAGCAGCAAAGCGGCCCGTAAAGGTCGCGCTACCGAGGCCGTTCCTCGTCAACAACACGACGCATCGTCCAGCGACGATCCAGCGCATCCGCATTGGTGCGGCTCGCGATGGAAAAATAACCGCAATCGCCCATGAAAGCTGGTCCGGCGACCAACCCGATGGCCAGCTTGAAACGGCTGCCATGCAGACGCGGCTTCTTTATGCGGGCAAGAACCGCATGACGGCGATGCGGCTGGCGACGCTGCACCTTCCCGAGGGCAACGCCATGCGCGCGCCCGGCGAGGCGCCGGGACTGATGGCGCTCGAGATCGCCATCGACGAAATGGCCGAAAAGCTCGGCATTGATCCGGTGCAGTTCCGTATCCTCAACGACACGCAGGTGGATCCGGAGAAGCCAGAGCGCCCGTTTTCGCATCGCGATTTAGTCGGTTGTCTCAAGCTTGGAGCGGAACGTTTCGGCTGGCATGGACGAGCTCGTCCTGGTTCTCGTCGCGAAGGCAACTGGATGATCGGTTTCGGTGTCGCGGCCGCATTCCGCAACAACCTCCTGGTCCCATCGGGCGCACGCGTGCGTCTGGACAGGGAAGGGGTCGTCACCGTCGAGACCGATATGACCGATATCGGAACCGGCAGTTACACGATCATCGCCCAAACCGCTGCGGAAATGATGGGGCTACCGATCGGCAAGGTCGCGGTCCAGCTTGGCGATTCTCGCTTTCCCGTATCCGCAGGCTCTGGCGGACAGTTCGGCGCGAACTGTTCGACCTCTGGCGTCTATGCAGCCTGTGTCAAGCTTCGGGACGCTATTGTCCAGAAACTCGGGTTCAATGAACAGGACGTCGTCTTCGAGGGCGGTCGGGTCCTCTCCGGTTCGCGCTCGGTTTCTCTTGCCGAAGCGGCAGGCACCGAAGGACTGGTGGCCGGGGACAGGGTCGAGTGGGAGAAGCTTTCGGACAGTCATCAGCAGTCGACCTTCGGAGCGCATTTCGTGGAGGTGGGCGTCGATGCGGCTACGGGCGAGAGTCGAATCCGCCGCATGCTTGCGGTATGTGCCGCCGGCCGCATCCTTAATCCGATCACGGCGCGCAGCCAGGTGATTGGTGCGATGACGATGGGTGCTGGTCTGGCGTTGTCGGAGGAACTTGCGGTTGATACCCGTCGGGGGTTCTTCGTCAACCATGACTTGGCTGGCTACGAGGTGCCGGTGCATGCCGACATCCCGCACCAGGACGTCGTGTTTATGGACGAGACCGATCCGATTTCCTCGCCAATGAAGGCGAAGGGCATTGGCGAACTCGGACTATGCGGCGTCTCGGCAGCGATCGCGAACGCGATCCACAATGCGACGGGTATCCGCCTCCGGAACTATCCGATGACCTTGGACAAGCTGATCGGCGGCCTGCCTGATCTTGCGTAACCATGCTCGGTGTCAAGCTGGCTTTGACAGGAATAAGGTCTGTGAACGTGATGATGGATACGAAGGAAATGCCGGTTCTAAGGAGATCATCGACTACCGACGATCCTTTGGACATCCTGGAGTTCGCCATCGCCTCATTTCGGCACGGCGGGGCAGCGCTCGCAACGCTCGTCGAAATCCGGGGAGGTGCCGCCCGCGCTCTTGGTGCACACGTCGCCGTGGCGGCTAATGGTAGCTTCTGCGGTTATGTTTCCGGCGGATGCGTAGAAGCGGCGGTCGCCTCAGAAGCGATCCTGGCTATGGCTGAAGGCCGCGACCGGACCGTGGTCTATGGCGATGGCTCGCCGTTCTTCGATATCGTTCTTCCTTGCGGAGGCGGGATCACGGTTGCCATTCACGTGCTGCGCGACGTCAAGGCGCTGGAAGGTGTTATAAACGAAGTACGACATCGTCGGCCTGTCGCACTGCGGTATTGCCCGAACAGCCAGACAGTTGCCTGCATGGAACCACCTTCACGGGCGCGTTGGATGTGCGGACGGTTCGAGACAGTTTACCGCCCGAGGACCAGAATCGTGGTGTCTGGTCATGGTGCCGAGGCACTGGTGGTCACAAGAATCGCGGAGGCGGCGGGACACGACGTGACAGTCTTGGGCAACGGCGAAACATGCGATGGCCCTTATCCAGCGATCGACCCATTCACCGCCATCGCGCTTCTGCACCACGATCTTGACGCGGAGGAGCCGATCCTGAGACGTGCGCTGCGTTCGAAGGCTTTTTACATTGGCGCGCTTGGAAGCACGCGCACCCATCGGAAGCGTGTGGACTGTCTGCGGCGCGCGGGGTTTTCGAAAGCTGAGATAGACCGCATCAAGGCGCCCATCGGATTGTTCGGGCCGACCAGGGATACGACGTCGCTGGCATTGTCAATCCTTGCCGACGTTGCCGCTTCCAGGCTGACCACATATGCATAAATATGAGGGATGTGACCAGATAGGCGGGCGTCTTACGATTGCCGTGCTCGTCCTTGCCGCAGGGAGATCGACCCGAACCGGTGGCTCGCACAAGCTGTTGGCGACATTCGATGGCATCCCGCTCATTCGGAGATCAGTTTTAGCGGCGTGTGGGTCAGCCTGTGATAACGTGGTCGTAGTGACTGGACATCTGGATGACGAAATCCGTTCTGTGATCGAGGATATTCCGGCACAAGTTGTTCACAATTCGGACTTCGAGTCAGGAATGGCAACCTCGATCATCGTCGGCCTGCGGGAAGCGATCCGCTTTCGGGCCGCCGGGGTTATGATCTGTTTGTCCGACATGCCCGATCTCACGAGTGAGCATCTCGATCTCCTTGCCACCAGGTTTCGACAATGCGATGGAAAACCAATCGTCCGGGCTGTAGCGGGCGGCAAACCTGGTCACCCGATAATTTTTCCTGATAGCACGTATCCGGAGCTAGTGAAGCTGGCTGGAGATGTCGGCGCGCGCGCGGTGGTTCGGCGCCATAGGATGTCGATAGTCGACGTCGAGATCGGACCAGCAGCCAGGATGGACCTCGATACGCTCGAGTCGTTGCGCGAAAGGGGCTGGTTGCCCGCCCAAGGTTGAAAAAGCGGGTGCGTCCAGTTCCTGTAGCGTTGGCTGGGATTCAAAGATTGGGTGGGAGAGAAACGCCACCGGTGTCATTCCGCTCAGGAGTGCGGGTTCATGAGCAAGGGCCATGAGTCCTTGCCTAGCAGAGCATCCAATCTTGCGAAAAAAGAATGCCGGCGGGGATAAGTTTCATTGAGATAGCCTGGAAAGCAGTACAATTTTTTTTGTTGCAAATCTTGAATCCGAAAATCGTCAAAACCAAATCGATTGCCGCCAGCCGCTGAAATAAGGGCTGGTATCGCCGGGAGCGCCGCTTTTGGCATTCCCGTACCATGTTGCTTCAAGGAGGATATGGCTATGGCAACATCTTACGACTTCGCACCGCTGTTCCGCTCGAGCGTCGGCTTCGACCGGGTGTTCCATCTGTTGGAAAATGCTCAGCACGCCCGCTCAATCAGCGACTGGCCGCCTTACGACATCGTCAAGACTGACGACGATACCTACCGGATCTCAATAGCGGTTGCCGGCTTCACCCAGGACGATCTCGATATCACCTTCCAGTCCAACCTGCTGACTGTAACCGGCAAGAAACAGGAGGTATCTGCCGTTGGTTACCTCCATCGCGGGATCGCTGGGCGTCCATTCGAGCACAGGTTCGAACTTGCAGATCACGTCAGGGTGAACGGAGCGGACCTTAGAAACGGCCTCCTGTCGATCGAGCTTGTTCGAGAGATTCCGGAGGCGTTGAAGCCGCGAAAGATATTGATCCAGAGCACGCCTGCGTTGACGTCCGCCGGTCCGGCGCAGATCGAAGCACAGAAGGCCGCTTGATATCCAGACTCGTCCAGTAAGCAAGGGTGCCATTGCGATGGCGCCCATCACCATTCCGGGTTGGGAAGGAGAGACCAATGAAACCCGATATGTTCAGAAAACCTGTCACTATCCTTGTCGGCTTAGGCTTTCCTGTGGAAGTGCGCGGCATAATGGATGCCTACCGGCATCTTGTCGAATGGCCGACCTCGTTCAGAGACACGGCACACTCGATTGCCCTAAAGGCTTCTCAAGCGGCGCTTCGCGGAGAGATCGAAGCGGAGACCGCGCGCGGCCTGTTTGCCGCATTCGCCGCGAAGCATGATCTTCTGGCCCCGGAGTTGCCGGTAATTAGCGCTTCTCTCATGCATGGCGACAGCGGTCCCCATATAAAGTGAGGACCTGCCCACAGCAAGCGGCCTGCCACGAAACTACGGGTTCTCACGCTGCTCGAGCGATGCATAAATCGCATCCATGCCGACATGGATGATCTTGCGGACTGGCGTGTGGGCAACGACATTCGCGATGACAACGCAGTTGCCTTGAGAACGAAGGGTGTTGATTGCCACTGAGAACTGATCGGGCGTTGGAGTGAACCCCTCGGCCTGGACCAGCGAGGCACTTCAAATTAAGCCGCGTGCTGGGCGAGTTGAGTTTCAAATTCTGCAGGCGACCTATAGCCAAGGGCCGAGTGCAGCCGCTTGGCATTGTAGACTTCTTCGATGAAGCTGGGCAATCGCTCGGCGACGTCTGCGAAGGTTTCGTACTCGGCAGGATAAATGCCCTCTATTTTCTGAGTCTTCATAAAGCTCTCTGCCTGCGCATTGTGATAAGGATTGCCAACGGCACTCGTGGATCCCTGTAGGGCTGCCGCATCGAGTGCTCGTCGATAGGTCTCACTTGCGTACTGGCATCCGCGGTCCGTGTGGTGAATGCAGCCAGGCGGAGGCGGAGGCATTCTGTTCTCGATGGCCGAATGTAGTGCGGCCAGCGCCAGCGGCGTATCCGGCCGTGTCGACAGGCCATAGCCGACGACTTTCCGGTTGCAGCCGCCGAGAATGACGGCGAGATAGCAACAGCCGATGGCGGTGCGGATGTATGTGAAGTCGGCCACCCAGACCATACAAGTGTTGGTCGGTAATGGTAGCGCTTTCTTTGTATTGAAAATGACATTTAACAAGTTTAACGACTCGCATGCGGAGTTGGGGACATACCCTCGGCTGATACGATTCCCGTCAGACCGGTCGCCATCTCCGCAAATTCAGAATCGAGTTGGATCCCGCAACCGGGATTTGCCGACTATGTGATATCCGGCCTGAGCCTACCAAAAATTGGTATTTGGTGATGCGTCGTTATCGAGATCACGGTCCACAATCTTGTAATTCCCTTTATGTATTTCAGGGAATTTCCTGGTCTGTGTCCTAATCCAACCGAAACACCGAGTAATGTCATCGGCTTCGAAAACTGGACTTTCCTCGCCAGCGCATTTTAATATTACGATGTACCGCAATCATCGCTCCATTATGAAATACTGAAATAAATAAATACGTGTATAGATTTTATTTGAAATTTCGCAACGAGTGCCTTCGGTGCAGTAAATTTT
>NZ_RZTX01000027.1:0-31410 GCF_004005385.1 Agrobacterium sp. CNPSo 2736 | reverse complement strand
CTTCCCAGCCCCCCCCGGAAAGCCCGGTTTTCCAGCCATTTCGCGTCGTAGTAAAAATGACACGCCGGCGCCTTTTTCACCCCGCGCCGCGCCAGACGGCGAAATCGCTTTTGCGCGGCGGGAAATATCTGCCTCCGCTGCATTGCAGCGCTTTCATTGCCGGCGCGATGATTCTATATATCGGCCGCGCAAGGCGGGCGAAGGCGCCGTTTTGGCGGAGGAAAACGAGTAAAAAGGCAAGATTGATGACAGCCACACGGACGGAAACCGATACATTTGGACCCATTGAAGTTCAGGCCGATCGCTATTGGGGCGCGCAGGCGCAGCGCTCGCTCGGCAACTTCAAGATCGGCTGGGAAAAGCAGCCCGCCTCTGTCGTTCGCGCGCTCGGCATCGTCAAGCAGGCCGCAGCCCGCGCCAACATGGCGCTGGCTGGTCTCGACCCCAAGGTCGGCGACGCCATCATCGCCGCCGCGCAGGAAGTCATCGACGGCAAGCTGACCGAGCATTTCCCGCTCGTCGTCTGGCAGACCGGTTCCGGCACCCAGTCCAACATGAATGCCAATGAGGTGATTTCCAACCGCGCAATCGAGATGCTCGGCGGCGAAATGGGCACCAAGAAGCCGGTTCACCCGAACGACCACGTCAATATGAGCCAGTCCTCGAACGACACCTATCCGACGGCGATGCACATCGCCTGCGTGGAAGAGATCGTTCATCACCTGTTGCCGAGCCTCAAGCACCTGCACAAGGCGCTGGAAGCCAAGGTCAAGCAGTTCGAGAAGATCATCAAGATCGGCCGCACCCACACGCAGGATGCAACGCCGCTGACGCTCGGCCAGGAATTCTCCGGCTACGCCGCGCAGGTCGCCTCCGCCATCGCCAATATCGAGACCACCCTGCCAGCGCTCTCCAAGCTCGCCCAGGGCGGCACCGCCGTCGGCACGGGCCTCAACGCTCCCATCGGCTTCGCCGAAAAGGTCGCCGAGGAAATCTCCAAGATCACCGGCCTGCCCTTCGTGACCGCGCCGAACAAGTTCGAGGCGCTCGCCTCGCACGATTCCATGGTCTTCTCGCATGGCGCGATCAATGCGGCCGCTGCTGCGCTGTTCAAGATCGCCAACGACATCCGCTTCCTCGGCTCCGGCCCGCGCGCCGGCCTCGGCGAATTGTCGCTGCCGGAAAACGAGCCTGGCTCGTCGATCATGCCGGGCAAGGTCAACCCCACCCAGTCGGAAGCGCTGACGCAGGTCTGCGCCCACATCTTCGGCAACAATGCAGCGCTGTCCTTCGCCGGTTCGCAGGGCCATTTCGAGCTCAACGTCTATAACCCGATGATGGCCTACAACTTCCTGCAGTCGGTCCAGCTTCTGGGCGATGCGGCCGTCTCCTTCACCGACAATTGCGTCGTCGGCATCGAGGCCCGCGAAGACAACATCAAAAAGGGCGTCGAGAACTCGCTGATGCTGGTGACGGCGCTGAACAGCAAGCTCGGCTACGACATCTGCGCCAAGATCGCCAAGACCGCGCACAAGAACGGCACGACGCTGCGCGACGAGGCCGTTGGCGGCGGATACCTCACCAACGAGGAATTCGACCAGTATGTGCGTCCGGAAAACATGATCGGGCCGAAGTAAGCGGTTTGAATTTTGATGGAATTGGAAACGGGCCTTCGGGCCCGTTTTTGCTTTGGGCACGAGAAGTGACGGCACAAGCCGAAACTGATCCAATATCCACTTTGGCGAGGTGAGTTATCGGGCGATTCTTAGGTGATGATTTTCGATTGCGGTGTTAAAACATGCGCCTCAGCGGTAGGGCTGATACTCAACTAAGCTTCAATCTGAGCGGGGACTACATTGAGATATACGGGAATTATCCTGAGCCTCGTACTGGCTCTGGCGTCGTGTAATACACTTTCACCCTACAATACCCCAGAAATACGCCGCGTCATCTCGGCCGGGAGCGCATTGGGCAAGTGCTTGGAACGGACCACAAAAGCATATCTCGTTTCAAACAAAAATCCGCAAAAAGTCGCCTCAATGCTCGATAACGCATGCATCGCGGAACGAAAGGCCGAGATGGATGCCAAGCGCGCGGCTGGTATTCCGATAGATTATTTCGATTATGGAAAAGGGCGACACGAAGTCTCATTATATTGGGCAACCCACACGTCGCTTAGAGCAGAATAAGAATACGCGATCAACAGCTATCAACCTCCGTATAGCAGTCAACACCTGGAGCTGATGGCGACAAACTTTACTACGCAAAGATCGGTATACCGCGCCGTGGCTGGATGCCGGATCAAGTTCGTCATGACGGAAGAGAGTTATTCGATTTCCACAATAAAAAAGGGCCGCTGTCGCGGCCCTCTTCATCTCCTTCAAACCGTCAAACCAGCCGGCTCTGCTCCACCGCCGCTTCCACGAAGCTGGCGAAAAGCGGATGCGGATCAAGCGGGCGGCTCTTCAGTTCCGGGTGATACTGAACGCCGATGAACCACGGGTGGTCGGGATATTCCACCGTTTCCGGCAGGACACCATCCGGAGACATGCCCGAGAACACCAGGCCGCATTCTTCCAGCCGGTCCTTGTAGTCCACATTCACCTCATAGCGGTGACGGTGGCGCTCGGAAATATCCGTGGTGCCATAGATTTCGGCGATCTTGGTGTCTTTCTTCAGCGCCGCCTTGTAGGCGCCAAGACGCATCGTGCCGCCGAGATCACCCTTGGAGGAGCGCTTCTCCAGCTCGTTACCCTTCACCCATTCGGTCATCAGGCCAACAACCGGCTCGGACGTCGGGCCGAATTCGGTGGAGGAGGCATTTTCGATGCCGGCAAGGTGACGGGCCGCTTCCACGACCGCCATCTGCATGCCGAAGCAGATACCGAAATAGGGCACGTTGCGCTCACGCGCGAACTGCGCCGCCATGATCTTGCCTTCCGAACCGCGCTCGCCGAAGCCGCCCGGCACCAGAATGCCGTTGACCTTTTCGAGATAGGGCGTCGGGTCTTCCTTTTCGAAAACCTCGGACTCGATCCACTCCAGCTTGACCTTGACGCGGTTGGCGAAGCCACCGTGATGCAGCGCCTCGATCAGCGACTTATAGGCATCCTTGAGGCCGGTATATTTGCCGACGATAGCAATCGTCACTTCGCCTTCCGGCGTGCGAATGCGGTTGCAGACCTCTTCCCAGGGCTCCAGACGCGGCTTGGGCGCCGGCTCGATGCCGAAAGCGGCCAGCACTTCCGAATCGAGACCTTCCTTGTGGTAGGCAATCGGAACGTCATAGATATTCGCCACATCCAGCGCCTGGATGACGGCGGACGGACGCACGTTGCAGAACAGCGAAAGCTTGCGGCGTTCCGCTTCCGGGATTTCCCGGTCGGCGCGCACCAGCAGGATGTCGGGATGAATGCCGAGCGCCTGCAGTTCCTTGACGGAATGCTGGGTCGGCTTGGTCTTCAGCTCGCCGGCTGCCGGAATATAGGGCATCAGCGTCAGGTGAAGATAGATCGCCGTGCCGCGCGGCAGGTCGTTGCCGAGCTGACGGATCGCTTCCATGAACGGCATCGCCTCGATGTCACCCACCGTGCCGCCGATCTCGCAGATGACGAAGTCGTAATCGTCATTGCCTTCGATCACGAAATCCTTGATCTCGTTGGTGACATGCGGAATGACCTGAACGGTTGCGCCGAGATAATCGCCGCGCCGTTCCTTGTCGATGATGTTCTTATATATGCGACCGGTGGTGATGTTGTCGGTCTTGGTGGCCGAACGCCCCGTGAAGCGCTCGTAGTGACCAAGGTCGAGGTCCGTCTCGGCACCGTCATCCGTCACGAACACTTCGCCGTGCTGTGTCGGGCTCATGGTGCCGGGATCGACGTTCAGATAGGGGTCGAGTTTACGAAGCCGCACCCGATAACCACGGGATTGCAACAAAGCTCCGAGTGCTGCCGCGGCGATGCCCTTGCCTAGAGAGGAGACCACGCCGCCTGTGATGAATACATATCGCGCCATGGGATTCACCGGATACCTTTTTACCTCTGATTCCGCCAGCCCAAATTTCATGCTGTTGCAAATTCGCTGTTGACGAATTCACAATTCAACTGGCCGGAATGCGAACAAAAGAAAACCGGCAGGCTTTTGGCCTGCCGGAGCGTTAAATCAGAACCGGGCTTATTGACCGGTCGGAACTGCGTTCGGATCGGCGGGCTGCGCCGGGGCCGGAGCGGCCGTGCCGGAAGCGGCCGGAGCCGGGGTCGTCTGAGCCGGTGCGGCTGCACCATTATTGGTCGGAACGCCATTTTCAGCCGGAGCCGGAGCGGGCGTCGAAGGCGTCGTCGCCGGGCCGAGCGTATCGAGAATGCCGTTACCCTGGCCCTGCGTGGCCGGAATACGGTTCAGAATATCGGTCGGGCGCGATTCGTAACGCGTCAGGAGACCGAGGCCGAGCGAGGTCGCGAAGAACAGCGCGGCAAGGATCGCCGTGGTGCGCGTCAGCGCATTGGCCGTTCCGCGCGCGGACATGAAGCCCGAACCGCCGCCGATACCGAGGCCGCCGCCTTCGGAGCGCTGGATCAGGACCACGCCGACAAGCGCCAGCACGATCATGAGGTGAATAACAATCAAAACGGTCTGCATGACAATCCATTCCATGCCCCGCGCGGAGCACTACAAAGAAGGTTTCGCGGCTCTTTACATGAGGCGAAGGCTTATTCCAAGCCCCTTTCCCGCCATCTGTAACAGGAAAACCTGTCTCAGGCCGTCAGTTGCTCGTATGCCGCATAGATGGACAGGAAGTCTGAGGCTTTCAAGCTCGCGCCGCCGATCAGCGCCCCGTCGACATTTTCTACGCCCATCAGTTCCAGCGCATTGGCGGGCTTCACAGAGCCGCCATAAAGGATGCGCATGGTCTTGCCGGCCTCACCGAAGCGCTTGGAGAGTTCGTCGCGCATGAAGGCGTGGGCCTCGCGCACATCGTCCACGGTGGGTGTCAGACCCGTGCCGATTGCCCAGACAGGCTCATAGGCGATGACGGTGTTTTCAGCCGTCGCTTCATCCGGCAGGGAGCCGGCAAGCTGGCGCTTGAGGATGTCGAGCGTCTGGCCCGCCTTGCGCTCATCCGCGGTTTCGCCGATGCAGACGATGGCGATGAGATCGGCCTGATGGGCGGCCACGGCCTTGGCGCGCACCAGATGATCCGTCTCTGCATGGTCGGTACGGCGCTCGGAATGGCCAACGATGACATGGGTGCCGAAGCAGTCGGCGATCATCTCGGCGGAAATATCGCCGGTATGTGCGCCAGATGCATTCTGATGGCAATCCTGTCCGCCGATCATCAGCGGGCTGTCGTCGCACAGCGCCGTTGCTACATAAAGCAGCGTCGAGGGTGGGCAGATCAGCGCATCCACCTTCTCGGACAGCGCGCCCTTGACGCCCTCTGCCATGGCCTTGATCTGATCGAGCGAGGCACGGGTGCCGTTCATCTTCCAGTTTCCGGCAACAAGCGGTCGAACATTCGGCGTCATGCGTATCCCATTCCCTTTGTCTTGAGGCCGCCTGTGGCGGCGCCCCTTCCCTCAGCCGTATCACGGCCCATAATCGCGACAGAAACACTGCCGGAAATCCCGGGATATTCCTTTAAACGGCCCCGGCAATAAATGGTACAAAAAAGCGGCCCGAAGGTTCAAAACGACGGCCAATTTCTAAAAATTTGCCGTTGCTGACCCAAATCAGGGCCTCAGCGGCTCAAAATCCAGTTCAAAACCGCCCGCCAGTCGGTCATGCGCACCGGTGTGCCATGGCTGCCGGTCTCATAGCGCGTGAACCGCGCCGGCTCGCCAGCCTTCAGCAAGGAGCGGAAGATCGTCGCCTGCTGATCGGCCGAATAGACCTTGTCGGCGCTGCCATGGGTGAACCAGACCGGCTTCTTCGCCCTGGCAAAGACGCTTTTCGGAAAATCCGGATCGACCGCACCGCCGAGGATCGCCATGCCCTTGAGATTGGCGACGGCTGCCTTGTCGCGGCTGATGCCGTAGCAGATGAAACTGCCCATGGAGGCACAGGTCAAAATGACAGGCTTGCCGCCCGATTTTTTGGCCGCATCGGCAATCAGCGCCGCGATATCGGCAACGCCGTTCTCATCGAAGGAGCGCACGCTCGGCGCATAATAGGTGCCGCCATTGGCGACGGCCAGATTTTTCAGCCGGTTGAAATTGCCGCCGAACGTATAGTCGTTCATGCCGAGCCGCCGGTCGCCGCCGCGCCCGTGGATGAAGATGACCGTGAAGGCCTGCCCGCTCGCCGGCCCGACGCGGCCGACCTCAAGCGCCCTGCCCTCAACGGAAACGGTCTCCAGCGCCTGCGCCTTCTTCGGCGTCATATCGACATATTGCCGTTTCACCCGCCGCTCCGGCACCTCGTCGCGACCGTTGATATCGCGCATCTCCTGATAATCGATCACCTCGGAAGCGCCGCCATCGGCCGTGGAAAGCACCGTCTGGGCGGAAAACAGCTCATCCTTGAAGGGACGCAGCGGCCCGTCGGAGGCGAAGGCTGCAACCGGCATGGCCGCAACAGTCAGGCTGAAAAGAGTACAAAACGTGAAATGAGCTGTGGACATGCCTTGGCTAACCGTTCATTCGTGGCTGCGAGACTTGCCATTGCAACCTCGCCAGCGCAATCCTCCTGTTGCGAAACCCTGACACAATCGTGGCATAGGATGCGCCGCGTTTGCCAGACGGATCCACTTCAAATCGGACGGGAACCGCGTTTGGCGTTATGATTGACGCTACTGGCATAATGATTCGCATGGCGAAATTCTGACACACGCTTTTGAACTTTGGACATGATGGACGACAGCAACGATCTCTTCTCCGGTCTTCCGGCAGCACGAAACAGCGATACGGAAACGAGCGAGGATACCGCAAAGACGCCGGTGACCGCGGCCGCCAACGTGCCCGCGAACGCGAATGTGCAGCCGAAACCCGCAGCCGTTGCGACCGTCACCCCGCCTGCCCCGCCCGCGCCCGTGTCTCCTTCTGGTGACGACTACGGCGCCTCTTCGATCCGCGTGCTCGAAGGGCTGGAGCCGGTGCGCATGCGCCCAGGCATGTATATTGGCGGCACCGATGAGAAGGCGCTGCACCATCTCTTCGCCGAAGTCATCGACAACTCCATGGACGAGGCCGTCGCCGGCCACGCCAATTTCATCGAGGTTCATCTCGACGCCGAAGGTTTCCTGACGGTCACCGACAATGGCCGCGGCATTCCGGTGGAAAACCACCCGCAGGTTCCGGGAAAATCCACGCTCGAAGTCATCATGACCAAGCTGCATGCCGGCGGCAAGTTCGACGGCAAGGCCTATGAGACATCGGGCGGCCTGCACGGCGTCGGTGTTTCCGTGGTCAATGCGCTCTCCGATCTTCTCGAAGTGGAAGTGGCCCGTAACCGCAAGCTTTACCGCCAGCGTTTCTCGCGCGGCCTGCCCATCGGTCCGCTGGAAGAGCTTGGCGACGTGCACAATCGCCGCGGCACCCGCGTGCGTTTCCATCCCGATCCGCAGATCTTCGGCGACCACGCGAAGTTCGAGCCGGCCCGCATCTTCCGCATGGCCCGCTCCAAGGCCTATCTCTTCGGCGGTGTCGAAATCCGCTGGAGCTGCGATCCCGGCATGGTGCCGGCCGGCGGCGAAATCCCCGAAAAGGCCGTGTTCCATTTCCCCGGCGGCCTAAAGGATTATCTTGCCGCCACGCTCGGCAAGGAATTCACCGTCACCCGCGAGATTTTCTCCGGCCGCACGGAAAAGACCGGCGGCCACGGCGCGCTGGAATGGGCCGTCACCTGGTATGGCGGCGACACGCAGATCCATTCCTATTGCAACACCATTCCGACGCCCGAAGGCGGCACGCATGAGGCGGGCCTGCGTATCGCTCTCACCAAGGGCCTCAAGAATTATGCCGACCTGACGCAGAACAAGCGCGCCAAGGACATCACCACCGATGACGTGATGATCTCGGCCGCCGGCATGCTTTCCGTCTTCATCCGCGAGCCGGAATTCGTCGGCCAGACCAAGGACAAGCTCGCCACCGTCGAGGCCCAGCGCATCGTCGAAAACGCGCTGCGCGATCCCTTCGACCACTACCTCGCCGGCAATCCGGGCGAAGCGGCGAAGCTGCTCGACTGGGTGATCGAGCGCGCCGAAGAGCGCCTGCGCCGCCGCAAGGAAAAGGAAGTCAACCGCAAGACCGCCGTGCGCAAGCTGCGCCTGCCCGGCAAGCTGGCGGATTGCGCCCAGAACACCGCAGAAGGCGCTGAGCTTTTCATCGTCGAGGGCGACTCGGCCGGCGGCTCGGCCAAGCAGGCGCGCAACCGCGCCAATCAGGCCATCCTGCCGCTGCGCGGCAAGATTCTCAACGTCGGCAGTGCCAGCCGCGAAAAGCTCTCCGCCAACCAGCAGATCGCCGATCTCATTCAGGCGCTCGGCTGCGGCACGCGCACCAAATACCGCGAAGAGGATCTGCGGTATGAGCGCATCATCATCATGACCGATGCCGATGTCGACGGCGCCCATATCGCCTCGCTACTCATCACCTTCTTTTACCAGGAAATGCCGGAACTCATTCGCGGCAACCATCTCTATCTGGCCGTGCCGCCGCTTTATGTCATCCGTCAGGGTGCCAAGAGCGCCTATGCCCGCGACGACGCGCACCGCGCCGAGCTGATGGAAACCGTCTTCAAGGGCAAGAAGGTCGAAATCGGCCGCTTCAAAGGCCTCGGCGAAATGATGGCCCAGCAGCTGAAGGAAACCACCATGGATCCCGAAAAGCGAACCCTGCTGCGCGTCGAGATCGACGATGTGGATTTCGAAGGCACCCGCGAGGCCGTCGACAATCTGATGGGCACCAAGGCCGATGCGCGCTTCCGTTTCATTCAGGAACGGGCGGCATTCGCGGATAATCTGGATATCTGATCATCCGGATGGGTTTTGGGACGGCTCGCCCAGCTGCCGTCAGATTGCGGAGAAAGTACGGAACGCTCTCTTCCGTCATGCTCGGGCCTGTCCCGAGCATCTGCAACGTCTCGATTTAATTGGACGCGATTAGATCCTTGGGACAAGCCCAAGGATGACGTCGCGTATGAGGGCAGGTTGCGATCCCCTCAATGGGCCTCGTATTAGCTATGTCGATGGGGCGCGGAATATCATGCGGATAGTGCTGACGGGCAGTTCCGGTCGGGTCGGCCGCGCGATTTTCAGCGCCTTTGCCGGCAGGCACGATGTCACCAGTATGGATCGCTCCCCCTTTTCCACCACCCATATCGTCGGCGATTTCGCGAACGAAGCGCTCCTGTGGGCGCCAATATCAGCAGGAAATCCGAATAAGCGTCCGGCGTTATGCCGCAACATCCTCACGAACGGCCAGAATGCGATCGATCAGGCCCCATTCCAGAGCTTGCTCCGCCGTCATGAAAAAATCCCGGTCCATGGCCGCTTCGAATTTTTCATAACTGCGTTTGCAATGTTCGGAATAAAGCCGCGTCATGCGGTGCTTGGTCTGCTGCATCTCTTCGGCATGGATCAGCATATCGGACGCCTGCCCCTGAAAACCGCCCAGCGGTTGATGAATGTGGATGCTGGCATTGGGAAGGGCGCTCCGCTCGCCCGGTTCACCCGCCATCAGCAGAAACGATCCCATGGAGCGGGCCGTTCCCATGCAGAGCGTATGAACGGGTGCGCGGATGTAATGCATGGTGTCATACATGGCGAGACCGCTGGTCACCACACCGCCCGGCGAATTGATATAGAGATGGATCGGTTTCTTCGGGTTTTCCGCCTCGAGAAACAGCAATTGCGCGCAGACCAGCGCCGAAACCGCATCGTTCACCTCACCGTTGAGGAAGATGATCCTTTCCCGCAACAGCCGGGAATAAATATCGAAAGACCTTTCTCCCCTCGAAGATTGTTCGACTACCATAGGGACGAGTTGCATCGCTTCGCGCATCGGCGAACTCCTGTCATTGAAATGTCGGGGAACGTTCCGGATCAGGCGGCGAGCTTGATCGGCGAACCGTTGTGGTTTGCGGCGGCCTTTATCATCCGGCCGGTATTGACGGGCAGGTCGTGAATGATGCGCAGGCTGGTGCCGCCATGGGCATTCGCCGCGATCCTGAAGGTGACGGTGCTTTCCAGAAATGGCGGATTATCCTCACGCAGCCGGTAGCGCACCTCCTCGCCGGGCTTGATATCGATTGCGTCAGGTTCCGCCAAGGCCTCCTTCGGCAGCCAGTTTTCACGAAACGCCGGAATGCTGATGGCGCGCCAGACCTTTTGCGGCGGCTCGTCCAGATCATATTCAAGCTCGATGCCGTTTTTCGGCGCTTCCGGTGTCTGCCTGTTCATTGGTCCATATCCTTCAGCAGGAGTTTGAGAGCCTCAATGCGCTGCGGCCAGTAGGCGCGATATTTGCCGAGCCAGGCCGCAATGCGCGTCAGCCCGTCCGGATCCACTTCATAATTGACGAAACGGCCCTGCCGCTTCTCGACCACCAGCCCCGCCCCGCGCAACACTGAAAGATGCTGCGACATGGCCGGCTGGCTGATCTCGATCCCCTCACGCAGGGCGGAAGCGTTCATGGCGCCATCCGCCAGCTTTTCGAAAATGGCGCGTCGCGTCGGATCGGCCAGCGCCCGGAAAATATCGTTCTCTGTCATGACAACACATAAGCACACACTTATGTGATTCACAAGCCCTTTCGGCGCGTAGAAAACGCGCCTTTTTCACGCCGAAGGCACGAGGTGCGGTGAACGCTTTATCCCCTCGCGCGTTTTCATCCCGCCTGATACTCTTCGGGCCGGGAGCGATCAAAACAAGTGACTGCATTTACGGTCTTCATCGTCATTCTTCTTATGGTCATCGGGCCGAGCCTGTTTGTCGTCATCGGCAAGCAGCGGGAAAAGGCCATTCCCAAGCGCCCCTCCACCGCCCTGCCCCTTGCCGAAGACGCGACGACGCTGGACCGGCACTGGCAATCGATAAGAAACGGCTGGAACGAGAAAAATGCGCTCTGCCTGCTGCATTCCAACCTCGATGCCTTTGCGGTGCGCGTGGCGGCGGCGCGTGCCGCCGGGCGCAGCCTCGATCTCATGTATTACATGTGGAATGCCGACCTGACCGGACGGCTGATGATGCGCGAAGTCATCGCCGCAGCCGATCGCGGCGTGCGGGTGCGCCTGCTGCTCGACGATCTCGGCGTCTCCATCTCCGACCGCATCTTCCACGCCATCGACAGCCATCCGAATATCGAGTTGCGACTGTTCAACCCCACCCGGGCGCGGGAAAACATCCTGCATCGCAGCATCGAGCTGGTGCTGCGCTTCCGAAGCGTCAACCGGCGCATGCACAACAAGGCCTGGATTGCCGACGGGCGGGCCGTGATCGTCGGTGGGCGCAACATTGGCGACGCCTATTTCGACGCCGCCGAGCGGGCGAATTTCCACGATTTCGATATTCTCGGTTTCGGCAACATCGTCGCCGACGCCACCGAAATCTTCGACGATTACTGGAACAGCGCCGTTTCCGTGCCGGTGCGGTCGCTGCTGGCAAGACGGCCAAACAAACTCGCCAGATTGCGCCGCGAACTGGATGCCCTGCCGAAAAGCGAGGCTGCCAAACCCTATCTGGAGCGGATCGAAAGCCAATATGACCGCGACCATTTCCTGATGTCGGACCGCCTGCACTGGGTCGAGGCGGCGGATATCCTTGCCGACCCGCCGGAAAAGGCGGCTGGCAAACGCCGCAAGGGTCATAACTTCCTGATGGAGAGCCTGCTGCCGCTGATGCAGGCCGCAAGCGACAGCCTGCACATCACCTCCCCCTATTTCATTCCCGGAAAACAGGGTGTGGGGATATTTCTACAGCTCGCAGAAAACGGCGTGTCGGTCGCCATCCTCACCAATTCACTGGCCGCGACAGATGTGGCCGCCGTCCATGCCGGTTATGCCCGCTACCGAAAACCGCTTCTCTCGGGCGGGGTGCGCCTGCACGAGCTGCGCGCGCAGGCCGATCAGTCCAACTTCACCCTGCGCGGCTCGGGACAGGCGAGCCTGCACACCAAGGCTTTCACCCGCGATGGCAGGACCGGCTATATCGGCTCGCTCAATTTCGATCCACGCTCCGCCTCACTCAATACGGAAATGGGCGTCGTCTTCAACTCGGCGCCGTTGGTTGCCTGTATGGACGAGATATTTGCCGGCGAAATCCGCCGCAGTATGAGCTTCGAGCTGGAAATCGACAAAGGCAGGCACATTGTCTGGATGACGGAAGAACAGGGGCGCACGAAAACCTACCGGCGCGAACCCGACGCCGCCATCAGCCGCCGCATCGTCGCCGGCATCATGCGCTTCCTGCCGTTTGAATCGCAGCTTTAACGGGGGAAAGCCTAAGCTCAGGCCGCCGGCCTTACCCCCGCTTTCGCCAGCTGTATCTGCACCAGCGTATCGAGGTTCTGGTTGACCCGGCAATAAAACTCCTCGTCGATGAAGGGGCGCAGCATGAAATCATTGCCGCCCGCCTTCAGGAACCGCGCCGAAAGCAGCCGGTTGGTGGAGGAGGACACCCCGATGATGCGCAGCTCATGCGACCCGCGCACGGTGCGGATGCGCCGCGTCAGTTCGAAGCCGTCAATATCGGGCATGTTGTAATCGGTCACCACGAGGCCGATATCGGGGTTGGCCTTCAGGATATCGAGCGCCTTCGCACCGCTATCCGCCAGGCTGACGCGGAAATTATAACGCTTGAGGCGGCTCGAAAGCAGCGCCCTCGCCGTCGGGCTGTCATCGACGATCAGCACATGATGGCGATGATTGGTGAGGAAGCGACAGACGGATTCCGTCAGCATATCCACGGCGAAAATATTGTCCTTAAGGATATAATCAACCACATCCTTGGCGATCAGCGTTTCGCGCGTCCCCTCGTGAAAGGTGCTGGTGAAAACGATGGTCGGGATCGAAAGATCGATCAGATATTCCAGCGCCTCGCCCTTTTCCGCCCCCGGCAGGTTGATGTTGGAAATGGCCAGCGTCACCGGTTCGGGAGAATGTTCGTAACAGGCCTGCAATTCCTCGAAATTGCGGCACACTTCCACGGTAACGCCCAGCAGCTCCTTCAGGCGCATGCTCACCATCTGGGTGAATACATTGGTATCTTCCGCCAGCAAGATGCGGCTGTTGGTAAAAGGCACGCCAGAATATTGCATGCCCGTAATGCCTAGAAAATTCATTCTGCCCCGATCCCCCATCGTATGTCAGGGAAAGATAGCAGGCTCATTTTTCAGAATCATTAATAACACTTTTGCCGGAAAAGCAGTTGAGCACATGCTTACCTAAACGGAAATACGGCCCACGAGGGGCCGTATTCCAACTTTGGGAGGGGATTGGATCTTACACGCGCAGAAGCGCATTGTCGGTGTCGAACGGGCTCTCTTCCACCACTTCGGCATCATAGGACGTACCGAGAATGCGGATTTTGAGCTTGGTGCCCACGGCTGCATAGTCCGGCTTGAGCATGGCAAGTGCGATGGATTTGCCCATACGCCAGCCGAAACCGCCGCTTGTCACACGGCCGGCAAGCGCACCGTTTTCATCGACGATCGCTTCCGAACCGCGCGCATCGACATCCGTATTGCCTGACACGGTGAGCGTCGAGAACACCCATCTCGCGCCGCCTTCCTTGTAAGCAACCAGCGCATCGCGGCCGATGAAGGATTTTTCCGGGCGCACGAAGCGGTCGAGACCCGATTCATAGGCGTTATATTCGACCGACAGTTCACGTCCCATGTTGCGATAGGATTTTTCGAGCGACATGGAGACCATGGCGCGGATACCGAAGGGCTTGATGCCGAATTCGGCGCCCGCTTCCATCAGCCGGTCGAAGATGTAATTCTGCATCTCGATCGGGTGGTGCAGTTCCCAGCCAAGTTCGCCCACGAAGTTGACGCGCAACGCATGCGCCGTCGCCACGCCGACGGAAATCTGCTTGCCGGTGAGCCAGGGGAAATCCTTGTTCTCAAGGCTCGTGCGGGTCAGCTTCTTCAGGAGATCGCGCGACTTCGGACCGGCCAGAACCAGCACGCCGTATTTCTGCGTGATCGGCTGCAGCACCACGGAACCGTCTGTGGGCGCAAGGCGGCGCAGAACGTCATGATCATGCGCCTCGAGACCACCGGCCGAAACCATGTAGAAGCGGCCCGGCGCCCATTCATAAACCGTGAATTCCGCCTTCACGCCGCCATTCGGCGTCAGAAGATGGGTGAGCGCGATACGGCCGCGCTTCTTCGGCACGATGTTGGCGAGAATGCTGTCGAGCCATGCCCGCGCGCCGGGACCGGACACTTCCATCTTGGCGAAGGCCGACATATCGAGCACGCCGACATTCTGATGAACATTCTTCACCTCGTTGCCGACATGTTCGAAATAATTCGAACGGCGGAACGACCATTTCTCGACGATACGGCCGTCATCCAGAGCCGGCGCATGGTTGTGGCTGGTGATGACATCCGCACCGACGCCGAGATCTTCTTCGCGCAGCGCATAACCTTCCGGCGCATACCAGTTGGCACGCTCCCAGCCATAGACCGAGCCGAACACGCCGCCGAGCTTCTTCAGGCGATCATAAACCGGCGTCGTCTTCAGCGGGCGGGCGGCGGAGCGCTCTTCGTCCGGGTAATGCATGGTGAAGACGTTGGCATAGGCTTCCTCGTTCTTGGCGATGAGGTAACCTTCCGTCGCGTAAGGGCCGAAGCGGCGCGGATCGACACCCATCAGGTCGAGCGTCGGCTCGCCATCGACGATCCATTCGGCCAGTTGCCAGCCGGCACCGCCGGCAGCGGTGATGCCGAAGGAATGACCTTCGTTCAGCCAGAAATTCTTCAGGCCCGGTGCGGGGCCGACAATCGGGTTGCCGTCGGGCGTATAGGCGATGGCGCCGTTATAAACCTTCTTGATACCCACTTCGCCAAAGGCCGGAACACGCACCATGGCCGTTTCGATATGCGGCATCAGGCGGTCGAGTTCTTCCTGGAACAACTCATATTCGCTGTCGTCGGAGGGACCGTCGACATAACAGACCGGCGCGCCGACTTCATAAGGACCGAGGATCAGGCCGCCCGCTTCCTCGCGCATATACCAGGCGGAGTCGGATTCGCGCAGCACGCCCATTTCAGGCAGGCCCTGGCGGCGACGTTCCTGAATGGCCGGATGCGGCTCGGTGACGATATACTGATGCTCGACCGGGATGACCGGGATGTTGATGCCGACCATCTCGCCGGTCTTGCGGGCAAAGGAGCCCGTGCAGGAGATGATATGCTCGGCGATGATCTCGCCCTTGTCCGTCGTCACCTTCCACTGACCGTCTTCCAGCTGCTCGATGGCGGTGACGGTGGTGTTGCGATAGATGGTCGCCCCGCGATCACGCGCGCCCTTGGCGAGCGCCTGCGTCAGATCGGCGGGCTGGATATAACCGTCATCGGGATGCTGGATGGCACCCAGCAAGCCGTCCGTCTCGCAGAGCGGCCAGATTTCCTTCACCTGCTCCGGCGTCAGCATGTTGACGCGCACGCCGATCGTTTCGGCAATGCCGGCATAATACATATATTCGTCCCAGCGATCCTTGGTGCGGGCGAGACGGATATTCGAAACCTTGGAGAAGCCGACATTCATGCCGGTCTCTTCCTGAAGCTCCTCATAAAACTTCACGGAATATTTGTGAATCTGGCCAACCGAATAGCTCATGTTGAACAGCGGCAAAAGCCCGGCCGCATGCCAGGTGGAACCCGAGGTCAGCTCCTTGCGCTCGATGAGAACGCTGTCGCTCCAGCCCTTCTTGGCAAGATGATAAAGCGTCGAAACGCCAACGACGCCGCCACCGATCACCACCGCCCGTGCATGTGTCTTCATTTACAGAACCCCTGAAAAGCGCCGGCCTTGCCTTATTCCGCCGACATTGGATGGGAGGAATATGAAGCGCTTGCGGGTTGTTCAGCCGCCTGATTGCGACATGGCCATAGGGTGCTGCGACAGGGAAGAAATTGCCGCCATCGAGCTGGGCTTTCGTATTGCCGCCGCCCAGCAGGACGACGAATGAGAGGATGTCGGAAAAATACCTACTATGGCAGCGTCGGGATTTTCAAACCTCATGGCACCCAAAGACCAGCAGACGCCTATTTGGACCACCTGTTCTGAAGCTCCTTCTGCATATCAAGCATTTTAGGCTCATCCAGCTTGAAGTCCTTCAGCATATTATTGCCTGGGATAATGATCGTTTCCTTGAGCACGGGGGCACCCGGCAAGTTATGGATACCGCCGCCGCCCGGTGCCGGTGGTGGAATGGGAATAGGACTCCTGGGACCGGGCGGTGGTGGAGGCTCGCAAGGTGGAATCTCATATCGGCAGTCTATGGCAAATGGGAGGAAGACACCATTGACGGGCTGTGCAAACACCTCTTGCGAATTCATCAAAAATGAAACGGCAAGTCCGAAAAAAATCGAAGCGCTTTTCATTTCCCTGCCTCCGTTGAGGTCGCACATGCCAGCACGGTGCCTTTTACTTTTTTATCAGCGGAGGCTTTCGCCAGATCGTCCCTCCAAGCAGGCGTGCTGCCACGCATACCCAGTGAAACGGAATTGAACCCGATAACTAGTGGCCGCGCAAAACGACGATCAGAAAATAGGCCCGAACTATTGGCGCTGCGGATGGCGTTTTCAGCCGCAAGCCTGTCCTTTATGGCGGCCTCTGCCGGAACGTCTTTGGGCGGTTCCGTGGCCGATGACGTCACAGCGTCCTGCAATTTCTCCATGTCGGGCTGACGGCTGGCCAGATTGGCTTCGATCAGCCGACCACGCCCGTTGGTGACCTTCACACCGCGCGTCAGGAATGCCTGGCGCACCACAAGCAGCCGGATGTCATAGATGTAGCGCAGACCGCAATCTTTGGTTTCCGCACTTCTCAAAATGTCGCGGCCGAGAATATAGGACAGCTTCTCCCGCAGATATTCATCGTTACAAAGAAGCTGCGTCTTCTCGCCGGCACAAAACTGAATCAATGCGTATTGAGCGTGAAAAGGATTGATGGCGTAGGTCTGGACGTTCTGCAGCTCGATTTCCTCGACATCAGCACGCGCGCCACCGAAACCGATAGTGTTCCAGAGGCCGGCCATGCCTTCCCTTCGCTCGATCTTGATAACCGGGAAGAGCACATCCTTCACCTCAAGACCCGAGGTCGTGCCATTATTCTGGACTTCGCTGCGCGGCTGCGAAAGGGCAAGCTTTTCCTCACCCTGCTGCCAGGTATTGTCACCGAAATAAGGGGCTTCCGATTTCAGGGAAAGATATTGTCGAAGATCCGGTATCTGCGTCACCTTGACGTAGCGGCCAATGAAGGATTCGCTCTGGAGATCGTCCGGCAGCGATTTAAACTTATGGCCTGAATCTACGACTTCGGCGATGATATCGCCGACGTAGATATCCTCCTGGGGCGGATAGACCGGCGTTATGCCGAGCCGTCGGATGGATTCATTCCAGCGTTTGGGCAGGTAATCGTCGGTCACATCCGTCTCACCCATCAGGAAAAACAGACCCGCCGAGCCGATAACGACCCCCGCCGTCAGAAGGGACAGCCGGGCGGCATGGGGCTGCATCCACGCCCAAACCCCCTTCAGCTTCTCACGAAGAGATGTTTTTGCAGGAACCGGGCCCGGAGGCTGGGCAGGCTGGGCAGGCTGGGCAGGCTGGGCAGGCTGGGCAGGCTGGGCAGGCTGGGCAGGCTGGGCAGGCTGGGCAGGCTGGGCATTCTCATCGACTGGATCCGGCATTTGAACCCCGACAGGAAAGAAATAAACTAAATAATAACCATAATATATCAACTTACAGTTTACGTAACAATACAGTCATCGCGGGTATTTCGATTATTTTTTCATGACGGCGGCCGGGCATATCCGACCTCCATCAAAGTAAAAAGCTATCCCGGAAAGTATCCACCATCCACCGCAATGCAGCCGGGTGCGAGACATGGTCGCGCACCCACCGGAACCGATTCCGGCGGCCCAATGATCGACATCGGCCGTAGCCGCTCAATTGTCCTTGCCGACCACCTTCGCCGTCGTCGGCCGTTCCGCAACGGCCTTGTCGCCCGTCTTGTCACCTGCCTTGCCCGCATCCTTTTCCCGCACAGCGCCGGCAACGGGCGCTGCCGCACCCGTATGGGCCACCACCGCCTTGTCGCCCTCCTCCGAAAGCAGCGCCGCCAGCATCTGGGGGTTGGCGTCGCCCTCCACGTGGATATTGAGGTTGCGCTGCGGGAACGGGATGTCGATCCCCTCCTCCCGGAAGCGCTGGAGGATTGCGATACGCAGCGCGTTTTTCACGCCAAGACCATTGGAGAGATCGGCAAGGTGGAAACGCAGTTCGAAATCCAGCGAAAAATCGCCGAAGCGGAGGAACTCCACATGCGGCTCGGGATTGCGCAGCACCGGCGGCTGGGCGCGCACCAGTTCCAGCAGAATATCCATCACCTTCTGCGGATCGGAATCGTAAGAGACGGAAACGGGAATTTCCGCGCGCATGATGCGGTTGCGGTGTGTCCAGTTGCCGACCGAGGAATTGATGAATTCCGAATTCGGCACGATGATCGACTGGCCGCGGAAGGTTTCGATTTCGGTGGCGCGCACGGAAAGCCGTTTGACGGTGCCTTCCGTCGTGCCTGTCACCACCCAGTCCCCCACCTTGAAGGGGCGTTCGACCAGCAGGATGAGGCCGGAGACGAAGTTCGAGACGATGTTCTGCAGGCCGAAACCGATACCGACCGAAAGGGCCGACGCCACCAGCGCCAGGCTGGAGAGGTTGAGACCGGCCGAAGACACGCCGAAGATGGCCGCCACCGCGATACCGAGATAACCGATACCGGTCTTGACCGAATTGCGCACCCCGGCATCCACCTGCCCGCGCGCCATGACGTTATTGTCCAGCCACTTCTGGAACCAGCGGGTGATGATGTAACCGATGGCGAAAACGAGGACGCCGCCGAAGAGGCCGATCAGCGAAATGGAGGCATTGCCGACGGTGATGCCGGTCAAGAGGCGATAGGCCCAGCTTTCGATATCGCCCGGCTGGAAGCCCCAGGAAAACAGGATGAGCGGCACGCCGAAGGCAAGCGCGACGGCATAGATGCCAAGCCCCGCGGCAAGGCCGGCCTGATCGAGCGCGACCACGCCGAGACCGAAACGCCGGGCGAGATAACGGCCGGCAAGCGATTCCGCAAAGGCGCCCTGTCGCGAAATCGCCTTGCCGGAGAGAATGCCGATATACATCGTCGCCAGCACCGCGCCGGTGGCGACGATCTGCGTGGCAAGGAAACGCGCAAGCCCGACATAACCCGTCAGGCAGGCGCCGATGAGAACGAGGCCGCCCACCCGCAGCAGGATGACCAGCCAGCGCGGCAGACGCTGATTACCGGTCTCATAATCCTGCCCCTCGCCGATCACCGGCCGCAGGAACGATACGGTCAGCAGAATAAGGCCGATGATGATCGAGGCGAGGAAGCTTTTGGCAACGGTGACGATCAACGGCGAATAAAGCGTCTCGCTGATCGTGCCGAACAGGTAATCGAGCCCGTTGACGAGCGCCATCAGCAGCACCGCCGAGGACAGCGTGTGCGCGCCCTTGTTGGACACCTTCAGAAGCCGCCATTCCGGCTGCGTCGGCGCGAAGATCGCATAGCTCAGCCGTGAGACGAAATAAACGAAACCGGTGACCGCCATCGCCCCGAACAGGATCGGCGCGATGTCTGATCGCAGCACGTTGAAATTATCGAGGAAGAACGCGGAAGTGACGAGAAACAGGAACAGTGACAGCGACTGCACCATGGTGGACCAGAAGGCCACCGAAAGCCGTCTCAGATAGGAAGGCTCGCCCGTAAAGGCCCGCCGGTCCATGCGGCTGCCGAAAAAGCGGTAACCGCCCACGAGAAACAGCAGGGCGGCCATGATCGACAGCGTCACCGCCCCGAACATCGGCAGGCGCTTGTAATTCCAGACGAAGCTCGCCCAGCTGCTGAAAGCGTTGTTGAGGTTGGTCAATTCGGTCAGAAAGGCGGAGGAGGCATCGCCCAGTGTCTGCGCCGAAACTTCGGTGCGCTTGAACAGCGTGGCGGCGAAAAGCGCCCGGCGAACGGCGGTGATGTTATTGGAAATCTGCGCGGCATTGGTGGCCGTGCTCTCCACCTCGCCGGCAATCGCATTCACCTCGGCCCGTTCCGCCGTCAGCCGGTTTCGCTCCTCCGTCACCATACTCGCCTCCGGCGGCTGGTCGTCCGCAGGCGCCGCACCGAGGGCATCCAGCCGGGTCTTGATCTGGTCGAGACGGGTGCGCAGCTTGGTGTTGGCGGCGGCGGCATCGGCGGCAATGGTGTCGGCGCGGCCCTTCAGGTCCACAAGCTGCACATCATCGCTGCCGCCCGCTTCCACCTGTTTGGCGATCGCCGCGACATCGGCCTTCCATTTCTCCAGTTCCGCCCTCGCCTGTTCGACGGTCGAAGCCTGGATAGCCACCGGGGCGGGCGATGTTGTTTCCCCCTGCGCCGCCGCCGGCATTGCCGACAAGAGACCGCCGGCCAGAAAAAGCACCATGGCCATTATCGCCGCCATGGCGCTCCTTTGCCGCCGATCCCGCACCAGGCCGTCGAATACCCTTCTGCCGTCCATCAATCCGCCGAACATCAACCGCACATCCATGCCTTTCGTCTCTTTGCGCCGCATCAGGCTTTTTAGCGCCTGCCGCGCGGAAAACCACCCGCATAAAGCGAGGTTTTCAGGAGTTTGCCTTGCTTTTCACCGCGAGAATCATCACCTTTGATGATGCAGCAACATGGGAGGAAATCATGGAATCTGCTGGCATTGGCTGGATCGCAGCCATCATCATCGGTGGTGTCGCCGGGTGGCTCGCCGAACAATTCATGAAAAGCAATATGGGTGTTTTCATGAACATCCTTCTTGGAATCGTCGGCGCGATCGTCGCCAACGCCATCCTTTCGGTGTTTGGAATCGTTTTGACGGGTTGGCTCGGTTATCTCATCGCCGGCTTCATCGGCGCCTGCATCCTCATCCTTATCGGCCGGGCTTTCAGGCGCGGATGAATAAAAGGAAAAATCCGTAAAACCCCGGATTTCCAGACTTTTCCAGCGCGACTGAAATTTTTTCGTCACAAAAATCGAAGAAATTTCATTTCCGCGCTGGACAAGCCCAAACTTCCCCTTTATACGCCCCCTCACACCGCCACACGGTGTCGGTCGGGTGATTAGCTCAGTTGGTAGAGCAGCTGACTCTTAATCAGCGGGTCGTAGGTTCGAGCCCTACATCACCCACCAAATTCTCTTATTAAAGAACTGAATAATAAGAGAATTTTGCATGCCGTGACTATTTATGTCCGACGATTGTTTCTAATTTATATTCCGTTCTGTTCTCTTCTGTATATTAACAACAGCTGCCCAACGACAAAGCACCAGAATGGACCGCCTCAGTATTTTGTCTGGAACGTTTCAGCCTGCTGCATCGTGAGACGTTCCAAGTGTAACTAACGACTCCACAGTAAACCCAAGTCATGCGCAAATAAGACTATCCATACACACTCTCTTGGATGGGGATGATGAGAAGGGTTACCTGTGCCGCGTTGTTTCTCTGTCTCGGGACCGTTCCAGTGTGGGCGGAAACATCGTCCCAAGAGACAATACTATGGAAAGATCTACCGGGATGGTCGGTGCGCATGGACCCTTCTATGGGTAATGCATGCTACGTCTCGAGTGTCTATCAAGACGGAACAGTTGTTCGCCTAGGGTTCAATTTCCTCAACGACGTTCGCCAGCTTTATTTTTCTTTGGGCAACGCCAAGTGGAAATCCCTTGAGGCCGGTAAAGAGTATCCTGTTCGAATTCAATTCGACAACAACACTCCTTGGGATGCAACGGCTTCGGCCATAAACATGAACTCCGTGAATCATCTCCACATCAACACGAAAGACGCTGACTTCGCTCAAGAGTTCAGCAAGAAACTTGGTTTGCGTGCATACTACGCGGGGAAACAAATCGTAGCACTCCGGCTCAAAGGAACCTCGAGGGCGATTGAGGAGATGCTGAACTGTCAGGACACCGTAACGAAGTATCTGAACTCGAAAAGCGCCCCGCCAAAGAACGCCGATCCGTTCGCAACCACTCCTTCCGTTAAAACTTCTGAAGATCCATTCGAGTTGTAAAACGCAAACATCAAACCCATCACCGGTTCCTATGCCTTCGCACGCCGCCCGCGTGTTGGCGGTTCGCACTGTCGCCCCAACGAAAAGCATGCCCCGGGATTTCAGTAGCTCTAAAAGCTGGAAACAGGCCCTCCACCGGCAACCTTTCCCCAAAGCTGTCTCAATCGTCCTTATGATCGGGACCATGAGATTGCTCATCAACATATTGCTTTTCATTTTCGGCGCGGTCGGGAGCGGGATATGTGCGTTTTTATTATCGGCAGCGCTTGCCGATTCCGGATTTCTCGGCTCCTGTTTTGAGGGAAACTGCGCCTATGCGGCGCTTTTCATGGTGCTGCCCGTCACATGGTTCGTGCTTTTTGCGCTTTATGTGATGGCGCTGCTGATCTGGCGGCGAAAGCCTTTCCGGAACGGAAGGCTCTGAAAACGGAGGTGGCGACGTCATCGCCGCCGCGCACGCGTTGACAGCGGTTAAGACTTGCCGCTAACGTCCGCCTGCTGGGGGATTCGCTGCCAGTGATATGCGGGCCTCATGAGCAACCCGATATCACCGGCCTCTGAATGTGCATGTTCCGATTTGCGTCTCGCGTATGTGGGCATGACGGAAAACAGGGAGACCAAAGGATGCGGGCCGCAATCAATTCCCCGTCGCTTTCGATCGACACCATGGACTACCAGGCCGAGTGCCAGTTCGCGCTGGAACCTTCCATTCACGGGCTGATCGAAAAAGCGGAACATGCCGGCTGGAACCGCCAGCAGGCCGCCCTTGCCATCGTCGCGCTCGCCAGCGAGCATCTCACCGATCTATTGTCCGCCGGCGGCGTTCCCGCGCCGGATCAACGCCCCCTCTCCTGATATCCTCCTTAAGCCGGGCGGATCAGCGCCGGCGTCATCGAAACATCATCGCTAAAATCAACACAACATGTCCGGAGTGTCCCTGTCGACACTGCCGGAACAGGTTTGTGCCGTGAAGGTCAACGTGTGGGCAAAGCCGATCCCGCACGGCACCCGACGCCGCCTGTCGCGCCCCGGTCCTTTCATCGCGCCGGGCACCCAATCGCCCGCCAGCAACCCTGCCATAGTGTTGACACAAGCCACCAATAATGAGAACATAAAGTGAACATTATGGAGGTCAGCGATGAACACAGCAGACGCAGCCATAGAAAATGCCCTTTCCGTTGTCGCCCGCTCCCGCGATATGCGCGAACGCGCGCTCGAGCGGCGGCGCGAGCTGCAACGGCGAACGGAAGTCATCATTACCCGGCCGCTTTACGTGCTCAAAAAGAACGAAGGGCCGAAACAGCTGTCGCTGAAACTCGATAGCTAGTCACCGATGCAAAGAGCCGGCAAGAGCGGCGCTGTGAAAGCGAAGGTTGCCCCGCCTTCCTCCTGAAAGCAAAATCCCGTGCGGATCACCTCACGCACGGGATTTTCAGAATGAAGAGGTTGTTGTTCCTGTTTATTGCATGCGTTGCATTGCGGCTTCTGGTTCACCGGTCGTCGCAACCGCTGCCGGAAGGCGGTCGGTCTTTTTCAGGATGACGACGGGCTTTTCCACCGGATCTGTCGGCGGAACGATGCTTGCGGTTTTGAATTCACGGTCTACGGCAGGAACGGAAGCGTTGATCTGTTGATGACCTGCGCATTCCGCAAGCGCTGCACTGGCGGAAAAACCAAAGACAGCGGCGATAATGAGAACTGATTTCATGTCATTCTCCCTTCGCTCTGGTGGCAATCTCCAGTCTAGGTGGAGACGGGCCGGATTGAAAATCACACTTTAGAGACATCTAAAGCTCATCATCATTTCGGCAGTCGTCGTCATCAATGTGCGGGGGCAGGCAACAGGCAAATGCCTTAGCCCTTATTTCTTCCGCACATCCAGCGGATTCCGGCAAAGCGGTCTGCGAAATATCATCGCCACATAACTTCCCTTAAGAGAAATGAGGCTTGGCGTGTAAGTCGAAACCTTCGCCGTGTTGGCGGCCTTTATCGTTCTCCCCTCAGAGGAATTCTGCTGCATGGCACGCCTCCTTCCGTAAGCGATAACGAAAATGCGCCGGTCTTGTTCCCATCGTCCTCTCTTTGCTCCGAGAGAGATCGAGGCGCTGCCGCGTATTTCTCTTCTCCCCGCCGGGGAGAAGGTGGCCCGAAGGGCCGGATGAGGGGGGCTAGCGCAGAGATATGCGGAGAGCTTGCCCCCTCATCCGGCTGCCGCGGACTTCTCCCCGGCGGGGAGAAGAAACAAGCGGCAACCTTCCAGCCATATCCAAGGCCCCAAAATGCACGCGCTTGAAAAATTCGCCCAAAACCTCTATATGACCCAGCGCGAGGACGACCTCGGCCATATCGGCGACAGCATGCGGGACGGCCCGGTCACATACCGGAGAATGAAATGCGTTCCCTGCAAGATCGTATCCGCCACGCCCTCAGTTTCGAAATCATCGGCCTTCTGCTCGTCATTCCCTTGGGCGCGCTGCTTTTTGGCATGCCTATGGAAGATATCGGCATTGTCGGCCTCGTCAGCGCCACGTTGGCGACGGTCTGGAACTATGTCTACAATCTCGGCTTCGACCACGCCATGCAGCGGCTAAAAGGCACGACGCTGAAGACGCCCGCCCTTCGGGTCGCCCATGCCGTGTTGTTCGAACTCGGTCTGCTGATCGTGCTGATGCCTTTCATCGCCTGGTATCTGAATATCAGCCTTGCCCACGCGCTGGTGATGGATATCTCGTTTGCGCTGTTTTACGTGGTCTATGCTTTTGTCTTCAACTGGAGCTACGACCGGATTTTCCCCCTGCCGGAATGGAAGTCGCAGCAGGACGCCGCCTGACCGGCGCGGAGAGGAACGATGCCTCAGCGCAGCGACGCCTTGAAGAAGCCGACGACATCGGTGTTGAAGCTGCGGTGAAACCCCGCCCGGTCGAAACCCGCCGCATCGCTGCAAATCTGGGGCACGGCCTTTTCCATCTCTACGGGGCAAGGGGCGATAAAGGAAAAGTGCCCCGCCCCTTTTACCATCCGATAGTCCGGTTTTACCGGCAGATCGTCGCGCAGCCTTGCAACATCCTGCGGCGCGACACCATCGCCGCCGCGTTCCGAACTCCAGAGCTGGACCGGGATCGTGATATTCTTCAGGTCGCCCGCGCCGGGAAAGGCATTCAACGGGTCGGCGGCAACCACAGCCTTTATCCGCGCATCCTGACCGCCATGCTGCGGCAATGTCGTCTTCTGCCGCATCTGCGTGCAAATCGGCGCCTGCGGGTCGGGACAGGGCAGCCCGGCATTGGCAAAATCAGGCGTGCCGCCGGCAAGCACCAGCGCGGTATAACCGCCGCGCGAAAATCCGAAGACACCGATCCGCCCGGCATCGATGGAACCGGCGTCGCTAAAACCTTCAAGCAGATGATCCAGCAACCGGGCAATATCCGCCGGACGGCCCGTCAGCGCGGAAAGCTCGCCGGCCTTCTTCATTTCAAGCGCATTGTCTCCAGGGTGATTGATCGCCGCGACAATGAAGCCGGCATCCGCCAGCGCCGCCGCCGTGTCCCGATGGCTGAAATAGGTGCCGCCAAAGCCATGAGAGATGACGACGAGCGGATACTTCCCTTCAGGAACAGGGCAATCGCGCACAGCGGGCAAAATAAAGGGGCCGATCCTGACCTCTTCCGGCGCGGCCGCGCAGGGCGACCACACCGCAGCCTTCATGGCAGCTTTGCCATTCGCGGCTGGAATGTCGATCAGCCGGAGACCGGCCGCCATGGCGGCGCCCGTTCCAGACAGGGCGGAAAACATAAGGCAAAGCAGCAGCAGAAATCGCATCACCAACTCACGGATCGGGCTCACGGATCGGGACCATTATGCATAGGCCGATCGGTGACCGGCACTACGCGAACATAAAGCGGTTTCCTGTGACGGCAATAACGCCGAGCGCTTAAAGCGATTTCAGCGTCCAGGCCACGATGTCACGCGTGGCGGCGGCAAAGGCCTGATCCAGCGCCTTCACGAAATTGGCGTTGCCGGAACCGCTGACGCGGGCGCTGGCGCGGAACACTTCCTGCGCCTTCACCGTGCCGTTGCGGTCGTTCAGGAGCTTCACCGATATTTCGATATTGGCGATATTCTTCGCCGTATCGATTTCGAAGGCACGAATATCGGTCACGACCTGATAGTCGATTGCCAGCCCCTGCCCCGGCCGGCCGACGCCGCCGAGCTTGCCGGTATCCTCGAAGGCTTCCACCAGCTTGGATTGCACCATGCGCGGCAGGCGGTCGCTCCATTGCGAATTGCCGAGATACTGCACCTCCGAGCCGGAAAGGCGCACCACGATGTTTTCGCTGTCGAGCGCCTTCAGGGCGGTCGGATCGGCGATCAGCAATTGCCGGCTTTTCAGCGAAGGTCCCTGCGCCACCGTCGCCGAAGAGACGGAGAGATCGAAAGTATCGTTCTTCGGCGCACCCGCGCAGCCCGCCATCAAGGCGGCAAACAGCGGAGCCAGAATGAGGGCGCGGCGCTGACGGCCGTTCATCAATCGTGTCATTGGCCCATACCCCTCTTAGCGCCTTGTTCTGCCATCATATTGTTTCACGGTTTCGCCGCCGAAAATCAACCGCTGCGGATCGCGGTCGATATTGGTGATGGCATTGTTGAGATTGTCGACCGTGACCCGCGTGCTGCCGATCAGCGCCTGGAAATCCTTCAGGCCCGAGCTGGAGAAACGGGTCAGGTTGTCGGCAATCGGCCCGATGCGGGCATTGAGATTGTCAGCCACCGCCTTAAACGAGGTGAGCGTCTCGCGCGCCTTGGCAAACAGCGAATTGGCGTCATCGGTGCCGAGCATGCCGTCCACCTTGGCGAGAATGCCGTCGACGCGGCTGGAAGCGAGGTTCAGCTTGCGGCCCATTTCGGTAAAGTCGGAAACCGCCTGGTCGATATCGGCACGGCGGGCCCCGACATCGTCGGCGATCCGTTTGAAGTTCGCCACGGCGTCACGCGCATCAGCGGTCGCAGAGGAAACGTCGTCAACCACGGTTCCCACCTTGGCCGGATCGACGGAAGCGAGAAGCTCATCCGCACGCTTCACCACGGTCTGCACTTCCGTGCTCGCCGCTTCGAAATTGCGCGCCGTGCTCTGCACGGTTTCCATGATGCCCTGAATATCGCTGGAAGCGGAAGCAACATCCTTCGTCACCTTGTCGACATTGGACAGGATGGAATCGATCTTGCCGGCATCCACCGCTTTCACCAGATCTTCGATAGCCGTCAGCGTGCCATCGAGACGCACCGAGACCGACTGTACCGTTGTAGAAAGCGAGCTGAGGCTGGCGATGAAATTCTTGATGCCGTCGGAATTGGCCGCCAGTGCATCGGAGAATTTCTCGGCATTGCGCACCGTCTGCGTCAGCGGGCCACGCGCATCCTGCACGAAACCCTGCAATTCGCCGATGGCGCCATCGGCGCGTTTCAGGATTTTATCGGCGGTGGCAAGCAGGTTGGTGACGCTGGAAAGATCGGCCGTCAGTTCCGCCGGAACGCCGCTTTCAACGGCTTTCTGCAGAATGCGCTCGCCATCCTTGTTGCCGCCGGAAAGCTCGATATAGGCAGCGCCCGTCAGGCCCTGAATTTCAAGCACGGCGCGCGTGGATGGGAAAACCGGCGCATCGGCCTGCACTTCGGTAAAGGCGATGGAATAGGCCGGGTCGTCGCGGTCAATGGCAAGGCCGCGCACGGTGCCGACCGGAATACCGTTGAAGCGCACGGGAGAACCGACGGAAAGGCCGTTCGCGGAGCCGGGAATACGCACGACAAGCTGGGCCGTCGGGCCGCCGCGGCCAAACTCGGCCATCCAGTAAACGAAGCCGAATGCGGCGGCGATCACGATCAGCGTGAAAATTCCGACTATGGTGTAGTTCGCCTTGGTTTCCATGCTTCTTGTTACTCCACCGGATTTTCGTGTCTGCCGTCCGGAAGAACGACAGAGCGCGCCCGTTTGCCGCGGAAATAGGACTGCACCCATGGGTCGTCACAGGCGAACATGTCCTGCAATGTCCCTTCCACCAGCACTTTCTTCTGTCCCAGCACCGCAATGCGGTCGCAGACGGAGAAGAGGCTGTCGAGGTCGTGCGTCACCATATAGACGGTCAGGCCGAGCGAATCGCGCAAGCGCGCAATCAGCATATCAAATTCCGCCGCCCCGATGGGATCGAGGCCGGATGTCGGCTCATCGAGGAAGACGAGGTCGGGATCGAGCGACAGCGCCCGGGCAAGCGCCGCGCGCTTGATCATGCCGCCGGAAAGCTCGGAAGGATACTTGTCGCCCGCATCGGGCTTCAGCCCCACCATCTCGATCTTCAGATAGGCGAGCTCGTCCATCAGCTTCTTCGGCAGATCAAGATATTCGCGCATCGGCAGCTGGATGTTTTCCTTCACCGTCAGGCCGGAAAACAGCGCGCCCTGCTGGAACAGCACACCAAGCCGCTGGTCGAGCATCATGCGGTCATCTTCGCTCGCTTTGTCGTAATCGGTTCCGAGAATGCGGATCGCTCCCGCCTGCCGCGGCAGGAGCCGCAAGATCGCGCGCATCAACACGGATTTGCCGGCACCGGAGGGGCCGATGAAGCCGAGGATTTCACCGCGATAGACATCGAGATCGAGATTTTCGAGCACGTTGCGGCCGTTGAAACCGACGGTCACGCCCTCGACGGAAAGCACCACCTCGCGCCCGTCTTTCCCGGTTCTGGTCTCCTGCGGTTTCTGGTCCAGTTTCTCCAACGCGCCCTCCCTAGAAATCGATGGCTGCGTAGAAGATGGCGAAAAGACCATCCACCAGAATGACGACGAAAATCGACTTCACCACCGAGGAGGTGACGTGCTGGCCGAGCGATTCGGCCGAACCGCCCACCTTCATGCCTTCAACGGCCGCGACGATGCCGATGATGAGCGCCATGAACGGCGCCTTGATCATGCCCGCAGCAATGGTCGATTCCTCGACAGCGCCATGCAGGCGCGACAGGAACACCTCAAACGTGATGCCGGAATAAAGCAGCGCCACGATGGCCGCACCGAAAAGCGCTGCGAAATTGGCGAGAATGGTCAAAAGCGGCAGCGCGATGGTCAGCGCCACCAGCCGCGGAAACACTAGCACGCCCACGGGGTTGAGGCCGATCACCTTCAGCGCGTCGATTTCCTCGCGCATCTTCATCGAGCCGATTTCGGCCGTGATCGCACTGCCGGAACGGCCGGCGATCATGATCGCGGTCAGAAGCACACCGATTTCGCGCAATTGCAGAATGCCGACGAGATCGACAACGAAGACTTCCGCACCGAAATATCTGAGCTGGAACGCGCCCTGCTGGGCGATGATCGCGCCGATCAGGAACGACATCAGCATGATGATCGGCACGGCGCGCACGCCCATATGGTCGATCTGGTTGACGATCGCCGCCGGCGAGACGCCGCGCCCGCGCCCAAGCTTCATCTGCGCGCCGCGCACGGCCGAGCCGAGAATATACATGCCCGCCAGGAAATCCGCGCCATTCTGGATGACGGCCTTGCCGATGGGCGCAAAAATGCGCTCGGCAAGCCCCACCTTCGCAGCGGCTTCGCCCTCCATCTCCACCTTTTCGGGCAACTGGCCGATGACCTCTTCGATACGGTCATTGCCCGTCACGGTGACGGTCGCGCCATTTGCCTCGAGGTCCTTGCGCAGACGCTGGATGATCCATGCGCCTGTCGTATCGATGGCCTCGACGGAAGAAAGATCGATTTCCACCGGGCCGGCGGATTTGCTCTTTTCGATCTTTTCAAGATTGGGGAAAACACCGGCGAGATTGCTGTTGCGCCAGGAACCGCTCATGACAAAACGCAAGCCGCCGCCGGAGACGCTGTCGTCTTCGGTGATTGCGGCCGGGTTCGCCTGTTGCCGTGTGTCCTGTTCTTGCATAATGCTCCGAGCGAGTGCAGCCGTCACGAGATTCTTAAAGGTTTCATAACGTTTTGGCCTCCGGCAAGCCACAGTGACGGCCGACAATTCGTGATAAATTTGGCGTCATGTGTCTTTTGCCGCCCAATCGGAAGTGAAAAAACATGCCCCGTTACCTGCAAGCCACAACAGAACGTTTTCCCGTCGCCGGCAGCTTCACCATTTCACGCGGCACCCGCACGCATGCGGATGTCGTAACGTGCACCATCCGCGATGGTTCCTTCGCTGGCATTGGCGAATGTGTGCCCTATCCGCGTTATGGCGAAAGCATCGAAGGCGTCATCGCCGATATCGAGGCGATGGCGCAGCAGATCGCCGGCGGTGTGACACGGCAGGAACTGCAGCAGGCGATGCAACCCGGCGCCGCCCGCAATGCGGTCGATTGCGCGCTGTGGGACCTCGAAGCAAAGATCAGCGGCAAAACTGTTGCCGAGCGCGTCCTTGGACAGGCGGCAAAGCCGCTCGTCACCGCCTACACCATCTCGCTTGCCGACCCCGAGACCATGGCCGCGAAGACGGCGGAAAACGCAGGCCGCCCGCTGCTGAAGATCAAGACCGGCACGGCGGATGACGAAGCGCGTCTAAGAGCCGTGCGCGCCGCCGCACCCGAAGCGCGCATCATCATCGACGCCAATGAGGGCTGGAACGATTATAATATCGAATATTATCTGCGGCTTGCGGCAGAACTGAAGATATCCCTGATCGAGCAGCCGCTACCCGCCGGCAAGGATGACATCCTCGCCCGCATCGACCATCCGGTGCTGATCTGCGCCGATGAAAGCGTGCATTCCACGAAGGACCTCGCCGCCCTGCGCGACCGTTACGATGCGATCAACATCAAGCTCGACAAGACCGGCGGCCTGACCGAAGCGCTCGTCATGAAGGCGGAGGCCGAAAGGCTCGGCTTCACCATCATGGTCGGCTGCATGCTCGGCACCTCGCTCGGCATGGCCCCTGCCGTGCTGGCGGCGCAGGGAACGGCCTTCGCCGATCTCGACGGGCCGCTGCTGCTGGCGCAGGATCGTGAGCCGGGACTGGTTTATGAGGGTTCGCTGGTTTATCCGGCGCGGCCGGAACTGTGGGGGTAAGTCGTGGATATTGAAGGCAGAGAAATACGATAAGGCGCAACCTCGCCGCTTG
>NZ_RZTX01000026.1:0-31846 GCF_004005385.1 Agrobacterium sp. CNPSo 2736 | reverse complement strand
ATCGAACCTCTGATCGATCACGGATATCGCCCTTTCCCGGGCTATTTGTTCGATGCTGCGGTCGTATCGGATGATCGCTGGCACCAGCGGACCGGGCTTACCGGCTTCCAGCGGCGAGTGCTGGCCGACGACTTCTGTCGGGGCAGGGGCGGCGCCGTCTTGCGACATGAGATCGGACCACCGGATGCGGCGATAATCTTGCCTCGTCGCTCTCTGGCCATCCGGCTGATCGTGATTAATATCCGGAACGAGATCATTGCGACGATTTTCGCGGCGAACAGGGCCGGCCAGATCGCCGGCACGTTCCTCGTAAACCTGCTGACGTTCCGATGGCCGGTCCTGTTGCTCCCGCACCGGATGGGCCGCACGGGCCGAAACCTCTTGGCGCTCATCCCGGGCGGAAGCAAGTTCAATCTCGCTCCTGACCCCGAGCTTCTCCGCGATGCCCCGCCGCTCGGCAAAGTCCCTGACGTAATCCAGCGTGGTTTCCTTCGCGCCGGAACGCGACAGGCGGTTTTCTAACTGCTGGTAGGCCAGTTCGTCACCCTTGACCACACGCCACGCATTGCGCTGGACCTGCGTACCGTCCGGAAGCGTGACAGGCGTGGCGCCTTCATGCTGGAGAGAAATCCTGTCCCCGATCTTTGGCGATGCCTCCTGCATGGCCCGCTTGAGATCGACGCCCCACACCGTGCGCTGTTCGCCCCAGTCATTCTCCAGCGTCACAAAATAGTTTTCTCGCGCCTGGCGATTATGCTCATAGGGAGCCGCGCCGTGATCGACCAGCCGGCCGGCCTTGGTGAACTCCTGGCTGTCGGCATAGAGCTGCACGCTGTCGCGGTGCCTGGTCATGGCAACATAGGTCAGATGCCGGTCCATGGTGCGGGACGCCAGCACAAAGGCGCGATCGACCGTCGCGCCCTGGTTTTTATGGATGGTCGTCGCATAGCCGTGGTCAATCGCCTGGTAGCTGTCCGTGGGAATGCTGACGCTATCGCCGCTTCGACCATCGAGCCGGGCGATGATCTTGCCCTTTTCGACATGCTCGACCGTGCCAAGCATGCCGTTTTTCACAGCGAGGTCGCGGTTGTTTTCGAGGAAGATGATCCGGTCACCGGCGGCGAAGGCGCGTTTGCCGTTATTGGTCTGGAACGTGCATTCTCCAACAACCTCACCATCCCCACGGTCCCCACCGGCGCTCGGCCCGTAGCTGCGCTCCAGCCTTTGTCGGTTCTGAAGCTCGGAACGGATGGCGGCATTGAGGGCGCGCACATCGGCACGGCGATGCGCCATGGCAATCCGGGTGCCATCGGCACGCTTCTCACTATCGGCAACATAATCACGAACGATCTCTGCAATTGCCGCGTCGCGGCTTTCCGCAAAGTGGATGTCGCCGTGATCCCGGTAGGCGGCGAGGCCCTCGGCCGTCTTGTGGGTCGCAAAGGCAACCGACGCCTGTCTCTGCCAATCATGGCGCTGGCGGCGAATGTCGGAAAGTTCGACATGGCCAATCTGCTCGGCAATCGCCCTGAAGGGGGCGCCAGCGCCGATTGCCTGCAGCTGCTCGTGGTCGCCAACAAGAACGATCTTTGCGCCGCGCGCTTCAGCTTCACCGATGAAGCGGGCAAGCTGCCGACTCCCGACCATGCCGGCCTCGTCGATGACGAACACGTCACTGCTGCCGATCATGCCCCGACCATGATCCCAACTGTAAGTCCATGACGCCAAGGTGCGGCTCGGGATGCCAGAGCTTTCTTCAAGACCCTCGGCAGCCTTTCCGGCCAGCGCCGCACCATGGACCTGATAGCCTTGAGCCTCCCACGCCGCACGAGCGGCTGCCAGCATGGTGGACTTTCCAGCGCCGGCGAACCCGACCACGGCGGCGATACGTTCTGGTCCTGTGATATGCTCGATCGCATGACGCTGTTCGTCCGACAATCCCGCTGAAGGGTCGCTCGCAGCCACCATTCCGCCGGAGCTTTTCCGGATTGAGCGATCCTGCCTTTCCATTGCACGCTCGACATGGCGGGGATCGACGCCATGGCAATGCGCCTGATGCAATCGCTTCGCCGACCGCGCCATTGCGAGCTCCAGATCGATCATCTCTCGCGTCGAATAGCGCGCATTGCACACGTTGCCTGTCTCAGGATCGATGTGCTCAGCCTGGAGTTCCACAAGCGCTGGCGACGCCAAAACAGCGGCAAAGGCGTTCTGGAATGTCTGCGCGTCATCGTTGATATAGCGATGCAGGGTCCTGGCAATGTCGTGCCGATCGAACACGCTCTTTTCATTGCTGATCAGCGACAAAACCTGTTCCGGCTTTTGGCGGATCAGCGCGGCATTTTGCCGTGCTGCCTTGTCATCCAGCCGGCCGCGCTCGACTGCCATTCCTTGCCGTTCCATCTGCGAGGCATGCACGCCCATATGTTCGGTCGGCGACAACTCGAGGCCGCGCTGCGCATGTGAGCGATGATCGATGCGGATATCCAGGCCTTCGCGTTGAAGCTGACGGATGGCGATGCTTTCCCACGCCTGCCTGATGTCGCGAAGCTGCATGTCGGTCGTCGCCATACCGTTTGCCAACAGCCTTGCGTTCTTGTGCTCAAGACGAATCTTCTCGCCAAGGCCGACTTCGCGAACCTCTCGCGTCGTCATCAGCACATGCGCATGGTAGTTCCTGATGTCACCATGCTCACTTGGCGAATGGATTGCAAAATCCACGGCCGCGCCATAGCGATTTGCCAGATCCTGAGCAAAGGCGCGCGCAGCCTTCAGTCGCCCCTCTGCCGAAAGCTCATGCGGGAGCGCGATTTCGAATTCGCGGGCAACACGGGCATCCTTGCGCTTTTCTGCAAACTCGGCAGCGTTCCACAAAGCCGAACGATCCAAAGCCCAATCGGCAGAAAGACCTTCCGGCAGCACGATCTCGATATGCTCCACGCCCTCTTTCCGGGTAAAATCATGCACGAGACCATCGCGGTGATTGGTCAGAAGAACCGCGCAACGATAGGCGGCAGATGCCACAGCGCTGCGGCCGGATGAGCGCGAGACAGGTTTGGTGCTGAGATGATAAATCGCCAAACGAAATCTCCGATCCGCAAACGGGGAAATTCAGGGCTCAACTGCGGTGCAAGTCGTAAGTGCGCCCTTGTCTGTTTACCGGTGGCGACGCTAGCAACATAGAACGGGTATTTCGACTACTAAAAGTAGTAGTCGCCAAGTGGCGATTGCTCGTGTTTGAATAAGGAAACAATCGTCAATCACGGGAGGGCGATATGCGCAGGCTGATCGCACGACTGATCGGGGACAAGGGACAAGGGAGCTGGACGAGCGGAAGAAACCATTGCAGGTGCGGCTCGACAAACAGGAGCGGGCGCAGGAAACGCGCCGGAAGATTTTGCCTGGGTCGTTCGCGCTGGCGCAGTTGCAGCGGGGGGATCAGTGCAGTGATCGTGCCCGTCAGCATCGGTCGCTCCGCTCAGATCAGAGCCGTTTGACCCAGGATCGCATGCGGATAGTTCGGGAGACAGGCATTCGATTGGTGGCTACCAAAAATCGGAGTTTCAAAGAACCTTACAATGGCCCATACAGGATACCGTCCAGAAACGGAGCAAACATGAAGACCAGCCTTGAACACCTGCCGGAACGAAAGCAACGTGAGCTCGCGCGCATCGTCGGAATTATTCAGGAAGAGTTTGCTGATCTGGTCGAGCGCTCCAAGTCTGACGCCAAGAAGGACGGGCGGATCTTTAAAATCATCCTGTTCGGTTCTTACGCGCGTGGCACCTGGGTGGATGAACCGCATACGTCGAAAGGCTATCGCTCGGATTTCGATATTCTCCTCATCGTCAGCAACAAGGAACTGGCCGATCCCAAATACTGGGACAAGGCGACAGACCGGCTGATGTGGGACAAGGAAATTGAGACGCCCGTGAGCCTCATTATCCATGGCGCTCGCGAGATCAGCAATTTCTTGCAGGAAGGGCAATACTTCTTCAGCGATATCCGACGGGATGGCATTGCGCTTTACGAGCTTGATGACAGAGAACTCGCCGAGCCCAAAACGCTTACGGGGCAACAGGCATATGAGCTGGCAAAAAGACATTATGCCAGCCGGCTCGGTGTCGTTGATAGTTTTATAGACCACACGCTCTTTGCTCTGCAGAAGCACAACGCAAAGAGCGCAGCTTTCATGCTGCACCAATCCATAGAACAGGCCTATTCCACGCTGCTTTTGACCCTCACCAACTACAGCCCTGCGAGCCATAATCTGAAGTTTTTACGAGGGCTGGCTGAGGGGCAGGATATCCGTCTTGCCGAGGCCTGGCCGCGGGATCAACATCGGTATCAGTCGTGGTTCAACACGCTGAATGAAGCCTATGTGAAAGCCCGTTACTCCGACCATTATGAAATTACCGAGGAAGCGCTGACCTGGCTGACTGCCAGAACGTCAATCCTCTATGATCTCGTCAACACGGTCTGCCAGGAACATATCGCCAGGCTCGAACAGGCCGCGAACGCCAGCGACTGAGATTCACTGGTGGCTCAACAACCTTGAGCTCAGGCAACAGCCACCGTGGCGTCGTGAACCACAGGGCCCAACCTCCTCTTACAATCGCTATGTCGATCTCCTCATAGAAACTGGTCTGTCTTCCAGGAGCAAAGCCGTGGTCAACAGCGGCAGTTCCGGTGTGACCGCAATCGAAAGGAATAATCGTGGCAAGGAAAACCATCGAACAGCGCCTGGCTGAACTGGAGGCGCAACGGTCTGCACTCAAGGCCCGGCTCTCGAAAACCGAGCGCAACAACGATACGCGCCGCAAGGTCCTGATCGGGTCGCTCGTTCTGCATCACCTGCAGACCTCGGATGATCAGGAGTTCAGCAAACAACTCGGTACATGGCTGCGTCGCGAACTACCAGGCTTTTTGACACGCGACAATGACAAGGCGCTGTTTGACGATCTGATCGGACCAGCACAGCCGGGCACGGAAGAGAGTGGCACGCAGGACGCTCCATGAACCGATCGCGACTTGCCGGGGCGCAGTCAAAAACATGATGCGAGCCGCCGTGCGTGATCCGCTTTGGGCACTTCTGGCTTTGATTGCCATGCCCTTCCGGATATGGAAACCGCTTCTCGGATTTGTTTTCATCCTCATCCTTGTCACGTTTGTGACAGGTATCGGCACTATCGTCCCAAATTTGTTGACTGCCGACCGCTCCGTAATCTGCGTCGATCCAAAAGGCGGGAATGCGAGGATCACCGGGCGTGCTCGCCAGAAATTCGAACCGGTTCACGTGCTCGATCCTTTTGGCGTCACCGGGAGACTCTCGGCAGCCTTCAATCCCCTGGCCATGCTCGATCCCCACAATGAAGCCTTCCCGCCGAACCCGGAAAATGCTGTTTCCTTCAAATGAAGGATGCTAGATGGCAATAGACCCGCAGGATGTCGGCTACTGCTCGCGTGGTTGGCAAGGGTCAATTTCTGTCACGACAAAGACGTGTCACTATTGGCCAGGGGTTTTTGCTCAAGCTCAAGCACGTTTCCCTCAGGGTCCCGTGCATAGGCGATCAGATACGGCATCTCTGGTGTTCCAAAATCCGTGATCTCTCCGATTTGCGCCCCTCCAGCTTCAATGATGTTAGAAAGTGTTTCGCGAATATCTTCCATCTGGAATGCCAAGTGTCCGAAGCCGGGTTCATTGACCCTTGGCTGGTCACGATGAAGGTGGACCCTATGCTCGTGAATTTCCAGAAAAGGCCATTCCAGTTCCGGGAACTTAAGCCAGATTGTAAGAATTTCAGAGTTGGAAAGCCCATTTCCTCGCGAGACCTTTTCACCGGACAGCGTCTTCGGTTCGCGAAGAACGTCGCATTTCATGACGTTGACGTAGAATGCGGCGAGCAGTTTCGCGTTGCGGGCAACTAAATTGATATGGGCAAGTCTCATGGCGTCCAGCATCCTCGCCTGTGACGCAACCATATCAGATGGGCTGCATGCAACGAAAAAGTCCTTCGTCTGGACCTTGCCAATTTTAGACGTCGGAGCAGGCAGACGTGTTCAGTGCAGGAGCTTGGACTATTAAAACTATTCATAGGAGCAATACACAACTCGCGATGGATTTCCCTATCGTGAGAAAATAGCCTGACAGCAACAAAATCATCCGCAAGTTTCCAATAGTATTTGGCTTCAGAGCGATTGATCAACAGTATGCTTGAAAGGTTCTCCATGGCTCTTCTCGACGCAAATGCCATTCATCCGATTACGCTGCCCTGTTGATTTCCACTGAGAACTGACCCGGTATTTCCACCGAGATTTGACCCGCCTTTTAGATATGTTTCGGGTCTGGTGTAGAGGTCAAGTTCCTGTTTTTCTCCTTCGTGTTTTTCGGTTCATGAGCTGAGCTATTCTTGAAGCGGAAGCTGTCGTTTCCGGTTTCGAGGATGTGGCAGTGGTGGGTCAGGCGGTCGAGCAGCGCCGTGGTCATCTTGGCATCGCCAAAGACGCTGGCCCATTCGCTGAAGCTCAGGTTGGTGGTGATGACGACACTGGTACGTTCGTAGAGCCTGCTCAGGAGATGGAACAGCAAAGCTCCTCCCGACGCGCTGAACGGCAGGTAGCCCAATTCGTCGAGGATGACGAGATCGGAATGGACAAGCCGATTGGCGATCTGCCCTGAGCGACCTTGCGTCTTCTCCTGTTCAAGCGCGTTGACCAGTTCGACTGTTGAGAAGAACCGGACGCGTTTGTGATGATGCTCGATTGCCTGGATACCGAGAGCGGTGGCAATATGGGTTTTGCCTGTCCCAGGTCCGCCGACCAGCACGATGTTGTTGGCATCATCGAGGAAGTCGCAGCGATGGAGTTGGCGCACGAGCGCCTCGTTGATCTCGCTGCTGGAGAAGTCGAAGCCGTTGAGATCGCGATAGGCCGGGAAGCGGGCAATTTTGAGCTGATAGGCGGTTGATCTAACCTCCCGCTCTGCCGTTTCCGCTTTGAGCAGTTGCGACAGAATAGGAATGGCAGCCTCAAAAGCTGGCGATCCTTGTTCGGTGAGCTCACCGATTGCCTGAGCCATGCCGTGCATCTTCAGTTGGCGCAGCATGATAACGATCGCTCCGCTGGCTGGGTTATGACGCATGGCGGACCTCCGCAGTCTTCCTCAGGGTATCGTAGCGTTCGACATTGGCCTTGGGCTCGTTGGCAAGTGTAAGAGCTTGCGGCGCGTCGATCGTAGGTGGTGTCGAGGATTTGCCATCGACGAGGCGATGCAACAGGTTTAGCACATGGGTTTTGGTCGGAACTCCGGACGTCAAAGCCATATCGACTGCCGATAGCACTGCCTGTTCGTCGTGCTGGAGAACAAGCGCCAGAATATCGACCATCTCTCGATCGCCACCCGGCTTTTTGAGCAGGTGCTGCTGCAGCGTTCTGAAGGCTTCGGGAAGATCGACGAACGGCGCACCATTGCGAAGAGCGCCAGGTTTGCGTTGCACGACCGCGAGATAGTGCCGCCAATCGTAAATCGTCTGCCCAGGTCCGTCATGCGACCGGCTGATGACGCGAAGATGCTCGCATATGATCAGACCCTCCGCTGCAACAACGATACGGTCTGGATAAACTCGAATGCTGACGGGTCGGTTGGCAAAGGATGCCGGAACGCTGTAGCGATTGCGATCGAAGTGAACCAGGCAGGTTGGGGACACCCGTTTGCTATGCTCGACAAAACCATCGAAGACACGCGCCGTTGGCATCAGAGTTTTTGTTTCCTCGGCCAGGAGGTCAGCGATAGTGCCACGCATCTTTCCATGCGGGGTCTGCTGCCAAACCTCCTTGCATCGAAGCTCCAGCCAGTCGTTCAGGGCTTCCAACGATGGAAAGCGTGGTGTCGGTTGAAAGAACCGATGGCGCGAATCCTGAACATTCTTCTCGACCTGGCCTTTCTCCCAACCAGACGCCGGATTGCAGAACTCCGGCTCATAGAGGTAGTGGCTGGCCATTGCCATAAAGCGGATGTTGACGTCGCGCTCCTTGCCGCGTCCAATCTTATCGATTGCCGTGCGCATGTTATGGGATGGACGCCTCCCTCCGAACCTTCAGAATGAAAGGCCAACCAAAGGAGGAAGTCATGACATTCGAATTGCTCGCAATCGATCTCGGAAAGTCGTCGTTTCATCTTCACAGCATTGCTCCAGATGGCGCTATTTTGTCGCGCAAGGTCAGCAGATCGAAGTTGGCCGAGACTGTTAACGCACTCGCTCCAAAGACTATCGCTATGGAAGCTTGCGCCAGTGCCCATCACTGGGGACGGCAATTCAAAGATAGTGGGCGAGAGGTCCTGCTCATCAACCCTCGCTTTGTGAAGCCCTTCGTTCGCGGCTCCAAAAACGACGCCGTAGATGCTGCGGCAATTTATGAAGCGGCGACCCGTCCGACCATGCGGTTCGTGCCGGTCAAATCGACCACACAGCAAGACTTTCAGTCGCTGCATAGAGTTAGAGAGCGTATGATCATCCAGCGTACATCGCTGATCAATCATGCACGGGGTCTTCTCGCCGAATATGGCATCGTGTTGCCGCAAGGACCATGGCGTTTTGTATCCCAGGCGCCCGCGGCTGTTGAGAGCGCTGATCTCTCCGATCTCGGGCGCGAGCTATTTCTCGAACTACTCGACCAACTCACCGATGTGAATGACCGAATTGCCAAGATTGATAGGAAGATTAGCGAGATTTGCCGCGAACGAGAGGATTGCCGTCGTTTGTCCGAACTGCCAGGCGTCGGTCCGATCATTGCAACGGCACTCGTTGCTAGCGTTGAGGACGGACGTCACTTTAAATCTGGGCGAGAGCTGGCGGCCTGGATCGGGCTGGTCCCACGACAATACTCGACTGGCGGCAAACCACGGCTTGGCGGAATTGGCCGCCGAGCGAACCATTATCTACGTCGCCAGATGATTCATGGCGCACGTGCAGTTATCAGCCGACTAGCCAGTCACGATGATCGTCGATCTCAATGGCTGAAAGAGCTCGTTTCTCGCCGGGGTTATAACAAAGCGATCGTAGCGCTTGCCAATAAGACCGCGCGGATAGCATGGGCCCTGCTCACACGACAGGAGCGATACGCCGCACAATAGTCATTTGCCAATCGTTGCCGATGAGGCAATGATGAATGCGAGGTAAGAACTGATGGCGTAACGGCGCGGACCGCAGCTTCGGATCCTGATTTACGACAAGGCCATAAAGGTCGATCATGTTATGAGGACAGAGGTAGCGGACTCCCATCAAGGCCAGGAGCGTAATCGCTCCAGCGATAGGCCGGATAGATTCACGCATCCAATGCCGAGTTGCCGCCAAATGTTCTTCTCGCCCGGGAGGCGTCCATAGATTGTCGTAGATGCCGCGCCGCGGCACCCCGCCGAAGACACGGAACGCGTGGTTATGGGCATCGAACAGCATCTCGTGCGTCTGCAGAAGATACGCCCGGACGATGAACGCCCTGGAATAGCTAAGCTTTGTATGGGCCACCTGCAGTTTGGTGCGCTCATTGCCGATGATTGCCCAGTCTTCCGACCAGTCGAACTGGAAGGCCTCACCCGGATCAAAGGCCAGCGGAACGAACGTCCCACGTCCCGATGTCTGCAGCTCCCTTTGCAGATCAGCTTTCCATTCCCGAGCAAAAGCAGCAACCCGACCATACGATCCCTCGTAGCCAAGGCTCACCAGATCGGCATGTAATTGCTTCAGGTTGCGCCGCTGCTTCCGGTTCTTTTTGGCTTCCGTCCGCAGCCACGCTGACAGCCGGTCGGCAAAAGGATCAAGCTTGCTCGGCCGCTCCGGCACCTTGAACGATGGTTCCACGCCATCAAGCCGGAGATATTTGCGGATGGTATTCCGGGATAGGCCGGTCCTGCGGCAAATGTCCCGGATCGATATGTGGTCTCGAAAATGCCAGCGTCGGATCACGCTCAGTAACGCCATGTCGATCACTCCGTAGCCCCCGCTGAAAACACGCAGGGCAAGGTTCAAACATGGGTCAATTCTCGATGGAAATATCCTGGGCTACCGGGTCAGTTCTCAGTGGAAATCAACAGCCAGGCCCCGAGGGGAGCGAATCCTAACCACGACTAACATTTCGGAGATCGAAAGGTTCAATTTGAAAAACGAATTGGTCTACCGCTTTCATACCGCGTATAGTTGTTGATCCGATCCGCTTGAAAAATTGCAAAGACCTGCTTCGTTACGCCGGGACCGAGGTCCGTCTCGGTGACCGCATCCGGTTGCTTTCCGTGCTTGAAGATGATGAGGGAGAGCCAGCCGATATGCGCGCTGGCGAATATGATTTTAGCCCGGTTTATCGAGATCGATCTCGATACCGCGCTTCTAGGGCCTGACACCAGCGTCCGCAAGTTCTCCCGATAAATCACGTATTCTAATATTAGATCGCTAAGGGATCACCATGTCACGCAGCAAAAAGCATAACCGTGCGCCTCAATCCATGCGCCAATACGTACTCGACAGCATCATCATCTGCGCTATCAGGGAGCATTCTTTGTTTGCAACAGGGGGCCTGGCTTTTTTGGGTCCTCGTAACGCCTGAAGGATATCCCCCGTCTGAATATAGAGCGTCTGTTTTCGAAGACCTTAGCCAACCTCCATCGTTGCTGTGAGAGGAGGGTGGTCCGGTACGGTTAATGAAATCCTAATGTGCGCAGTGGGAAAGTTGCCGGTATGATCTGGTACTCGGGCCGTAGCGACCGTTTTTGTCACGAGATCAGTTGAAACAGAGGCACAGAAGTAATACCATTGGTTACGACGGTATTACGGGAGTTTGAGATGACAACAACGGTAACGGCCAAAGGGCAGGTCACCATTCCAAAAGCCGTACGCGAGCTTTTAGGGATTTCACCAGGAAGCTCGGTTGATTTTGTTCGGGCTCCCGATGGACGGATTGTTCTGGTAAGGGCTGACAAGAAGCAGCCACTGACGCGTTTTGCAAAGCTGCGCGGACATGCCGGTGAAGGTCTGGGTACCGACGCCATCATGGCTCTGACCCGTGGTGACGAGTGACGCTTGTCGATACAAATGTCCTGCTTGATCTCGTGACGGACGACCCGGTTTGGGCCGACTGGTCAATCGAGCAGCTTGAACTGGCAAGCGTTTCAGGTCCGCTGTACATCAATGACGTTGTCTACGCGGAACTATCTGTTCGATATGAGCGGATAGAGGCGCTTGATGCTTTTGTTGATCAGGCAGGGTTGAAGCTCACCCCTTTTTCCCGCGCTGCGTTATTTTTGGCGGGTAAGGCCTTTACCAGATATCGCCGCGGCGGCGGTACCCGCACCGGTGTTTTGCCTGACTTTTTTATCGGGGCCCACGCAGCAATACAAAACCTTCCCTTGTTGACGCGAGATGTGGCCCGTTACCGATCTTATTTTCCAACTGTCACTCTGATCTCACCTGAAGCTTAGGAATGCGCCGGTCTCGTCATTTGTGATCCGGCACCGGTTTCGCTCTGATGGCGACCGGTCAGACGAGCCGCAACGCTTTCAACTGGCTGGCTTGACGAGGCTGATTTCGGTTTTGCTGTCGAGGACGATATGCAGGTCCCGGATCATGCCGGCTGCCTGCAGCAGGGCGTTTCGCACCTCCTCATCGCTGCGCCATCCACGCTCTATGGAGAGTGCAATGGTGTGGAGATCAATGAGATTGTCACGGCTTGGTCCGGATGGAATACCGATTGTTTCGCGCATGTCGCGGATTGTTGTGACGGCCCGTTCAAGCATACGCCGCTTCTGATAGCCGTCGAGGTGATCAAGCCTGTTGGCGTCGCGGATGAGCTCGGCAATGAAACTGTTGGTCAGGGTCATGGGACGAGGGTGCCGGGTTGGCTGACGGACGTCAATGCCAGACCTTCGGGGTGAGCTTCAGGCCGCGAAGTTGACGCCAGGATGTGACGTCGATGCATCACGGCGCGTGGCACTGAGGCGATCTTTTTCACTGAATGATCTCTGCATTATTATATTTATTATCATAACTTTGATGGATTTTACGGAAGCAAAACATGAGGCGTGCATCATGCTGGCTTGTTTTTTCGGATGGTCGGTGGCAGGGCGCGGAAATCCCGGGTTGCGTTCCGTTTGTGCACAATGAGATTATGGGTGCGGAGATTGCCGGAAAGCAAACCTCTGTCAGTCTGCTACTTTTGAGGATCGATTGGCGTGGGTTTTTTACAGCGACAAAATGACGGTGAGACGGAGTGACGATATGAAAAACGGAGCATGCACGTTCCGGCGTCGGCACCTGAAGGTATCGACAATCAGCTGCTTTGCCGCATTTTTGAGTGTCGGGGAAGCCGCGGCCACGCCGGCGGATATGACGGTGGAGCGCCTTCTCACCATCTGTGAAGCGCCCACTGTGCAAGAAGCGATGGTGAACGGCGACAAACTCGATTGGAAGCGTTTAACCGATGCGGAGATAGATGAGTGGCGTCGCAGCTTCGTCGGTTATAATAACGGTTCTGTTGATGTCGTGGGGTGGCGCCATGAGAGGGAAGGCGGCGCGGAGTTATTGTCGTTCTGGATTGCCGCTGGTCCGAATGGACACAAGGCGTGCGCGTACACCACGTCAAGACCCTCCGGCTTTCTGGATGCGTTATCGGACCGGTTTGGGGCGCCAGACAATCTCGACAAGAATGATGTTATAGAAAGTGTAACCGCAGGGTGGAAGCGGGGCGCGGTGGATTATTCCTTTGTTCAGGTCGGCGCGTCCGCCGTCATCAATATCAGCTCAAGTCGATGAGATGCACTATTCCCGGGGCACAATAACGAGCACGTTGAAACCCTCATCAATGTTGAATGTCTGCGGATTGAGCAGTTTGTCCCCATAGGTGGAACTGAACCAGCACGCGGTCTTCTCATCATGAATTGCCGTTACGGTTTCCCGGACGCTGCTGTTGATCGCGTTGACAATTTCGGTCCCTGCCTTGCCGCGCGTGTTGAGATGCATGAGTTTTTTCCGCGCGGGGCTTTCTGCATCGGAAACCGCGATGGATACCCTGTCTGTTGAATAGCTTTTTACCCGAACCCGCAGTCGCTTCGGGCGAGACGCATCAAACCGATCGTTAATTTCCTTGATACGCGCCTTGATGTCAGTATCGGCCCGGCGCTCCCCGGGCAAAACATTATCCGCCGGCGCAAGCTCGTCGGCGAACTGCGCGCGCGCCACTTCCGCGGCGTGGTGGGCATAGGCAAGATGTGTCACCGGCAGGGCCCTCAGCCATTTGCGCCGTTGCGTGATCGCCATCGACTTTGCCGCCTCTTCGCCAAGTTTGGCGACGGAGAAGTTCTCGCGTTTCTGCCCCTCACGGGTCATCAGCGTTGCCTGCCACACATCGCCTTCGGCCGTTTCAACACGCCTGACGCCGGAGATGCCGCTTCGGTTGTTCTTGCGCAGAAGCACGGCCTGCTCGATGTTGGTGGCGGGCGGAATGGCAAGCATGATGGCGTCGCGGTAGGCACGGGCCTGACGATAGGCGGCATCGCCGGAACCGTAAATGCTGTCCTTGAACAGCCTGACAATCCGGTGGCCACGTCGCCTGATACTGACCCACCAGCCGGCGCCGTGGCGAGTCCCGGCGGCTTCTTCGCGGCTAAGGCCGTAGGTATCGGCATCGTGTTTTGTATGTCTCGGATTTCTTTCGATCGTCACTCCGTGCCCCGGCCTGTCAGATTTCATCGATGGATATTTGGCGTATCCAGGTTGTAGAATTCATGTTGAATCCTTGGTTTCGCCACAATGTTTGATTGCATTCTGTCGAGATTTTGACAGCCGATTGATTTTTTGAGCTCTGCTATCGAGGTTCGCAATGAATGACCAGCCCTCATCCTCTGACTTCATTCAGGCGAGTCGTGTGCTCAAGGTCAAGTCGCCTCTGGGCGAGGATCAGCTTCTTCCGGAGCGCCTGTCCGTCGAGGAGGGCGTATCGCAGCTCTTCGACATTCGCCTGACGGTGCGGGCCAAGAAGGAAGCGGTCAAGCCCGAGGAACTGATCGGACGGCTGGTCGATATCTCCATCGAAATCAGCCATGGCGACGGCGATGGCGGCGGTGTTCGCCGCCCCTTCAACGGCCTGGTGACGGAGCTGCATGAGGGCCCTCCGATCACACGCGGCATGCGCTCTTATGCGCTGACGATCCGCCCGCAAATGTGGCTTCTGTCGCGCCGCTCGGATTGCCGCATCTGGATGGACAAGACGGCGGTGGAGGTCGTCGAGACGCTGTTTTCCGAACACGGCATTCCCGCTCCCGATATGTCAGGCATCATTTCTCCGCCGCCTGCACAGCACTACAGCGTCCAGTTTAACGAGACGGACCTCGACTATCTTTTGCGCCGTTTCGAGGAGGACGGCCTGTTCTACTGGTTCAGCCATGAGGACGGTTCCCACAAGCTGCATGTGGCCGATAGCGCCAGCGGCTGGCTTGGGCCGTCGCCGGCCGCCCAGGGTGAGGGGACGGTGCGTCTGGCGCAGGGTTCGTCGGATCGCAACCACATTAACGACTGGGCGCGGCGTTTTTCCTATGTCTCGGGCCAGCGTGCGGGCGCCGACTGGAATTTCGAGACGCCGGGCATGGTGCCCGGCACGATGACGCCGTCGCTGGTGCAGATGCCGGATGCGACGAAACGCGAGCTTTACGAATATCCGGCCCGCATCAAGACGGTGGAAGAGGCCGAGCGGGCGCAAAAACTGCGCACCCAGTCCATCGAAGCCGACCACGACCGGGTTTTCGGTTCGTCCACCTCGCGCATTCTGGAGGCCGGCCGCCGCTTCAAGCCTTACGAGGTTGCCCATCCCGAACACGCCTATGAAGAACATGTGATCATCAGGGCCAGCCACAGCATCGTCGACCTCTCCTATGAGACCAATGGCAACGAGCCCGAATATCGCAATCACTTCGAGGCGATCCCCGCCCGTGTGCCGCTGACGCCGCACCGGTCGACAAAACGCCCGCGCATCGAAGGCACGCAGGTGGCGATCGTCGCCGGCCCTGAAGGCGAGGAAATCCATCCGGATCAATATGGCCGCATCAAGCTGTGGTTCCCGTGGGACCGCAAGGCGAAGAAGGATGGCACGGATACGTGCTGGGTGCGGGTCAGCCAGGCATGGGGCGGCGGCACATGGGGTGCGCAGGTCATTCCGCGCATCGGCATGGAAGTGATGGTCGCCTTTGTCGATGGCGACCCGGACAAGCCGCTGGTCATCGGCGTGGTCAACAATCCGGCCAATTCCGTGCCCTATGACCTGCCGGCCAACAAGACGCGCATGGTGCTGCGCTCGAACAGCCACAAGGGTGACGGTTTCAACGAAATCACTTTCGAGGATGAGGCCGGCAAGGAGAACCAGTTCTTCCACGCCCAGAAGGACCAGACGACGCGGGTATTGAATGACCGGACCAAGCGCATCGACCGGCACGAGGTCGCCTCGGTTGGCGGCAACCGCGCGGTGGAAGTTTCCGGCAACCAGAAACACGAGATCGGCGGCTCGGTAAACACCGTCGTCGGCGGCACGGGGCCGATGGCGATGATGGCCATGGCCGGCGTGCAGGCGCTCTCCGGTCAGACGGCGGGGCTGCTTTCGCAGGCCGCCCAGATCGCCGGCGGCGGTGGCCCGGGCGTTGCGGCCTTCGCCACCACGCTCGCCTCATCCGCCCTCGGCTTCCTCGGTGCCGGCGGTCTTTCATCGCGTGAGGGGGTCGTTTCCGGCCCGAGCCCGCGCGCGGATGCGGGTACGGCGCTTGCCGGCTCCGGCTCGGGCGTCGGTTCCGATGCTTCGGGGTTATTCCCGCTGCCGGGTATCATGAACACGATCGTCAGCACGTTCAAATCCGACAGCGTCGGTGTGGCGCAGGCTGAACAGATCGGGGTGAGCAAGGTCACGAATGTCGGCCAGACGTCGATGGAAAATGTCGGAAAGGCGAAGAAACTCACGGTCGGAGAGGAATATGTCATCGAAGTCGGCAAGTCGTCCATGACGATGAAGAAGGACGGCACGATCATCATCAAGGGCGTGACGTTTCATTTCGAGGCTGAAGGTTCGTTCCAGCAGATCGGCAAAGTCATAGACCTCAACTGATTGGGCTCGTGGAAAAAATGGTCAAGATCACCAACTTCACGCCTTTTGCGAACCTCCGATTCTCAAACCGCAATGCGGCGGGCAAGGAGTTTGGTGTGTTCATGGCAAAGACTGCCTTGGATATCGGCCGCGACGGAGAATGCCGGTTTTCCAGTGAACAGGAACCGTTTGTCTTTACCGACACGTATCACGATAACCTCAATGTCTCTTCGGTGCGCTACCCGTCCGACTTCGTGCCTTACAAGCCCCATAGCGAGGTCATTGTTGACGCAACCGCCTACGCTCCAGATGGAAAGCCGGCAACCGAATGGCCGGCTTCCATCAAGGTATCCGACGATCTTGGCGTTTTTGTTCATCACGAATTAATGGTCACCGGGCCACGAGAGTGGACCCCGAGATGGCTGAGAAAGTTGAGTGACGAGCAGAAGCCGGACTGGCGGACGTTTAAATCATTTTTCCGAGGCTGGGCATTGTCCACTCCGAGCCCGATCAAGAGCTTGCCGATCCGCTACGAATACGCGTTCGGAGGTATGATTGATAAGGGTGTTGATGATGAGGGCAATCCTGTACAGGAAGCCTTCGAATACAATCCCATCGGACGTGGTCTGATTGACCGGGATTTCACCGATCATACACTACCGGTACATGCGCCGCAAATCTTAAGCCGAGGCGCAATCTTGTCGGATCCCTATGGACAGCACGCGGTTGAAGGCCTCGGCCCCATCCCGCCCGCATGGCTGCCGCGGCGTCCCTTGGGCGGAACCTATGACGAGCACTGGATCGAGCATGTCTGGCCCAACTGGGCGGCGGACTACGATTACCGTTTCCACAATTCCGCGCCTGCCGGCAGCCAGGGTGCCCGTTATCTGGAAGGCTCGGTTCGCATAGAATTACAGAACCTCTTTCCCGACCGTCCCGATTTCAGCATCCGCTTGCCTGACGAGCAACTGGTCGCGATGTCGCTGCGCGATGACGAGACCGTGGTGCCGCTCAAGATGGTTCTCGATACCGTTTTTCTGGAGATCAGCGAGCGGGACCGGAACGATCCGCGGATTTATTGTATCTGGCGTACGCCCTACGATATGGCGGTGACCGAGGGTCTTGCCCTTCTGCGCTGTAGCTCACAGGAACTGCGCCGGATCAAGCCGGTTCGGGTGAGCCCCGATGAGGTTGCCTGCGACCCTGCGCTTCTTGATCCCGACCGGGATGAAGAGGAGGCCGCCTGATGGCAATTCCGATCTCCGCACGTCGCGACGGTGCAAACATCATGCATTGCACCGGCCCGGATGTTTGTAAGACGCCGATGGGCTCCTCTATGGTGCCGGTACCCTACATGTCCATGGTGGCACTGGGGTCTTCCGTGCGCACGTCCCGGACGGTTCGAAATAACGGCCAGCAGGATTTTCAGTTGAATTCCCGGGCGCTGGTCGTGACGGGCCATGAGCCGGGAGTCGGAAGGGGCGTTAAGGTCAACGGCTACAAGTCTCATGCGCTGGCCAAGAAGGGTTCGAAAACGGTCTTTTCAGAAGGCTGGGCAGTCGTGCGCGATTCCGATCCAGCCTGGATCAACAGGCCGGGACCGGGAGGCACCGAACCCCATCGTACCATGGGCGAAGAAAAGGTGCCGATCCTCCTGGCAAGCAGCGGCGGAACACCGGGCAACAACCGAGCTCAGAACCGGCAAGTGAGGGCGCTGGGGAAGCAGTACGGATTGACTGACGACCAGCTGGAACAACTTCATGAGATTATTACCAAGCAGAACTATGGATTTCAAGAAATCAAGCAGATTATCATCGACGAGTTCGGCAAATGAGTTTCCAGGACGACATTCAATCTCTAGTCGGGCTTCCGATCTCTGCCTCAAAATACATTTATGGCAGCATATTTCATCTGCTTTTCGCATCCGCCGACGGTGAGGTGAAACTGATCTGCAACGGATGTCAGTGGGCGTTGGTCGATGAGAGCGGCGCGATCGTGCTACAGGACGAGGCTGCCCTCTCAAGTGGAGTGATAGGAGGCCATTTCACAGGTAAGCGACTGCGGGCCGCCGAAATCTCGGCCGATGCGTTAACGCTACGCTTCGATGACATGGTCTTCCACGCCTTTATGACCGAGGAATACCATCTCTACATCCACGAGGGCGTCGCGCTCGGCTCGCCCGAATGGCGGCAGCTGCCAGAGGCGGCGCGCGATAGTTTCGTGATTGTCTCGCGCCTGCGGAAGACGGTGGGCTGGGAGTTTTCCGCCTATTCAAATCTGGCGGGTGTCTCTTGGGGCGCGGCCTACCTGGCGATGCAGGAGGCCTCACATGGCGGGTGATGAAGAGGTCCATCAGCGCAACGGCGGACAGCCGCATGTCGCCCAGACGCCCGCCAATGCCGATGGGCGTGTGGTCGTAGGATCGGGCGCACCTCAACAGGATGCCGAGGCGCTTCGCCAGCAGATGATCGATGACCGCAAGCAGGAACTGCGCGAGATCGATGAGGAACTGAGCGCTCTGAACCGGGAGGTGGGTAGCAACCGTCCAAACGAGGAGCAAATCGAATACGGGACCAACCTGCAGGCCGACGCCTATATAGCGGCGACGGAACTCAACGCGCTGGAAAACCACTCCTACGCGGAATCCTTTGAGGATTTCATCGAGACCAATGGCAGCATGCATGGGTCTCTCGACAACATGACGGGACCGCAGCGCCTTCATATGGCGCGCGGCCAGTCTGATGATTTCCTCGCGCGGGCCTCCGGGTGGGATATTCTGGAGGTTGGCCCACAGGACTTGCTTGGCGGTCCCGGCGGGTGGCTGGGCAGGCGAGGGAGACGAATTTTCGGCCGTTGGCGAAGGCCGCGTGGTCGATTGGGAGGCAATCGTACTCGAGCACAGGAACGCGTGAGGGGACGCAGGCGCAAACGACGCGAACGCAAAGAGTGCCGCCTTGCCGGCAATCCTGCTTTTATGCCGACGGGAATTCCGGTCCATTACGATCCCGATTTCTCCATTCCCGGTTTGCTTAAGCTTGCGATCACCAGTACGTGGTACGGCGATGTCGAGGCCAGCGGTCCGCTCGGCCGCGGCCGGCTCAGCGATATCGATGCGACCATAAGCAGGAACGAGGCCAAGGGTTTCACCCTGCTCGACGAAGATGGGTTCGCTGTCAATTTCAAGGCGCCGACGCCTATTCCCGATGGCTGGGAAGAGGGCGACACGGTCCGCAATACCAGTCTGAAACAGGGCCATGGCCGCGCGCTGATCCTCAAAGAAGATGCGCTGGAAACCCATTTTGCCAAAGGCAGGGACGGTATCTGGCGTATCGCGCAAATCAGGGACCGGCGCGGAAATACACTCCAGTTCGCGCGGAATGCCGCCGAAAACCTTCTGTCGATCACGACTCCTGAAGGTGTGAAAATACTGTTTTCCTACACAGGCAGCTTGCGCACGCTGGCTGAACTTGAAGGTGTCGATGGTAGCCGCAAGACGGTCATGCGATATCGCTACGATGATAAGCAGCGGATGGTGTTGGCGGAATGCCCCTATGGCGAACGTCATGAATTTGCTTATGACGATCGGGGCATGCTTTCCGAAGTTATCCGCAACGGCGATTATCATGCGAAGTTCGAGCATGACGAAAAGGGTAGACGCACGCGAACGTTCAGCAACCAGGGTGTATCCGCGACTTTCCAATATGACGACGTAAACAGGGTCACGATCTACATGCCCGGCTCGGACAGCAGCCGCGCCATCCAGTTTCATTATGACGAAAATGGCGCGATCATCCGCGAAGTGAACGCGCTCGGCCATGAGAAACGCTTTGTGACGGACGATGAAGGACGGATTGCAGCCGAGATCGACGGAGAAGGCAACGAGACCCGATACGCCTATGACGCGGCCGGAAATGTGAAAAGCATTCGCGATCCGGTCGGTCGCTCGACCTATTACGGCTGGACGTCCGAAGGCGATATGGAACTCGTCATAGACAATGCTGGAAAAGCATGGGACTTCCATTACGACGATTTTGGCGCACTTAGCCTTGTCAAAAGCCCGACCGGACATATCTCGGAAATCCGCAACAATGCGGCCGGACTGCCAACCGGCGTCATTCGGCATGACGGGCTGATTGCGCAGAACGCCTATGACGGCCACAACTGGCTCACCGAAACTCTGGACTTCCGCAATGCGCGCACGCGCTTCGAACGAGACGCCTTTGGTCGCGTCATTCGGATGACTGAAGCAAACGGCGCTTCGACCATTTATGAATACGAGGACCAGTCAGGGAATAATTTTTTTCGTCCAACGCGTATTATCCGACCGGATGGCGCTGTGTTCAACAGCTATACCTCACAGAATGGTCGCCTTCTGGAAACCGTGGATGGAGAGGGGCGCAGAAGCCGCTACGAATATGACGGACTTGGTAACCTCGTCCTGTCGATTACCCCCATGGGCGGACGCATCGGATTCCACTACGACGACGAACTCAATCTGCTGAAGGTGGTCAACGAGGCCGGACGGGAATGGACCTTCGTTCGCGACGTTGGCGGACGGATCGTTCAGGAAACCGATTTTAGCGGGCGAACAACCGAATACGTGCTCGACAGAGCGGACAGAGTGGTCGAGGCGAAGCAGCCGGACGGCAGAGTCGTGGCTTATGAACGGGACCCGTCGGGAAGCATTGTCAGCCGTTCTGCCTTTTTGCCGGGGGAAACCAAAGCGCCGCAGCGCGAGACATTTGCTTATGACGATGTCGGAAGATTGAATCTCGCAAGCAACGCCCATGATACGGTCTCACTGGAATATGATGCTGCCGGCCAGCCGATTTCGGAAACGGCAAACGGGACCCGCATCGAAAGCGAGTATGATTGTTGTGGCAATCGGGTAAAACGCCGTATAGGCGACCAGGAGGTCGCCTATGATTACGACCCGCTGGGCGCCCTGACAGGCGTATCTCTCGGTGAACTTCCTGTTCTGAATGTCACACGGGACCGACTGGGGCAGCCCGTCCGCCGCACGGCGCCGGATGGCTTCGTTACCGAACTTTTCCATAACCCCGTAGGCCAGCTCGTCCGGCAGACGGCGTACAGCCGAGTGCACGCCATCGGGCAACACTCGGCCCTGCTACCGGAAATCTGGTCACGGCAGTTCGAATGGGACCGCGCCGCGGCACCGACCATGGTGGCCGATCCACTTTGGGGCGCCAGTTGCTATGAAATGGATGGCAATGGACAAGTCACCGCTGCGTGGCACGGAGGGCCGAATCCTGGGATGCCTGTTTTTGCGACCGTTCCGGCCGATGCAATTGCCGGGATAGGGGGCGACAATCGCGAGGTGGAGCGTTTCGACTACGCGCCGACTCAGGATATTGCCGCGTCGGAAACGGCCCTTCCCGACCACCCGCTCGGTCGCCCATTTCGGCAATGGTCACATGCCGCTGGTGGCGAGGTGCTGGAGGCCTTTGGCCCGCATGGCGAGCAGATTCGCTACGAATATGATGCTGCTGGTCGCGTCTGCTACCGACATGTGGATCGCAACGGGTTCCGTCGGCAGAGCTTCCATTACCTTTGGGACGGTTTCGATCAACTGGTCGGGGTGGAATGCCCGGATGGGTCGGCCTGGCGGTACTCCTACGATCCGTTCGGACGCCGGATCGAAAAGCGGCAGGTTCGGACGGGAAGGCGACAGGGCAGGGACGGGGGTGCCGCTCTTTCGGTGCACCGGTTCCTTTGGGATGGCGATGTTCTGGCGGCGGAATATCGGGTAGCGGATGATCCGGAAGACAGGCAGTCTCTTGTCTGGTGGCATTTTGAGCCCAACAGTTTTGTACCAATGATTAGGGTCGACATTGACGCTTCCGGCGAGCAACGTATTCTCCATGTCGTGACCGACCACCTTGGTGCGCCGAGAGAGCTGGTGAAGCCATCCGGCGAAATCGTCTGGTCCTCGTCCTACAGGCTGTGGGGCGGAGTGCGGGGCCTCTGGACGGCGGCCAACGACAATCGCGGCGCGGTTTCTGGCGGCTTCGTATCGCGGGGTTTCGGATCGGTTCAGGCCTCGCTTGTCAGCGTTGCTGATGCTGCGCCTGTGGGCGATGACCAACCCGGGATAAACGCATACGCGGCGGTGATTGATGCTGATCTATGCCCCATCCGGTTTCTCGGCCAATGGGAAGACGCCGAGACTGGCCTTTGTTACAACCGCTTCAGGACATATGACCCGTCGACAGGCCAATATCTGAGCCCCGATCCCATAGGGCTTCTCGGGGGGCTGCGCACCCATGGTTATGTCGAGATCCCGACATGGTGGGCGGATCCACTCGGCCTTTATGGCGTATATGTCTTCCAGATGCAGCCCGGGAAACGGTGTTATGTGGGCAAGGGTGAGCCGACGCGCATGGCGGAATCGATGCGCTATCGAACCGGGTCGAGCACCAGAGAGCAAGGTCGCAACCGATGCCCGCGCCGTCTTTATACCAATACCGATGCGGATGCGGCGGCGGCCGGCATGAACCCGAGGGACTACGGCGCCTTGGTCGAGAACCGGCTTTTGTCCCAGTCGGGATTTAATGCTGTGGCCGACAGCAACTGGGCCAATGTGAAACTCGACGGGCAATCGGTATTCAACCGTGCTACACCTGCCCAGCGAGCGGCTGCAACGTTGACTGCAACGAGAATAAGAACCGCGTTCGGTCGATGCTGAGTATCGAAACAACAATTAGGCGTTCTGTGCTGCCGATGGATAATGGAGAAGCTAAGTGTCCGAGATCGTTTTGGAAATAGATGAAAGAACGATGGAAAACCTGATGACGGGGCCATACGTCTTCATCGAGGAGGCGCGATCCCCGGCATTCCGGAAAATGGCCTATTTCAACAAGGCCGCCTTCAAGGTTTATTCGCATCTCATCGACGAACATGGTTGCACCGGATTTTCCATCGAGGTCGAGGATGTCGCCGAGGATAAGCTGCAGGACTATTTCTCTCCCGATTTCAGCAGCATCCGCAAGAAGGGTGATATCCTTGAGATCGGCATAGTCGGGTCCGGCGCCTTCTCCGAGGATTTCGATCTCGACGTCTTCAAAAATTTCCCGAACATCAGGAAAATCACAACACATGGCATTTCTTTCCGGTCCAGACTGCCTGAGCTTTTTCCAAAGCTTGAAACTTGGCTCAATCTCGACTGGAAGACCAACAAGGTCGAAAATCTCGGCAACGGTTGGCCAGATTTGAAAAATCTCGCGTTCCACGGGTTCAGCGGATCGCTTGCACTTTTCGAAAAGTCACCGATCACAAAGCTCTTTTTGATCTCGTCCAGCATCAAGGGCATTGACGATGTGTTGCGCTTTAAGAATCTCGAAGTCTTACAACTTGTGTCCAGCAAGATTACAGGCGACGTGTCACGCCTGTCGGAGCTAGCCAAACTGCGGTCACTCCGTTTTGAGGGCAAGAACAAGCTAGATGGCTGGGACAAGCTGGCGAGCATATCTGTCGAGAATTTCGAGGCGTCGCATTATCCCTGCAAATTTCCGCGTGAAAATTTCCCGAAACTTGAGAACTATGTCATCAACGCGTATCGCGCTCGGGATCCGTTCTTTGAAGAAGGAGGAGATCACGACGCCCTCGGCGACGAATTCGCTGCCTTATGACCTTTCTCTGTGTCGCTACCTTCGCGTGTTGTGGACCGGGTGCCTCAGGACCATGAATACTTCGTTGTCTTTCGTGAGGCCATCTGGTCCGGAGATCAGAATGTAGCGGTGTATTTTCGCTGCAGTCTTGCCGATTATCTGGCCAGCCGAGCGTTGTCACAAGTAACATAAAATGCCCGGAATCAGATTTAGAGATGTTGGACCGGCGTGGCCGTTCTGCACGAAGCAGTGTCTCCGGAGAAGAAAACTTTTTCGCGATTCTACTGAAATGAAAGCCCGGCGCTTCAGTTAAAGCAGAGACGCTATCATCATAGCCGAGAAAAAGACGAGCATCGCGATGCAGGCCGGGCGGAAAAGATAAAATCGCTGCCAGTTCGTGAGGCGGAGGTCGTTGTAGTGCATGGATCTGTCAAGTCTGACGTGATCTATTTCGCTGTCGACAGAAAAATCGCCACCGTTCTTCTTGTAGAAATTATACTCCCGAACCTGCGCGACAATCTGTTGTACTGCCAGAAGGCTAACCGCGATCAGAGCCGCAGAAAAAACGACGATCTCAAATATCAGCAAGGGTTTCTCCTATGCGATCGGTTGAAACGGCGACGTATGCCCGTTCTCCACTTTCAGATCGGTTATCCGCCCATTCTCGTCTTTCACGCGATATTCAGTCGTATTCTCTTTTGAAGAAAAACCGAGGTGGGCCAATGCATACGGCCATGCGAGAAGAATCGGACCGATGACCCGTTTCCTCTGGCGCGTTCCCGCCAGAAATTTCTCTGCGGCGGCTTCAATTTGGCCCAAAGGTGTGCCGTTGACTGCTATCAGCTCTCCTCTTGGTGCAGTTGTTTCCAGTGCCGTGTCAGTTAACTGTACCACCGTCCCGACGCTCACAAACCTTAGCGGGAGCACCGAGATGGAATCGTTCGGGATCAGCCGTGTGTGTGTCCGTTGTCGGGAAGTGCGAGCAGGCGCATCGCGGAAAACAGAAAGGCCTCTTTGGAGCCCTCCACAGCGTATCGTCGAGTGTCACAAATGCAGCTGTCTATCGTCGCCTGTTCGATCCGCCGAAAGCTGGGATCGGTTGGCAGGACAGTTTCCAGAATTTTCTCGAGGTCTTGCGTCAGGGACATGATTTACGGTGCGCGTAGTTACTCGTCGATGTCCAGATTGGGCCCAAAGCGGAAGATCGGTCGCTTCCGGAAATGCGCCAGGCTCGTCTCCGCGCTGCCATTTTCGCTCCTGCCATCGAATACAGTGGCAAGCCGGACCTGGTGTTCGCCGTCTCGCAGCGCGGGCGTCAGGTTGGATATATTGACCCATTGTAATGGGTCATTTACGACGGGTTTCCAATTAATTGACCCATTATAATGGGCGGTTCAGACGCATTCTTGCTGGCTGCTGAGATTGCAACACGGTTTCCAGGCGTGTTCAGCATGACAAGCGCTGCTCATCATCGATCAGGATCAGCTGATGCGGGAGAGTGTCTCCCCATGTCCAGAGAACGACGTTGAGGTCGGTATCAGTCGCCCCCGGAGCAAAGCTTCTGACGATTAAACCGCAAAAGCCCTCGTTTTTCAGAATCCGGGCAAGACCTTGTGTGGGTGCTTCACCGAAGACATTCATGTCGTCTCGCCAGGTTGGGGTGCTGAGAGTTTGAGCGTCAATATCATAATCATGAAGCAGGGCGCCATCGCGCGTATCGAACAGCGGTGTGATGTCCGCATCGTAGGAGACGAGAGTTGTGGGCTGTAAGCTGCCCGCCTGATTTGCTTCCTTCAATGCCGCGATGACTGTCACTGACGTGTAGAGAGCAGGCATACCCTTTGGATTGAATCTGCCGCCATAAAGCTCGGCCCCTCGTCCCGAGAGCGGCTCACGAGCATAAACGGGATTAAGCGCCCGGTAGAGTTTACCCTGGTAGTGCATCAGGTCAGGCATGCACGCCGGCGTCGATCGCGTCGATGTATTCGAGTATTTCGTGAGCGCGCCCGTCTTGAACAAGCTGCATTGCTGTGTGGCCAGAAAAGCCCGAGAGAGGCTGTGAACGATACCAGGCATATGCCATGAGCGCGGAGCCGAAACGGGCCTCAACCTTGTTGATGACTTCGACCATTTCGCGCAGTCGCCGTTGGGTTTTGTCCGACTTGATGCGTTCCTTGCGTTGTACGGCATCTTTGCCCAACCCGGCACTGCGAGCGATATCGTCGCTTGTTGTATGAAGAACGTCAGCGATTTTTCCTGGCGCGAACAGCCCGTTGTCAGCATATTGTGCGAGAGCCATGATCGCCTCCTTTGATCAGCCATAGATATTGACGCAATATAGCGTCAAAATTACAGGCGTTCAAGGTTCACGTGCCCTTATCTCTGTAAGCCGCTATGTCTCAACGCTGGATGCCGTCGCCGTTCCGAGACCGCGCGCGCAGCGGGGGCCCATGAGATGATGACGCGGTTCTGCAATGCGCAGACAGTCGAAAGCCGTATTTCCTTGGCAAGCTTGCTGCTTGTGGCTCGTTTAAATGCTATGATATTGGCATTAAACTCATAATTTTTAGTTTGGTGATAAAATGTCGGCATTTAAGATGTCTTCCACGGTGGAAGTTATCAGGGATTTGGCGGACAGGATGAAGCGCCGACGCATTGAGCATGAATTGACTCAACGGGAATTGGCTTCAAGATCGAATGTCTCGTACGGGTCGTTAAGGCTATTTGAGAGATCCGGGAAAATCTCCCTCGAGAGTCTTGTGAAAATTGCGTTTGCCCTCGAGGCGGAGGCGGAATTTGAACGCCTGTTTCCAGGTCGGCCACCACAGAATATCGACGATGTCATTGATCGTCCTCTCAAGCAGCGTGTGCGCCGGCAATCTGATAACGGTAGGCCTGCTGCGAGACAGTACGCCATCAACGAATGCTACGCGAAGACGATGAAGGCACCATCGGTGCTTAGGACAGCCAACTTCCCGGCTGTGCCGTGTGCACGGCCTCGTCAGCGATACTGGCCAGAAATTGCTCTGGCAAGACCCGCTCCCATACCGAGAGCGCCTCCGTAACGAGCGCCAGATAATGATCCTCGTCCCCGCCTTCGATGCGCCGCCACGCGCTCGGCATGTATCGGACCATGATCGAGAGCGCGTAAAGAGTTGCAGCGGCGATCGTTCGGTAGTGCTGCATCCCTCCTAGCGTAGGAAGCAGCATGGCGGGCTGGTTTCCGAACGGTGACGAGTGGGTCGGTAGGACATTCCACCACACTTCATGGCCATTGTGGTCAACACGCCCGCGATACACAGTGTGCCCGTCTTCGACATCCGTGATCAATTGGAGCTCTGTGACGGGCCAACCTGCATTTGCGATTTCGGCCAGAGGGATTTCGCCCGATTGGTCTATGAAAAGGCCGTACGTGCTGCCCGCCTTGGCGTTCGGCCCCCGGGAGCCGAAGTTGGTCGAACTGTCGAAGGCAACTTCGATCCACCTGTGGGGGCCGCCGAACACCTCTGCGAACAGGTCATCAATTTCAGGCATTGACGCAAACAGATCGCGAAGAGTGCATACCATTGATGCTGGAAGCGTCTCGAGATCCGCCGCAGCCTTTGGCTTTCTAGTCGGAAATCCGCTGGTATCATACGAAAGAAATGACAGCCACTGGGGTAAAAAGCCAGTCGCCAGAACGCCGACGTGCAAGTCTGCAAAACCGCCAAGTTGACCGGGAAGCGTGAACAACCCATGTCCTTGCTTGGTCATGCCCTCAACCTCATCCAAATCCCTGGGACCGTTTGGAGCGGCAAGCATTTCGGCCTGTGCGAGGGCCATTACGCCGTAGTAGAGACCAAGAATCCGCTTATTTAGACGGCCGCCGCGGTCTCCAGACAAGTATTCAAGCGCGCTTCGCATTGAATAGGCGACCCCGGTTCCCTTGGTCTGCGCGATGTCTGCGGGGAGCGGCACTCCTTGTACGGCGGCGCGACGTTCCACAAGTTTCCTTGCAAGCCGAACGCTGGTGAACTGGCGCAAGCGAGCGGTGACCGACTCAAGCGGGTTCTCCGAAGTGAGCCGTCGGATCCCGCTCGGTTTATGTGGCATTTTGGACGGCGACCTGTCAGGCTCTACCCGTTTGTTCAGTTGAACCAAGAAGGGGAAGAACGTATCGAGCGGTTCAACCGGGATCGTCACCCCCCTTGCGAAGGTGTCCAACTTGTAGGGTTGGCCGTTGAAGAAAATATGATCGACCCGTTGAGCAAGCATCAGGTACTGCGCGTTGTCGATCTCGCTGCTGCTGTAAAGAACCGCTATTTTGGTCGCTACCGTGCTTTTTGACGCGGAGATCTCGATAAAGCTGCCGCGATCGACTTCCTGGTCCACGAGCGCATTCCAACCGTGCGACCGCAACGGTTTCAGGACCGTTTGATCGACCTCTCGTCGGAGTATGGCGAGACGTGGGTTTGGTGCAGGATTAGGGAAGTCTTGCAGGAGCTTGGTCATTTGTCCCGTCCGTCATCCAAGCTGGTGGATGTTTCGAACATGCGGCTCAGTATCATCTTTCCACCGTCACTGGCTTCTTTCCGGACGAAATCGAGGTAGCTGGCAGTTGCAAGAACTATCAGTTGGCGAAGCTCAACCTTCGTCGAGACATACTTAGAGGTGGAGTGATCGTACTCGAGCGTAAGGTCGATAATCATGACGAGCATTGAAGACCCGAGCGCCACATAGTTGATATGGACCGCATCGGTGATCGCGCCATAGTGATTTACAACGCTCTTTTCGGCTCCGATTTTGAATGGTTCAGGCAGGTCGTTCCCGTTGAGAATTTCGAATACGAAGCTGATCAAATCCTGCTGCTCGACCATTTCGTTCATAGTGAATGATGGCCCGCTCACAGCTCCTGCACGTCTCATCAGCGTCAGAAGGATGTCTGATATTGCAAGTCCTCCACGAGCCCACTCGACCGTTTCAGAGCTGACACTATTCTCGATTCGATGGCTGATCACACCCATTTTTCCGTCGCTCGGCCGCACCTCTATCGTGGCCCCGCTGGTCGATAGTGCGTCGGCCATGAGGAAATAGTTGCGCCATTCGGCTGCTGTTTTGAGCGTGGTTTCCGGGAAAACGGACGTAGCCCGAAACTTGAATTCCTGACCTCTGAAGTTTATCTCAAGGCTCTCGGTGACGATCCGGACAGCGAAATCTTTGACCGATCGAGCTGGCGGCGCATATATTTGCCCACTGAAGATCGCAGGTTCCGCCAAACGGTTTCGCCGGACGCTCACCTCACAAGTATCGAACGGCAAAGGTGAGATCCTAATTTCAGCCTCTGCCTCAGCCGGAAATTCTTCTGCGTCAAGCGTGATGCCAAATCTCGTATGGCGGGCGCGGAGGTTCGTTGCCTTGGCGGGGATCAATCCCAGCATCACGTCAGCGAGTTCATCGCCAGGCTCAAGCTTCAGAGTCATGCTGACATTTTTGGCGCCTGGCTCGTAGCCGAGGGTTTGCAGTTCAGTCCGCTTTGCCGCCTCATATGCTGCTATATCCGACCCGACAGCATCAGCGACGGCTTTTCTAAAGCTCGCAGGATCTCTATCGACCTCGCGTCCAATCTTCGACGGGTAGAGATACATCGTGGCTTGATTGACATGAAAGCGTTGTGCTGATTGCTCCTCTCGCAGCTTTGCAAGAACCTTGGCGAGGGCGTCTCCGCGCATTTCGATCAACCAGGCGGAAGTCGGGAGGCGCGTATCCTTCGCGAGCTTCAGGACGTAGATGAACGATGGCCCTGTGTCCTTGGCAAGCCTTTCGATGGAAGACAGCCTCAACTTGATCCGATCGTTATGATCCCACATCGCCTTTTGCTGGAAACGGCAGGATATCGGATTGCTTCGCTCGTCCAGCTGACCAGGGTTCGTGTGGTCGATTGGAAACTCGACAATAAAATCCCAGCCGCTCCGGTCTCGCGTCGCCTTATTGCAAATCAGCTGGGCATCGACGCACAGGGTCTGGAAGAGCAACTCGCCCTTTTCTCCGAGCTGGTCGCTGTCCAAAGAAATGTCGTCTTCATCCACCAAAAGATCACCCTTCCGTATGCTGGCCGGAAGCTATCAGATTCTCTGTCAGCCAGAAGTGCGTAAATGGCTAGCTTCCTGAACAGGCAGCGCTGCGGATCTTTTCATACCGACTCTTTCTGCAGGATCTCAGGAGGTGGCCGACCAACAATCAATCGGCAGCGGGAAGGGCTCGCCCTTCCGGGTCTGCTGGCAGCAACTCGCCGCCAGCAGCGTGAGAGGCCTATCAGAAGAGGCGGTCCTGCCAGTGCTGCGGATCCGCTGCGCGGCCGTACTGAATGTCGGTCAGATGCTTGCGAAGCTTCTGGGCGACTGGGCCGTACTCGTTTCCACCGATCGTGAAGTTATGCCTGCGACCCTTGACCTCCCCAATCGGAGTGATGACTGCAGCCGTCCCGCAGGCGAAGGCCTCGGTCACCGCCATTGCGCGAGAAATGGCCGCGTTCCTGTGGGCGATTGGGGGAGGAGGTCGCTCCTGCAACAAAGGTTTAAAGCGCCGACCGTCGGCGGAAAATCTCTTAGACGGGGCTCCCATTTTGCGAAAACCGACGTCTCTTTAGCTCGATCATGAGATGTACCGTAGTATATAAACTACAATATTGCGAGTTTTAGAGGAGAATTGATGACCTTAAAAAAATCGTAGGTGGCCATACTTGTCCGCCTCGAACGTAGTAGGCAGGCGCTTATGCGGAAAAGGAAGAGATGGGCGGTGAGCGGTTTCGATGAGATCGAGACGCAGTTGTAATCCGCTACCCTTACCTGTGGAGCCAGGAGGCTTCCCGCGATGGACCGAAGGTCGTAAGGGGATTGGTGAGGTTTGCACGATCGTCCCTGATCAGGCTGCCGCTCTGAGGTCGAAATTCGCGTGGATCACGTCGTAGGGTACGTGAACCTTTCCGTCTTCGGTTTGTTCGAATATACCCCAGTCCGACAATGCGGACACGTCCTCGTGGACACGCTTGACGTCACGTTCGACGGATCGGGCAAGTCCGCGTATGCTCGATGGACCGATCTTCTGAAGATGTTCAATCAATTCCCACCTTTTGGGGGTGATGACAGAAAAAAGCTGTGCGGGCGACGAAAAGGTGAAGACTGCCACGGGCTCTGAGGGATTACCTGAACGCATCGCGTTCGTTGCCCTTTCAAAAACCTCATCGAGGGCAGCTTCGCTGTCTGCTCTGATTTGAATCAAGGCTTCTCTCATGGCTTCTTCCTCCTCTTGATTATCTCCTTCCGAAAGTCGGACAGGAGGGCATCGGTCGTTGTGAACATGTAAGGATGCTCGTCGCCGTCAAGATGACAATGATCGCCTTTGCCGCGTTCGTTGTCGAAACCGACGATACGCCGACCATCCTTGCCAAAGAACAGTCGATACTTGAACAGGTGCGTGCTACCGGGAACGGGTTCTGGCACCTTCCACACGACGATCTCGACAATCGCACCATCTGGCAAAACAGTTTTCGAACGTTCGACAAGTACCGCGGCAATCATGTCGTCGTTTATGCCATCACAACATTCTGTTGTCAATGATGCCAACGTAGCTTTGAGGGTTGATTTGGTGGCAGGTTGCAGGATGGTTATGCTTGGAATATTTTACCTATTTATCTGCTTTTAATACATATATTGTTATATTCATACTTTATAAATAGAATAAATTACCTGCATTGGCTTAAGTGAGTGATCGCGGCGCGCTATTGGTTTGAACAGGAGAGTGCCACTCAAAAACATATAATTTATGTAGGAATGGCGCTAAAACATATAAATTTGTAAGTAGACCATTGCCGCGGGAAAGCAGGGAGTTTGACTGGCGGATTTTGCTTGCTGTACGGGCGGGCAATCTGAACTGCCTGTAACTAAGTGATTTTATATAGGTTTTTGTATGAGAGATGGATTATTTATTTGTGAAGCAGAGAGGGGGCCTGATTATGAAGTGGACTGAAAAGACGATGAAAATTGGTGGTGATCAATCGTAATAACAATATCATGATATTGTTATTACGATTGATCACCACCAATTTTCATCGTCTTTTCAGTCCACTTCATAAT
>NZ_RZTX01000025.1:0-42017 GCF_004005385.1 Agrobacterium sp. CNPSo 2736 | reverse complement strand
GGATGTTCGCCGAGGGCTCGAATGCGGACGGCGGGAGCGATCCAGCAAGGCGTCTCCCGCCTGCGCCCGCCGCAGCCAGACATAACCCGTCTGCCGACTGATGCCGAAACGCTTGCACAAAGCCGAAATAGTGGCCCCTTCCAGCAACGCAAGCATCACAAATTCTCGTCGCTGATCCACGACAGACAACTCCCGCCAAGCCATCCCGACCTCCTCTGCCACAAAGGCAAAGTTGTCAGGGATGTCTCCGAACATCTGTCAACTATGTATCAGGGCTGCACACTTGTACCGAGGATCTAATCACGTCCAATAAGTCGAGGCGTTGCAGATGCCCGGGACAGGCCCGAGCATGACGGAGGAGGGCTTTCTGGATTTTGCCAACAAATTGAACCCGGCTCCGCTAAGGCGAAGCCGGGTTTTTCTTGCCCAATTCCAGCTCAGGCGAGCGTTGTCAGCACGCGGCTCGAAGCGCCGGCCTCGGCAAAGCGGCTGAAAACGCCGCTGGTGGTCTCGCGCAGCCGCTCGACGTCCTGCGGGCCGTAGCGATCCGAACGGTAGCTCATCAGCACGCGAATGGAGCGCTCGCCGCCGATGGTCTCTTCCATCACCTCGAATTGCAGCCCCAGCATGGATTCATGCTTGTCGGGGTCGATCTGGCGGAACTCCACCGGCTTGCCATCCGGCCCGGCAAGGGTGCCGTTCAGCTTGTTCTTGGCGTGGATCTGGATGAAGACCTCGAACAGATGGTCGCGGCCGGGCGTCATGCCCAGCGCTTCCTCGACGAGATCGATCGGGATTTCGCTGTGTTCCAGCGAACCGTTGATGGTGTTCTTCACCGAAGAAATCAGGTCGCCGACGGTCATGGTCTCGCCGAAACGCACGCGATGGGCGACGACAGTGGTGAAATAACCGATCGTATCGAAATAACCGCTATCGGTGCGGCCAGACGCCGAGGTCCCGACGACGAGATCGCTCAACCCACCGAGATGGCGCAGCGATGCGGCAATGGCGGCATAGACCACGTTGAACAGCGATGCGCTGTTCTGCTTGGCAATGGCGTAAAGCCCGTCGCCGACATGTTTTTCCAGCTTGAATTCGATCCAGCCGCCTGCCGGTGCTTCGTCCTGCGATGCCTCGTGCGGCGTGCTGTCCTGTCCGTTGAGGGTAAGGCCTTTCGGCGCATCCCGCAGCATATCGGTCCAATAGGCAAGGTGGCCGGCATTGACGCCCGACGCGACCTGTTTTCTCGCAAATTCATGGAAGGGCGCCGGCTTGGTGGCAAAGACCGGAGCCTTGCCCGCCGCCCTTGCCCGGTAGGCCTCGGTCAGTTCGTCCATCATCAGGTTCACCGACCATTCATCGAGCACGATGTGATGGAAGAGGAAGGAAAGCACCTGGCGGCCGGTCTGCGCATCCTTAAGGAAGCGCAGCCGCATCGGCAGTTCACGCGCAAGATCGAACCGCCAGCCGGCTTCCGCATGCCGGTCCACGCCCTGGCTTTCTTCGCTCGTCCAGAACCATTTGTAACCGGGCAGGTCGTGCATCGGCACGATCTTTTGCAGAACCGTATCGTCTTCGACGTAGAAATGGGTCCGCAGGCCGGGATGGCGCTCGATGATATCGAGGAAGGCGCATTCGAAGGCATTCTCATCCACGGGATCGAGGAAATCGAGCGCGAAGGGAATGTTGAAGATTTCGCCGAAGCCGAAGGCGGCATAGGCCTTCCAGAGCGACATCTGCGCCAGCGAAAGCGGTGCGGTGAGCGAGTCGCTCGCGGTCGCTTCCGCCTGCGCAGGTGCTGCGGTTTCGAGCCGGGTCGCCTGTTTTGCGAGCGAAGCGGCGGTCGGGTAGCTGAACAGGTCGTTGAAGCGGAGCTCGATGCCGTGATTGCTGAGAAGACGTCCGATGATGCGCGTCGCAATCAGTGAATGGCCGCCGAAATCGAAGAAATCGTCATCCGGCCCCATGTCGGGCGAGACGAGCGCTTCACGGAATTCCGCAAGGATCGTTGCGACGGTGTCGTCGTCGTTCTGGACGGAAGCTGCGGGCGAAAGGGCTGTTGCCGCGGCGTTTTGAGGGACGATGCCGGAAAAATCCGCGCCGCCTTCGAGATGGCTGACGAAGCGTTCCAGCAGGAAGGCCGTCGCATGCGGCGATGTCTCCCTGCCGCCCGTCAATTCGAGACGGATATCGCCGGCGGTTGTCGGACCGGCGGCAAGCGTCAGGCCGAGACCGGATTGCAGGGAGGGCAGGGGCAGGTGCTCAAACTGGAGCCCATGCTCCGATATGGCCTGGACGGGTGTCGCAAGCGCCTGAAGCGTGAAGGTGGCGGTTCCGCCTTCATTGTCGTTTCGCTGCTCCAGACCGGACAGCACGGCTTTTTCAGCCTGTTCGGGCGATTGGTCGCGGGAGATTGCTACCCGTGCCGCAGCCTCGGCTGACATCGGCATCGCAGCACCGGTACCGGGCTGCAGGCGCAGGGTTACGGTCTCGGGACCGCCGGTTTTTGCCAGGAAAAGGGCAAAACGCGATCCGGCGCGGGCCAGAAGCGCATTCGTCGCCGTGGAGCTGTTGAGGCCGAGCAGGGGGGCGGGAAGATCGACGCCGTGGCTGTGGCTCGCCGGCCTGTCGATCCCGTTTTGCCGCAGCGCCACGACGGTCGAGCCGGAGGCCGGACGTTGCAGCCAGCCGAGCGGAAGCGGGTCGACGCCGTCACTTTCGACGGCGCGCGGCGAAAGCGGTTTCGGTGTCTCACCGGCATAGGCCGCCGTAATGCCTTCCAGCAGGATTTGCGGCGAGAGGACTTCGCCAAGCAGGCCGTGGACCAGAAATGCCAGCAGGATTTCTCCTTCGCTTAAGAGCACGACGGCCTGAAACGGCGGGTCGGTCTCGGCATCGAAGGGCCTTGCCTGCAGGTCGTGCAGCAAGGTCAGGGCCTCGCCCGCCGATGGAACATGCAGCAGCTGCACGATGGATGCGGAGGGGGCCTCGATGCTCTTGGCAAGCGTGCCGTCCTCGCCGAAGGCAAAGCGCGCACGAAGCTCGGGCCAGACCTCGCAAACCGTCTTCAGCGCCGAGGTCAGACGCAGCAGATCGCACTCTTCACCGATGCGATGGGCGAGAAGGGCCCGGAAGACCTGGTCGGGATCCTGAAACTGCTCGAACCAGACCCGTTCTTCGTATTGGCTCGGCGGGGCTGCATCCCCCCTGTCGAAAGTTTCTTCGATGCGACGTGCGAGCATACGCGTATTGTCTGCTGCCATGGTCCTCTCCTTGGAAATATTCGGGAATCGCGCTCCGGCGCGAAAAATGCTGTGTCGTGGGATCAACGTCCCGCGCGCGACCGTTCGATGAGCGCCTGCCAGGCGGCAAGCGTGGGCCGCCGGGCCAGATCGTCATAATCGAGCCGCGTTCCGGCAAGCTGTGAAAGCGGTGGCATCAGCCGCATGAGGGCAAGCGAATGAAGCCCGCGACCGAACAGGTTGTCCCCCGGTTCGATGTCGCGCACTTCGTGGTCCAGAACCCTGGCGATAAGGGCCTTGAGTTCCGTCATCATCGTTTCCACCTCCGGCATGGCGTCCGCCGCGATTGCCGGTTCATTCATCGAAATGATCGTGAACGCCGCTGGCGCCGCGCCGCCAGTAACCGGAAGCGCGAGTCCATTTGGGGTTGGCGCCGAATTCTTCGACCAGAAGGGCGCGAACCTCCTTTGCAGCCTTCGATTCGCAGGCGACCCAGCTGAAGAAATCGCCCTTCGGCAGGTCGAGCTTGCGCAGCGCGCCCGCCAGCGCGTCGTGGTCGGTTCCGTTCTCCGTCTTCTGCGTCACCCAGACGATAGACGCATTCGCCTTCGTCGTGAGTTCCAGCCGGTCGGCATCCGTCTCGACCTCGATCAGAGCCACGACGCGGGTGTCCTCAGGCATTTCCTCCAGCCGCCGCGCCAGCGCGGGTAGGCCGGTATCGTCGGCAATCAGCAGATGCCAGTCGTAGGTGAAGGGAACGGTGAAAGAGCCGCGCGGACCGGCGATCCACGCTTTGTCGCCCGCTTTGGCGGCTTTCGCCCAGTTGCTGGCGGGGCCGTCGTGATGGGTGGCGAAATCGATGGCGAGTTCGCCCTTTTCGGCGTCGAAACTGCGCGGCGTGTAGTCGCGCGCCAGTGGGCGTGGCGCGCCTTCCGGGAATTCAATGCCGTTCGGGCCGATCACCGGCAGGCTCGGCTCGGTTTCGCCGGGCTGGGCAAAGAACATCTTGACGTGGTCGTCGAAACCGAGGCTCGCAAAGCCCTCCAGTTCCGGCCCGGTCAGGACGATGCGGACCATGGACCGGCTGAGCTTTTCGACGCGCGCGACATTGAGCGCGCGCAGCGCGACGGCGTGGCGATGGCGTTTGGGAGTGCGGTCCGGAATGGGGGAATCCATGGTTTCTGGCATGCTCATGCTGTTGTCTTTCCTGGGATATCGCCGACGGGTTCGGCGGTCTCGCTGTCCCGGGTCGGCGTGCCGGACGATCGCGCGTTGGGAATCTTAATCCGGCGCGATATTCCGGCGTCGTTGCGTCAAGATGCGCGAACCATAACAGGCGGTTTCGGCCTCGGCAATATAACTTTCTCCAAAAACTCAAGTTTATACCCGGCACAGAAATCGTGCCGGGATTGGTTTTGAATAACGCCGTTCAGCGGCGGCCCGCCCAGCTTTCCACTTCATTCAATGTGTGCAGGGCGCTTGGAATGGAAGGCGTCGTGACCTTGGTGGAATCGAGGAAAACGATCCTTTTCTCGCGCGCCGGTTTTACGAAACGCTCCCAGCCGGGAATGATCTTTTCAAGGGCGGCGCGCGTTCCCGCCTCGCCGCGGGCGGGGCTGGTATAGCTGTTCATCACCACCAGCAGATCGGGATTGAGCTTGCCGAAGGCATCGGCACTCAGCGGCATCATCAGGGTCGAGCCCATTCCGCCCGAAGAGGCGGCGTTGTCGATCTTCAGGCGGGTATAACCCAAATCCTCCAATGCCTGCACCGCGCCGGACATGTCGCCCACCGCATTGATCTGGTCGGTCAGCAGGATCGCGAGATAGGTCTTGCCCTTGATATGCTCCCCCAGCGTCTTTTTGACGGCGGCGAGCTTCGTGTCATAGGTCTTCCGGCGCTCGGCAAAGACATCGCTTCGCCCGACCAGGGCGGCAAGGTTTTCTTCGACGCTGAAACCATAGGCATGGCCGGTGCTGACCTTTTGCAGATAGACGGGGGCGACGGTGGAGAGCTGTTCGGCCTTGCCGCCATCCATTTCCGTGGCGACGATCAGGTCCGGTTGCAGCGCCCGCAGTTTTTCGAGGTCGATCTGCCCAACCGCGCCGAAACCCTTCGGTTTCGTGCGGCCTTCACCGAGAACGGTGTCGACGAAGTCGACGGCGGTGGCGAATTTGCCGTCGCTGTTGCGGCCATAGGCGCCGACCACATTGGCGTCGAGATCCATCAGCGGCACGCCGAGCAGCGGCTCGTGCATGACGACGATGCGCTGCGGCTTTTCCGGAACGGAGACGGTGCGGCCGGCGGCATCGGTCACGCTGCGCTCGGCGGCGAGGCTCGTTCCGGCAGCAAGAAGTGCGGCGATGAGCATGGCAATTCGCATGGCATTCCCTTTATTCGATGTCTTCAGTGGCTGTTTGTTCTGCGCAGCGCCTGAAGGCGCAGCGTGAGGATGAAAAGCGGCACGCCGATCAGCGTCAGCGCAAGGCCGATCGGCATCGGCGTATCGGCCACCAGCCCGCGCGACAGCGTATCGGCGGTGACGACCAGAATGCCGCCGGTAAGCCCCGACAGGAAAAGCCTGGCGCGGCCGACGGCGGGCGAAACGAAGGTGGCGAGATGCGGGGCGATAACGCCGAGAAAGGTCAGCGGGCCGACGGCGGTAACCGAGGAGGCGCTGAGGATCACCGCAAAAACAATGACGAGCGGGCGCGAATGCCTGACGGTTTCACCGAGCGCCATGGCCATTTCATTGCCGAGATCGAAGACCGCGAGCGCCCGGCCGATGAGAAAAATGCCCACGAGGCTTGCGGCGAAGAGGGGGGCGAAAACGAGTATGGTCGACCAGCTGGCCTGAAACAGCGAACCCGCCATCCAGTCAGCCAGCGACAGCGAGGTTTCGGCCGGCGTGTAAAGCAGAAGCACGGAGGAGACGGAGGAAAGCGCCGATTCAATTGCGATGCCCATCAGCAATATGGCAAGGCCGCTCGAGCGTTCCCGCCCGACGAGGGCGATGAGAAGGAAGGCGACGGCCAGACCGCCGCCGACAGCCGCAAGCGCCACCAGCGTCTTGGGTGAGGCCGGCACCAGCACCAGAAGCAGCATGATGGTGGTCATCGACCCTTGGCTGAGGCCGAACAGGCCGGGATCGGCGAGCGGATTGCGGGCGACGGATTGCAGCATGGCGCCTGCCAGCGCCACGCTCCAGCCGGCCATAAAGCCGAGCAGGATACGCGGCAGCCGCACCGTCCACAGCGCATAGGCCTGATCGTCGCCGAGGTGCCCGCCCACCAATCCGCGCAGGAGATCGGCGAGGCCCGTTTCGGTATTGCCGAGGCTGACGGACAGAGCGGCGAGCGCCAGCGCCAGCACAAGCAGCGCAAGGCCGGCTTTCAGATTGCCGATGCCGATCTGCAGGCCGCTCGGCAGCCGCAGCACCGCTTTGCCGTCGGTGGCGAAATGCCGTTTCATGAAAGCCCCCTTCATGACAGCCCCCTTGCCGAAGGCGACAGATAGAAGCGCTTGACGATGACGATGAAAACGAGGCCGCCAAGCAGATCCATGAACAGCCCGGTATTGACCACATAGGGCGCAAACAGGGTTTGCGCGCCAAGATCGGCCAGCACGCAGAGGCCCGCGCCGACAAGCGCGGAGGCCGGCAAAGCAAGTGTGAAGTTCACCCCGACCAGCGGCCGGATAATATGCGGCACGATGAGGCCGACGAAACCGATGGGGCCGCAGATCGCCACCGCCGAACCCGAGGCCAGCATGGTGGCGAAGAGCGCGACCCGGGAAACACGCGTGACATTCACACCGGCGGAAGCGGCCTTTTCCGCGCCCAGCAGAACCAGCGTCAGCGGCCGGGCAACCGCCCACAATATGACGAGCGCAATTGCGCCGATCCACCAGAAATCGGTGAGGCGCTCGGCATAGACGTGGTTGATATTGCCGCCCACCCAGCTCAGGAATTCGGCGCGGCGTGTGGGGTTGGAGAGAAGCAGGGCGTTGGTCACGCCGATCAGCAGCATGGAAACCAGCGCACCGGAAAGGATGAGCGACAGGCCACGCGGATCGTTCGCCCGCCCGGCGAGACGCGCGACGACGAAGCAGGCGGCAAAACCGAAGCCGGCGCCCGCGAGCGCGGCAAGGCCCTGTATTTCCGGAGAGAAATCGAACACCAGCGCACCGGCAATCACAAAAAGCGTCGCGCCGGCATTCAGCCCCAGGGTGGAGGGCGAGGCGAGGGGGTTGCGCGCAAGCCCCTGCAGCACACAACCGCTGACGGCCGTCGTCGCCCCCACATAGATGGCAATCAGCGCGCGTGGGATTTGCTGATAGAGAAGCACCGACTGCTCATAGCTGTCGGCCTCGCCGCGCCAGAGCGTCGCCAGGATTTCGGCAGGCGGCATGTCGCCGGACATCACCAGCAGATTGATGGCGAGGATGGCAGCCAGCAGCAGCGCGGCGGCGAAAATCAGCGTTATTTTCGGGGTCATGCCGGAATGGCCTGTTCCTGCCGCTCCAGCCGGGGCACGCAGATGAGCCGCCCCTGCCGGGAGAAGATATCCGCTTCGAGATCGAAGACCTCGGTGACATTTTCGGGCGTGACCGCTTTGGCAACCGGCCCAGACGCCAGAACCCGCCCGGCCTTCAGCATGATGACATCATCGGCGAAGGTGGAGGCGAGGTTGAGATCGTGCAGCACGACGATGACGGTCTTGCCATGCCTGTCCGTCAGTTCGCGCACGAGGCCGAGAACGGCATATTGATATTTCATGTCGAGATGATTGACCGGCTCGTCCATCAGGATCACGTCCGTATCCTGCGCCAGCACCATGGCGATGAAGGCGCGCTGGCGCTGGCCGCCGGAAAGCGTGTTGACCTGCGCTTTCGCCTTGTCTTCCAGCCCGACGGTCTTCAGCGCCTCGGCAAAAAGCGCGCGGTCGCGTTCGGTTGGGCCGCCCGCAAGACCGTAACGGGCGTAACCGGCAAGCTCGATCAGCTCACCGAGCGTCATATAGTCAGGGCAATGGCACTCCTGCGGCAGATAGGCGATGCGCTGTGCCAGTTCGCGGCGTCCGATCTCGCCGATCGAACGCTCGCCGAGCCTTATTGCCCCCGATGACAAAGGCACGAAACCCATGATGGTCTTCAACAGCGTCGACTTGCCGCAGCCATTGGGGCCGACCAGCGCGGTGACGCGGCCGGATCGGAAGCGGGCGGAAAGCCCCCGCAGGACGGGAACATGTCCATAGCTGGCGTGAAGGTCCGTGGCGTCAAGCACCGGATACAACTCCTGTTATTCATGCGCCCATGCGTCGAGACGCCGCACAGGCGTTATAAGCATTTGAATTTAAATATCGAACCCGTGGAAAAAGCATTTCTTTCCGGCGGGCGCGACGGTGTGGTCTTGAAGCGACACTAAACTATAGTAAAACTCTCCACAAATCGAAATTTGCCGATTCAACGGACGGATTTCTTGCCGGTTATTTCAGTCGAGGTACATCATGTCAGTCGCAGCCAAGCTTCATGTCGGCATGTCGCTGGCCCCAACCTGGCTCAGCGGCGAGGCATGGCGGCGCGCGGACAGCGATATAAACGGGGTGTTTTCCAGCGACTATTTCGTCGATCTGGCGCAGCGCGCGGAGGCCGCGCATGTGGATTTCGTGTTTCGGCCGGATACGCTTTTTCTGCGCACCGAGGGGCTGGAGACCGGCGGCGGATTTGCCAGCATGGACCCGACCATGCTTCTTGCGGCCATTGCGCGGGAAACCAGCCATGTCGGGTTGTTGTCCACCGTTTCGACCACATTTCTGCCGCCCTATGTGGTGGCCCGCCAGATCCAGTCGCTGAACTGGCTGAGCAGCGGCAGGGCGGGGTGGAATATCGTCACGGCGCTTGAGGGGCACGAAAATTTCGGCCTGAAAGAGATGCCTTCGCCGCAGGAGCGTTACGAGCGCGCCGCCGAATTTACGCAGGTAGTGCAGCAGCTCTGGGCGAGCTTCCCGAACGAAGCTCTCAAACTCGACCGGGAAAGCGGGCGGTTTGCCGATTCCTCGCTGGTGCATCCGGTGGCACATGAGGGCAGGCACTTCAGCGTCAAAGGCCCGCTCAACCTGCCGTCCCATGCCAGCCGCATTCCGCTGGTGCAGGCGGGCGCCTCTCCCGAGGGTCGTGATTTCGCCTCGTCAGTGGCCGACGCTGTCTTTGCCTCGACGCCGGACATGCAGGCGGCCATCGAACTCAGGGCGGATTTGCGGCGGCGTGCAGAGGGCCACGGTCGCAACCCCGACGGTGTGAAGCTGATGCCGGGCCTCAGCCTCTACCTTGCGGAGACCGGCAGGGAGGCACTGGAACTTTTTGCGGAGACCCATGCCCGCGCCAACCGCGCCCGCGCCTTTGCCTCCATTCGCGATATGACGGGTCTTGATCTCACGGACTGGCCGCTCACGCGGATCGTTACCGCCTCCGACCTGCCGCCGCCGCCGGAGACGCCGCGAAGCCGCACCCATGCCGGCCTGCTGCGCCGGCGGATCGATCGGGAGACGCTGAGTGTCGCGGAATTATTGCGGCGTCCGGAAGTGATGGGGTCGGGCCATTGGCAGATCATCGGCACCGTTGAAGATGCCCTTGAGGCCATCCGCGAATGGGCGGCTGCCGGTGCGATCGACGGTTTCGTCGCGGTGCCCGGCGGTTCGGTGGCGTCCATGCGGCTGGTGCTGGAGCGGCTGTTGCCGAAGCTCGCCGATGCCGGGCTTTTCCGCACGGCCTATTCCGGCCGCACCTTTGCGGAGCATCTGGCCGAATAGGCTTACGCGCCGCCGGATTCGGCCGTCGCCTGTCTGGCGGCTTCGATCAATCGGGAAAAATGCCGTTCGGTCTCGGCGGTGGCCACGAAGGATACGGTTGTGACGACACAACAGAGTTCGCCCTGGGCGTCGAAAACCGGTGCGGCCTTGCCGGTCAGGGCGGAGAACAGATGTTCATTGAGTTCCGCGCCACCCGCTTCGCGGATGGTTTCCAGAATGCCGGCATCGGGACGGGAGCCGCGAAAGGCGGCCGGTTGCAGCCTGCGCACGGCGGCTATCCTGTCCGGCGGCAGGTAAGCCTGAAAAACCAGCCCGCAGGCGCTGTTGTCCAGCGGCAGAACATCGCCGAGCGCCACGGTGCTGATGGAAAAGCCGGCGCTTCTCGCCCACCGCACCACGGTCGGGCCGCGCTCGGTCCAGATCGCCACGCCGCAACTGGCGCCGATCCTGGAGGCAAGCGCATTCATCTGGCGGCCGGCGGTTTCGACCGGATTGATTCGCCTGAGCGCGCTGATGCCTATCCCAAGCGCCGCCGGTCCGAGATCGTAACTGCCGCTTGCGGGGTCCTGTATCACCAGCCCCTCCCGCACGAGGCTTTGCATGTAGCGATGCGCGGTGGAACGGCCGGTGCCGGCGCGTTTGGCCAGTTCGCCAAGTGCCAACGCCCTGTCCGATCTGGCGAGAAGATTGAGGAAACGCGCCGCGATCGACACCGACTGAATGAGGGCCGAGCGCTTTTCGCCCTCGTTTTCCGGCAGTTTGTCCGAATCGTCACCCATGGCGTTCAAGCGCGTTCCCCCGTTTTGTTGAGCATGCCTAACGCATCGGGCCGGAAATCGGAATCGATTTCTGCGGACGGAACTATGCTGTTCCCTTTCGAAACGCTGCGGGTGAGGAAGCGGCGGTCCGTAAACTTTGTTGTAAATATGGCACATCCCGTTACGGAAGCCTTTTTGTCCGCAATACAGAACGCATTCTCTATTGCGAAACGGATAACGCTTCCGTTACTTGAATATGACTTTAATACTCATGTTTATTAGGGGTGTGTGATGGGGTTTAGCTCTAACGGTCGTTTGATGAGCGGGGTCAGCGCGCTGACGCTGGCGACATTGTTTGTGACGCCGGTTCTCGGTCAGGATCAGCAGGCAGCGACGGCGGGCACCACCGTCCTGAAGCCGATCGTCGTGACCGGTGAAAAAGTGGCGCGCGACATGAAGAACACGGCGTCGTCCGTCTCAGTCATAACCGGTGATAAAATCAAGAAGGAAAAGACCGGCGACCCGACCGTATCGGAAGCGATCAAGGATATTCCGAACGTCGTTTATACCGACAATGTCAGCGCCCCGATCATTCGCGGACAGGACACGCAGGGACCGAACACAGGCTCCATCGCCTTCTTCACCGGCACGGTGCCGCGCGCGACGATCAATGTCGACGGCCATTATCTCGGTTATAACGAGTTCATCTATGGCGCGAGCTCTATCTGGGATGTCGAAAGCATCGAGGTGTTCCGCGGCCCGCAGACCACCTCGCAGGGCGCCAACGCCATTGCCGGCGCGATCCTCGTCAACACCAAGGACCCGACCTTTACGCCCGAAGCCAGCTATCAGGCGGAAATCGGCAATTATCACCAGAAGCGCGGTTCCTTCGCCTTTTCCGGTCCGCTGATCGAGGATGAGCTGGCGGCACGCATGGCGATCGATTATTCCGGCCGCGATACCTTCATCGACTACATCAATTCCGCATTCGCCCATGAGGGCACGGACCAGAACTTCAAGGAGTTCAACGGTCGCTTCAAGCTTTTGTGGGAACCGTCGGAAATTCCCGGTCTTTCGACGAAGCTCACCTATTCCTACAACGCCTCCAACCGGCCGAGCCAGGAAGCGGCGTCGCGCCCCTTCGAGAATCTCAACCACGTCACCACGACGATGCCGAATTTCAGCCAGTACACCAATACCGGCATTCTCGACATCAATTACGATTTCGAAAACGGCGTGAAACTGTTCAACCAGACACAGTTCTCCTCGTCCATCGCCAAACGCCGGGTCGGTATTGCGAATACGGGTGATGCCGATATCGACCTGAAGAACACGTCCCACGAAACACGCGTGACCTTCGGTGATCAGGAAGACGTGCTGAGCGGTGTCGCGGGTATTTATTACGCACATACGAAAGCCGACGAGGTGCTTTATCTGCGCGGAACCTCGCGCTTCAACGATACCAAGGACAATCTCGGCCTCTTCAGCGAGTTGAGCTATCGCCTGACCGATCAATGGACCCTGACGGGTGGTCTGCGGTACCAGCAGGACCAGATTCAGCGCGCCGGTTACCGGACGCTGAGCGCCACCAGCAGAAGCTCGGTCAATTATGACGAAACCTTCTCGGAAATCCTGCCCAAGGCGTCGCTGGCCTATGCCATCAATGACGACTGGACGGTGGGCGGCCTGATCAGCCGCGGTTACAATCCCGGCGGCGTCGCATTCGATCTGACGACCAGCAAATGGCGCACCTTCGACAAGGAAACCATCTGGAACTACGAGCTGTTCACCCGCGCCAGCCTGCTGGACGATACGCTGACGGTGAACGGTAACCTGTTCTACATGGACATGAAGAACGCTCAGTTTAACGTACCGGTCGTCGTCTCCACGGGCATCAGCGAATCCTACACAGTCAATGCCGAAGAAGCTCATGCTTACGGTCTGGAAATCGGCCTGGATTATCAGGTTCTCGACAATTTGACGCTGAAGGCCAGCGCCGGTCTGCTGAAGACGAAAATCGATGAGATTTCCAGCAATGCCGCCTATGTCGGCAAGGAATTCGCCAAGTCGCCGGGTTACAGCTTCACCGTCGGCGCAAGCTGGGACGTGACGGACAAGTTCACTGTTTCTGGCCAGGTGCGCCATCTCGACGGCTATTATTCCGACACGGATAACAAGGCCGTTTATGCAATCGATCCTTATACGATTGCGGATGTGCGGGCGAGCTACAAGTTCCAGGAGGAGCTTGAATTCTACGCCTACGTCAAGAACGTCTTCGATGAGCGCGCACCTACGCTGATGAAGGAAAACCGCGGCATTGGCGGCATCGAGGCGAGCATGACCGAACCGCGCATGTTTGGCGTCGGTATTCGCGGCACGTTCTGAGCTGTCACCTGAGTTGAATAGCGAAGAGACCTCCGAAATGATTTTCGGAGGTCTCGAACTGCTGACCTTCTCTCGCACTCGCCGTCATCCTCGGGCTTGTCCCGAGAATCCAACCACGTCTCGTTAGAACAATCGGTTCCAGATGCTCGGGACAGGCCCGAGCATGACGAAGGAGAGGTTTGGGGCCTTTTTAAAGCCGAGCTCCTCGACGCCGAGAAAGCCTCAGAAAAACGCCTGAATGCCCGTCTGCGCCCGGCCGAGGATCAGCGCGTGGACGTCGTGCGTGCCCTCATAGGTATTGACCGTTTCGAGGTTCTGGGCGTGGCGCATGACGTGATATTCGATCTGGATACCGTTGCCGCCATGCATGTCGCGGGCCTGGCGGGCGATATCCAGCGCCTTGCCGCAATTGTTGCGCTTGATGATGGAGATCATTTCCGGCGCCATCTTATGCTCGTCCATCAGTTGGCCGACGCGGAGCGATGCCTGAAGGCCGAGGGCGATTTCGGTCTGCATGTCGGCAAGCTTTTTCTGGTAAAGCTGCATGCCGGCGAGCGGCTTGCCGAACTGCTTGCGGTCGAGACCATATTGCCGGGCGCGGAACCAGCAATCTTCCGCAGCCCCCATGACCCCCCAGGAAATGCCGTAACGGGCGCGATTGAGGCAGCCGAACGGGCCTTTCAAGCCGGAAACATTGGGCAGCAGCGCGTCTTCGCCCACTTCCACGCCGTCCAGAACGATCTCGCCGGTGATGGAGGCACGCAACGACAGCTTGCCGCCGATCTTGGGAGCGGAGAGGCCCTTCATGCCCTTTTCCAGCACGAAGCCGCGGATCTGGTCATGCGCTTCCGATTTCGCCCAGACGACGAAGACATCGGCGATTGGCGCATTGGAAATCCACATTTTCGAACCACGCAGGCGATAGCCGCCGGCAATTTTCTCGGCGCGGGTCTTCATGCCGCCGGGATCGGAACCGGCATCCGGCTCGGTGAGGCCGAAACAGCCGATCAACTCGCCGGAAACGAGGCCGGGCAGGTATTTCTTCTTCTGCTCGTCCGAGCCGTAAGCGAAGATCGGATGGATGACGAGCGAGGACTGCACGCTCATCATCGAGCGGTAACCGCTGTCGATCCGCTCCACCTCGCGGGCGACGAGACCATAGGCCACGTAACTTGCATTGGCCGCGCCGTATTCTTCCGGCAGGGTGACGCCGAGCAGGCCGGTGCGGCCCATCAGGCGGAACAGTTCCGGTTCGGTGGTCTCAGAAAGATAGGCCTCGGAGACACGCGGCAAGAGTTCCGATTTGCCGAAGGCGGCGGCGGCGTCGCGGATCATCCGCTCGTCGTCGGTCAGTTGGTCTTCGAGCAGAAAAGGGTCCTGCCAATTGAATGCTGCGTGTTCGCTCACGTGATGCCTCCGGATTTGCTGGCCGGATTATTGGTATTCGAGCCAGTCGGCACAAGCCATGTTTACTCATTTTTGCATTACATATAGTAATGGCTCATGACGTCTCTCAGCCGCAAACTTCTGCCATCCACCAGCGCGCTCGCCGCCTTCGATTCCGTGGCCCGGCTCGGAAGCTTTTCCGCCGCCGCCGATGAGCTTGCCCTGACGCAGGGGGCGATCAGCCGGCAGGTTATGTCACTGGAAGAACAGCTTGGCGTGCGCCTGTTCGAACGCGGCGCACGCGGCGTGGCGCTGACAAACGAGGGCCGCGCCTATGCAAAATCGATTGCCTCCGCCCTTGGCGAGATACGCTCCGCGTCGCTGCAGATCATGACCAAAACGCATGGCAATACCTTGAACCTCGCCATGCTGCCCACCTTCGGCACCCGCTGGCTTCTGCCGCGTATCCCGGATTTCGTGGCGAACCACCCCGAAATCACCATCAATTTCGCCACCCGCATCGGGCAATTCGACTTTGAGCGCGAGCAGCTGGATATGGCGATCCATATCGGCCAGGCCGACTGGCCGGGGGCGGAAAGCACCTTTCTAATGCATGAAATGGTCGCGCCGGTGTGCAGCCCGCAATTCCTCAGCGCCCATCCCGTGGAAAAGGGGGAAGACATCGCCGCCCTGCCGTTGCTGCACATGGCCTCGCGGCCTGGCGCATGGGGTCACTGGTTCGAAAGCCTCGGCCTGTCGCTCGCCTTGCCGCAGGGCATGCGCTTCGAGCAATTTTCCAGCGTGGCCCAGGCCTGCATCGCCGGGCTTGGCGTGGCGCTCATGCCGCTTTTCCTGATCGATAACGAACTGAAATCGAAGCAACTGGTAAAGGCCTTCGATCATCAGGCCAGAAGCCCCAGCTCCTATTATGCCGTGGCGCCGCTCTCGCGCGCCAACCACGTTCCGGTCGTGCTGTTTCGTGACTGGCTGGTGCGGCAGGTTGAGGCCTACCGAGCGGCGAGCACGGCAGTCCCATAAAAATAATCGCACTTTTTTCGGGCATTTAGACTTTATGCCCAGGTTTTCGCCGGGTTTTGCCGTCTTGCGGACTCGACAGGAGAGCTTAGCTCGACTATCGTGATTAAACGTTTAATCATCCCTTCCGGACCATTATGGCGTCTTCACGGCCTGCCACCAATCTGAGCGCGATAGCAGCGGCACTCGGCGTGTCGGTTGCAACTGTGTCCAATGCGCTGTCGGGCAAGGGCCGCGTTTCGCCGGAGCTGGTGGAGCGCATTCGCAAGACGGCAAGCGAGCTTGGTTATGTGCCGAGTTCGGCGGGCAGGGCGCTGCGCACCGGCAGAAGCGGTGTTCTGGGGTTGGTGCTGCCCGATATTGCCAATCCTCTCTTTCCGCAGATTGCGCAGGCCATTGAAAAGGCGGCCGTCACTGCCGGGTACGGCGTGCTGATCGCCGACTCGCGCGGCGAGATCGCCATGCAGACGGATGCGATCAACCGGCTGATCGAGCGCGGCGTGGATGGCATGGTCATCGTTCCCCGTCGCGGCACGCGCATTGCCGATGTCGATTGTCCTGTCGCGGTGATCGACAGCCCCTCGACGCCCGGCAACACGGTCGCCGCCGACCATTGGGATGGCGGCCGGCAGGTGGGCGAATATCTGGCCGGGCTTGGCCATCGCAAGGTAGTGCTGGTGGGCAAGAACCGCGATTCCAACGTGCAGAACGACCGTCTTGGCGGCATTCGCGATGGTCTTGGCAAGGCGTGCGTGACGCAGACGCTCTGGGTGGACGCCATTGAACAGGCGGGCGGCGCGGGTTGCCGGCTTGGTCTTGCAGAGAAGGTTGCCGAAGGTTTCACCGCCTTTGCGGCCGTGTCCGATCTGCATGCGCTGCGCGTGCTCACCGAATTGCAGCGCGAGGGCATCGAGGTGCCGGAAGAGGCCAGTGTCACCGGCTTTGACGATCTCATCTTTTCCGCCGTGGTCACCCCGCCCTTGACGACCATGCGCATGGATATGGGCCGCATCGCCGATCTCGCGGTCGGCGCGCTGCTGCGCGCGATAGACGGCGCGGGCGAAAACGGCGTCGCCGTCGATGTGACGGCGGACATCTCGAAAGTACCGATGGCGCTGATCATGCGCGGCTCCACCGGCAAGGCAAAGCATGATGCGATTGAAGCCAAAAAAACGACAGCAGGAGAACTCACACCATGAAAAAGATCATTCTTGCATCGGGCGCCGCCCTGATGTTGACGATGGGCGCCGCTGAGGCGCAGGACAAGACGCTGACGATCTCGGTCTATGCCTTCGCGCAGGACGAATTCAAGGAGCTGGTCTATACGCCGTTCGAAAAGCAATGCGGCTGCAAGCTGGTCGTCGAGACCGGCAACAGCGTCGAGCGTCTGGCCAAGATGGAGGCCAACAAGGCCAATCCGGTGGTCGATCTCGCCATCGTTTCCATGGCGGATGCGCTGTCGGCCACCCGCAAGGACCTGATCCAGAAGATCGACGCTTCCAAGGTTCCGAATATCGAAAAGCTCTATGACATCGCCAAGGATCCGAACGGCGACGGCATGAGCGTCGGCGTCAATTTCTACGCCACCTCAATCGTTTACCGCACCGACAAGATGAAGATCGACAGCTGGGCCGATCTTTTGAAGGACGGCATTGTCGACCACCTCGCCTTCCCGAATGTCACTACCAATCAGGGCCCGCCGGCGCTTTACATGCTCGGCAAAGCCATCGGCAAGGACACGCCCGATCTTTCCGGCGCCATCGAGGCCGTGGGCGAAAAGAAGGACGATATCGTCACATTCTACGTCAAGTCCTCGCAACTGGTGCAGTTGATGCAGCAGGAAGAAATCTGGGCAGCGCCCATCGGCCGCTTCTCCTGGGCGCCTTTCACCAAGCTCGATCTGCCGCTCGCCTGGGCAACGCCCAAGGAAGGCCAGACCGGCGGCATGAATGTGCTCGTGGTGCCGAAGGGCACGAAGAACGAAGATTTGGCGTTGCAGTTCATGGATTTCTGGCTCTCTACCAACGTTCAGAAGGCGCTGGCCGAAAAGCTGGTGGACAGCCCGACCAACAGGGAAGTCAAGGTTTCCGACGAGGTGGCGAATAACATCACCTATGGCGACGAAACCGCAAAAAGCCTTCAGCTCATCCCTTCCGACGTGACGCTGGATAACCGCGACAAGTGGCTGTCGGAGTGGAATTCCAAGGTCGGCCAGTAAGTCATTCACCGTTTGGAATGGGGCACTGAACGTCCGTCAGGGCGGCTCCATTCCCGGAAAAGCGGTTCGGTCGTCCCCTGACCGCTTTTCCACCCTTTTGATCGTAGGCCGGTGCGTCTGGCTGAAAAAACAACCGGCCCTCAGGCCGTTCAGGGAATAAACCCATGTTTCAGAACCGGGCCGAAGCGCTGGCGCTTGCCTTGCCCGCCGCAATTTTCGCGGCGGCGGTCTTTCTTGTGCCGGTCTTCATCCTGCTGTCGGAGGGTTTTCGCACCGCCGATGGCTGGACATTGTCGGCTTACGCCGATTTCTTCACCGATCCGCTGAACCAGACGGTTTTCCTGCGCACCCTGAAGCTCGGCGCGCTTGTCACCATCGTCTCGGCGGTGGTGGGTTATGCGGCGGCCTTCGCCATCGTCAACCTGTCGCAGGGCGCGAAGGGGCACGTCGTCAATCTGGTCGTGCTGCCGCTGATGATTTCGCCGGTCGCCCGCACCTATGCCTGGATCGTCATTCTGGGTCGAACCGGCATCGTCAATCAGGCGCTGCAGGCCGTCGGCCTCAGCGACGGGCCGATCCGTATCCTGTTTTCCGAAACGGCCGTCTTCATCGGTCTTCTGCAATTGTTCCTGCCGCTGATGATCATCTCGCTCATCAGCGCGCTGGAGAATATGCCGAAGGATACGATTGCGGCTGCCCGCGTGCTCGGCGCAAGCTGGCTACAGGTGTTCTGGAAGGTCATCCTGCCGCTCACCAAAGAAGGGCTGGTCGTCGGCGGCACGCTGGTCTTCACCGGTTCGCTGACCGCCTATATCACGCCCGCCATTCTCGGCGGCTCGAAGGTGCTGATGCTGGAAACCCTGCTTTACCAGCAGGTGACGGTCTCCAACAATTTCGTCTCCGCAAGCGTCATCGCCTTCATCCTGATCGTCATGAGCTTTGCCGCCAATATCCTGCTGAAGCGCATCGCCACCGCGAGGAACAAGAAATGACCCGGCAGCTCTTCATTCCGCTCACGCTTCTGCTTGTCGTCGGTTTCCTGATCGGGCCGTTCCTCATCATCGTCGCGGCCTCGTTTTCGGCCGGCGATACGCTCGCCTTTCCGCCACAGGGTTTTTCGCTGAAATGGATCGCCAAGGTCTTCACGGTGGAAAGTTTTCGCGAAAGCTTTGCGATGTCGATGTTCCTCGCCATCGGCGGAACGTTCACGGCACTCATCCTCGGCATTCCCGCTTCTTACGCCATGTCGCGCTACAAGCTGCCTTTTGCCGAGACCGTGCGCACCATCGTTTCGGCGCCGATCATCGTGCCCGGCATCATCGTCGGTCTCGCGCTGCTGCGTTATTTCGTCGTGCCTTTCGGCATCGGCATCACGCTTGCGTTGTTCCTCGCCCACACTGCGCTCATCCTCCCCTATGCGGTGCGGGTGGTGTCAGCCAGCCTCAACAATCTGCGTTCCGATATCGAGGAGGCGGCGGTGCTGCTCGGCTCGTCGCGGGTCGGCGCATTTTTCCGCGTCGTGCTGCCGAATATTCGCGGCGGCATTCTCTCAGCCTTCATTCTCGGTTTCGTGACGAGCTTCAACCAGGTGCCGGTATCGCTGTTCCTGTCGGGTCCGGGCGTGCGGACGCTGCCCATCGACACGCTGGGTTACATGGAAATCGTCTTCGATCCTTCCGTGGCCGCACTCTCCTCGCTGCTCGCCTTCCTTTCCATCGGCATCGTCTTTATGGCCGAACGTTTCCTGGGGTTCTCCCGTTATGTCTGACGCAAATTACCTTTCGCTCAAAAAAGTCTCGCTCGCCTATGGCGGCAATGTCGCCGTCAAGGACCTCGATCTCGATATCCGCAAGGGCGAGCTGCTCGCGCTTCTCGGGCCTTCCGGCTGCGGCAAGACCACGACGATGCGCGCCATTGCCGGGCTGATGCCGGTGGCTGGCGGGCGCATCGATCTCGACGGGGCCGATATTACGCGGGTCGCGGCCAACAAGCGCGCCGTCGGTCTGGTGTTCCAGTCCTATGCGCTCTTCCCGCATCTGACGGTCTATGAAAACGTCGCCTTCGGCCTGAAGCTCAAGGGCATGAGCGGCAAGGCGCTGGAGGACAAGGTTGCCTCCGGCCTGAAATCGGTGGGCTTGTCCAGTTTCGCCTCGCGCAAGCCGGCGGAGCTTTCCGGCGGCCAGCAGCAGCGCGTGGCCTTGGCGCGTTCCATGGTCATGGAGCCCAAATTACTGCTGCTCGATGAGCCGCTCTCCAACCTCGACGCCCGCCTGCGCCTTGAAATGCGCACCGAATTGCAGCGCGTACAGAAGGAGACCGGCGTGACGATGATCTTCGTCACCCATGACCAGATCGAGGCTTTGGCGCTCGCCGACCGCATTGTCGTCATGAAGGGCGGCAAGATTGAACAGATCGGCGCGCCGGAAGACATCTACAACGCGCCGGTTTCGTCCTTCGTGGCGGATTTCGTCGGCTTTGAAAACATCTTCGCGCTGGAAGGTGGCGCGTTGAAAACCGCAAACGGCACAACACCGCTTCCCGGACCAGTCCTTTCAGCATCCGGACTGGCCTGGCGGCCGCGCATGGTCACCCTCGGTTCAGGTCCTTTCCAGGGAACCGTGCGCGGCACCTCCTTTGCCGGCAACAGCCGCGAATATCTGCTCGATACGCCGCTCGGCCCCATCAAGGCGGAAACGGACGCCGCCCTGACCTCCCACGCAATCGGCGATACGCTCGCCTTCGACCTGCCGGTCGAAAAGGCGGCGAGCCTCAAGGTGTTCAACTGACCATGGGCGTGTGGATCGATACCGATATGGGCTTTGACGATATCGCCGCCATCATGGTGGTGCAATCGGCAGGCCTTGCCATCGACGGCATTTCACTGGTGTTCGGCAATACGACGCTGGAAGCGGTCTGCGGCAATGCCGCCGGAGCGGTCTCAGCCTTCGGCTGGCCGATGCCGATCCATCAGGGCCGCGCCATGCCGGTGCTCGGCGCGCTCGAAACCGCGCAATGCATTCTGGGCGATAACGGCATTCCGACCGTCGGCCAAAACTTGCCGGATGCGCCGGCCTTGCCGAAAAGCCATGCCTTTGCCGCCCTGTGCAACTGGCTTGAGGGTGATGGTGAGAAGCGCATTCTGGCGCTCGGCCCGCTCGCCAATATCGCCGCGGTTTGCCTTGCCCGGCCTGATCTTGCCGCCAAAATTTCCGATCTCACCTGGATGGGTGGCGGCGTGACCAGCGGCAATCACACGGCCTCGTCCGAATTCAACGCCTTTGCCGATCCCGAAGCCCTGGCCATCGTGCTGTCGCACGGTCTGCCGCTGCGCATGGTCGATCTGGATGCCTGCCGCAAGGTTACCGCCTCGCCGGCCGATGTGCTGCCGATCCGCAATGCCGGCGGCAAGAATGCCGGGCTGATCGCCGATCTGCTGGAAGGTTTCATCGGCATCGCCACCAGCCGTGGCAGAGCCGCCATGGCGCTTTACGATCCCGTGGCCGCCGTCGCCTTTACCTCCGGTCTCATCGGCTGGCGTCATGCGCGGATCGATGTCGAGCTTCAGGCGACGCTGACGCGCGGGCGAACCGTGGTCGAGACGCGCGCTCAGAAAGCGAAAGCCTTCAACGCGCATTTCGCCGAAACGGTGGATGCTGAAGGTGCGAAGACGGCGATTCTCGAGGCGCTGCGCCGGGAGGCCGCCCGATGAACGCGAACTCTCCAACACGCGAGCCAACCGATCTCACCGATGATGCGCTGCGCAGCCGCGCGGTCGCCGCCGCACGCGGCGATGCGCCTTTCGATGTTCTGATCACCGGTGGAACGCTGGTGGATGTGGTGACGGGAGAGCTTCGCGCCGCCGATATCGGCATCGTCGGCGCTCTGATCGCCAGCGTGCACGAGCGGGCAAGCCGCAGCGACGCTGCACGGATCATCGATGCGGCAAGCGCCTTTGTCTCGCCGGGCCTCATCGATACACATATGCATATCGAAAGCTCGATGGTCACGCCGGCGGCTTATGCGGCGGCGGTGGTCGCACGCGGCGTCACCACCATCGTCTGGGACCCGCATGAATTCGGCAACGTGCATGGTGTGGATGGGGTGCGCTGGGCGGCGAAATCCATCGAAAACCTGCCCCTGCGCGCCATTCTGCTCGCGCCCTCCTGCGTGCCTTCCGCACCTGGGCTGGAGCGCGGCGGGGCGGATTTCGACGCCGCCATTCTTGCCGATATCCTGTCATGGCCGCAGGTCGGCGGTGTCGCGGAAATCATGAACATGCGCGGCGTCATCGAACGCGATCCGCGCATGAGCGGCATCGTGCAGGCCGGGCTTGCCTCGGAAAAGCTGGTCTGCGGCCATGCACGCGGCCTGAAGGACGCCGATCTCAACGCCTTCATGGCGGCGGGCGTTTCTTCCGATCACGAGCTGGTCTCGGGCGAAGACCTGATGACGAAACTGCGAGCTGGGCTCACCATCGAGCTGCGCGGCTCGCACGATCACCTGCTGCCGGAATTCGTGGAAGCGCTGAATGCGCTCGGCCACCTGCCGCAAACGGTGACGCTGTGCACTGACGACGTGTTCCCTGACGATCTGTTGCAGGGCGGTGGGCTGGACGATGTGGTGCGCCGCCTTGTCCGCTATGGCCTGAAGCCCGAATGGGCGCTGCGCGCCGCGACGCTCAATGCAGCCCAAAGGCTCGGCCGTGCCGATCTCGGCCTCATCGCCGCCGGCCGTCGCGCCGATATCGTCGTCTTCGAGGATTTGAGCGGTTTTGCCGCCCGCTACGTTCTGGCCGGGGGCAGGGCGGTTGCGGAAGGCGGGCATATGCTCGTCGACGTTCCGACCTGCGATGCGACAGCGCTCGAAGGCTCGATGAAGCTGCCGCTGCGCGCAGCCGATGATTTCCGGGTTGCCAGCGAAGGCGCGAAGGTGCGCCTCGCCACCATCGACCGTCCGCGCTTCACGCAATGGGGCGAGGCGGAAGCCGAGGTGAAGGATGGTTTCGTCATTCCGCCCGAAGGTGCGACGATGATTTCCGTCACCCATCGCCACGGCATGGCCGAGCCGATCACCAGAACCGGATTCCTTACGGGCTGGGGAAACTGGACCGGCGCCTTCGCCACCACCGTCTCGCATGACAGCCACAACCTCACGGTTTTTGGTGGCAATGCCGAGGACATGGCGCTGGCCGCCAATGCGGTGATAAAGGCGGGCGGCGGCATGGCCGTTGCCTCAGAGGGCAAGGTCACCGCGCTTCTCCCGTTGCCGCTTTCCGGCCTCGTTTCCGATGCCCCGCTTGAAGACGTGGCAAGGGCTTTCGAAGAATTGCGCGAAGCCGTCGGCAGGGTGGTGGAATGGCAGCCGCCCTATCTCGTCTTCAAGGCCTGCTTCGGCGCGACGCTCGCCTGCAATATCGGCCCGCACCAGACGGATATGGGCATTGCCGATGTGTTGACGGGCAGGGTAATGGAAAGCCCGGTGATTGCCGTTCTCGAATAGCGGCGGCCCGCATCTGCGGGCTGCGGTTTATTCGACCGCGGGCACGTCAGGCGTCTGTGTTTCGCGCGCGGCAATGCGCGCCGCCAACACGAAATTCTTCACCACCGGCGATGTCGTTCCGCGCCGATAGGCGAGCGATATGGAAAGCCGCGGCGGCGGGCCGCTGGAGGGTAATAGGACGATGTTCTGCATTTTGACCTGTGCGACGGATTCCGGAAGGAGTGAAACCCCGAGTTCGGCCGCGACCAGCGACAATATCGAGGCGATTTGCGGTGCCGCCGGCCCAAGGCGCGGCGTGAAACCGGCCTCCTGGCAGGCTTTTATCGATGCATCGTGAAGGCTGGTGCCGACGTTGCGTGGCGTCAGAATGAAAGGGTCGTCGCGCAATTCCATCAGGTCTATGGCGGTGCCGCGCCGCGCGAGCGGATGGGATGCAGGCAGGGCGACCAGAAGCGGTTCGTCAGTGAGCACTTCCTCGAGCAATGTATCAGGATCGGATTGAGAAGGGCGCAAAAGCGCCACGTCCAGCCGATCTTCGAGCAGGGCCGGTGTCAGTGCCAGGGCGGCTGCCTCCATCACCTGAAGCTCCACGTCGGGATATTGGCGTCTGTAGGTGCGGATGCAGGCCGGAACCAGAGGGTTGAGCGCCGCCGTGCCGGTGACGCCTATTCTCAGAATGCCGGTTTCACCGGCTGCTGCCCTGCGTGCGAGCCGGACACCTTCGCCCACCTGATGCGGAATATGGGTCACCGCAGCACGAAAGGCATGGCCGGCCGGTGTCAGTTCCGCGCCATGCGCTAGACGCCGGAAGAGCCGCACGCCGATTTCCTGTTCCAGAACCTTTATCTGCTGGCTGAGCGGCGGCTGCGCGATTCCCAGATGTTCTGCCGCCCGCGTAAAACTGCCTTCATTGGCGATAGCCAGAAAATAACGGATGTGCCTGAGTTCCATGATATTAGATCCAGATATGATAGGAACGTCTTCCATATATTAGAATGAAAGACGGAGCTGCGCTATAGCTGGGAGCGAAAGGGACAAACCCGATGCGCCAGCTCAAAAAACAGGATTTCACCCCGCCGATCGTCATGACGGAGGAGCCGCCGGATGTGCTCTGGATACGGCAGGGAAGCCGTCAGTTTCGCCGGGCGAGCTGGGCGCTTTTCCTCGCGGGCTTTGCCAGCTTTTCGCTGATCTATTGCGTGCAGCCGCTCCTGCCGGAATTTCCGGCGGAATTCGGCATCAACCCTGCAACTGCATCGCTGGCCCTGTCGCTGACGACGGGAACGCTTGCCTTCGCCATTCTGCTCAGCGGGGCCTTTGCCCAGCTCTTCACCCGCCGAAATCTGATGTTCGTTTCGATGATGCTGGCAGCCATCGCCAATATCATTGCGGCAAGCACGCAAGGCTGGGCATGGCTGCTTGCCGCCCGCGCGCTGGAAGGGTTCGTGCTCGGCGGCGTTCCGGCCGTGGCCATGGCTTATCTTGCCGAGGAGATCGAACCTTCCAGTCTCGGCAAGGCAATGGGGCTCTATGTCGGTGGCACGGCCTTCGGCTCCATGGCGGGACGTGTCGGCATGGGGCTGGTGTCCGCCTATACCTCCTGGCAGGCGGCAATGTATGCGCTGGGGGCGGTCTGCATCCTCGCGGCCATCGGCTTCCTGCTGCTGCTTCCGCCCTCGCGGAATTTCCGGCCGCAGCACATGCCGCTTAAAAATCATCTGAGAATATGGGCGCAACATCTTGGAAACCCGGAACTTCGGCGGTTCTATTTCCTCGGCGCGATGCTGACGAGCGTGTTCACCACCGTTTTCAACTATTGCGCCTTTCGCCTCGTCGCGCCGCCTTACGAATTGGGCCGCACGGCCGTCAGCATGATTTTCCTGACCTTTGCCCTGGGTATCGTTGCGTCCTCCTATGGCGGGGCGCTGGTCGACCGGTTCAGCCGGCGGATCATGCTGGTGGTTGCCTTTTCCACCATCCTTGCCGGTATCCTGCTCACATTCGCCTCAAGTATCATCCTCATCGTGGCGGGGATTGCGGCGATAACCATCGGATTTTTCATCGGGCATTCGGCTGCCAGCAGTGGAGTGGGCGCGAATGCGGGCGCCGCCAAAAGCCATGCTTCCGCGCTTTATCTGCTGTTTTATTATTGCGGAGCGAGCATTACCGGCTGGGTCGGCGGCTGGTTCTGGATCCATGCCGGCTGGCCCGGCATCATGGCCATTACCGCCGGCTGCGCACTTGCCGGAATTTTAGCCAGCTTCGCTCGCCCGGGGCGCGCGGCGCGCCTGAGCGGCCATCGCGCCGGCCGGGGAGTCACTCCGCCGCCAGTTCCTGCTCCACCAGCGTCGCCCAGAACGCCACGCCCGGCACGATGGCCGCATCGTTGAAGTCGTAGGAGGTGTTGTGGTGCAGCGCGCCATCCACTGCCGGGCCGTTGCCCAGCCAGACATAGCAGCCGGGCGCTTCACCCGCGAAGAAGGCGAAATCGTCGCCGGCGGTCGAGGGTGGGAAGGCGTTGCGGGTCTTGTTGCCGAAGACGGTTCTTGCGGCGCGCAGCGCCCGTTTCGTCGCATCCGCCTCGTTGATGACGGGTGGAATCCGGCGGATGAATTCGTAATGCGCCTCGATGCCGAACATCGCCGCCGTGCCCTTTGCCAGCCTGCCGATTTCCGCTTCGAGCTGGTCGCGCACGTCAGCCGCATAAGCGCGCGCCGTGCCGCCGATTTCGACGAGATCGGGAATGACGTTGAGCGCCTTCGGGTCGCCCGCCTGCACCGAACAGGCGCTGACCACGGCAGGTTGCAGCGGATCGACGACGCGGCCGACGATGGTTTGCAGCGAGGCGAGGAAGGTGCCCGCCGCCGTCACCGGATCGCGGCCGAGATGCGGCTTGGCGCCATGGGTGCCGATGCCCTTGAAGGTCACGCGCCAGCTGTCGGAAGAGGCAAGCTGCGGGCCTTCCACAACTGCCATTTCATCGATGCCGAGCCCCGGCATATTGTGCAGGCCATAGACCGCATCGCAGGGAAACAGGGTGAAAAGCCCGTCCTCCACCATTTTTTTCGCGCCGCCGCGGCCTTCTTCGGCCGGCTGGAAGATGAAATGAACGGTGCCGGAAAAATCGCGGGTCTTTGCGAGGTAACGCGCAGCACCCAGCAGCATGGCGGTGTGGCCGTCATGGCCGCAGGCATGCATCTTGCCGGGAAATTTCGATTTATAGGGCCGGTCGGGCACTTCCGGCATGGCAAGCGCATCCATGTCGGCACGCAGGCCGATGCTGCGGGTGCCGTTGCCCACCTGCAGCGTGGCGACCACGCCGGTGCCGCCAAGACCGCGATGCACCTTCAGCCCGGCACGCTCGAGAAGATCGGCGACGATGGCGCTGGTTCTTTCCTCTTCGAAACCCAGTTCGGGATGCGCGTGCAGGTCGTGGCGAAGCTCCGTCAGGAATGGCAGGTCCTCGCCGATGCGGTCCAGCAGTCTCATGGGCAGCTTGTCCTTGAATATGGGAAAAACCCGCGTCATAGGTGGGTTCATCCGAATGCCTGTTGCTTTTTTCTCTTCTAACGGAAAAAGCCAATGAAATGAACCCGCAGCGTCTCTGTGGTTGCTAAAATGACTAATCTGCCGAACGGAATTGGCGTGGCTGAAAACCGCCTCCGCCTTGCGCCATCCCGGTTCTGAAAGGAAAAACCGATGCCGTCATCCGCATCGCCTGCCGCCCATTGTCCCGCCGCGCCGCATGAGTTCTGGCAGGAGATACATCCGCGCCGCAGCTTCGAAACGGCCGGCCCGCATTCCGCCTTCTTTCCGGCGGCGCTGGATGACGGAAGGCAGATATGCCTGCCGATAAGGCCGCTGGCGGATGGCGAACATGCGCTGGCCTCGCTTATCGTCAATCAGGCCTCTTTTGAGGTGCTCGAGGCGCTGGCGGCCGATCTCGCCGCACAGCTTCTTCCCTTCAAGCCGGATGTCGTCATCGGCCTGCCGACGCTGGGGCTGACGCTCGCCGCCGCCGTTGCCCGGCATCTCGGCCATTCCCGTTACGTGCCGCTCGGCACCTCGCGCAAATTCTGGTATCTGGAGGAATTGTCGGTGCCGATGTCCTCCATCACCACAAGGCAGGAAAAACGGCTCTATATCGATCCGCGCATGCTGCCGCTCATCGAGAACCGGCGGGTGGCGCTGGTGGATGATGTGATCTCCAGCGGCAGCTCCATCATATCGGGTCTTTCGCTTCTCGCCGCCTCCGGCATCCGGCCCGCCGTCATCGGCGCGGCCATGCTGCAATCGGATCGCTGGCGGGAAAAAATCGCCGCTTTCGGGCCGGAATGGCCGGAGCGGGTTAGGGGTGTTTTTTCAACGCCGCTGCTCACGAAAGCGGATGGCGGCTGGCGCGCCTGACGAAGCGCAAATTCCGGCAAAAGGCAAGTGGTGATAATTTCACCGCTGCCTAATTTGTGTCTTGCGAAGCTCGAAGAGATCGTCCTAAGATCGCCTCCGACAGACAATAGCGGTCGGCGAACAATGCGCCGGTTTGCTTTCGCGCGGTGTCATCCCGGCGTCTGCCCGCCCCCGTTTTGTTCTTTCCGATGACTGGAATTTCTTCCCATGCACGCAGTGTTCGACGGTCATAATGATGTGCTGCTTCGGTTGTGGCGCAACAGCAAGGCCGGTGCCGATCCGGTGGCCGAATTCAGGAACGGCACACGCGAAGGCCATATAGATGGGCCCCGCGCAAGGGCAGGCGGCCTCGGCGGCGGCATCTGCGCGATCTATATTCCCTCCGGCGATCTCATTCTTCAGGAACCGGATGAAAGCGGCCATTACAACACGCCGCTCGCCTCCCCGCTGGAGCGCCAGCCCTCGCTCGATATCGCCATGGAAAAGGCGGCGATTGCGCTGAGGCTCGACCGCGCTGGCGCGTGGCGGCTTTGCCGCTCCACGGCCGATATCCGCAAGGCCTTTGCCGAGGATATCTTCGCCGCCGTGCTGCATATGGAGGGCTGCGAGGCGATCGGGGCCGATCTCGATGCGCTGGAGGTATTTTACGCCGCCGGCCTACGCTCGCTAGGCCCGGTCTGGAGCCGGCACAATATCTTCGGCCATGGCGTTCCGTTCTCTTATCCCATGTCTCCCGATACGGCGCCGGGCCTCACCGACGCCGGTTTTGCGCTGGTGAAGGAATGCAACAGGCTCGGCATTCTCATCGATCTCGCGCATATCACCGAAAAAGGCTTCTGGGATGTGGCGAAGACCACCAATCAGCCGCTGATCGCCAGCCATTCCAATGCGCATGCGCTTACCCCCGTCGCCCGCAATCTCACCGACAGGCAGATGGACGCCATCAAGGAAAGCGGCGGGCTGGTGGGTCTCAATTACGCGGTGACCATGCTCAGGGCCGATGCGCGCGACATTGCCGATACGCCGCTTTCCGACATGGTGCGCCATATCGATTACATGGTGGAGCGCATGGGCGTCGATTGCGTGGCGCTGGGATCGGACTTCGACGGCGCGACGATACCCGTCGGCGTTGCCGATGCGAGCGGCAATCACAATCTGGTTGCGGCGCTGAAATCGGCGGGCTACGGTGATGGAGAACTTGCTAAAATATGCCGGGAAAACTGGCTGCGTGTTTTGTCTCAGGCCTGGCACGAGGCGGCCTGAGAAGAGCTGAAGCGAACCAAATCAAGCTTATAACAAAAGGGGAGATCCTATGATCAAATCGCTCAACAAATCCATGCGTATTCTGAGCACCAGCGCCGCTTTGTCGCTGATGATGCTGGCGGCGCCGCAGGCTTTTGCCGCAACGCCGGCCGATACGCTGGTCGAAGGTTTCGCCATCGACGACATCATTACGCTCGATCCGGGCGAGGCTTTCGAACTCTCCGCTGCCGAAGTGACCGGCAATACCTACAGCAAGCTGGTTTCCATCGATCTTACCGACACGTCCAAGGTGATCGGCGATCTGGCCGAAAGCTGGACGACCTCCGACGATGGCCTGACCTATACGTTCAAGCTGAAATCCGGCCTGAAATTCGCCTCCGGCAATCCCGTCACGGCCGATGATGTGGCCTTCTCCTTCGAACGCGCCGTGAAGCTCGACAAGTCCCCGGCATTCCTGCTGACGCAGTTCGGTCTCAGCGGTGACAACGTCACCGAAAAGGCGAAGGCTGCGGATGCGAACACCTTCGTTCTGACGGTCGATAAGCCTTATGCGCCGAGCTTCGTGCTGAACGTGCTGACCGCAACCGTCGCTTCGGTGGTCGACAAGAAGCTCATCGCCGAAAAGGCGAAGTCCGTCACGCCGAGCGCCGATTACAAATACGACACCGATTTCGGCAACGAGTTCCTGAAGACGGGTTATGCCGGTTCCGGCCCCTACAAGATCCTTGGCTGGAAGGCCAACGAGGCGGTGATCCTGGAAGCCAACCCAAATTATTACGGCGAGAAGCCGAAGCTGAAGCGCGTCGTTTATCGCCACATGAAGGAAAGCTCCGGCCAGCGCCTAGCGCTTGAGAACGGCGATATCGATGTGGCCCGCAACCTCGAGCCGGGCGACATGGAAGCCGTTTCCAAGAAAGAAGGCCTTGCCGTCACCTCCGCGCCGAAGGGCACCGTCTATTATTTTAGCCTCAACCAGAAAAACGAGAACCTGAAGAAGCCCGAGGTCATCGAAGCCTTCAAATATCTGGTCGATTACGACGCCATCGGCGCGACGATCATCAAGGGCATCGGCGAAGTTCACCAGACCTTCCTGCCGAAGGGACAGCTCGGCGCGCTTGACGAGAACCCCTACAAGCTCGACGTCGCCAAGGCGAAGGAGCTTCTGGCCAAGGCCGGCCTGAAGGACGGCTTTACCGTGTCCATGGATGTGCGCAACACCCAGCCGGTGACCGGCATTGCCGAAAGCGTGCAGCAGACGCTGGCGCAGGCGGGCATCAAGCTGGAAATCATCCCCGGCGACGGCAAGCAGACGCTGACCAAATACCGCGCCCGCACGCATGATATCTACATTGGCCAGTGGGGTTCGGACTATTTCGACCCGAACTCGAATGCGGAAACCTTCACCATCAACTACGACAATTCCGACGAGGGCAAGAACAAGACGCTCGCCTGGCGCAATGCCTGGGACGTTCCTGATCTGACCAAGGAAACCCAGTCTGCGCTTCTGGAGAAGGACAGCGCCAAGCGCGCCGCCATCTATGAAAACCTGCAGAAGGAAGTTCTGGCGAAGGGTCCCTTCGTCATCATCTTCCAGCAGACGGAAGTGGCGGGATATTCCGCCAAGCTGAAGGGCCTGAAGCTCGGACCGAGCTTCGACACCAACTTCGTCTACACCATTTCCAAGGAATGATCCGGAAGGATCGGTCTCTTGAGCATGGTTGAAAGCAATAGCAGGGCGAGGCACGGCAAACGCCGTGCCAATGCCCGCGTGAAAGCCGTTCTCGGCTTCGCCGTCACCGTCATCACCACCTTTCTGGGGCTGATGGCGGTCACATTCTTCATTGGCCGCGTCGTGCCGATCGATCCCGCGCTGGCGATCGTCGGCGACCGGGCGCCCGCACATGTGGTCGAGCGGGTGCGCGAGCAGCTCGGCCTCAACCTGCCGCTCTGGCAGCAGTTCTTCCTTTATCTGAAGCAGGCGCTATCGGGCGATTTCGGCACCTCCGTCCTCACCACCAATCCGGTGATGGAGGATATCAAGCGGGTGTTTCCGGCCACCATCGAGCTTGCCACGCTCGGCACCATCATCGGCGCCGTCTTCGGCATTCCGCTCGGCGTGCTTGCCGCCGTCAAGCGCGGCAGCTTTGCCGACCAGGTGGTGCGCGTCATCGGCCTCATCGGTTATTCCGTGCCGATCTTCTGGCTCGGCCTTCTGGCGCTGCTGGTGTTTTACGCCCGGCTGCAATGGGTGGCTTATCCCGGCCGCATGGATATCGTTTATGAATTCACCTTCACGCCGGTCACGGGCTTCTTCCTGATCGACGCGATCTGGCAGCGGCAATGGGACGTGTTGTGGGATCTCTTCCGCCACATCATCCTGCCCGCCTGTCTGCTCGGCTATTTTTCGCTGGCCTATATCAGTCGCATGACGCGCTCCTTCATGCTGAACGAGCTAAGCCAGGAATATATCGTCGCGGCCCGCGCCAAGGGGCTTTCGGAAACCCGCATCATCTGGTTCCACGCGCTGCGTAATGCCGCCGTGCCGCTGGTGACCGTGATTGCGCTCTCCTATGCCGGTCTGCTCGAAGGTTCGGTGCTGACCGAAACCATCTTCGCCTGGCCGGGGCTCGGCCTCTACATCACCAATTCGCTGCAGAATGCGGATATGAATGCCGTTCTCGGCGGCACGATCGTGATCGGCGCCATCTTCGTCGGCATCAATCTCTTTTCCGATCTGCTTTACCGGACGCTCGATCCGAGGACGCGCAGCCGATGACCCTTTCGACCGATACGATCAAACCCTATAGCCGCGAATGGCTGCTCTCCGACCGGCCGGCCTCGCGCAAGCAGGCGCGACTTGGCCGCGCCTATGTCATCTGGCGGCGCTTTTCGGAAAACCGTCTGGCGCTGCTTGGGCTGGCCATCATCATCGCGCTGCTGTTCGTGGCGCTGTTTGCCGATGTTCTGGCCCCGCATAACCCGGTGCAGGGCGATCTGCGCAATGCCCGGCTTTTGCCACCCGGCACGGAAGGTTACCTGCTCGGCACTGACGATCAGGGCCGCGATATTCTTTCGCGCCTCATCCACGGTTCGCGGCTGACGCTGTTCGTGGTTCTGCTGGTCGCCATCATCGCGGCCCCCGTCGGCCTCATCGTCGGCACGGTTTCCGGTTATGCCGGCGGCTGGGTGGATGCGGTCCTGATGCGCATCACCGATATCTTCCTTGCCTTTCCGAAGCTCGTTCTGGCGCTGGCGCTGGTCGCGGCGCTTGGGCCGGGCATCGAAAACGCGGTGCTCGCCATCGCGCTTACCTCATGGCCGCCCTATGCGCGCATCGCGCGCGCCGAAACCATGACCTTCCGCAATTCCGATTTCATCGCCGCGGTCAAGCTCATGGGCGCGTCGCCCTTCCGCATCGTGCTGAAACACGTCATGCCGCTCTGCCTGTCGTCGCTCATCGTGCGCGTGACGCTGGATATGGCGGGCATCATCCTCACCGCCGCAGGCCTCGGCTTCCTCGGCCTCGGCGCACAGCCGCCGCTGCCGGAATGGGGCGCGATGATCGCTTCGGGTCGCCGCTTCATCCTCGACCAATGGTGGGTCGCGGCCATGCCGGGCGTGGCGATCCTCATTGTCAGCCTCGGTTTCAACCTGCTGGGCGATGGCCTGCGCGATGCGCTGGACCCCAAGGAGGCGGGCCAATGAGTGCGCCGCTTCTGACCGTAGAGAACCTGCGCGTGTCCTTCCCCACCCGCACCGGGCTGGTGGAGGCGGTGCGCGGCGTGTCCTTCACGCTCGGGCGCGAGCGTCTCGGCATCGTCGGCGAATCCGGCTCCGGAAAATCGCAGACAGGCCGCGCCATCATGGGGCTGACGCCGAAAAATGCGCGTATCGAGGCGGATGCGCTGCGCTTCGGCGATATCGATCTGCTCAAGGCGTCTGCAAAAGAGCGGCGGATCATGCGCGGCAAGCGCATGGCCATGATCCTGCAGGACCCGAAATATTCGCTGAACCCGGTCATGACCATCGGTCGCCAGATCATGGAAACCCTGCGCACCCATGAAAAGATCGGCGGCAGCGAGGCGCGCCAGCGCACGCTCGCCATGCTCGAAGCCGTGCAGATACGCGACCCGGAACGCGTCTTCGATCTTTACCCGCACGAGGTTTCCGGCGGCATGGGGCAGCGTGTCATGATCGCCATGATGCTGGTCTGCGGTCCGGAACTGTTGATCGCCGACGAACCGACTTCGGCGCTCGATGTCACGGTTCAGCTGGAAGTGCTCGACATTCTCGACAAGCTGGTGCGCGACCGTGGCATGGGGCTGATCTTCGTCAGCCACGATCTGCGGCTGGTATCGTCTTTCTGTGACCGCGTTCTCGTCATGTATGCGGGCAAGGTGGTGGAAGAGCTGTCTTCCGCCAATCTGAAGGAGGCGAAACATCCCTATACGCAGGGCCTGCTGAACTGCCTGCCGGAAATCGGCGGCCACCGGCATCCGCTGCCGGTTCTGGAACGCAAGCCGGAGTGGCGCGCATGAGTTCAGTTCTTTCCGTCCGCGACATGGTGGTCGATTTCGACGGTTACATCGCGCTCGACCGCGTCAGCATCGATGTGGCCGAGGGTGAATCCTTCGGCATCGTCGGCGAGTCCGGTTCCGGCAAGTCGACCCTGCTGCGCGCCATTGCCGGCCTTAATCATTTCGATGAGGGCTCCCTGATGGTGGCCGGGCGCTCCTATGCCGGCAAGCGCCGCGACAGGAGCTTCTATAGCGACGTGCAGATGGTGTTTCAGGACCCCTACGGCTCGCTGCACCCGCGCCAGACGGTGGATGCGCTGCTGCTCGAACCGCTGGTCATCCACGGTCTCGACAATCGCGAACAGCGCATCGCCCGCGCACTGGATGAAGTCGGTCTCGGTTCCGGCTTCCGCTTCCGTTATTCGCACCAGCTTTCCGGCGGCCAGCGCCAGCGCATCGCCATTGCGCGTGCGCTGATCGTCGAGCCGAAAATCCTGCTGCTGGATGAGCCGACCTCGGCGCTCGACGCCTCCATTCAGGCCGAAATCCTCAATCTGCTGGAACAGGCCCGCAAGGACCGCAACCTCACCTTCGTCATGGTCAGCCACGATCTCGGTGTCATCAGCCATATGTGCGATCGCCTCGCGGTGATGAAAAGCGGCAAGGTGGTGGAAATGCTGGAGGCGGAGGCGCTGGAAAGCCGGGAATTCGGTGCGGATTATACAAGGCAGCTGCTGGTGGCGAGCGAGGGTTTCAAACGCGCGTGATGGCGCGAGGGTGCCTCCTTTTTCTTCTCCCCGCCGGGGAGAAGATGATCCGAAGGGGCAGATGAGGGGGCAAGCTCTCCGCATATCTTTGCCGTCGCCCCCTCATCCGGCGCTGCGCGCCACCTTCTCCCCGGCGGGGAGAAGAAACAAGCGGCGAGCTTTGCTTTCACGAGCGATCTTCCCGCGTGAAGTATTTTCTCGCGACGCTGCGATGATATGGTGAACCGCCACGTGACCTATCCGAACAAGGTATCCACCCCATGCAACTGCGCGCCCTGATGTATTTCGACGAACTGGTCCGCACCAATTCCATGCGCGCCGCGGCGGAAAACCTGAATGTGGCGCCCACAGCGGTGAGCCGGCAGATCGAAAATCTCGAATATTATTTCGGCTCGCCACTGGTGGAGCGTTCCAGCCGAGGCGTGAAGCTGACGGCGGCAGGCGAATTGCTCGCCGCCCGCGCCGGCAAGACGCTGCGGGAACTCGACCATGTGCACCAACTCATCGACGATCTAAAGGGCCTGCAGCGCGGCCGGGTCACGGTCTATGCCAATGGCGCGACGGTGGCGAACCTTCTGGCGCCGGTGCTGGCGCAATTCAGCCTCAAATATCCGAAGCTGCGTTTCGAGGTGCATATTACCAGCGCCCGGCAGGCGATGGAGGCGCTGGGTGCGGCGGAAGCCGATCTGGTCGTCAGTCTGTTTGCGCCGAAGCTTTCCGGCGTAAAAGTGCGCTCGCGCACCCGCATCAGCTACGATGCCATCTTCCCGGCCGGCCATGCGCTCGCGGCACAGCCGGAAGTCTCGCTGAAAGAGCTGGCCGGGTTGCCGCTTGCCCTGCCGGATAAAAGTTTCGCTGCGCGTCAGGCCTTCGATACGCTGTTTGCCGATGCGGGCATCGAGCTTGATCCCGTCTTCATTACCAGCTCTTTGGAAATGCTGAAGGAACTGGTGCTGGGCCACGCCGCCGCCACGCTTCTGCCGGCGCTTTCGGTGGCGCGGGAAATCCGCAGCGGGCAGATGGTCGCCGTTCCCTTGGCAGGCAAAAAAGGCATTCACACCCAGATCGACCTCTGCGTCGCCCCCGACCGCCAACTCTCCTTCGCCGCCTCCAAGCTCGCCGATTTCATCGAGCGCTTCATGCGCGAGGCGACGGCGGGATAAGCGGGACGGTTTGGTCTTTCCGCCCGGAAGGTTGATTTCCATCCGCATTTCCGTGTAGCCATTTCAGCTACACGGAGCACACAAAAATCGAGATTGTGTGTGCGCCTGCAACATGACACTCTTTTTGCAACGGGCGGTCTTCCGAGGGCAAAAATGCCCCGGCCGCCAGACAGGGGACAATGATGCCACGCACTTATCTTTCGCAGGCGGCAACGCTTTCGCGCCGCGCCGCGCTGACCCTTGCTTTGGGCACGGCGCTCTGGCTGCCGCTTTCGGCAAAGGTTGCCGAAGCCGCGCCGAAAACCGCGTTGACGCTTGGCATGGCCGTCGAGCCGGCCGGTCTCGATCCGACCATCGCCGCCCCCGTCGCCATCGGCCAGGTCACCTGGCAGAATGTCTTCGAAGGTCTGGTGAAGATCGACCGCGACGGCAAGGTGAAGCCGCAGCTTGCCGAAAGCTGGGAAATTTCCCCTGATGGCAAGACCTATACGTTCAAGCTGCGCAAGGGCGTCACCTTTCATGATGGCGAGGCTTTCGATTCCTCTGTCGCCAAATTTTCGCTGGATCGGGCGCGCGGTGAAAGCTCGGTCAATCCGCAGAAACGCTTCTTCGCCGCCATAGACACTATCGAGACGCCGGATGCGGCAACGCTGGTGCTGAAGCTGAAGCAGCCGGCCGGCAGCCTTCTCTACTGGCTCGGCTGGCCTGCCTCCGTGATGGTGGCGCCCAAGAGCGTGGAGAATAACCGCACCACTCCTGTCGGCACCGGACCGTTCAAATTCGTTAACTGGGCCAAGGGCGACAAGGTCGAGCTGCAGAAGAACGACGCCTATTGGGACAAGGCCGTGGCGGTGAAGCTGGACAAGGCGACCTTCCGTTTTGTCTCCGATCCGCAGGCGCAGGCCGCCGCACTGAAGTCCGGCGATATCGATGCCTTCCCGGAATTCGGCGCACCGGAACTGATGACCTCCTTCGATGGCGACGCGCGCCTCGGCACCTTCGTCGGCAATACCGAGCTGAAGGTCGTGGCCGGCATGAACAATGCCCGCAAGCCTTTCGATGACAAGCGCGTGCGTCAGGCGCTGATGATGGCTGTGGATCGCGGCACTGTCATTGAAGGCGCCTGGTCCGGCTTCGGCACGGCCATCGGCAGCCATTACACGCCGAATGACCGCGGCTATATCGATACGACCGGGGTACATCCTTACGATATCGACAAGGCCAGGGCGCTGCTTGCCGAAGCCGGTTATCCGGATGGTTTCAACTTCACCATCAAGGCCCCCCAAATGGCCTATGCCCAGCGGACCTCGCAAATCCTGCAGGCAATGTTTGCCGAAATCGGCGTGACCATGACCATCGAGACCACCGAGTTTCCGGCCAAATGGGTGGCGGATGTCCTGAAGGGCGCGGATTACGACATGACCATCGTTGCCCATGCCGAGCCGATGGATATCGATATCTATGCGCGCGACCCCTATTATTTCAATTATAAGAACCCGGCTTTCAACGAGGTCGTGGCGAATGTGGAAAAGACGGCGGATGCCGGCGAGCAGGAAAAGCTCTATGGCGAAGCCCAGAAAATCCTCGCGGAAGACGTGCCCGCCCTTTATCTTTTCGTCATGCCGAAACTCGGCGTCTGGGACAGGAAGGTGAAGGGGCTGTGGGAAAACGAGCCGATTCCCTCGAATGTGCTGACGGATGTGCATTGGGAAGAGTGACGTTTGTCGATACCCGTTTCTTCCGTCATGCCGGTCCCCGGGTCGAGCCCGAGGATGATCCGGCATCCAGCCAGCCCAAGTCCTTGGGCTGAAAGGGTTCTCTCCGCCGCGCAGATGCGCGTCGGCTGGATTCCGGCTCAAGGCCGGAATGACGGGAGAGAGGTAACTGGACCTTCGACCGCAGGCGAAACAAAGCAAGGAGAAGATGCCAGATGTTAGCCGTCCTCATCCGGCGTCTTTTAAGCCTCGTCATCACCCTGTTTGCCGTTTCCCTCATCATCTATGTCGTCATGGGCCTGCTGCCGGGCGATCCGGCGGCCATCATGCTCGGAACCTCGGCGAACCCCGATACGCTCGCCGCGCTGCAGAAGCAGATGGGCCTCGATCAGCCGCTACCGCTGCGTTATCTCCACTGGCTGGCCGGCGTGTTCCGGGGCGACCTCGGGCAATCCTATACCTATGGCGTGCCGGTTGCGGGCCTGATCCTGGAGCGGCTGGCCGTTACCCTGCCGCTTGCGCTGCTGGCCGTTTGCCTTTCGGTGGCCATCGCCATTCCGCTCGGCGTGGCGGCGGCGAGGAGCCGTAACGGGGCGCTGGATTTTGCGGCCGGGCTGTTTTCGCATGTGGGCATTGCCGTGCCCGGCTTCTGGGTCGGGCTGCTGCTCATCATCATTTTTTCCACCACGCTCGGCTGGATGCCGGCCGGCGGTTTTCCCGGCTGGACGCCGAGCTTTTCAGCGGGTCTCACGGCGCTCATCCTTCCGGCAATCGCTCTTGCGCTGTCGCAGGCCGGGGTTCTCACGCGTGTGTGCCGCTCCGCCGTGCTTGAAGTGATGAACGAGGATTTCGTGCGCACCGCGCGGGCCAAGGGCCTGAGCGAACGGGTGGCGCTGTGGCGGCATGCGGTGCCGAATGCGATGATCCCTGTCGTCACCATGATCGGCCTGCAATTCACCTTCCTCATTGCCGGCGCGGTGCTGGTGGAAAACGTCTTCAACCTGCCGGGCCTCGGGCGGCTTGCCTATCAGGCGCTGACCCAGCGCGATATCGTCGTCATGCAGTCCGTCGTGCTGTTTTTCTCGGCGCTGGTGATCGTCATGAATTTCGTGGTCGATATTGCCTATCTCTTCATCGATCCGAGACTGCGGGCAGGTGCGCGATGATGCGATTGATCCGCCGCCGCCCCGCCTTTGCCGTCGGCATCGCCGTCACGGTCTTTCTGGTCGCAGTCGCCCTGCTGTCGCTGGTCTGGACGCCGGTGTCCCCCACAAAGATGCAGATCGTTCAGAAGCTGAAATCGCCCTTCGTTTATGGCGGCCTCGGCACGGACCATTTCGGCCGCGACGTATTGTCGATGCTGATGGCAGGTGCGTGGAACTCGCTGTCCACCTCCATCGCCGCCGTCGCCATCGGCGCATCTGTCGGCACGACCATCGGCGTGGCGGTTGCGGCGCTGCGCGGTTTCACCGAAACCGTGGTCATGCGCATCTGCGACATCATCTTCGCCGTGCCGCCCATCCTGTCGGCCATGATGCTCGGCGCTTTCATCGGCACGGGCCGTTTTACCGCCATCATTGCCATCGCCACCTTCATGGTGCCGGTCTTTGCCCGGCTGACACTGGGGGCGGCGTTGCAGATATGGTCGCGGGAATATGTCACCGCCGCCACCAGCATCGGCCAGAACCGCGCCAAGATCACGCTTTTCCATATCGTGCCGAATATTTCCAACCAGATCATCGTGCAGGTGACGATCCAGCTCGGTCTTGCGATATTGACGGAAGCAGGCCTCTCCTTCCTCGGTCTCGGCATGCCGCCGCCCGCCGCCACCTGGGGGCGGATGCTGGCCGATGCCCAGACCTATCTCGGCACCGCACCCTGGCTTGCCATCATGCCCGGCCTTGCGATTGCGCTCGCCGTCTTCGGCCTCAATCTTCTCGGCGACGGCCTGCGCGACCTGCTGGACCCACGCGATACCAGCTGACCGCTCAAAAAAGCTGTCGCCCCTATTTCCTGTTTTTCTGACGAGACGATGCCATGACCGATCTCATAGACCTCAACACGCTCGAAATCCTGGCGCTTTACCGGGATAAGAAGCTTTCGCCATCGGAATATTGGCAGGCGGTGGAGGTGCGTATCGATGCCTTCGAACCGGTGGTGAATGCGCTTTACGCCTATGATCCGGAAGATGCACGCAGGCAGGCGCTGGCCTCGACGGAACGTTGGCAAAAGGGCGAAACGCTCGGAGCCCTCGATGGCATTCCGGTCTCGCTCAAGGAATTGATCGCCACGAAAGGCCATCCGGTGCCGCTTGGCACCAAAGCGGTGGAACTGGTGCCCGCGGTTGAGGACGCGCCGGTGGCCGCCCGCTGCCGTGAGGATGGCGCGATTATTTACGCCAAGACGACCTGCCCGGATTACGGCATGCTCTCCTCCGGCCTTTCCAGTTTCCACAAGCTCAGCCGCAATCCGTGGGACCCCACCCAGAACCCCGGCGGCTCCAGCGCCGGTGCGGCCTCGGCCGGGGCTGCGGGTTATGGCACGCTGCATATCGGCACGGATATTGGCGGCTCGGTGCGGCTGCCGGCGGGGTGGACCGGCCTGTTCGGTTTCAAGCCGAGCCAGGGCCGCATCCCGGTCGATCCCTATTATACCGGCCGCTGCGCCGGGCCGATGACCCGCACCGTTGCCGATGCCGCCTATGCCATGGCGACGCTTTCTCGCCCCGACTGGCGCGACGGCACCTCGCTGCCGCCCAACGATATCAACTGGATGAACCTCGATATTAATGTGAAGGGCCTGAAAATCGGCCTGATGCTGGATGCCGGCTGCGGCCTGCCGCTGGACGAGGAGGTGCGCGATGCCGTGCTTTCCGCCGCGAAGCTGTTCGAGGCTGCGGGCGCCATCGTCATCCCGGTCGAGCCGGTGCTGACGCGGGAAATGCTGGACGGGCTGGACGATTTCTGGCGGGCGAAGTTCTGGGGTGACATGGTGGCGCTGAGCGCTGACCGTCGCGCCGCGATCCTTCCCTATATTCATGAATGGGCGCAGAAGGGGGCGGATATTTCCGGTTCGCGCGCCGTTTTCGGTTTCAACCAGACCATGGAAATGCGTAAGACCTGCGGGCGGTTGATGCAGTCCGTTGATGCTGTGATTTCACCCGTCAATCCCGTCGTGTCCTATCCGGCCGACTGGGCCTCGCCCACCAATGATCCCGAACTTCCCTTCGAACATATCGCCTTCACGGTGCCGTGGAACATGTCGGAACAACCGGCCTCCTCCATCAATTGCGGTTTCTCCAGATCGGGAATGCCCATCGGCTTGCAGATCGTCGGGCCACGTTACGAGGATTTGTTCGTGCTGAAGCTTTCAAAAGCCTTTGAGAGTTGGGGCGGCGGTGTGAGACGCTGGCCGCAGCCGCCGCAGGCCCGCTGATCCCACCGTTATCGGCCCTGTAGTATTGCCATAATACCCGCATCTCGATCCCGCCTGTTAGGGTGCCCAAAGGCATCCGAAAACGGGAGGAGCAGATATGCCGAAGAAGATTTTGATGATCGCCGGCGATTTCGCCGAGGATTATGAGACCATGGTGCCGTTCCAGACCTTGGCTGCGGTCGGCCACACGGTGCATGCCGTCTGCCCCGGCAAGAAGGCGGGCCAGACCATTGCCACGGCCATCCACGATTTCGAGGGCGACCAGACCTATTCGGAAAAACGCGGCCATAATTTCGCGCTCAACGCCACCTTCGCCGATATCAAGGTTGCGGATTACGATGCGCTGGTCATTCCGGGCGGACGCGCGCCGGAATATCTGCGCCTCAATGCGGATGTGCTCTCGGCGGTGAAACATTTCTTCGAGGCCGACAAGCCGGTTGCGGCCGTCTGCCATGGCGCGCAATTGCTCGCGGCTGCGGGCGTCTTGAAGGGCCGCACCTGCTCGGCCTACCCCGCCTGCCGCCCCGAAGTGGAACTGGCGGGCGGCACCTATGCCGATATCGCCATTGATGCGGCCGTTACTGACGGCAAGCTGGTGACGGCGCCCGCGTGGCCGGCGCATCCGGCCTGGCTTTCGCAATTCATGGCCGTGCTCGGCAAATAAGGTCAGCGAAACGGGGCTTTTTCCAGCCCCGTTTTCCGCCTATCTTTCAGGCGTGGTAAGGGAGGAAACCATGTGCAAGCTTTTCATCAAGGCAGACCCGACGCTTTGGGAGAGCCATACGCGGTCGCTCAGGATCGATGGCATGGTCACCAGCGTGCGGCTTGAAAACTTTTTCTGGGCGACGCTGGACGAGATCGCGCGGCGTGACGGCATGAACAGCGTGCAGCTCATCGCCAAGCTTTATAATGAATCGATCGATGCCGGGCACGATCTCGGCAATTTCACCTCGTTCCTTCGGGTCTGCTGCGGGCGTTATCTGGCGCTTCAGCTTTCCGGCGATATTCCGGCGCGCAGCGATATTCCGATTGCGGCGCTGGATGCGGACAGCATTCTCGATGCGGAAAAGGTGAATTATCACTAGGGTGCGTCCCGCTTTTGTGCCGGGGCTCCCCTCAACCTCATTCCTGTGCTTGTCACAGGAATCCTGTGTATTGGATTTGTGCTATGTAGAGTGCGGGCGGAAGGCCGTCGGAATCCTGGTCGTTAGAGACCGCCTGCTGGCTTTTGGACCTCCGCCCGCTCTGATAATCCCAACCTGAACAGTTGATGGAGGCCGTGAGCGCGGACCTCGTAGCACAGGATGAGGCTTGCCATGGTACACCCTGTTTACATCGGATGCGACGTCTCAAAGGCACATCTGGATCTTTTCGATGCCGCAACACAAAAAGCCGTCCGCATCGCCAATACCGGCACC
>NZ_RZTX01000024.1:0-47374 GCF_004005385.1 Agrobacterium sp. CNPSo 2736 | reverse complement strand
GGTGGAATCATGGGCGGTATTCTTTTGGACGCCTATGGCCAAACGGCGTTTCCATGGGCGCTGACCGTTTTGCTGATCATCGCCCTTTTGATCGCCTGGTCCGGACGGGCGCGCGGATTTACTCCGGGTGCACGCACCTCCAACGCAAAGGTGGGGGGACACTGACGGTTCACTAAGACATGGATCGGTCCATCGTTGTAGCGATGGGGCCGAAACACGACCGCGACTGAAATGCGAAGCCATGTCTCCCATTGGCGCGTAGTAACAACGGGTCAGCGGTTCGATTCCGTTCAAGGCGAAGAAGCTCGTTCGAAAACGTGCCCAATGTCAACTGCCGTCCATTTGCGGCGTCTAATGCCGGTCGCCGCGTCCGGACGCTTTACGCCCGCCTACTGTACTGGCCAGTGAGGCAACAGGGGCTGCCGAACAGTAAAGACCTGTGCTGGCCGGGGAGTCGGACTTTGAGCAGGTCGGCACACGGCAACGGCAGCGACCCTATCGCTCCGGATCGGGTGCAACCGTTTTGGCTCGGTTGCGCCTAAACAACATGCTCCCGAATCCACGTGAAACGGCTAAGGCCGCATCATCGTGCGTCTTCTTCGGAAGAACCAGATAGTAGCCGAGTGGCGACGATGTTATCCACCACCTGCACCAATCTCCCTGAGCTAAGAGCATCTTCCAAAAAAACACGATTTGCCATTGCCAATCCTTGACCGGACATCGCCGCCTCGATCACAAGAGCAGCCTGGTTAATATGAAGCTCCGCCCATGCCTGGTGATCGCCAAGTAACGTCGTCCAAATAGCCTGACCATCGTTGAGCAGCGTGAATTCAGCGAGGTCCTGTGCTGTCAACGGAAGCGAGCACTTTGATATCAGGTTGGGACTACCCACCACGATCATGTCGGAGAACAGAAATTCTGCGGCCTGCCCCAACGGGAATGGCGGTTTGGTTAGGCGCACAGCAAGATCAACGCCATCTCGTTCAAAGTCAGAAACCGCATCAGTCGCAAGTACGCGCAATTCGATATCTGGATATTCGACAGAGAAATTGGGCAGGTTAGGGATTAAGCATTTCGACGCAAATGTCGGCGTCACGCTAACCGTCACAATCCGCTTCCGCGACAGCGCGGTGTCCGTCGCCGCGATAAGTTGCTCAAAGGCCCGGTGGACCTCAGAGAAATAGACCGCCCCTCTCTCGGTCAACTGCACGCCCCGTCGCAGGCGTTGGAAGAGCAGGAAGCCAAGCTTCGTCTCCAATCCGCGAACCTGCTGGGCAACCGCGCCCTGCGTAACACCAAGTTCGTCAGCCGCGGCTCTAAAACTCAGTCGTCGTCCTGCGGCCTCGAAGGCACGCAAAGCATTAAGAGGAGGAAGTGCACGAAGAGACTTCATATCGCAGATGATAGAATTTCTACATGCAGGTTACAATGAAACTTATGCCAGATTGACCGGTATCGGGTGTAATTATTTTTATTCGAAAATCCGGCCTTGCGCCGTTTTGGCAAAGCCTTTGATCTTTCATCCTAGCTCCGTAGCAACGAGGCAAACTTATGCGTTTTACATATCTCGTATTCGCTCTCCTTGGATAATTTTGGGGCTCGAACTTCATCTACATGAAGTGGGCGGCCGAGCTGATAACACCTTTGCAAATAACGCTCTTGCGTGTGTTTTTCGGGTTCCTGCCACTGGCCTTCGTCGCGTGGCAAAAAGGTGTGGTTCACCGCGATCAGGCCCGGCACTTACCGCATTTTCTTGTCATGGCGCTTGGAGTGCCCCCGTTTCGCCGGACATGTCGGCTAGATTGATTTAGCCCTGATGAACTGCCGAGGGGAAGCCATCTTGAGAGCGGAATGGGGATCGATCTCAATTTTCACGACCATCGCGACTCTCTTATTCCTGCGCACTGAAAAGTTAAATGCTTTGATGCTCGGCGGTGTGCTAGTGGGGTTCGCGGGCATCGTCCTCATTGCGCAGCCTTGGGAAGTGACAGACAGAACTATCAACTTGACTGGGGTGGCGTGGATGCTGGCTGCGACTACAATTCTCGGCGTCTCATACGTCTATGTCCGTCGTTTCCTGCCGCCCCACAATCTGCCGCCCCTTGCGCTTGCCACATGGCAAACGGGCGTGGCCTTGCTGTTGCTCCTAGCTGTCACCGATCGAACGGGAATGGGCAACATTCTGCAAAACTGGCACGCCGCCGCTGGTGTTGCCATAGGTCTCGGCGTCCTGGGAACGGGAATGGCTTTCCTGATCTACTATTTTTTGCTGCAAGAACTGGGCGCGGTAGCAGCCTCGGGCGCGACCTATATCACGCCAAATGTTGCATTGCTAATCGGCTGGGCCGCCGGCGAGAAAGTCGGCATACAGGAAATTGCCGCAATTGTTCTGGTTCTTGCCAGTATCGCCATGTTGCAGATTGGCAGACAACGTGCCGTCCGGATGACAGAGCAGTTGAGGCCTGCGACCGCTAAATCATAGATGTGGAAGCGGAGAACGGACGTAAGATGCGCAGCATCAAGATCGCTACGCACCAACTTAATTAGGCCCGGACGATAAAGGCACTGCTGTCGCTCAGCTTCGTATGTGCCACCTGCAGCTTGGTGCGCTCATTGCCAATGATCGCCCAATCCTCAGAGCAGTCAAACTGGAAAGCTTCACCCGGCTCAAACGCCAGGGGGACAAACGTGCCGCGTCGCGTTGTTTCGATTCCTCTTCAGCCGGGCAAGATAGTCGATCCGCGAATGGATCAAGCTTGCTCGGCCGCTCCGGGACGCTGAACTTCGGCTCAACGCCGCCGGCACGCAGATATTTGCTGATGGCATTCCGGGATAGGCCCGTCCTGCAACATATCTCCCGGATCGATAGCTGATCCCGAAAATGCCAGCGTCGGATTACGCTCAGTAACGCCATGCCGATCACTCCAGAGCCCCCTGCTGAAACCACAGGGGATTGAAACATGGGTCAATTCTGAGTGATATTTTCCCGCCGTCCCGGGTCAGCTCTTAGCGCAAATCAACAGCGTGCATTTTGCGTTCATTATCGCAACTGCGATCGAGGTCAAACAGCGTTGAGAACTGTGGAAGGAATTAGATGACGCCATGTAAGGCGGGATAGAGACCGCTTTGACGTGCTGAAAGGGCGCGCCAATCGTCACGCGCATGCAAATCCGGATCAACCTGCTCGGCAAGGCGGGTCATGGCGTTGGTTGCTGCTGCAAAATTTTCGTACCAGCCGTGACCGACAGCTGCGCTGATCCCGGCGCCAAGGGCCGAGGCTTCATTGGAGAGACTGCGGATCACCGGCAGGCCGCTCGCGTCTGCCACTATCTGCCGCCACAGCGAACTTTCGGCACCGCCACCGATGACGAATATGCGATCTGCTTCAATCCCGGCAGCGCGCATCTGTTCGAGCGACCGTACAAACTCCAGCGTGATCGCCTCGATAGAGGCGCGATAAAGATGACCCATGCCGGTTTCGGGGCCCATGCCGACGAAAGCGGCGCGTGCGGTCATATCCCAATGGGGGTCCATACAGCCTAGGAGATAGGTTGAAACGGTGACCCCGCCCGAGCCTATCGGTAATCCGCGCGCCTCCGCTTCGAGTTTTCCGAAAAGTTCCGCGCTGCTGCGGCTCCCCGCGAAGGTTTCTAGCAACCAGTTTATGAAATAGGCGCCTCCGCGCTGACAATTCTCCAGAAGATAACCTTCCCCGCTCGGCGAGGTGAGGGTGCGCCAGTATCGGCTCAGTTCAGCCGTCGGTGACCAAAGACCGCCCACGACGGCGGTTCCAAGATTGAGATAGGCGATGCCGGAACTGATGGCGCCGACGCCGAGAGCCGCGCAATGGCCGTCACCCCCTGCCGCATAGACGGGCGTGCCGGTCCGCAACCCTGTCGAAGATGCGGCATCTGCCGTCACGTGACCGATGAGGGAACCCGGGCGATGGGCGGGCGGGAGTTTTGCCGGCGGGATGCCGAGATGGTCAAGGATTTCGTGTGACCAGGCTTTTTTCTCGATGTCGAAAATGCCGAAGGGATCGCCGCTCGTCCAGCTTGCGGCTGCTTCTCCCGTCAGTTTCTGTACGAGGAAATCATGGACGCTGAGTATCTGCGCGGCTTTGTCGAGGAGGGCGGGATCGGTCTCGCGCAGATGACGCAGACGATAAACACAGGGAATGACATCGACCGGCTTTCCCGAAATGGTGTGTATGCGTTTGCCGCCAAGTTCGTTTGCGAGCACGGGAACCATTTCGGCGGCGCGGCGGTCCAGCCAAAGCGTTGCCGGAGCAAGCGGCCTGCCTTCGGCATCGAGCAGGACCATGGTTTCGCGCTGGTTGGAAATGGCGATGCCATCGATGCTGTCGGCGGCGACCTGCCGGGTGAGGGATTTCAGTGCGTCGATGGCGGCAGCCCACCAATCTTCCGCATTCTGTTCCGCTTTCAAAGGGTGAGGCGTGCTGATGACATGCGGCGCGCGACCTTCCGCGCGCGGGGCGCCGTCCATGGTCCAGGCGATCGCCTTCACCGACTGGGTCGATGAATCGATGCCGACGACATAGCGTTCCCTGTACTGCATAAGCGCTCCTCCCATCCCATGCTCCGGTTCCGCTTTCTGCCGGCCCGGTGAATTCGCAGTGTTACGGGCCTTTGTCGCCGGGCGGCGTCTCCCTCGCCATCCGGGTGCCCTGTCGCAGCCTCAGCCGGACAACAGGATTTCGGCCGTTGCCATGTCCGTCACGAAATGCGTGGCGTAACCGGCGTTCAGCGTCGCCCTGATCGCCGCGATTTTGGCCGATCCTCCCGCCAGACAGATGCGGTTGCGCACCCGGCGCAGCTCATCGAGCGTGATGCCGACCATGCGATCGTCATGATCGCCGCCGAGCGGGCGGCCATCCGCGCCGATGAAGCGGCCGATGATGACGGCGACGGCGCCGCGCGCCACATAATCTTCCATCTCTTCTTTACTGGCGATGCCGGATAGACGCACCGTGCTCTTCGGCCCGATATCGCCGACACCGAAAAGCACATGATTGGTCGAATGCACCAATTCCATCTGCTTCTTGAGGATAGGCTCGGCAAGCAGCTGGGCCTTGAGTTCCCGCGTCGTCAGAAAGGCGGGTGCAAGCAGGTTGACGCAGCGCGCATGAATGCGGTTTGACAGGAGCGAGGTGCAGAATTCCGGCGAAAAATCGCGCTCCCCCGTCGAGCTTCCCGAAACCTGCACCACCGTCAGATCGGTGACCGGGCGGGTCAGCGAAATGCGGTCGGCGGCGGCCAGCACCGTGCGGCCCCAGGCGACGCCGATCGTATCGCCATCCACCAGCATATCGGCCAGAACCCGCGCCCCGGCGTCTCCCAGCCGGTCGGCGAGGTTTTGCTCGTCAGCGCTCGGTATGACGAAGGCGCCGTCGAGACGGTATTTTTCCATCAGCGCCCGGGCAATCGTGGTGCGGCTGCCGGCGGCCGGGCTGATATGGACCGAGACGACGCCGCGCTCCCGGGCCTCCTGCAGATAATTCACGATTGTCGCGCGCGAAACGCCGAGCTGCTTGGCGATTTCGCTCTGGGTCATCTGATCCGCATAATAGAGCCAGGCGGCCCACATGATGGCGTCGCCGAATTCCGTGGGCACTATGGCCCCGGTTTCTCCGGCCGGTCTTCCTGAAGTTCTTTCCTGTGTCATGCCGCTATCTGGCGCAAGCAGGTGTCATTTGTCAACTGCTCTTGTCATGTGTATTGACAAATGACAGATGATGTTGTCACTTGTTGAAAATGGACGTGGAAGACGAGGGCTTGGGAGATGGAAACAGCGATGACGGTGGCATTGGGCACGGAGGCGCCTCAGGGCGGCTGGACGGCGCTGATCGATGATCTGGTGGCTGGCAACTGGACCAACCCCGAAACCGGCAAGCGCGCCACCGTTCCCTATGAAAAGATCGTCATCGAAGACACGCTCGACGGCGCGGAGGCCGGTCTTGTCGCGGGTCTCGATCTCGGTGAGCGCTTCACTGTCGTTGCCGATCCCGATACCTGGGATGCCATGGGGTCGCGGGTGGCGGCGGCGCTCAAGGCGCTCGGCCCGGTCGAAACGGTGATCCTCGATCATCCCCATGCCGACATGGCCGCCGTGGCCGACCTCACCGAAAAGCTGAAACATGCCGGGGCGGTGATCGCGGTCGGCTCCGGCACGATCAACGATCTCTGCAAATTCGTGACCGGTAAGACGGACCGGCGTTACGCCGTTTTCGCGACGGCCGCGTCGATGAACGGCTACACCTCGACGACGGCCTCGATCACGCTCGAAAACGGGTTGAAGGTCTCGTTGCCGTCCCATGCGCCGGCCGGTTTCTTCGTGGATCTGGGCGTGACGGCCGCTGCGCCCACCTATCTTTCGGCGTCCGGCTTTGCGGATTGCCTGGTGCGGTCCGTCGCGCAGATCGACTGGTGGATGTCGCACCGCCTGCTCGGCAGTCTCTATTCGACCGTTCCCTATATTCTTCAGGAGAAGGATGAGGCGGAGCTGAATGCCCGCGCGAAAGGGCTTGCCGCCGGCGATGTTGCGGCCAATGGCTATCTGCACCGCGTGCTGGCCTTTTGCGGTCTCGGCGTGTCCTTCACCGGCATGTCGAACCACGGGTCGATGGGCGAGCATCAGATTTCCCACTATATCGACTGCTTCGCGGGCGAGCGCCATCGTGGCACGCTGCATGGGCAGCAGGTCGGCGTTGCGACGCTGACCATGGCGCGGCTGCAGGCGCATTACCTCGCCAGCGAAACGCCGCCGGTCATCCGGCCGAGCGTGATCGATCCGGCCGACATGGCGCGGCGCATGGGCGGCGATATCGCCGCGCATTGCCTTGCGGAAATCCAGCCGAAACTGTTCGACGCGCGCGCCGCCGCCGCGATGAACGAAAAATTCGCTGACTTGTGGCCGACCCTTCGTCGGGAGTTGCAGGCTTTCGCGCTGCCTGTTGTGGAAATGGAGCAACTGCTTCGCGATGCGGGCGGGCCGATGACGGCGGCCGATCTCGGTCTGCCGGTGGAGTTCTACCGCGAGTCGGTTCTGCATTGCCGTGAAATGCGCAATCGCTATTCCTTCCTCGATATTGCCGCCGACGAGGGCATCCTCGCCGATTTCGTGTCCGGGGAGGCTTGATCAGATGCAGGCGATCGCGGATATGCCCATCGAGATTGCGCGCCACGTCAGGGTGCTGCTTTGCGATATCGACGATACGCTCACCAATGAGGGGCGGCTTCCGGCCTGCGCTTACGCGGCGCTGGAGCGGCTGACGCAGGCGGGCATCGCGGTGGTGCCGATCACCGGCCGGCCGGCCGGCTGGTGCGACATGATCGCCCGCCTCTGGCCTGTCGCCGGCGTCGTCGGCGAAAACGGTGCCTTCTATTTTGCCTACAATGAAAATGCCCGCCGCATGCGCCGCGTCTTCGCCATCGAGGACAGCCAGCGCACGCTGGATCGGGAAAAGCTTCAAAAGATTCGCGCCCGGGTGTTGGCCGAGGTGTCGGGGGCGGCGGTCTCGGCCGACCAGCTTTATCGCGAAGCCGATCTCGCCATCGATTTCAGCGAGGACGTGCCGCTTTTGCCGGTCGCCCATATCGACCGGATCAAACGGATTTTCGAGGAGGAGGGCGCGGTCGCGAAGATTTCGTCCATCCACGTCAACGGCTGGTACGGCGCTTACGACAAGCTGACCATGGCCCGCCGTTTCGCTGCCGAAATTCTTGATCTCGACATCGATCGGGATCGCGACCGCGTGGTCTTCGTCGGCGATAGCCCGAATGACGCGCCGATGTTCGGCTTCTTTCCCCATGCCTGCGGGGTCGCGAACGTGCTTCAGTTCCGCGGCCGTATCGAGGCGGAGCCGGCCTATGTGACGGTTCGGGAAGGCGGCCACGGTTTCGTGGAGGTCGCGGATCGCATTCTCGACGCGCGCGGCGGGAGGGATGCGGCATGACCGAGACGGTTTACGATCTTGTTATCATCGGCGGCGGCATCAATGGCGCGGGGATCGCGCGCGATGCGGCCGGTCGTGGGTTGAAGGTGCTGCTCGCCGAACAGGCCGACCTCGGTTCTGCGACGTCGTCGAATTCGACGAAGCTCATCCATGGCGGCCTGCGTTATCTGGAGCACTACGAGTTCAGGCTGGTGCGTCATGCGCTGGCGGAACGCGAACGTCTGTGGGCGATTGCGCCGCATATCATCTGGCCGTTGCGGTTCGTATTACCGCATCGCAAGGGGCTGCGCCCGGCATGGCTGCTGCGTCTTGGCCTGTTCATCTATGACCATCTGGGCGGCCGCAGGCTTTTGCCCGCCACTACGACGCTTCGGTTGAAGACCGATCCCGCCGGCGCGCCGCTGCGGGATGTTTCCTCGGTCGGCTTCGAATATTCGGATTGCTGGGTGCAGGATAATCGCCTCGTTGTCCTCAATGTTCGCGATGCGGCGTCGCTGGGTGCGGATGTACGGGTTGGAACACGGTGCGTCTCTGCCCGTCGCGACAAGGGGCTGTGGGTCGTGCGTCTTCAGGATGCCGAAACCGGCGCTGGCAGCGAAGTGCGTGCCCGCGCCATCGTGAACGCCGCCGGTCCGTGGGTGGACAAGGTCGTCGGCGATATCACGGGCGGCGGAGCGCCGGCGCGGGTGCGTCTCGTGCAGGGTTCGCATGTGGTCGTGCGCAAGCTTTACGATCACGACCGCTGCTATATCTTCCAGAATCCGGACGGCCGCATCTTCTTCGCCATTCCCTATGAGGAGGATTTCACGCTGATCGGCACGACCGACCGGGATTACCAGGGTGCGCCGGACAAGGTCGAAGCGTCAGCGGAGGAGATCGACTATCTCGTGGCGGCGGCGTCCTCCTATTTCAAGCGGCAGCTGACGGCGGCGGATGTGGTCTGGACCTATTCCGGGGTGCGCGCCCTCTATGACAATGGCGCGGCCAAAGCGCAGGAGACGACACGTGACTATGTGCTGCTGCTCGACCGGCCGGCCGGGCAAGCGCCGCTGCTTTCGGTTTTCGGCGGCAAGATCACCACGTTTCGCTGCCTGGCGGAAGACGCGCTCGACAGGCTTGCCGCGATCTTTCCCGACTGGAACAGGGATCGCGGCTGGACCGCCAGACGCGCCCTGCCGGGGGGCGGCTTTCCCGTCGGCACGGCCGACGATCTCATCTCCGACCTTCGCGCGGATTTTCCCTTCCTGTCCGTTCGCCAGGCGCGCCGATTGGTCCGCCATTATGGTCTGGAGGCAAGGGAGATACTCGGTACGGCAAAGAGCAGGGAAGATCTCGGCCGTGATTTCGGCGGCTCGCTGACAGAGGCGGAAGTGAATTTCCTGATGGAGCGGGAATATGCGCGTACCGCCGCCGATATTGTCTGGCGGCGCACGAAGTCAGGCCTGCGAATGACGGTCGGGGAGATCGAAGCGCTGGACATTTGGATGCGTCAGCGCCGCTCATTTCCGAAAAGGGCGAGCGCTGCGCGATAGGAATGACGTCACCCTTGGGAGAGGTGGGCGCAGTAACACGGATATCCGTGGGACTTTGAAAAATAAGGGGACGACGCGGGACACGCCATGCGTGTTCCACGACGGCCCGAGGAGGAGGAACAGCATGTCCGTTGCACAGGTAAAACGCATCGCGATTTCGGATTCGCCATGGCCATGGCTGCTGCCGCTGATCGCGTTATTGATCGTCTTCACCATCTATCCGCTGATCTACAATGTCTGGCTGAGCTTCCATGAATTCGTGCCGCGCAAGCGCACGCTCGCTTTTGTCGGCTTCGATAACTGGATCCAGCTCTGGAACGACACCCGCTTCTGGGGCGCACTTGGCGTGACTTTCGTCTATTTCGTTGTGGCGCTGACCATCGAGATCGTCCTCGGCATGGCGGTTGCGCTGCTTCTCGATGCCGAACTGCCGGGTTTCGGGGCGCTGCGCGCCATTCTGTCGATGACGCTGGTTATTCCGCCGGCCATTGCCGGCATGATGTTCCTGCTGATGCAGGATCCGCAATTCGGCATCATTCCTTATCTTCTCGATACGCTCGGCCTGCTCGACAAATCGACGCCGATCCTTGCGACATCCTCGCTGGCGCTGGCGGGGGTCCTCGTCGCGGAAATCTGGCAGTGGACGCCGTTCATGGTGCTGATTTTCATGGCGGGCCTGCGCTCGCTGCCGAGCGAACCCTATGAGGCGGCGATGATCGACGGGGCGTCGTCGCTCCAGATGTTCCGTCGCCTGACGCTGCCGATGATGTCGCGGGTGATCGCGGTGGCGGTGCTGTTGCGCGGCATCGATCTGTTCCGTGTCTTCGACTACGTCTTCGTGATGACCTCCGGCGGACCCGGCACCTCCACCTATACGCTCAGCCTCTATGCCTGGCAGCAGACCTTCTCCTTCCTGAAGTGGGGTTACGGCGCAACGCTCAGCCTTACCAGCCTGGTGATCGTCATGGTGCTCGCCAATCTGTTCATCCGCATTGCAAAGATACGGTGGTAATCATGCATCAGAGCCGTTTTGCCCGCACCCTCAGAACCATTGCCGGCTGGCTGGTCGTCGGGGCGTTCTTCTTCCCGATCTATTTCTGGACTTCGGTCGCCTTCCGCGACGCCAAGGACATCTTCAACTGGCCGCCGATCATCGCCGATTTCCAGCCGACGGTGCGCAATTTCGAACAGGTCTTCGGCATCTCGTTCGGTTTTGCCCGCGATGCCAGCGTGTCGCCCGGCGGCGGCAATTTCTATATGGGACCGCGCCTGTGGGATTCGATTGTGGTCGCTTCGCTCTCGACCGTGCTTGCCATCGTCGTCGCGACGCTCGCCTCCTATGCGCTGTCGCGCATGAATTTTCGCGGCCGCCACGACTTCGTCAACTGGGTGCTGTCCACCCGCATGATGCCGCCGGTCGCGGTCGCGATCCCGATGTTCTTCATCTTCAAGCAGTTCAGCCTGCTCGATACTTACGTCGGCATCATCCTCATTCACGGGCTGATGAACCTGCCGCTCGCCGTGCTGCTGCTGAAGAGCTTCTTCGACGACATTCCGGCCGAGATCGATGAAAGCGCGCTGCTCGACGGCGCGTCGCGCTGGACGATCTTCCGCCGCATCGTTCTGCCGATGGCCAAGGGCGGCATCGCCGCCACCGCGGTCCTCTGCTTCATCTTTTCGTGGACCGAGTTCCTGTTCGTGCTGACGCTGACGCAGACCGGCATCAAGACCGTGCCCGTCGTCTCGTCCACCTTCGTGACGTCTATCGGCACCGCCTGGGGCAACATGGCCGCCCTTGGCGCTGCGGCGATCGTACCGGCCTTCATCGTGATCCTTCTCGTCCAGCGCCATCTGGTGCGCGGCCTGACCATGGGTTCGCTGAAGCAGTGACAAAGCCTGCGCACGAGGAGTGCGCGGATCAACAAGGGAATCCCGTCGTCAAACACGGCGAGGGAAAAGAGGAGGAGAGAACATGAAAGAGGAAGACAGAAAGCTTTATCTCGCATCCATCACCGACCGGTTCGTGCGCGGGGGGATGGATCGCCGTTCGTTCCTGAGTTCCGCCGGCAAGCTTGGCCTCGGAGCCGCCGCGCTCGGCATGGGCATGGGCAGCCGGCCGTTCGTCATGAACAGGGCGCTGGCTGAGGAGCAGCTGACCCCCAGCCCGGACATTCTCGCGTGGCTGAAGGACGTCGGCAAACCTTTCGCCGGCACGACGCTGAAGCTTGCGACGGAATCGACGCCGCCATCCAACGCCATCAACTCGCAGCTCAAGAAATATTTCGAGGAAGCGACCGGCATCAAGGTCGAAATCGAGGTTCTGCCGCTCGAACAGGTTCTGCAAAAACTGACGCTCGACGTCGCCTCCTCGCTCGGTACCTACGACCTCTATTACATCGACCAGAGCTGGGCGGCCTCGTTCAGTCAGGATGTTTTCGACCCGCGCGAGCAAATTCAGGCAAAGCCCGACCTCGCCATGCCGAATTATAATATCGACGACTTCATGCCGGCGCTGGTCGACGGTATCGCCAAATACGAGGATCGCTGGGTGGGCGTGCCCTACGATATCCCGATCTTCATCATGATCTACCGCAAGGATATCTACGAGAAGCTCGGCCTGAAGGCCCCGACCACTTTCGAGGATCTCCTCAACAATTCCGTCACTATTACCAAGGAGATGGGGCCGAAGGTTTACGGTTATGCCGGCCAGATGAAATCCGGCCATTATGCGCTGGAATGCGAATGGACTTCCATGCTGTGGGGTCACGGCGGCTCGGTCTTCACCGCCGACAAGAAATTCTCCGGCAATGACGAGCGGGGTATCGCCGCGCTCGACTACTATACGTCGCTGCGCAAGGTCATGCCGCCCGGCGTCGATCAATGGACCTGGGACGGTCAGGGTCAGGCGGTCGCGCAGGGCGTCGCAGCCTCCATGCTCTCCTGGGGTGAGTTCTTCCCCTATTTCGACGATCCGACGCAGACCAAGGTTTCCGGACTTTGCGAAGCGGTCATTCCGCCGCAGCCGTTTGCGCTGCGCAAGCCTTCGGAATGCGGTTACGGCGAAATCCCCGGCGTCGGCCACCAGGGCGGCTCCTCGCTTGCCGTCTCGCGATATTCGAAAAGCCCTGACGCGGCATGGCTGTTCATGCAATGGGCGACCTGCGCCGATACGCAGGCCCTCATTACCACACTCGGCGGTGGCACCGGGCCGACCCGCACCTCGGTCTATAACGATCCCCGCGTCAAAGCCCATGCCCGTGTGGGCGCCGGCACGACCCGCCACCTGCCCGTCGTGCGCGAGACGATCGACAAATATATGGGGTCGGAGCCGGATCTGCCGGAATGGGCGCAGCTTTCCAACGACACGATCCCGGTCGGTCTCGGCAAGTATTTCGCCGGCAATTACGGCTCGTCCAAACAGGCGATGGACGACATCGCCTCGCAGGTCGAAGCGGTGCTGAAGGGCTGATCCGAGAAATGCGAAGGGCGGCGTGGCCGTCGCCCTTCCAGACCGGAAGACAAGGGAAAACGGGAGGACAATCATGGCGGATAAACCGTTGATCGCGATCACGGGTGCGAGTTCCGGTATCGGCGAGGCCGTGGCGCGGGCCTTCTCTGCGGCGGGCCACCCGCTGCTGTTGATCGCCCGCCGGCTCGACCGGCTTGAGGCGCTCGGTTTGCCGGACGCCGTTTTGAAAAAGGCGGACGTACGCGACCGCGCCGCTCTTGCCGAAGCGGTGAAAGAGGCCGAGGCGACGTTCGGCCCGGTGGACATGATGTTCGCCAATGCCGGCATCGCAAGGCTCGGCGATATCGGCCGCCAGCCGCCGGAAGAATGGGACGAGATGATCGACATCAACACCAAGGGCGTGATGAACAGCGTCCATGCGGTGATGAACGGTATGATGACGCGCAAATGCGGCACGCTCGTCATGATGAGTTCGATTGCCGGCCGCAAGGTCTATCCCGACCATACCGTTTATTGCGGCACCAAGTTCTTCGTGCATGCCGTGTCCGAGAGCCTGCGCGAATATCTGGCGCCGCACGATGTGCGCGTCATCGTCGTCTCTCCCGGGATCATCGATACGGAAGTGCTCGATCATGTGAAGGACGAGGCGACGCTCGCCGGCTACAGGGCCAACAAGCAGGCCATCGGTGGGGGAATTTCGGCGGATATCGTCGCCGGTCTCATCCTCGACGCTTACCGGCTGCCGCAGCGGGCCATCGTTCAGGAAATCGTCATCACGCCGACACGGCAGACATATTGACCATGCCGCCGGCGGGTCCGGCAGGCTGACAAAAATGGAGTGGGAACCCCATGGCGACCGTGGAATATCAGGGTATCGGCAAGTCGTTCGGCGCCTTTACGATCATGCGAGACATTTCCTTCAAGATCGAGGACCACGAGTTCGTCGTGCTTCTCGGTCCCTCGGGCTGCGGCAAGACGACGCTTTTGCGGATGACGGCGGGCCTCGAAACCGTCAGCGGCGGCGATCTTCTGATCGGCGGCCGGCGTGTCAATGAGGTTCACCCGCGCGATCGTTCGATTGCGATGGTGTTCCAGAACTACGCGCTTTATCCGACCATGAAAGTCTATGACAACATTGCCTTCAGCCTCGAGGTCGCCAAGGTGCCGCCGGCTGAGATCAGGAAGCGGGTGGAATGGGCTGCCGCGACGCTCAATCTCACCGCCTATCTCGACCGTTACCCCAAGGAATTGTCGGGCGGCCAGCGCCAGCGTGTCGCCATGGGCCGCGCCATGGTGCGCGAGGCGCAGGTTTTCCTGTTCGACGAGCCGCTTTCCAATCTCGACGCGAAGCTGCGCGCCCATATGCGCACGGAAATCCGCCAGCTCCACAACCGCCTGAAGACCACGACGATCTATGTCACCCACGACCAGATCGAGGCCATGACCATGGCCGACAAGATCGTCGTGATGCGGGCCGGTAAGATCGAGCAGATCGGCTCGCCCGACGATGTCTATGACCGTCCGGCCAGCAAATATGTCGCCGACTTTATCGGAAGCTCGTCGATCAATTTCCTCCCCGGAACGGTCGTCGCATCGAACGGCACACCCGCCGTCGATACGGCGACCGGACGGGTGCCGCTTGAAGCGACGACGACGGCAAGGGCCGGGCAAAAGGTGATTGTCGGCCTGCGCCCTACCGATGTCGTGGTGGACGAGGCAGGGCCGCTTGCCGCGAAATCCTTGCTGCTCGAACGGCTCGGCCATGATGCGCAGCTTTTCTGCGACGGGCCGGACGGCCGCTTCCTGGCCGTCGTCGACAAGGCGGCGCGGTTTGCCGAGGGCAGCGACGTCCGTTTCTCCATCGCGCCCGCCAAGGTTCATGTCTTCGATGCCGAAACGGAGGTCCGCATCTAAGGGTGCGCGCTCCAAATCTCACAGTGTCAGGAATATCGGGCCGGGCAGACGGCCGCAGGAAAGGAATTTGCAATGAAATCGCGCTGGTCGGACTCAGAGTTCAAATCCGTGGTCGATGCCTATGTCGCCAAGGGAATCAACCGCGACCTCGCCATCCGCACCTATACGACGCGGCTTCTCGGCGTGGACCCGGAACTGGTGCTGCATGGCGGCGGCAACACCTCGGTCAAGACGGTGTTCACGGAAATGGACGGTTCCGAGGTCGATGTTTTATGCGTCAAGGGCAGCGGCTGGGACATGGGCACCATCGAACCGCCTGGCCTGCCTGCCGTGCGTCTCGAGGCGCTGAAGGCGATGGTCGGCTTCGAAACGCTGACCGATGACGACATGGTGATGCTGCAGCGCCGGTTGCTCCTCGATCCGGCCGCGCCTAATCCTTCGGTGGAGGCGATCCTGCACGGGCTGCTGCCGTTCAAACATATCGATCACACCCACGCCAACGCCATCGTATCGCTGACCAACCAGCCGCATGGCGAAGAGATTGTGCGCGAACTCTTCCCCGACAGCATCATCGTGCCCTATGTCATGCCGGGTTTCGATCTCGCCAAGGCCTGCGACGCTGCCTTCCGGGCGAACCCTGATGGCGACGGGATGATCCTCCTCAAACACGGCATCTTCACCTGGTCGGAGGATCCCCGCCAATCCTATGAGGACATGATCGAAAAGATCGACAGGGCCGAGCGCCGTATCGCTGAAGGCCGGGCGAAGCCGTTCAAAAGCATCGCCATTCCCGAAAAGCTCGCCACCGCTGCCGATATCGCGCCGATCCTGCGCGGCGCAATCGCCATCGACACCGGCATTGAGGGCGCGCCGAAACGCTTCGTGCTCGAACACCGCACGGGCGAGAAGATCCTCGATTTCTGCAATGCCGAAAATGTCGAAAGCCTCGTCAAGCGTGGCAATGCGACGCCGGAACATGTCATCCACATCAAGCGCTTCGGCGTGGCGCTGCCGGCCCCGGTCGAGGGGCAATTGGAGCAATGGGCCGAGATGGTCCGTGCGGCGGTGGGCGCCTATCAGGCCGAATACAAGGCTTATTTCGAGCGCAACAATGCCCGCGTCGGCGGCATCAAACATATGCTCGACCCCATGCCCCGTGTGTTCTACGTCACCGGCATCGGCCTCTTTGCGGCCGGGGCGGCGCGCAAGAATGCGAGTGTCGGCGCAGATGTGGCGGAAGCCACCATTTCGGTCATCACCAATGCCGAGGGCATCGATGCCTTCGAGGCGCTTTCGGAGGCCGATCTCTTCGACATCGAATATTGGTCGCTCGAACAGGTGAAGCTGACCAAGGTTCAGGAAAAGCCGCTGACCCGGCAGGTCGCCATCGTCACCGGTGGGGCAAGCGGTCTCGGTCTTGCCGTGGCCGAGGCGCTGAAGGCGGAGGGGGCGGAAGTCGCCCTGTTCGATATTTCCGACGAGGCGGTGAGGCGGGAAGCAAAACGGATTGGCGCATTTCCGGTGGTCTGCGACGTCACCAGCCCCGCTTCCGTGGATGCGGCGGTGACAAGCGTGGCGCGCCATTTCGGCGGCGTCGATATTCTGATTTCCAATGCCGGGGCGGCTTTCCAGGGCAAGCTGCTTTCCGTGGATGAGGCGACTTTTCGCAGGGCGTTCGACCTCAATTTCTGGGGCCATCACTACATGGCGCGCGCCGCGGTGCGGGTGATGGAGAAACAGAATACCGGCGGGGCGATTGTCTTCAATGTCTCGAAACAGGCAGTCAATCCCGGCGCCGATTTCGGTCCCTACGGCACCTCCAAGGCGGCGCTGATGGCGCTGATGCGCCAATACGCCATTGAGCACGGCGTATCGGGCATCACCTCGAACGCCGTCAATGCCGACCGTATCCGCACCGGCCTGATGACGGATGCGATGGTGCAGGAGCGCTCGAAAGCGCGCGGCCTGACGCCGGAGGCCTATATGCGCGGCAATCTCGTCGGCCGTGAAGTGACGGGCGCGGATGTGGCAGCGGCCTTCGTGCACCTTGCGAAAGCGCGCAGCTCGACAGGCGCGGTGATCACCGTCGATGGCGGCAATGTCGCGGCGATGATGCGCTGAAGCCTGTCTCCCAAAGGTTTGAAGGAAAAGACCATGGCAAAAATACTCATCCTTGGCGCCGGCGTTATGGGCAGTGCGCTAAGCATTCCGGCGGTGGATAACGGCCACGCGGTCACTCTGGTAGGTACACCCCTCGATGGCGAACCTGTTCGCCGCATGAAGGCGGGCGAGGCGCATCCGAAGCTCGACCGGCCGCTGCCGGATAACGTTGTGATCTTCGCCGATCACGAACTGACGTCCGAGCATATGGCGTCTGCCGATTTAGTCATCATTGGCGTCAGCAGCCCGGGGATTTCATGGGTGATCAAGCGGCTCAACGAGACCCTTTTGACGCCGAAACCGGTCGCCTTCGTAACCAAGGGACTCGATCGCAAGCATGGTCGCATCGTCACTTATGCGCAAACGTTGCCGGGGCAAGTGACGAATATGGCAGCCTTCATCGGCATCGGCGGACCCTGCATTGCGCGGGAACTGGCCAATCGCTATCCGACGACGAGCGTCTATGCCTGCCGTGATCGGCAAACCGCCGCTTTTGCAGCGGAATTGTTACGAACGCCTTATTACCGCCTTGCGGTCAATGACGACGTGATCGGGGTCGAAGCCTGTGCCGCCCTCAAGAATTTCTTCGCGATCGGCGTCAGCGCCATGCAGACCCGTTACCCCGATACGACGCGCGCCGACGGGCAATCCAAGAACCCGACAGCGGCGGCCTTCACGCAGGCCGCCGGCGAAATGGCGATGCTCTGCGAGCGGATCGGCGGTCGGTGCGACACCGCCTTCGACCTTGCCGGCATCGGTGATCTGCATGTGACCGTTGGCGGTGGTCGCAACAGCCGTCTTGGCCACGGCCTTGGACGCAACCAAACAGTGAGCGGCATGATGGCCAGTGAACTCGCGGGCGAGACGGTGGAAGGTATCGACACCGCCCGCGTGCTGGTGGAGCTGCTCAACACTGTTCCTTCGGCGAAAACCGATTTTCCACTCGCCTGCGCGATCATCGCCGCCGTGCTCGATGGCGGCACGCTGGACTTCGATTTCGCCACGCTTTTTGCCTGAGCCGCAAGGCCGCGCCGGTTGCGCAGCCACCAATTCATTCTTCAGACACAGGGAAGGAAACCGCCATGAAAATTGCCCTCGGCGCCGACCGCCCCGGTAAACCACTGCTGGATATCATCGCCGCCCATCTGGCCGGGCGGCCGGATATCGAGGCCACAGACCTTAGCTAATCCGGTTACTACGCCGATCTTGCCGCCAGGATCGGACAGGATATTCTCGAGCACAAGCACGATCGGGTGATTTTATTTTGCGGCACCGGGATCGGCGTCTGCATCTCGGCCAACAAGGTGGCAGGGTATACGGGCGGCTCTGACGCACGATACTTATTCGGTAGAGCGCGCCGCCAAATCGAACAACGCCCAGATAATCACCCTGGACGCGCGCGTCGTTGGTCCCGAACTGGCAAAGACGATCGTCGATACCTGGCTGGCGTCGAATTTCGATCCGGACGGCCCATCGGCAGACAATGTTCAGGCGAATAACAGGCTCACGGTGACGTGCTGTCGGATGGCCCAATCGTTGACGATCAACCGGCCATCCAGCGGCGACATCTTTAACGTGCCGAAAGCGTAAAAATACGTGACAGCCACAGCTCCGTCTGAGCCTTGCCCCGCAGTTTTCTCAAAAAGTTTGTGATTGTCTGCGCGCGGCGAGCTGCCATCGAGTGCCGATATCAGCTGACATAACCCCCTCAGCAATCGCTTACACTTACGACACCAGTTTTCGGAGGGGTGTCGGATCCCTCTTTGAGCCGGGGCCATCCATGACCGTGGAGAATCCGCAAGGCTGCGGCTGTCTGACACGACGAGCCGGTGCGAATCCGGTACCGCCACGGCTCTCCTCCGAAGCGCCCGCTTTTTGATCCCTCGATATTTGAATGTGAAGACGAGCAGGCAAAGCTATAGCAGTAGGATCAACTGATACTGGTAGCTCTCAGACAATCTGGATTGATATTAAGCGCGAATGCCTGCATATGTAGGGAATGATTTAAGCACGGCGTGTGCCGTTTACAGGTGTTGGCGGGGCGATGCAGACGGACCTACAAATATCCAAACAGAGCGCGACGTTGCGCTCTAAAGTTGAGGAAACCTTACGTCAGGCGATCGTCAGCGGGCGGTTCAAGCCCGGCCAGCGACTGGTTGAGCGCGAACTTTGCGAAATGCTGGGCGTCGGCAGAACCTCGGTTCGCGAGGCCATGCGACAGCTCGAAGCTGAAGGCATCATCACAAGCTATCCCCATAAGGGGCCGGTGGTCAGTACGATCACTTACGAGGAAGCCCAGCAACTCTATACCGTGCGAGCGCTTCTTGAGGGATTCGCGGGCCAGCAGTTCGCCGAGCACGGCACAGCCGCCGACATAGCGATCCTGCAAGCCGCGGTGGTCGAATTTGAAGCCGCTGCCGAAAGTGGCGTCGGTACGAGGCTGATAGACGCGAAAAATGCGTTTTACAACTGCTTGATGGACGGAAGCAAAAACGTGTTCGTAAGGCAGATGCTGACTGCTTTACATAACCGCATCAACCTCCTTCGGATGACATCCATGACTCAGCCGGGGCGCCTTTCGCACAGCATTGCCGAAATCAAGGATATCGCAAACGCAATCAAGAATCGCAATGGTCCGTTGGCGGCTGCAGCCTGCAAATTCCACATCGACCAGGCTGCGAAAGTGGTACTAGAATACCTGCGAAAGAACGCCGCGCCATAATCTTAACATTTTGATTGACAGATTGTCTGATAATCCGTTTAATACCTTCTGAAGAAGAGTGAGCTTTGTTGCTCGCGTGCATTCGGAGGAAAAATTGTCAGCGACAGTCGACGCAACTCGCGTGGCCTTTATCGGGCTGGGCGCCATGGGCCAGCCGATGGCTCAACATCTCATCTCGGCAGGCTTCGAGGTTGTCGGTTTCGACCTTTCGAAAGACGCCAGGGTAAAGCTCACCGATGCCGGCGGACGAGCCGTCGAAACGATTTCCGAGGCTATGGTCGGGGCGAGTTTCGTGATCACCATGCTTCCGAACGGCAAGATCGTACGCGACGCGCTTCTGGGCGGCAACGCCTGTGGCGGCCTCAAGCAAAATGCCGTTGTCATAGACATGAGTTCGTCCGCTCCAAGCGATACAAGGGATCTCGGTCTCGAGCTTGCTTCTCGTGGTCTTCGGCTGGTTGATGCCCCTGTCTCCGGAGGAGTCAAGCGCGCCGTTTCTGGCACCTTGACAATCATGGCCGGGGGGGAGGATGCTGATATCGATGAGGCCGAGCCCCTGCTGAAGGCAGTGGGGCAACAGGTGTTCCGGACGGGGCCGGTTGGCTCGGGTCACGCGATGAAAGCGATTAACAACTTCGTATCTGGTGCCGGTGTACTCGCGGCGATCGAGGGTGTCCTTCTGGGACGTGCCTTCGGTCTGGAGCCTGAGACGATCGTCGATATTCTCAACTCGTCGTCTGGCAAGAACAATGCCACCGAAGTGAAGATGAAGCAGTTCATTCTTTCTGAGACGTTCGGGTCGGGATTTGCCATTGGCCTGATGGCCAAGGATATTCGCATCGCCGCCGATCTGGCCAAGACGCTTGGTCTTCGCCTCGACGCTCTCGCCAGCACGGCAGATGCGTGGGATGCGGCACAGAAAGCGCTGGGTCCTTCCGAGGACCACACCCGCATCATCCGATACGTCGAAGATCACAATTAGCCGCGGAAATCCGCGGAATGTGGTAAAATTGACAGATTGTCTGAAAATCAGTTCATTTTACTGAAAACCGGAAAGCTAGGAGTGCCGTCGAATGACCGCAACGAAAGAAGCGACAGTGAAAACACACGGCAAGGAGCGGCCTGTCCCTTCGGAACAGTTCGCTCAAGGGCTGGCGACGCGTCGTGAAGTCATGGGTGATGCCTATGTCGACGCGGCACTCGGCAAGGCGACCGACTTCACCTGGCCTATGCAGCAGCTCGTCACCGAGTATTGCTGGGACAACATCTGGAACCGACCAGGCCTCGACAGGCGCGCGCGGTCCATTCTGAACCTTGGCATGATCTCCGTTCTCAATCGTCCGCATGAGCTCAAAGGCCACGTGCGCGGCGCGATCAACAACGGCCTCACCAAGGAGGAAATCCAGGAGATTTTCCTGCAGGTCGCGATTTACGCGGGCGTACCGGCGGGCATCGACAGTTTCAGAAACGCCCAGGAGGTCTTCAACGAAATGGGTATCTGAAGCCGCGGCCGCAGGCGCGGCGGAAAATTTTGAAAGGCGTGGATCGGCCGCGCCGTTTTAACTAGGGAGGAGCCGAACATGGCTATTGATCTCGAGAAGTTCAAAAAACTGGCGCTGGAGGACTTCGAGTTCAAGCGCGAAACCCGTTATCTCAACGGCATTCTCAAATGCGATTTTCCGACCCGCAGCGTCGCACTTCACTTCGAAGACGGCAAGATGGTGAAGGTCGAAGAAGCCGCCTACGACGACGAGAACTGCAAGATCGTCATCCGGGGCACGGGTGAACAGTGGGACGCGCTTCTCCAGAAGAAGCCGCAGCCATTTTACCAATGCCTGCAGTCGTCGAATATCAAACACGGTCTGTACCTTAGCAACAATCACGAAACCTTCGCGTATCTCCCTGCGCTCAATCGCATGACGAACCTGATGCGCGAAGCCCGTCCGGAAGGAGTAGTAGCATGACCAGGCATGATCCGATCACGGGCCGTTACGTCTACCTGACGATCGAAGGCATCGAATATCGCGTCTATTATGAGGAAGCCGGAGAGGGCATTCCCTTGCTTGTCGGTCACACGGCAGGCTCGGACGGCCGCCAGTACCGCCACACGCTCTGCGACGAAGAGGTGACCAAGAACTTCCGCGTCATCGCGTTCGACCTGCCCTATCACGGGAAGTCTCTTCCCCCGCACGGCGTTCGCTGGTGGGAGAAAGAATACAACATGACCAAGAAGTTCATGATGGATTTCCAGCTGGAACTCTCGAAGGCCCTTGGTCTGGACCGCCCCGTTTACATGGGTAGCTCAATGGGCGGACATCTCGCCATCGATCTGGCGTCCAATTACCCGGACAACTTCCGCGCGACCATCTCCGTCGAAGGGGCACTACGCTCGGCTGCCGAATATGTCGATGTCGGTATGGCAGGCATCAGGAAGGAATTCGACAATCCGAACGTCAATCGTACCTCCATCGGCGCGGCCATGATGCTCAACATCTCGCCCTATTCACCAGAAGCCAATGTCCGTGAAATCCAGTGGGAATATAGTTGTGGCGGTCCGGGCGTCTTCGCAGGTGACCTCTATTATTACTATTACGACCACAACGTCTCGCCCGAAGAAGCGAGCAAGATCGATACGTCGAAGTGCATGCTGTACTTCCTGACGGGCGAATACGATCCCAACACCTCCCCGACGGATACCAAGATCGCCGCGGATCTCGTCAAGGGCAGCAAGTTCTGGACGATGGAGAAGCTTGGACATTTCCCGGTCACCGAAGACTACACCGAGTTCAGAAAATACCTGCTGCCGATCCTCGAGGAAATCCAGCAGGCTTCCGCAACCAGGGCGAAAGTCGCCTGAACCAATCTCTTGGGAGGAGCATCCAATGAGACGTTGTTTAACCGGAACCATGGGGGCGCTGATCGCGGTCGGCGCCCTTACGACTACGACGTGGGCTGACGGCGTCGACCAGCTCCCCGCCAGCGAGAGGACAATCTATGAGGTTGTCGACCCGCAGGTCCCTCTCGGCGCGAGTGCCTATAAGGACTTCAAACCAAAGAAGGGACCACCGTGGAAGATCGGCTACGCCAGTAGCTATGCCGGCAATACGTGGCGCGCAGCCGCCCTCGATGCCGTCATGAATGACCTGTTGCCGCGTTCCAAGGAAGCGGGGCTCGTATCCGAAGTCGTGGTCACGCAGTCCGACCTTAAGGACGCTGTCCAGATCCAGCAGATGCGCCAGATGGTTGATGATGGTGTTGATGCCATCATCATCTGCTGCTCGAATGTCACCGCTCTCAACCAGACGATCGAATACGCGTATAAGGCAGGCGTCCCTGTTTTCTCGTTTTCGGGATACGTGACGTCGCCTTACGCGATCAACGGCGCTGCCAATCACGCGCAGGGCGGCGGCGAAATGGCGACATGGCTCGCAGACAAGATAGGCAAGAAAGGCAACGTGCTTCTCGTATCGGGCATCCCTGGCTTCGCCTCATCCGACAGCTTCGACAAGGCTGCCAAAGATGCGCTGGCAAAGTATCCCGACATCACCATTGTCGGCGAAGTGGCTGGCAAATGGACCGACCAGGTCGCACAGGTCGAAGTGCAGAAATTCCTGGCGACGAACCCCACGGAGGTCGACGGTATTCTGACACAGGGCGCGCAGGAGAACGGCGTGTTGAACGCCATACTCCAGTCGGGCCGTGACATGGTACCGATTACGCTTGGTGGGGAGGCTTCGGCGGCATGTTACTGGCGCCAGAATCCAGAATGGGTCGATGCCGGTTTCCATATCTGGCCGCCACGCCGTGAGATGCAGCAGATGTGGGAAATCATGCTTCGCACGCTCGAAGGGCAGGGGCCGAAGGTACAGTCCTTCCTGCGCCCTGTCCTACCGTTTACAATCGACGAGGTTCGCGCGGCGATCCCCGAGGATTGCGATGTGAACTCGACGGATTTCGTCGAACCGAAGGCGGACGGATGGTTCCCAAGTACGATTGCCGACCAGTACTTCGAGCGTCCTGCCGATCCCTGGAAATCGGTAGCCCAGTAAGCCGGATCCGCCCGGTGGCTTAACTGCCGGGCGGACCGTTGGATGATCGTAAAGCCGCTTTGGCGGATGTTGCGGGTGGGAGGTCTGCGATGGGCAGCGAGATAACAGTCAGAATGATAGATGTCGCCAAGGCATTCGGCGAGACGAGGGCACTCAAGAAGTGCGACTTCGAGGCCCGCGCCGGAGAGGTGCACGCCATCGTCGGCGAGAACGGCAGCGGCAAGAGCACGATGGCGAAGATCATGTCGGGCGTTTTGCGCCCGGACGCAGGCAAGGTCACGATCCTGGGTGAAAAGGTTGCCTCGCCCGTCGACGCCAAGCGGGTCGGCCTGACCACCATCTTCCAGGAAGTCCTGGTTGCTGACGAGGCCAGTGTGTTCGAAAACCTCTATGTCGGTCGTGATGGTGTCTTTCGTTCGCAGTCGACCGGAGATCGGCGGACCGAAGCGGCTGAAATCCTGGCGCGGCTCGTTGGAAAATCCATAGACCTCGATCAACTGGCGGGCAGCCTGCCGCTCAGCATCAAACAGTGGATCGTCATCGCACGGGCTATTCTTCGCAGGCCACAGGTGCTGATCCTCGACGAATCTTCGGCCGCGCTCGACCTCGACTCGACCCTCCGGCTCCACGCGGAAATCGACCGCCTTCGTGCCGAGGGCGCGACGATCCTCATCGTCACCCACCGGATCGCAGAACTCGTGCGTATCGCCGACCGTGCGACGATCCTGCGTGATGGGATAACTGTCGGTACGCTCGGAAAGGACGAGATTACCGAGGAAAACCTGCTGTCCATGATGACGCCGGCAGACCGGCGCGCGAGCGATGCGACGGAATACGCCTCCCGAAAGAAGTCGCTCTCGGCCCCTCTCATACTAACCGCGACCGGTCTCGCCGCGCACAGGTCGGGGCGCCTATTCGATTTCGACCTTCCGAAGGGAAGCATCGTCGGCGTAGCCGGGCTTGATGGGCAGGGGCAGGACGCTTTTATCCGCGCCTTGGCCGGCATCATCCAGCCGTTCGGTGGCGAGGTGAAGGTCCGCTCGGTTGACACGAACAAGATGATCGCGTTGCGATCGCTCGACGATGCTGCCAACCTCGGTGTTTCCTACGTCTCCGGGGATCGCAAGCGCGAGGGTATCTTCCCGCAACAAAGCATCTTTGAAAATCTCGCCATCGGCGTCTACAGGAAAAAGCTCGGCCCCCTGGGCGTGATCCGCAAGCCCACGCTGAAACCGATGTTCAAGCGCGAAGTGGATCGTCTGCGTATCAAGATCGGCAGTCCGTCGAACAGGATCACGTCACTGTCGGGCGGCAACCAGCAGAAGGTACTCATCGGGCGCGCCTTCGCAAATAATCCGCAAGTCATCCTCCTGAATGACCCCGCCCGCGGCGTCGATCTCGGCACCAAGCGCGACCTCTACCGGGAGTTGCGCCTGTTCGCTGAAAAAGGCGGCAGTGTCATCTACCTGTCGAGTGAGATCGAGGAGTTCATCGGGTTTGCCGATCGCGTCGACGTGTTCTTCGGGGGAACGTTGTTTCGTGCCCTGACCGGCGAGGAAATCGCCGAGGCACCAATTCTCGCCGCTATGTTCGGGAAAGCCCGGGACGCTTCCGTTGATTTCGATCTGGAAAGGACCGCATGATGTCCGCAACTGCTTTCCGTCAAGTCACGCAGGACCGCTCGCTGTTCGTTCCGGCCGGGCTTTTCCTCGTCCTCCTTTGCGCTGTCGCCTTCCGGGGCCAGGGTCTGTTTACGAACAATGGTCTGGCTGGAGCCATTCTGGTTGCAACGCCGCTAATCCTGACCACGCTCGCGATAACACCGATCGTCATGGCGGGCCGCGGAGCTGTGGACCTTTCCGTGGGCCCGCTCATGGGCTTCGTCAACGTCACGCTCATTACGTGGCTGGTCGGCAACGGCATCACGCACCCCGTGGCCATCATTGCCTGGGCGGTGGGATTGGGAGCGGCGTTCCAGCTCGTGCAAGCGCTTGTGATCATCTATGTGCGCGTCGCGCCTATCATCGTCACGCTCTCCGGTTTCCTCGTTCTGTCGGGCGTCAACCTGATGGTCATGTCGCGTCCCGGCGGTGTGGCTCCAGACTGGATGCTAAGCTGGGGCGCGGGAACAAGCGTATTTTCGCCTGTCCTGTTACTTCTGCTCGGCGCTTTCGCAATCTGGGGCCTCCTGAGGGGCACGATGTTTTACCGCAACCTGCGGATGACAGGGGCCGACGAGCGGATGGCCTATACAAGCGGTGTGCAGATCGATGTCGTGCGCATCATCGCCCATATGGTCGGCGGCGTTTTTGCCGGGCTTGCCGCATTGAGCTACACCGCGCTGATCTCGTCTGGCGACCCGACCCAGGGCAGCACCTACACGCTGCAAGCGGTGACGGCGCTGGTCCTTGGCGGCGCCAGTCTCTCCGGGGGCCGCGGCGGTGCGCTCGGTTCGACGCTCGGCGCGATCAACATGTTCCTCATCTCGTATCTTCTGTCCACTTTCAACTTTGGTACGGTTTCCGGCTTCGTCACGCAAATGGCCTTTGGCTTGATCCTCGTTGGATCACTTCTCGTGAACGTGTTCGTCATTAGCCGCCGCACAGCCGCGTGAGGGAGTAAGGAAATGATCTCCACTGCCTTGAACTCAGAAATCGGCGCAGCCCGTGGCGCCAGCCCTTTGCGCAAGCACAAGAGCATTTCGATCGGCTTCTGTCTCCTTGCGTTTCTGCTTATCCTTGGTGCCCTGCTCGTGCCGGGCTTCGTGTCGCCGCAGAACGCGCGATCGGTCCTCCTGCTCGCCGCCTTCCTGGGACTGGCGTCTGTCGGGCAGACGCTCTGCGCGCTCATTGGAGCGCTGGATCTTTCCATCCCATACATCATCGGTGGCGCCAATATCCTGCTTCCAAGTCTCACGGTGGCGGGCCTTCCCGCGCCCGTCGCCATGATCGTCGTGCTCGTCCTTGGCATTTTGGTCGGGGCTTGCAACGGCGCCCTCAGCTTCCGGTTGCAGGGTCAGGCGCTGATCATGTCGCTCGGTCTTGGTTTTGCCGCCGTCGGGGCGGTCCAGATCTACACCTCGCTCGGATCGCAGTTCGGCGGTACCGTCTTTGCCCCCGTCCCTGGGTGGCTTCGCAACCTTTCGGCGTTCAACGGCAAATTCTTCGGTCTGCCGTTTCCACCGGTTATCGTCATATGGGCTATCATTGCCGCAGCTCTGGGCTGGACCATACACAACACCTGGTTTGGCCGCAGCCTCTATGCTGTTGGCGGGAGCCGCACGGCCGCCGCCCGCCTCGGAATCTCGGAATTCAATATCTGGACAGTGATCCACAGCGTCAGCGGGGCGATGTCGGCACTGACCGGAATGCTGCTTCTTGGTTTTTCCGGCGGCGGTTTCGTCGGTGTCGGTGATCCCTACCTGTTCACCACCGTGGCGGCGGTCGTTATCGGCGGAACATCTCTTCTGGGCGGTGCCGGCGGGTATGGAGCGACAGTCCTCGGCGTCCTCGTCCTTACTGTCCTGACCTCGCTTCTCGTCGGCCTTGGACTGAGTTTCCCGGCACAACAGGCCGTCATAGGGCTGCTGATCGTCCCCATGGTCGCGATCTACGCCCGCTCACCGCACATCCGTAATCAGATTTGAACGTTGCATCGAAAGGAATACCAATGGCTATCTCCACCGCTCTACTGGATCGCCTGAAAGACCCCTCCCTGGTACGCGAGGAAATGCTGTTAGGAGGCGACTGGCGAAAAGAGGGCGCGAGCCGCAAGACGATCCAGGTTCACAATCCCTCGACCGGGGACGTGATCGCGAGCCTCCCGAGCGCAGGACTCCAGGACGTCCGCGAAGCGATCGACGTCGCCAAACTCGCCCAGAAAAAGTGGGCCGCACGATCGGGCAAGGAACGTGCCGGCGTCATGCGGAAGTTCTTCGACCTCGTCACGGCCAACACCGAGGACCTCGCGATCATCCTGACATCCGAGATGGGCAAGCCTCTGGCCGAGGCACGGGGCGAGGTGGCCTACGGCGCTTCCTACATCGAATGGTTCGGTGAAGAAGCCAAGCGCGTTTACGGTGACACCATTCCGGGGCATCAGGCCGACAAGCGTCTGATTGTCATCAAACAGCCCGTCGGCGTCGTGGCCGCCATCGCGCCCTGGAACTTTCCCTCAGCCATGGTCTGCCGCAAGATCGCCCCGGCGCTGGCATCCGGCTGCGCCATCATCTTCAAGCCGGCCGCCGAAACCCCGTTGTCGGCCCTTGCTCTTGCAATCCTCGCCGAGCGCGCCGGAATACCCGGCGGCCTGTTCAGCGTCCTGCCGACAGACAACGCCCGGATGTTCGGTGAAGAAGTCTGCTCGAACCCCGTCGTCAAGAAGCTGACCTTCACAGGGTCTACCGAGGTCGGCCGCATCCTGATGGCGCAGGGCGCACAAAAGATCATGAAGCTCAGCCTCGAACTCGGCGGCAACGCTCCCTTCATCGTCTTCGACGATGCCGACCTCGACGAGGCTGTGGAAGGAGCGATGCTGTCCAAGTTCCGCAATGCAGGCCAGACCTGCGTTTGCGCCAACCGTCTCTACGTCCAGAGCGGGGTCTACGACCGCTTCATAGAGAAACTCGCGGCGCGGGTCTCCGCCCTCAAGGTTCTTGACGGGTTCGAGGATGGAGCCACCATCGGTCCGCTGATCAACGAGGATGCAGTGGCGAAGCTCTATAGCCACATCGACGACGCGGTTGGTAAGGGTGCGAAGGTCGTTGTCGGCGGCGCAAGGGACGAGCGTGGTGGTACCTTCGTCCAGCCGACGCTTCTCTCGGGCGCCACGAAGAATATGAAGGTTGCCCGCGAGGAAACGTTCGCCCCGTTGGCTCCGGTCTTCAAGTTCGAGACGACGGACGAAGTCATTGAGTTGGCAAACGATACCGAGTTCGGTTTGGCGGCCTACTTCTTCGCGAACGACCTCCGGAATGTCTGGAAGGTCACGGAAGCGCTCGAATACGGAATGGTTGGCGTCAACACAGGACTCATCTCCACTGAGGTGGCACCCTTCGGCGGCGTCAAGCAGTCAGGCTTCGGCCGCGAGGGCTCAAAATACGGGATGGATGACTTTCTGTCCATGAAGTACGTCTGCATGGGCGGCATTCCGTCCTGATTTCGTGTTCGGCGGCCGAGTGTCAACTCCGCCGCCGATCTGTTCCTGCTTGGTTCATGGAGAGGCGAATGAAAGATTTTGCAGATAAAGGCAGCACGACTGAGCCTAACGGGACGATAACTGCGGACACACTTCAAAACCTTTATGACACTGGAGGTGACGGAGAGCAGGAATGGGCCGATCTTGCCGCCAAGGCAAGTATTGAAGGCCGGACCGTGGCCACCCGCCCTAACGTGCCCCGGGCGGTCCGCCCGCGGGGGACGAAAGCTTAGGATGTTGGGGCGGCGAGCGTTGCCCATCACTCCGAACGGGCATGGATCGGATCGACCCGGTACACTTCTTCCGGCTTTTCGACGGGATCGACGTTCGTAATGTTTACAACGGCCTCGTTGTCCGGTCGGCTTTGGTCTTCCGACGCGGTACTAGAGGCGGCACGATGACAAAGTCGCCGGGTCCCTCTTCGGCCACATACTAAGGATGGTCACCCAGCGCATTCTCGCCTTTCCGCGGATCACGAAGATCACGCTTTCGAGCGCCCCATGATAATGGACCCCGGTTTTAGTGTTCGGTTCATTGACGACAGTCCCTACCCAGATTTTCCTTGCTCCACCGCGAGCATGATTGATGGCAGCTTGCCGAAACATTCCCGGGATCCGGGCGGTGTCGGAATCGAGCTGATCGCCCCAACTAAGCGAACATCGTTGTGCTTCCACTGGTCCGCATGACCGTGGTGGTGTCATCGCCCATAGTTTCGGTCCAGCGTCGATAATGCCAAGCTGCGCCTCTTAGCTATAGGCCTACATGGCTTTTATCGGAGCCTTCCTAAGGCCGCGGAACGCGGTCGACGTGCGGCGAGGCGAGATGAGTCTTCAAGGATTGAATATAGGTCCTCAGTCGGCGTTACCACCTTCTAGAACCAAGTCCTGAACGTCAACCAGCGACATGGGGTTTTCGCGCACGAGCTGCCCACCTGGCACATGAAGAAGCCGGGATTTAGGGGTAAAGCCATCGAGCGGAAAGGTCCAAACAACCCGAGGAGAGGGGAAAAGCCCGCTCGAACTAAAATTTTCGGGCGAGAGCGCGATGTTCGCAACCCCGCCCGAAATAGCCTTGGGAGGGCTGAGCTTCTAAACGTAGGACTGTTGACCTTCGGCGAGCGCGACCTCGATGAGGTAATGCCCGTTCTTCGTCGTCCTGTTCGGATACAGTTTCGTCATCCCCGGTTCATGCGGGGTCAGGACTCTACTGATGTCAAAACCGACGGTCTTGAGGATTTCGTGCGTCGCGAAGACCAGGTTTGTCTGACTGCCGAAAGCGAGCCCGACAGGAAGGTAGACGGGGTCTTCGAGATTGCCACCGTGCATGTTGTCGTGGCGATAAAGCAGGTCGCCCGTGTAGGTATAGACGTCATCGCTCGAGGTCTTGCCATCGTTGCGTATGATGACGTACTGCGACGCCGCAGTGTGGGTGTCGCGCGCAACCCGTACGTCAATTCCTGGAAACAGGTTGTCAACGTTCCCGTCGATGCCTCGCATCCTCCCCCCACGCGCCAACTGGACAGCGTAGAGCATGTCCCCGGTATCCGTGGCGGTGAGAAGCCACCTGAAGCGACGATCCAGCGCCATGATAGACACCCAAGCGGCAAGTTCGTCCTGCTGAATATGGAAAGTAGCGTTGGGGAATAACTCGAGACCGCCCATGTGGTCGAAATGCGCGTGTGTCAGGATGACGTCGGTAATCTCTTCCGGCGTGCATCCGACCTCGGCGAGGACATCCTTGGGCGGGAACCAGTTTTGGACATTAAAGCGGTCCATGAATTCCTTGCCATGGGATGCGTAATTCACGCCGCAGTCCAACAGGATCGTCTTCCCGCGGCCCTTGAGCAGCGTATAACAGTAGGGGAGTTTCTCCGTCCCCATGTTGTGGCGGCCGTAGATCAGCGAACTGGCAGGCGCGTCAGGCACCCAAGCGAATTCGAGCATCCATATAGAGTAGTCAGGCAAAATATCCTCCCCGATTCCGGTTCAATTTGCGGTTTGGTGAAGCGCACAGCAGGAATGCTCAAAATCGACAATTTCGAACCCCGGTAAGTATTTCGATGCGATTCTGAGTTCCTCCCATCCCGCCCGTAGCGGGGCGAGCGGGTCGCGGGCTCCGGCAGCCCCTGAAAGCGTCTGGTCGATGTCTTTCAGGGCAATAGCCAACAAACCGGCCGCTTTCCCGAGATGCCGATGGAAATGCAGCGAGCGAGGTGTCGGGGTGAGACCCCGGAACTCTTCGTTCCCAGCCTTCACCAGTTCGGCAGCGGCTTTCTTAACATCCCAGTCGAGTATGTGACGGGACTTCTTGATGGCTAGCAGGACCAGCAGGCCCGCCATGCGGTTGGCCGCACCGTGCAGGTTTTCGAAGCATGCCTGCGCAGAGATGGAATACGAGGCCGTCGCGTCGTCGAGGATTTCGGCCACCCGTATTGGAGAAATCCGCCTCCGTGTGACGGCCGCCCTCATGCCGCATGTTCTCCAAGCGTCTCTATAACCATTGCTTTTCTTCCAAGGATGAGATCGGCCGCTTTCTCCGCGATCATCAGAGTGGACGCATTCGTATTCGCCGAGGGCATTGACGGCATAATCGAGGCATCGCACACCCGGAGGCCTGCCAGTCCGTGAACGCGCAACTCCGCATCGACGACGGTTCCGGGAGAGGAGCGAGGCCCCATCCGGGCGGTCCCGATCATGTGGTATACCGTCGTGCCCTTCTGACGCGCGAAATCCAGCAACTCGTCATCGGTTTCGAGGGCGGGTGTCGGAGAAATCTCCGACTCGATGTACCGATCGAGCGCCTTGGACCGGAAGAGCCGGCGGGCGAGTCGCATGCCGCCGATCAGCACCTGCTGGTCAGTCTCATGTGTGAGATAGTTGGGCTGGATCGCTGGAGCGTCGAATATATCCGAAGACTTCACGTGGCATGAACCCAAGCTTTCCGGACGTTCCTGCCATATACCGAGCGTCAATCCCGGATGCTTGTCGAGCAGCCCGACAACGCCTTCGCGGAAGCTTGCCGGAGCGCATGCGAACTCCAGATCGGGCCTTGAAAGGGAAGGGTTTGATTTCCAGAAGATGTGCACCAGTGATGGGCTGACGGCGAGGATACTGGGCCTTCCCAACGCCCACCGAGCAATCTGGCCAAGCAGGGCAGGACCGTGGGCAACGTCATTGATTGTTTTTGAACCCTTGACCCTGGCCACCATGCGGACGGCATAGTGGTCTCGAAGGTTGTTTCCCACCCCCCCCAATTCATGGAATACACTGATCCCAGCGCGGCCAAGGACGTCGGCCGGTCCGATGCCCGAAAGCTGGAGAAGCTTTGGGGTGTTCAGCGCCCCCGCGGTCAGGATGACCTCTTTTGAAGCGCGGACTTCCCGTTGTGTCCCGCCGGGCCCGCCCATCACATACCTGATCCCGACCGCCCTGGTGTCTTCGAAAACAATTGCCGCCGCCTGGCAGTTAGTGCGGACGTCCACGTTTCCGCGTTTGATCGCCTTGCTCAGGAACGCCTTCGCCGAGCTGTGGCGGAACCCCTTGTAAATCGTCCGCTGAAAGAAGCCCGCGCCGTCTTGCATAGCACCATTGTGATCGGGATTGCGTGGAATTCCAAGCTCGACTGCGGCGTCGATCAGTGCATCGCTTACGGGATGGTGCCAGTCGAGATCGGTGATCGGCAATTCGCCGTCACGCCCGCGGTAACGATCGTCGGCGTTGCCGATACGTCGCTCGGACCGTTTGAAATACGGAAGGATTTCCTTGTAGCGCCAGCCGGGGTTTCCTTCGGCGGCCCAGTTGTCATAGTCGATGGCCTGGCCCCTGACGTAGTTGAGGCCGTTGATGGAACTCGATCCGCCGAGCACACGCCCTTGCGGAAGGGAAAAACTGCGGTTGTTCGTGCTGGGGTTCGGCTCGGACATAAAGTTCCAGGTCAGCTTCTTGCTGTATATGTTCTTGATGTAGCCGGCAGGGATGTGGATCATCGGATTGATGTCCTTCGGGCCTGCCTCCAGAAGGCACACCTTGAAGCCTGCTTCGCTCAGTCGGTTCGTGATGACACAACCCGACGTTCCTCCTCCGACGACGACGAAGTCGAACGTCTCCGATCCATTGCTCGCGTTTGCCATCTCTCCTCCAAGTGCAAAAGCATCCCACGGCCGCGCTGCCGCCGCAGTCCCGTTCGTTATTTGTAAAGGCCCGAAAACTTAGTGCTTCATGCGCAGGATAGGCTTGATGACTTTGCCGCTCTCTGAGTCGGCCATCGCCTGGTTGATATCGTCGAGGTCGTAGAACTGGACGAGCTTGTCAAATGGGAAGCGGCCCCGCTGCCAGTACTCGATCAACTGCGGCACGAATTCCGACGGAATGCTCTGGCCTTCTACAACGCCGACCAGCGTGCGGCCGAACAGGAAGCTGCCGATGTCAATCACGCCTTCGGTTCCGAGAGCCGAAGACCCCACGAGACCACATGTTCCAGGAGTGCCAAGGCAATCCACTGCTTGGCGGAAAACCTTGGGCGAGCTGGTGCATTCGAGGCTGAAGTCCACCCCGGCGGGAACGATTTCCCTGATGGCTTTGACGCTGTCGGCCTTGCGCGCGTTGATGGTATGCGTCGCGCCGAGTTCTATGGCGAGTTCAAGGCGCTCGTCCGTGAGGTCGATGACGATGATAGTAGCGCACCCGGCGATCTTAGCGGCCATGGCTGCCGCCATGCCGACCGCGCCTGCGCCGAAGATCGCTATGGACGAACCCTCCCGTGGTTTCAGGCAGTTCAGAACCGCGCCTGCGCCTGTCTGGAGACCGCAACCCAGCGGTCCGATGAGTTCGAGCGGGACGTCCTTCGAAATCTTGACCGCGTTTCGCTCTGAGGCGATGGCGTAGGTGGCGAAGGAAGACTGCTCGAAGAAGCAACCACTGATCTGGGAACCATGCGAATCATGGATCGGGCAGGTGCCATCTGGGCGGGTGCCGCGGAAGTTCCTGCCGAAGAAGTCCTCGCAGTAGTAAGGCGTGTCACCAAGGCATTTCTCGCATTTGCCACAAAAGGAATAACTCAAGGCGACATGGTCCCCCGGAACGAGGGTTTTGACCCCACTGCCGACTGCCTCAACGATACCCGAGCCTTCGTGACCCAGAACTACGGGCTGTGGGACGTCGTATCCTTGGTCTCGGACTACCATGTCGGTGTGGCAAACACCCGACGCGACGATACGCACCAGGATTTCATCAGCCCTTGGTTCATCGATACCGATGCATTCCAGGACAAGGGGTTTCGATTTCTCGCGCGAAATAGCGGCGTACGCTTGCTTCATGAAAATGCTCCTCCGAATGCGCCTCAGCGCAAATCAAGCGCGAAACTAAAGCATTATCAGACAATCCGTCAATAATGTTTATCGCAGATGGTGGCGCCGGGAAGTCTGGACAACTCGACGCTTTTGATAATCGTTGCCGAGTTCGAGGCAAATCATTGGTATATATAGCATAGTTTCCGCTCTATGTTCGTCGATAGTGACGTTTGAGGTCGTGGAAGACGCCAGGTTATGTTGACGGATTGACAGACAAAAAGTAGCAATCTTAATCGCAAAAATCTTTTTTACATCAATTTCGGGAGGAAACTGTATGTTTGAAGCGCCAAAAAAGTGGTCCAGCAAATCAATGAAAGCAGCCCAGATTGAGGGCATCCGGGGGCGTGTATCCGTCGCCGAAGTGCAGGTTCCGGAGCTTGATCCAGACGACGCGCTGGTGAGAGTCATCGCCTCCGGTATATGCAGAAGCGACTGGCATCTTTGGAATGGCGATTGGGAATGGGTGGGGATGAAGCTCCAGCCCGGCGCTGTCCTTGGTCATGAAATTGGGGGGATCGTCGAGGCTGTGGGCTCTAACGTCCGGTCTGTCCGGCCCGGCCAAAAGGTGACGGTCCCCTTCAATCTCGCGTGCGGCCATTGCCATCATTGTTCTCGTGGGGAGCAGAACGTTTGCGACAATGCCGCTGTTCCACATCTCATTCCCGGTTCTGGTGGCTGGGCGCAGTACATGCGTGCACCGAACGCCAACCTCAATTGCGTGCCTCTGCCCGATGGTGTCGACGAGCTGACGGCCGCCGCGCTTGGGTGCAGGTATATGACCGCTTGGCGCGCGATCCAGAACCGTGGAGCGCTGCGCGGCGGCGAGACTGTTGCTGTGTTCGGGTGCGGCGGTGTCGGGCAGGCGGCGATTGAAATCGCGGCGTCTTTGGGTGGCCGTGTTATCGCGGTCGACGTTGACGACGCCAAACTGGCGAGGGCCCGGGAGATCGGTGCGCATGACGTTGTAAACGCAAAGGGCATGTCGCCTGAAAAGGCCGGGGAGGCAGTCCGGGCTATCACCGAGCGCGATGCAGGCGTTGACTTGGCGGTAGATGCACTTGGGAGTGTCGCGACGGTCCACGGAGCTCTGCATTCTCTTCGAAAAGGCGGTCGCCTTTCGCAGGTTGGCCTCACATCGCAGGCTGAAAAGGGCATCGTCGCAATTCCCATGGACATGATCGTCCTCAAGGAACTTGAGATTCGAGGCAGTCTTGGAAACCCCCAGAGCCAATATGGCGACTTGCTCGGACTTGTGGCGTCGAGAAAGCTCAACCCAACAGCTTTGGTAAGTCGAACGGTTTCGTTGCGGGACGTGGAATCTGTCCTCCACGATATGGATAGCTTTAAGACAAGCGGTTACGTCGTCATCACGGATTTCCGATAGGCTTAGCCTTTCCGGGGAGCGGTGCGGCTTCCCGGAAAGGGTGACCTTATCCCTTAGAATAGGATCGGGGTTTTAGGCGGCAGATCGTGGGTGCGGCTGTTGGTATTTCCAACGGGAGCATCTTTTTGATCGAAAGCCTTTCGATAAGATTGTTCTCAAGAAGTTGCCTGGGCGCCGAGAGCCGCACTTTTTTGCTCTTCAAGAGCGGGTGCAAGGCTTTGCAGATAAGCAAGGCGCGACCTTGGCGCTTGTGTCGCGGATGCTTTCTTCGCCCGGTGGTGAGACCAGGGACAAGCGTCTCCAGCTCATCTCCGCAAGACGCAGTTCGCAGTTATCGGTCGCTCGGCGCTGAAGGTGTGATCGAAGCGCAATCCGAGTGCATTCAAAAACTTGCCAAGAAGCCGACAGTGCTCGTGCCCGATCAAGCTTAACGCAGCGTCTTTCAACCCGCGAGTTGATTTCGTTCGCTAGCCGAGCTCTGCGGTGGAGAATTGCAGGGGTGGACTAAAGGGCAATCCTGCAACTGACCACGTGTTCCACTATTGTCCTATTGCCTGTTGTAGCCTGTAGATTCAAAAAAAATTAGAAAATCAAGATATTATCAGATGGTTTCCGAGAAAATTATCTTAATTTGCTTATTCAATTGACAGATTGTCTGATGATTTATATCAATGCAAATGCCGTTCTGAGGAGAGTCCGGCAACGGCGGGAGAACAAACGGCTCTCGCGCAAGCAGACAATGTCCGCCGCCAAGAGCGGTTTGAGGAGGAGAATTTAATGAAAAGACGTACTTTCCTGCAGGCCAGCGGGGCGTTGGCGGTGGCCGGGACTTTTGCAATGCCGAGCATTCTTCGTGCGCAGGATGTCATCAACCTTCTTCCGGACACCTGGCCGGCGGAAGGCGACAACCCGATCGTCGAAGCCGGCAAGTTCGCAAAGTCCGGTCCCTGGAAAATCGGGCACAGCCACTACGGTCTGGCCGGCTCGACGCACACATATCAGACCGCGTTCGAGGCCGAATACGAGATCGGAAAGAACAAGCACCGCGTCGCGGACTATCAGTTTAGAAGCGCCGATCTTAACGCATCGAAGCAGGTAGCCGATATCGAAGACCTGATCGCGCAGAAGGTGGACGCCATTATTATCGCGCCGCTCACGACCGGCTCCGCCGTCGAGGGTATCAGGAAGGCGAAGGCCGCTGGCATACCGACTATTGTATACCTCGGTCGCGTCGATACTGAGGACTTCACAGTTCAGGTGCAGGGCGACGACTTCTACTTCGGGCGGGTGATGGCCCAGTTCCTGGTCGACAAGCTCGGAAACAAGGGCAAGGTTTGGGTGCTGCGCGGTGTCGCTGGACATCCGATCGACGCGGACCGTTATGCCGGCGCTATGGAGGTCTTCAGCAAATCGGGTCTGCAGATCACTTCGACACAACACGGGAGCTGGTCTTACGAAGAGTCCAAGAAGATTGCCGAAAGCCTCTATCTGTCCGACCCGGACGTCGCTGGTGTCTGGACCGACGGTGCGAACATGTCTCTCGGCGTGCTCGACGCATTGCAGGAGGCGGGCGCGTCCACGATTCCGCCAATCACAGGCGAGGCCTTGAACGGCTGGATGCGCCGCTGGAACGACGAGAAGCTCTCGTCTATCGGTCCGATATGCCCCCCAGCCTTGTCCACGGCCGCACTGCGTGCGTCCTTTGCGCTTCTCGAGGGCAAGCCGATCCAGCGCAACTGGATCAACCGTCCCAAGCCGATCGTCGACGAGAACCTGTCGCGCTTCTATCGCGCCGATCTCACCGATGCCTACTGGGCGCCGACCGAAATGCCGAACGAGAAGCTCCTCGAGTACTTCAAGGCCTGATGAAAGTCGGGCGCAGACAGTTTGCGCCCGCATCTCTCTCAAAGATGGAAATGTTCATGAGCATGCTTGTCGAGATGGTTGGCATCAACAAGTCGTTCGGTGCCACAAAGGTCCTGTCTGACGTCAGGTTCTCCCTGGAGCGCGGCTCAGTGCACGCCCTCATGGGCGAGAACGGTGCCGGCAAGTCCACGTTGATGCGTATCCTGGCCGGCGTATACCAGCCAACCACCGGAAGCGTCCGTCTGCGGGGTCAGGAAGTCAGTTTCCGGTCACCTAAGCAAGCCCGCCTCGCGGGTGTCTCCACGGTGTTCCAGGAATTCACCTTGATCCCGAACCTGACCGTGGCCGAGAACATGTTTCTCGGGCATGAGCCGCGGCGTTCGGACGGTTCCATCGATCGTGCGGAAGTGCTCCGACGCTCCAGCGAACTGCTCGCCGAAGTCTTCCCTCAGCTCGATGCCACGGCGATCGTGGACACGCTGACTGTCGCCCAGCAGCAGGCGGTGGAAATCGCGAAAGGCCTGACCTCGAACGCGGATGTTTTCATCTTCGATGAACCGACAGCCGCGTTGAACTCCGCCGACGTCGCGCATCTTTTTGCGGTCATACGCGACCTCAAGGCAAAGGGGAAAGCGGTCGTCTACATCTCGCATCGCATGAACGAAGTTTTCGAACTCTGCGACACGATTACCGTCATGAAGGACGGCGCATGGGTGAAGACTGCCAGGACGCAGGATTTCAATCTCCATTCGCTGGTCGCGACCATGGTCGGGCGCGAGCTCCAGAATTTTTTCCCACCGCGATCGCGCGAAACAGGAGAGCCCATGCTTGAGGTCTCGGACCTCAAGCTCCACGATGACGGCGCGACCATCGGTTTCACCGTCCGGAAGGGGGAGATCATCGGGCTGGCTGGACTCGAAGGGCAGGGCCAACGCGAGATCATGCGCGCTGTCGTCGGGGTCGAGACGGCAAGAGCCGTTACGGTTCGCCGGCGAGGCAGTGACGCGGCCATGAGCGCGGTGAACGTCTCGTCGGGATTTTCGAACGCGATCGCCGCAGGGATAGGCTTTATCCCGGAAGACCGGAAGCAGGAAGGTCTGTTCCTCCGTCTTCCGATCTACGACAACATCGCGCTTGGAAAGCAGCTCAACCGCAATATGGCGAGTTTCGCATGGCGTTCCGTGTCCAAGGTTCGCGAAGTCATCAAGTCGTTGCGCGTCGCCGCGGCAGACCCAAGCGCGCCCGTCGGGAAGCTCTCCGGTGGCAACCAGCAGAAGGTCTTGCTTGGCCGCTGGCTCCTGTCCGGGGTCGATATCCTGGTGATCGAAGAGCCGACACGTGGTGTCGATGTCGGTGCGAAGGCGGAAATCTATAGACTTCTCCACGACTTCAGCGACCGCGGAGGGGCGGTGATCGTCTCATCCCGCGAACACGCCGAGCTTATCGGTCTCTGCGACAACATTCTCGTCGTTCATGACCGGAAGATTGTCGGGCAGATGCCCGCCGCGGATGCAACTGAAGAAAGCATTCTTGGAACCGCGCTTGGTTCTAACTCCGCGGACGATCCGCGCGCAGCGGTTCATTGAGGAGGAACCCATGAATACAGTAACGAACTTTATCAAGGTTCCGTATCGAGCCGGAGCGATCCTTCTCTCGATTGGAACGCTTTTGGTGATGCTCATCGCATCGGTCATCCTCCTTCCGGGCTTCCTCGCTCCCGAGAACCTTTCGAACCTGCTCGCCCAGTCCACCGTGCTGGTCATCTCGGCGCTCGGGCAGACGTTCGTCATCCTGACGGGCGGGCTAGATGTCTCGGTCGGATCGATCATCAGCATCACGACCACGATCATGACTCTCGACCTTCCCGAAATCGTCCGGGTCCTGCTCTGTATCGCGGTGGCGGTGGCGTTCGGCCTGGCGAACGGGTACGGGGTGGCGCGACTGAACGTCCACCCGATCATCATGACGCTGGCGACGATGGGTATCGGCCAGGGACTGGCCCTCATCATCCTCCCAATTCCCGGAGGCCGCGTTCCCGAATGGTTGTCCGCGTCTGTAGCTGGATCGATCGGCCCGATACCCAACTCGCTTCTCTGGCTGATCGCCGCATCCTGCGCCGCGGCCTGGATTCTTTACCGCAGACCTTTCGGTCTCTATCTCTTCGCCTCCGGCGGCAACGACTTCAACGCCCGCATGAACGGCGTTCCCGTGGGGCGCACGGTCATCAAGGCCTACATGCTGTCGGCACTCTTCGCGTGCGCCGCCGGAATGTTCCTTGCCGGGCGACTCGCCTCGGGTGACCCCAAGGGAGGTGCGACCTTCGGCATCGAGTCCGTCACAGCCGCGGCGCTGGGCGGTGTCCATCTCGCAGGGGGTATCGGCAGCATCCTCGGGACCGTCGTCGGAGCGGCCATTCTCGGCATCGTCAACAACGTGATGAACCTCGCCAATGTGTCGGCCTACCTCCAGTCGGTCGTCAAGGGTCTGCTGCTCCTCGTGCTCGTCGTTTCGCAGCGTCGCAAAACAATTGGACTTTGAAAGAGATGGACTTCTCAATGACAACGACAGACTCGAAAATTGAGACACCATCGCGCGCCCTGAGCGCGAAGCGCGCGATCTCTTGGATACTCGGCCTGCCGCCTGCCTACTACGTTCTCGCGATCCTGATTGCGGTTGCTCCGGCGGTCAGCGCGACGCTGATCAACCCGAATTACTGGTTCGTGATCCTCAAGCAGTCCGCTCCATTGGGCATTGCTGTGCTGGCGCAGTCCCTGGTCATGCGCGTGCGTTCGATTGACCTCTCGGTCAGCGGCGTATTCGCGTTCGCGATCTACCTGGCCAGCTCGGGCTTTCTGAACAACTATCCACCGTATGTGACCGTCCTGATGCCGATCGTCGTCGGCCTTGCTGTCGGTCTGATCAACGGCGTCCTCGTCGCGTACATCCGCGCGTCAGCAGTCATCTCGACGCTCAGCGTCTCGGCCATTCTCATCGGTATTGTGCAGTACTTGAGCGCGGGGCGCGCGCCGGGATCGACGCCGAGTTGGCTTCGGGTTCTTACAAGCGGCAATATCCATGGGCTCTCGTACTCCGTAATCGTCTGGATCGGAATATCCGTCCTCGTCGCGCTGGCGTTCCGGTTCCTCATCATAGGCCGCTATTTCCGCGCCGTCGGCGACAATCCGCGGGCAGCCGAAACCACGGGCATCCCGCTCGCCCGCACAATCTTCGTTTCCCATACGCTCGCTGGAACGCTCACCGGGATCGCTGCCTTGGTGCAAGTCTCGGCGCTCGCCGTCGGAACCATCAAGCCCGGCTTCGATACCTTCATGAACGCGCTCGCCGCGACCATTCTTGGTGGCGTAACTTTCGGTGTGGACCGGGGCGGCGTCGCAGGACCCTTCGTCGCCGTAGTGGCGTTCAGTTTCCTTTTCGCGATGCTGACCGTCTTCGGTATCCAGGAGCCGGGGAAGCTAATCGTACAAGGCGGGATCATCGCACTTGCCGCCATCATCTACGGGGCGCGCACCGGACGGGTCTAGGTTTTCCCCCGTTGGGTCGATCAAATAATTGCCGCTGTAGTCGCGGAAATAAAGCTGGAGAAGAATAATGGTGAAGATCACAGCGGCGGTTGCCGTAAAGCCCAAGGCACCGTTGGAGTTCCGTGAACTGGAACTGGCTGATCCGGAAGGCAACGAGATTCTGGTTCGTACTGTCGCGACAGGTATCTGCCATACCGACCTGCTTCTTCGCGATGGCATCTTCGGGCCTCCGGCTCCCGTCATCCCCGGCCACGAAGGAGTGGGCATCGTCGAAGCGATCGGGGCAGACGTGCAAAGCCTCAAGGTTGGCGATCACGTTGCTCTCAGCCAAAGCTCGTGTGGATTTTGCGCCGATTGCCGTCGTTCGCACCCGATGAATTGCCAGAACTATACCCAGTACAACCTGACAGGCCTTCGGCCCAATGGCAAGAAAGCCCTGCTTTGCGACGAGGTCGGTATCGGTAGCAATTTCGTTGGCCAGTCTTCATTTGCGACGCATATCCTTGCCACTGAGAACAACGCGGCGCTCCTTCCCAAGGAAAACTTCGATCTGACGAATGCCGCGCCCCTTGGATGTGGCATGGCGACGGGCGCGGGCACGGTCATCAACGCCATGAAGCCGGAGATCGGATCGACGATCGCCGTTTTCGGGGCAGGGGCGGTCGGGATGGCCGCCGTGATGGCGGCTAAGGTACGCCGTTGCAGCAAAATCATCATCGTTGACCTGAACCAGCAACGGTTGGATATGGCCAAGGAGCTTGGAGCCACCCACGCGATCAACGGCGAAGATACCGACGTTGTGGAGCAAATTCACGCGCTAACGGGCGGTGGTGCTGACTTCGCGATTGACGCGGTCGGTATCATCCCTGTTATCTTGAATTCGATCAAATGCACGAGGGCGGGTGGTCATGTCGTTCTCCTTGGCCTCGACGCGCTCGGTAAGGACATTCCGATCCCGCTGGACCTCATGGTGTTCAATCGCAAAATCCAGGGCGCGATCCTTGGCGATCAAATCCCCCAACTGTTCATTCCGCAGATGGTCGAGCTTAATCAAGCCGGCCTGTTCCCGTTTCAGAAACTGATCACGAAGTATCCGTTCGAGAAGATCAACGAGGCAATCTCGGACGCGGAAGCCGGCCGGGTGATCAAACCAGTTATCGTCTTCAACTAGGAGCAAGTTTGGATGACAAGCAAGACAGAGGAACAGCACCTCATCGTCGAATTCAAGACCACGACGCAGAACCGGGACCGCGTAAAGGCGCTTCTTCAGGAGTTCATCGGACCTGCACGGGAGGAGGCTGGCTGCCTGTACTACGACCTCTACCAGCGTTCGGATGATCCGAACACGTTCTTTATCTTGGACGGCTGGGTCAACGAGGCGGCAGTTGCTGGACACGGCGAGCATCCGAACGTGAAGCGCGTCCTTGAGCCGCTCCTGCCCCTTCTGGCCAGCCCTCCGTCAATCATCGTCAGCAACCGCGTCAGCGACTGACTGGTAAGGACTTTCGATTCCAATGAACGCGCTCTGGGTTAGGGGCGCGTTTTTTAGAACTGTGAACGGAGAATTGAATGGCTGAGCATCGTGTCGTTATCGTTGGCGGTGGGTTCGCAGGCCTGCAACTGGCCAAGGACCTCAAGTGCCCCGACACCTCAATCACGATCATCGACAGACGCAACCACCACCTTTTTCAGCCTTTGCTTTATCAGGTCGCCACTACCGTCCTCGCGACATCAGAAATCGCGTGGCCCATTCGGGCGGTATTCCGCAGCCGGAAAGATGTGTCGACGCTCCTTGGCGAGGTCATTGGAGTGGATACAGCAGCACGACTTGTCTCACTTAAGGACGGACATACGATCCCTTACGACACGCTCGTTCTTGCGACCGGGGCGCGTCACGCCTATTTCGGACGCGACGACTGGGAACCATTTGCTCCGGGGCTGAAGGCACTGGAGGACGCTACGACAATCCGCCGACGGCTTCTTCTGGCGTTCGAAAAGGCGGAACTCGAAAGCAATCCCGACATCCGACGGGCGATGCTGACGTTCAGCATCATTGGAGCGGGGCCGACTGGGGTGGAAATGGCCGGCATTATCGCGGAGTTGACCCACAGAACGCTTGTCGAGGAATTTAGATCCATTGACACAACGCGAGCCCGCATCCTGCTTGTAGAGGCAGGGCCCCGCGTTTTGCCCGCGTTCCATGAGACGTTGTCGCATTATGCTGAGCGATCACTTGCAGCGATGGGCGTCGAAGTTCGAACCGGTAGGCCGGTAACGAACTGTAATGAGCATGGAATATCGATTGGAGATGAGTTCGTGCCAAGTCACACGGTAATCTGGGCTGCAGGCGTGCAAGCATCGAAGGCGTCAGTTTGGGTCGGCGCGGAGAAAGATCGAGTGGGGCGGGCAATCGTGCAGCCCGATCTCACGGTCATGGATCACCCGGAGATTTTCGTTATCGGAGACGCCGCTTTGGTGAAAACCGGCGAGGGAACGCCCGTTCCCGGCATTGCGCCAGCCGCAAAACAGCAAGGAAAATATGTCGCTAAGGTGATCAAGGCCCGCGCCAACCAGCGCCCAACACCGCCTCCCTTCAAATACAAGCATCTTGGTAACCTTGCTACGATCGGACCGAGCTCTGCTGTGATCGATTTCGGTAAGCTTCGGCTTAAGGGAACGCTCGCATGGTGGATCTGGGGCTTCGCGCACATTTACTTTTTGATCGGAACAAGGAGCCGCATGGCCGTCGCTCTGAGCTGGCTTTGGGCATTTACTGCCGGGCACCATTCTGCCCGCCTGATTACGCAGAAGGAGACGCTGAAGAACGAGGTCTAGAACCACGCCAGGGGGTGGGGTGGTGAACAACATATAGAAAAGGGTCGGCAATAATGTCGTTCATGGAACATATCAGTATCAAAACGAAAATGCTGCTTTTAGTCGTTCCGATTTGTGCGATTGGCATCGCCGGACTGACGTTCGTCTCACTCAAGTACCGAAACGCCTCTCAAAGCTACGTCAGTTTCATAGCGGAGGATGGGGCCGCCGCAATCCATATGGCACGTGCGAACCAGCACTTCACGGCTGTGAGCTATAACGCCTATCAAATCCTTTCTTATGATATCAAAGACCCGAATATCAAAAAATTTGCCCTTTTTTACGAGAATAACAAGGCGAAGCTTGTTTCCGAGCTGCGGCTCGTCAAGCGCCTGGTTCCGGATCAAAAAACGTCGATCGACAGGTTCATCGCTGCAGCAAACGATATTCTCTTACTCACCAATCAGGCCGTGCAGTTCGCGCTTAAAGGCGATGCCACTGCCGCGAACGCATCTCTGCGCAAAGCTGACCCACTCATTGCAAGCCAAGTCCTGGCCGTCCGGGATTGGACCGACAAATTTACGCAGTCGGTGGACATGGAAAGCAGCGAGCTTGCGGCTGATGCCGATGCGACGAGCAAATATTCACTTGCAATTATCACTCTGGCATTCGCGGCTTTCCTTTCAGCTTCCCTTTTCATTTCATCTCGTTTCATAACGATTCCGATTGTCAAACTTCGGGATAGGATGATCGCGCTTGCTGAAGGCGAAACAAGCGCTGATATACCCAGCGTACAACGGCGCGATGAGCTCGGAAACATGGCGCGGGCAGTTTCCGTTTTCAGGATTAACGCGGTGGAGCGGCAACGCCTCGAACAGGAGGGAGAGGCCACGAGACTTTCAGTGGAGGAAGGTCGACGCGTCCAATTAGAGAGGGACACCGCAAATGCCAGCAGTACAGATTTCGCTGTGAAAACTCTTGGATTTGCGCTGCGAAGGTTGGCTGACGGCGATCTCCTGCATCGGATCGAAACAACGTTTCGACATGACCTGGACGCTCTCCGTTTCGACTACAATACCTCGGTTGAAAAATTGTTGGCCGCGCTAAATTGCGTTAGTGAGAATGCTCGCAGGATCGACCATAGTTGCGGGGAAATCAGTTCGGCAGCAGATGCCCTCGCAAGTCGAGCAGAACGACAAGCAGCTTCCCTTGAGGAGACCGCGAGCGCCATAGCGCAGCTTACTGTGACGATAAAAGATAGTGCCGGCCGTGCCTCCGACGCCAAAACTCTTGTTGCGCAAGCTCGATCTGAGGCAATTGCCTCGGGTGACGTCGTTCGCTCCGCAATCGAAGCCATGCGCACGATTGAGAAATCCTCGCAAGAGATCACAAGCATCATCGTCGTGATCGATGAAATCGCGTTCCAAACGAACCTGTTAGCACTTAACGCCGGTGTAGAGGCGTCGCGGGCAGGCGAGGCAGGCCGCGGTTTTGCGGTGGTCGCGCAAGAAGTTAGAGAATTAGCACAACGATCTGCAAGTGCAGCGCGCGAGATCAAAGAACTTATTTCAAGTTCGGCCACTCAAGTGGCCAAGGGAGTTGTTCTTGTCGGCGAGACAGGAACGACGCTGAACCGCATCATCAGTGGAGTGGCGGAAATCGATGTGCATGTTGGAGCCATTGCAGCATCTGCTCAAGAGCAGTCCTCAACCCTTCACAGCATCAATGAGTCGGTTGCGTCCATTGATCACGAAACTCAAAAGAACGCGTCGATTGCCGAGGAGACTGCTGCCGCGGGAGCTCAGCTTGCGTTGGACGTCGAAGCGCTCACCAACCTGCTGACACAGTTCAAGATTGAGGCCATGACTTCCGCCGACACCAACTCCGATCGCGACGTACCACCGCTGCGTCAGCGAATTGCGGAATAACGCGATGGCCCGCGGCAAAGGGCGTTCCGTTACAAGCTCTAATGTTACGCCGAAACATAAGGAGGCGACATGGTCGATATACTGGACCATACCGGAAACCCGGTGAAACACGGCCGGGCACGCATCAATGGTATTCGGATGCATTATGTTAGCGCTGGACAGGGAGAGCCCCTTCTGCTTCTCCACGGAACGCCGAAGACCTCGTACTATTGGGCGAAGTTAATGCCGCTGCTGACGAAGCATTTCACGGTCGTCGCTCCTGATTTGCGAGGATTTGGGTACACGGACAAGCCGCCTGCTGAGCAAGGGTACGACTCCCTCACCAACGCGAGCGATATGGCCGAACTCATGACCCAACTTGGACATGAGAGATTCCACCTACACGGGGAAGATCGTGGCGCGGAATTTGGCTATGTTCTTGCGGCGACTCAACGCGACCGTGTGCTCACACTCTCGTTCTGCGAAATGATGCTGTCGGGACTGGGTCTTGAGGAATTCTCGCATTTCACACCCGAGAACATTAGTGCCCAGTATCGACAGCAGGGCGTCTGGAATTGGCATCTGCCGTTCTTCTGGATTCCTCATATTCCGGAAATGCTGATAACGGGACGCGAGAGGGAATTCTGGGAGTATTGGATAAGAGCCGAAACTTGGAATCCAACGGCGATCGACGACGCTGCCATCAGCGAATGGGTCGCCCGCCTCGCAGCGCCGGGTGGACTGAGGGGGTGCCTCGAAACTTACAGGGCCGGCCTGAAAAATGCCGAGATCAATCGGCGCCTTTCGACGGAAAAGCTGACGTTGCCCGTAATGACCATTGGAGCTCCAGAGTTCTTCGGCCCTTTCGTAGAGCAGCAGATGCGAAAGGTGGCCGAGCGCGTCGAGCGTTCCGAGGTCTTTGCAGAATGTGGCCACAGCTTAGCGTGGGAAGCCGAAGCGCAACTGGCCTTGGCGCTTCGAGAATTCATGCTCGCGAAGCGTTGAGCAATTTTGCTCCTCCCAGGGCACATGTTGGGGCCGCGGCAGAAAGTGCGCCGCGGTCCGGCTGAATATGTGAACCCTTCGCAGCGGACCGCGGGGTTTCCGCAGGACCGTTGGATCAACACGGTAAGCACACGGTGATGGCCGCCTTGTGAGGCGAGCCCGAACATCGGACGTCCTAGTGGTAACACCAGGGATTGAACCGCTCCGGGTTTGCCGGAGGCTCCAACTTCTGAGAGAGTGGAGCCATCATGAGCAAGACAACGAACAAGTTTTCACCTGAAGTCCGTCAACGTGCCATTCGTATGGTGCTGGATCACGAAGCCGAGCACCCTTCGCGGTGGGCTGCCGTTTCATCTATCGCTGCCAAGATCGGCTGCTCGCCAGCCACGCTGCATGAATGGGTAAAGAAGACCGAGGTCGACAGCGGCAAACGAGCAGGCCTGCCGAGCGATGTCGCCGAGAAGATGAAGGCTCTCGAGCGGGAGAACCGCG
>NZ_RZTX01000023.1:0-55004 GCF_004005385.1 Agrobacterium sp. CNPSo 2736 | reverse complement strand
CGCGTCCTTTTCCAGATGCACTTCCAGAGCCGGCCTACGACAGCAGCGAAACCATCCGATGCGTCAGCTCAACAAAGGGCTATGTCAGTTTCAAGGGCAAAGCCTGGCGGGTGCCGAACGCCTTCCGGAACGAACGTCTCGCCATACGATCCCTCAACCAGACCGGCCTCTATGGCGTCTTCTTCGGCGCAACTCAGGTCGCAGAAATAAACCTCGAAAACCCATGAAAACTGTCAGGGATGTCTCCGAACATCTGTCAGGGACGTCTCCGGTCTTTACAACAAGGCCGAGGATGACGGCAACATGTCTGGAGGGGTTCATGCCCACATGACGGCGTCGCGCTTAAGGCCCTTAGCCGATCTTCACGGCCGTCTTCGAGGTCGCGGATTTCAGCGCGGCGTCGGCCAGTTTCAGCGCAATCAGACCGTCCTTGATGGAGGGCGACGGCGCGACGTTGTTTTCGATGCTGTCGATGAAGGCGGTGATTTCCGCGGCATAGGCCGCCGTGTAACGCGTCATGAAGAAATCATGCAGCGGCGGGCGGGTGTAGCCATCCGCATTGGCGATTTCGATGGAAACCGGACGCTGGTTTTCGGCCGCTGCCGAACCGAGCGAACCGTGGACTTCGATGCGCTGGTCGTAACCATAGGTCGCGCGGCGGGAATTCGAAATGATCGCCTGCCTGCCGCTTTTCGTCGTCAGGATGATGCTGGCGCTGTCGAAATCACCCAGCGCGCCGATCTCCGGATTGACGAGAACGGAACCGGTTGCGAACACGCTTTCCACTTCCTCGCCGAGCAGGAAACGGGCCATATCGAAGTCATGAATGGTCATGTCGCGGAAAATGCCGCCGGAGACCTTGATATATTCGGCCGGCGGCGGGCCGGGGTCGCGGCTGGTGATGGTCACCATTTCCACCTTGCCGATGCGGCCATCGTCGATGGCCTTGTGAACGGCCTGAAAATGCGGGTCGAAACGGCGGTTGAAACCGAGCATCACCTTCGCGCCGGTTTCCTCGACCACCTTGGCGCAGGCTTCCGCGCGGGCGACATCGAGATCGACGGGCTTTTCGCAGAAGATCGCCTTGCCGGCCCGGGCGAAACGCTCGATCAGGTCGGCATGGGTGTTGGTCGGGGTGCAGATGATGACGGCGTCGATCGTCTTGTCGGCCAGAACCTCATCGATCGTGCTGACCTTGCACTGCGCCTCGCGGGCGATTGCTTCCGCGGCACCGGCCATGGCGTCCACAACGGCCACCAGCTGCGCACGGCTGTCGGTGGTGATCGCCTTGGCGTGGACCTTGCCGATCCGTCCAGCGCCGAGCAGTGCCAATTTCGTAACCATCTTTCCTCCGGTTTCTCACACCCGTCCCTCACTCCCGGAAAGACAGAATATGAATGCAAGCAATGTTTCGATATGGAATATATGTTCCATTTTGCTAGATCGACATCGCAGACGTGTCAAGCGTTTTGACGATGATCCAGACGGCCGAAATCGCTCTTCGGGAAGGTCATGCGGTGCGGATGGGGGTGTCGTTAAAAGCCCCTCGCGATAATCAATCAGCCGAGGCTGCCAGGGCCGCGTTGTGGGGCAGGGCATATACTTCGACCGGGGTTTCGAGGCCGCGCAGCAGCCACGGACCGAGATTTTCCAGCTTTTCCTGATATCCGGCCATGCGCACGAATTCTTCTGAGAAAAGCACGTTGCGCCCGGTCTCTTTGGTCAGCGTTTCCAGCCGCGAGGCGATATTGACGGCAGGGCCGATGACGGTGAAATCGAGGCGGGTTTTCGAGCCGATATTGCCATACATGACATCGCCGACATGCACGCCGATGCCGTAACCCAGGGGATCGTGGCCCTTGCGGCAATTGATTTCATTCAGCGCAACGAGGCTCTTCTGCGCACTGGCGATGGCTTTCAGCAGGTTTTCGCAGGCCTGCGGGTCGCTCAGCGGGAAAATCGCCAGCAGCCCGTCGCCCATGAATTTCAGGATTTCGCCGCCGAATTCCTCGATGGGATCGCACATGGCGTCGAAATAACCGTTGAGAAGCTCGATGACATCGTCACGCGGCCAAAGGTCGGAAATATGGGTGAAATTGCGCAGGTCGCAGATCAGGATCGCCGCACCCACCGTCATGCCGCTGCCGCGCGTGGTGGCGCCATTGAGGATTTTTTCGCCGGCATGCGGCCCCACATAGGTTTCCAGAAGGGTGCGCGTCATGCGGTTTTTCAGGCGTATCTCGCTGACGAGCGCGAGCGCCGGAAGCAGGTTTTTCAAGGCGAGGATTTCGCTGTCGGAAAAACCGCCGGGCCGGTCGCTGGAGAAGGTGGCGACATGGCGCTTGCCGAAAGTGTGCTCGATCGGCCATGCGCAATAATCCGTCAGACCCTCGGCCCGCAGGTCTTCGTAGATCGTATAGCCGGGCTCATCGATGTCCTCTCCGTTCAGCCGGTGGCGGACTTCGGTGGCGCCCTGATGAATGTCGTTGATAGGGCTGTTCAGATATTCGGGCGTATTTTCAGACCCATAGCCATAGGTGGCGATTTCGGCGGAGGACAGGCCGGCTTTCCACAGAATGCGCGCGCCAAGCCATTGCGGATGGCGAATGCGGAAAGCGAGCACGCCCCGCGCCACGGAAATTCCGCTCGCCCGCAGCCTGTTGCAGAGCTCGACGAATATTTCGTCGATAAAGCGTTCGTCCTTGGTGCCGGTGATCAGCCAGTCGAGAATTTCCGTCTTTTCCGCTGGCCACAATTCATCCAGTGCTGAAGAAACCCGTTCTTCGGTGTCGAGACTTAGTGTCATGGCAGGGTTCCGGAGGTTGTTGCTGCTCTCGCACAAGCGGGGCGCATGTCGCACTCGGCCGAACATGGTCGCTCGTGAACCCCATGTGGTGCCGGATAACGAAAATGTTAAGAGAGGGATGCGGAAAATGTTCCGGAAGGGACTGGCGGCATTAGGCCACGCGCGCCGCCCGGATGTTCCCTGGAACATCGTCCCCGGCGGCGCTGAGATTTTTGATGATCGCTAAGGCGGATCAGATAACGGTTTCGACAGGAATATGAAGTGCTGCGGCAACGCGTCTGATGCGCAGCGGATCGCTGTCCGTGCCGTCTTCGAGCGCGCGTATTTCGCTGGTCGTCAGGCCGCAGGTAACGGCAAGCTGTTCGACCGTATATCCGGCGAGATTGCGCGCGGTGAGAACCTTTTTGGCAAAAGGAGCATCGGTTTCGTGATCGGAATCGGGTTGTGAGATTGAAATTGTCATTATTGCATCTCCCTCAGAATGGACACTTAAATGCGGGCGGCAAAGAAAAGTTGCCGGGGCCGAATGCGACCGCGTTGCCGGAGAAGAAAATCGGTGCTGCAACGCAGCGAGGAACATAGCGGCTTCACCGACCTACGCAATAGTTAAATTTTGTTAAGATTCGTGATCGCTGCATTCCTGCGGCACGTCTTTGCCGGAAAAAGGCCGAAATACCGCCGTTTTTCGGGGCTCTTGCGAGGGGCGGGGGCAGCTTTCGCTACAGCATGCCCCAGGCGCGAAACCGGCCGCGACCCGTCACTTCCCGCAGTTCCAGCTGGTTGGCGAGCCCTATCGCGCCCTGCGGCGTGGTGCCGAGTTCCTTGACGATCATCGCCGCAGAAACCACCGGTCGGGAGACGACAAGCTCCACGAGTTCCGGCAGGCGCGAGGAGGAACGCCGGCCTGCCAGCTTGCGCATCATGCGTTCACGCGCATGGGTCAGCCGGTCGTGTTCCTTCATGCCGGCCTGCGCCGCTTCGTAAAAGCTGTCGAGAAGTGCGAGAACGCGCTGCGTCTGGTTTCGGGCGTGCCGGCGCTCCCGTGGGACCGCGCGGAGACCGGCGCTGAGGGCCGGCAGGTGATCTGGCGTGACGGCGCCGTCGCGCAGAAAGGCGGAGGCCAGAAGCCGGCCGAGCCAGGGGCTGCGTTGCAGCACTTCGATCATGTTCCAGGCGTCGAGCAGGATGGCGGTGCGAAGAATCGCCGGCAGTTCCTCTGTCCGCGCATGGACGTCCCACCATTCTTTCAGCCGCTCATCCTCGTCCCAGTCGGGTTCGTTGATGATCGCATGGCTTTCCTCCCTGTGCATTGGCGGAAGCGCGCTGCCGGTGGTGATCGCATCGAGCGTTGCGGCGCTTCGCGCCAGAAGCGCATCCAGCTCGGAAAAAGCGCCGTCCAGCGATGTTTCCTCCTCCGCGTCGGTGTCTTCATCGCGGGAGTGATCGGGCGCTTGTCTGGGAGGCGCTGGCTCTTCGGCAAGTGACGCCCTGCCGCGTAGCCTCGAGAGGCCCGGTGCGGTAAAGGCCCAGCCGGGGGCATTGGAAAAGATCAGCCGTCTCGAGCGTAGAATCCGGTGCGCCGCCGTCATTTCATGGGTTGGCGCGCGCACATCCATATGCGCGTCATGCAGCACCAGATCTTCCATGTGAACGAGTTCGCCATCCACCCACATGGAGGAAATCGCATCGGTGAAATCCTGTCTTTCGATGAAGCCGTGTTTCATCGGTGACCGGTCGATCCGCTCGTCCAGCCGCGCCAGCGCCTCGCCGGCACGGGCGGCGGCAATGAGGAGCTTTTCGATCTGGACGTCCGATATATCGTAAATCATTGATATTTTTTAGTTTGAGCGCGGGCGGCTTACAAGGCGGATCACAGTCGGGCGGTTTTACTTTTGAGGTTTCCACCCGAAAATCCGCTGAAAAAAGGGTGGCGGAGGCCGGGAATCGGCAGGACTTCAGCCGCCATGGCTGGTTTTTCGGCAATATCGCGGTGCGGTATAAACTTGCGCACTGCAACATGACGGGTATATACCCCCACCGAGAGCGACAAATTATCACACCTTCCGTTCGCCCTTCCATCTCCAGACGAAGATGAATTGGAGTTTACCCGTGAATATTATGGCAAATGGTCCCGCCACCGCGCCGGACCAGAAAACCCGTTTGAAATCCATTATCGGCGGATCGGCGGGCAACCTCGTCGAATGGTACGACTGGTACGTCTATTCGGCCTTCACCCTTTATTTCGCGCCGGTGTTTTTCCCTTCCGGAAACCAGACCGCCGAGCTCCTGAGTGCAGCCGCCGTTTTCGCCGTCGGATTTCTGATGCGGCCCATCGGGGCCTGGTTCATGGGCACCTATGCCGACCGCAAGGGCCGCAAGGCCGGCCTGACCTTGTCCGTCACGCTGATGTGTCTCGGTTCGCTGCTGATCGCGATTACGCCCGGCCATGAGGCGATCGGCATTGCCGCGCCGGCCATTCTGGTTTTCGCAAGGCTTCTGCAGGGCATCAGCGTCGGCGGCGAATATGGCGCCAGCGCAACCTATCTCAGCGAAATGGCCGGCAAGAACCGCCGCGGTTTCTTCTCCAGCTTCCAGTATGTGACGCTTATTTCCGGTCAGCTTCTGGCGCTGGCGGTGCTTCTGGTGCTGCAGCGGGCCCTGACGCCGGAACAGCTCGGCTCCTGGGGCTGGCGCATTCCCTTCTTCATTGGCGGCCTTCTGGCGATTGCCGTGTTTTATATCCGCCGCGGCCTTGTTGAGACGCAGTCGTTCGAAAACGCCAAGACGGGCGCTGCCGACAAGCCGAAGTCCAGCGGATGGGCGCTGTTCAAGCACTATCCAAGGGAAGCGCTGATGGTCATGGCGCTCACCTCCGGCGGCACGCTCGCCTTTTATGCCTATACGACCTATCTGCAGAAATTCCTCGTCAACACCTCCGGTTTCAGCAAGGAAAGCGCCACGGAAATCACCACGGCGGCGCTCTTCGTCTTCATGCTGTGCCAGCCGATTGCGGGTGCGCTCTCCGACAGGATCGGCCGCAAGCCGCTGATGGTGGGCTTCGGCATTCTCGGAACGCTGTTCACCTATGCGATCTTCAGCACGCTTTCGACGACGACCGATCCCATCATGGCTTTCGCCCTCGTGCTGGTCGGCCTGTTGATCGTCACCGGCTATACTTCCATCAATGCGGTGGTGAAGGCGGAAATGTTCCCCGCCCATATCCGCGCGCTTGGCGTGGCTCTGCCCTATGCGCTGGCGAACACCATATTCGGCGGAACGGCGGAATTCGTGGCCCTGAAGTTCAAGCAGATCGGCCACGAAAACTGGTTCTTCTGGTATGTGACGATCATGATCGCCCTGTCGCTGGTGGTTTATGTGAAAATGCGCGACACGCGCGATCACAGCCATATCCACGAGGATTGAGCGACGGCCATCCAGACCGAAGAAAGCCCCGTCCTTCCGGCGGGGCTTTTTTCTTTTCGGCATTCAGGCGGTTTCGGCGGGAAGGACGATGCGGGCCTCAAAACCGTCCTGCCGGCCCGGTACCGGCGAGGAAAGCACCAGCTCTCCGCCGGCCTGCTCCACCAGGCTCTTGACGATGGCAAGGCCAAGTCCGGTTCCGTCCGCCGTGGTCTGGCCCCTGGTAAAACGTGTCGTCAGCTTGGGCAGGAGCGCCGCGTCGACCGCTACCCCGGAATTGACGACGCGGATCGTGCCGTCCGCTTCGGCGAGGACCTGCACCGGGCTTTCCGCCGGGCTGTGGATCAGCGCGTTTTCGAGGAGGTTACGGACGACGATGCCGAAGGCATCCGCGCCGATCCTGCAGGAGAGGCCGCCTTCACAACGATTGGTGAAGCGGATGCGGGATGAGCCGATGGCCGTTCTCATCATGTCGTCGATAACCAGTTCGAGAACGGGGATGAGATCGTTCGCCGTGTCGGTGACCCCGATCCTCGCTTCCGCGCGCGACATCTGAAGCAGTTTTTCGGCCAGGTGGGCGAGATGCTGCAGCGATTTTTCGATGTTTTCCACGCGCGGCGCAAGTTCCGGCGGAATGTCGGCATGCAGCCGCTGCGCCTGCGCCAGCGCGCCGGCAATCGGCGTGCGCAATTCATGGGCGCTGTTGGCGGTGAATTCCCGTTCCGCCTCGATTGCCGACCGCAATCGTCCGAGCAGCAGATTGACCGAACGGGCAATGGGATGGAGCTCGCCCGGAAAGGGTTGCGTCGGCAGCGGCGCGAGATTGCCGCCGTCCTTTTTGCCGATGTCGTCGCGCAGGGTCTGTATCGGTCGCAGCGTTCTGCGCACCACGACAATGACGGCGAAAATGCTGGCGGGAATGAGGATGAGAACGGGAAGCAGCAGCGCGGTGCCCGCCTCTTCGATCGCCTCGCGGCGATTGGCGAAGGCATCGGCGACCTGCAGGAAATAGTTTCCGTCCGGCGTCGCAACCGTAAAGATGCGCTGGGTCGCGGTTTCGGAAAAACCGGGTTCGAGCGAGACCTCGAAAGGCTCCGTCGAACTGTCATGCGAATGCAGCACCACCTGTCCTTCCCGGTCGCGGACCTGATAGGTCAGATATTCCGCCCGTTCCGAGGTCTGGTTGAGCTTTTGCGCGGCAGGCGCGGTGTTGTTTTCCCGGAGGTCGTCCACCAGCAGCGGCAGCAGTCTTTCGGCGGTTTCCTCAACGCCGGCGTCGAAAATTTCGGCGAACTCGTCCTGCATCACCATGACGCCCAGCCCGCAGGCGAGAAGCCAGGATATGGCGACAACGCTGGTCAGCGCCGTCACGAGCTTGCGGGTCATGCTGGTCGGTCTGGCCATTTCTGCCTGCTTGTAATTCTGACTATCGGATGGTGTAGCCGACGCCGCGCACGGTTTCGACGCGGTCATGGCCGATTTTCTTGCGCAGCCGGCTGATATAGACCTCGACCGTGTTGCTTTCTATTTCCGCGCCGAATTCGTAAAGCGTGTCGTGCAATTGCGCTTTCGAGACGACCGCGCCGGGATGTTCGACGAGTTTTTCCAGCACGGCCCATTCCCGGGCGCTCAGCGTCTGCGCCGTTCCATCGACCGTGATATTGCGCGCCACCTGGTTGATCTCGATGCCGGGCAGGCGGATGACGGGAGCGGAACGCCCTTCGTAACGGCGCGAGACCGCCAGCATGCGGGCCGAAAGCTCGTTGAGATCGAAAGGCTTGACCAGATAATCGTCCGCACCGGCGTTCAGCCCGGCGATCCGGTCGGAGACCTGGTCATGGGCGGTCAGAATGATCACCGGCGTTGCGTCATCGCGCTGGCGCAGGCTTTGCAGAAGGGTGATGCCCTCGCCATCCGGCAAGCGCATGTCGAGCAGGATGAGGCCGTAACCCATCGTCAGCGTCGCCGCCATGGCGTCGCCCAGCGTCTTGAACCAGTCGACAGCATGACCCGCCGCCGCGACATGGTCCCGCAGCGCTTCGCCCAGCACATGATCGTCTTCAACAAGCAGAACCCGCAAGACAGCTCCCTCTATCGCTTCGTCCTGCGTATCTCTTTCTCCGGATAAGCGTCAAGCACGGTGTTTCAGCTGTTCTGGCGCTGGGTGCAGCCGCCGAATACATCGAGCGAGGGATCGTAGACCGAAGTGGAGACGTTCATCATGCCAAGGATGCTGTGGAAATAATTGTCGTGCGAGCGTCCGCCCTCCGCCGCGGTTTTTGTGAGGCAGGCTTTGTTGAGCCCCATGGATTTCGCAAAGTCGTCGTCGAACCAGACCAGAAACGGCACATGGGTCTGCTGGTCGGGCGCCAGCAGATAGGGCGCGCCATGCAGGTAGACGCCGTTCTCGCCAAGCGACTCGCCGTGATCGGACGCATAGATCATGCCCGTCGCCAGCCTGTCGGAGCGGGCCTTCAGCTTGTCGATGACGGTCGAGAGGAAATGGTCGGTATAAAGAAGCGTGTTGTCGTAGGAGTTGACGATCTCCGCGTCGGAGCAGTTGCCAAGCTCGGCCGTGCGGCAATCCGGGGTGAATTTGCGGAATTCGTCGGTATAGCGCAGATAATAGGTCGGCCCGTGGCTGCCCATCTGGTGCAGCACGATGACGCTGTCCCTGGTGACGTTGTTGAGCCAGGAGTCGAGCTTGTCGAAGAAGATATCGTCGCGGCATTCCCCGCCGGTGCAGAAGCGGCTGTCATTGGTGGAGGGCAGGTCGAAATAGGGAATGCGGTCGGCCACGTTCTTGCTGCCGGTATTGTTGTCCAGCCATGTCGCGCTGACCCCGGCATGGACGAGAACATCCATGACGTTTTCATTGGCGAGCGCCTTTTTGTGGCTATATTGCGAGCGCGGGAACTTCGAGAACATGCAGGGAATGGAAATCGCCGTCGCGGTGCCGCAGCTGGTCGTGTTCGGAAAATAGATCACGCCGCGTTTTGCGAGTTCGGGATTGGTATCGCGCCCATAGCCGTTCAGGGAAAAGTTCGCGGCCCGCGCGGTCTCGCCCGCCACGATGACGGTGATGCGGGGTTTGCGGACGCCGCCCAATGAAGGCAGGACCTTTGCATCCCCGCCGACCGCGCTGACCTGAATATCGACTTCCTTCCCCGCCAGCGTGAAATAATGAATGGCCGACATGATCGGCGACAATGGATTGACGCTTTTGACGATATCCTTGTGCTGGCGCACGGCGGTGGTGAAGGTCTTGGAATTGGCGAAGCTGATGATGCCGGCGATGGAAAGACAGATCAGGATGCTGATCGTGTTCCACAAAAGCTTGTCGAGGATCGGGCGGTGACGCACACGCACGGCGGCGATGAGGAGGGACGGCACCAGTCCGTAGATCGCCATGTGCCAGAGAAAGCCGGGCGTGATCAGATTGCCGGCTTCCGCCTGCGTCGTCTCCATGGCGTTGCGGATCATGTCGCTGTCGATGACGATGCCGTAGCGATCCATGAACCAGGAAGCGGCCGCCGCCGCGAAGACCAGGAAGATCAAAAACGGCTTGATGAGATATTTGGCGGAAAAAATGATGATCATGGCGCCGAGCAGGGCGGCCATGGCGGCATAAAGCGCGACGATGGCAACCGGATAGGCGGAAAGATAGGTGTGAACCTTCGACCAGAATGTCCGGTTCGTGAAAAACAGCAGATAGGCCGCCGTCAGCAGGCTGAGCGGCACGCTGCCGATTTCCGGACGATATGTTACTGTTCCCGTCGCTTTCGCGGTAAAAAGAGCCACTGTCAGATCCACCAGATTTCCAGTAGGCCGGCGGCAACGGAGACGGGGCGAAAACGCCGTCGTCGAGGCTGCCGCATGGGCCGATCAATGGCGGATGCGTCATTTTGCTGACATCAACCTGAAAGCTTGTCATGAAAGTGTCACACTCCGTGGTGGCCGTTTGGCGGGGGTGTTTCAGATCGTCGAGACGATAGAGCCCTTAATTGAGGCCCACCATGCCTGTGGCGGTGGTGCGCGTTGCAAATATGCGCGTGGCCCTGACCGGCAGCAGGCTGCCTGCGGGCAGGTTCTGGAAGGTCACCGTCGCCCCGGAAAGCAGGGTCAGGCAGAGATGGCCGCCATTGCCCACATAGATGGCGCGGGTGGGGGAAGGAAGCGGGCTCGTATCGTCCGGAACGACATCGAAAGCGTGGGACGCCGGGGATTCGAGGCCGGCGGCGTGGTGTTCGTAAGTCTCAGCCATTGCTGTCTCCCGTAAATCGAAATCTGCCACGATTATGGAGTGCGCTGCAGCCACGGGGAAAAACGGGGACAGGAAATATCCGGACAGGATTTCGCTCCTGTTTTCGGCCGGCCCGCGAGAGCGTCATTCTTTTCGCAATCCCATGCGGTTACGCCGCCCCCGCCTGTTGCCGCCGATGCGGCGCAGACGGGTGATGACGGATTTTTCGTCCACGGGACCGACAGGCGGGCGGGTGCTGCCGCTTCAATTGCGCATATGGAGAATGAAGGCCCTGACGGCGGGAGAGGCTTCCGTTTTTCGGTGGGCGATGGCGAGGTCCGAGGTCGTGGAACTGGCGGCAAGCGGCACATAGCGCACGCCGGGCAACCTCAGGCAATTAAGCGAGCGCGGCACCAGCGCGACGCCGAGGCCGATGGCCACCATGCTGGCAATCGTGGTGTAGTCCCTGCCTTCCGGCGTGATCGCCGGCTGGAACCCGGCTTCATTGCAGGCCTCTATCGTATTGTAGTGAAAGCCGACATCCGGCGGCTGTCGCGGGGTAATGAAGGTCTCGCCGGCAAGGTTTTTCAGATCGACCTGCAGCGCAAAGGCCAGGGGATGGTTTTCGGGGAGTGCAGCCATCAGCGGTTCGCGCAGCACCACATGGGTTGTCACACCTTCCGGAACGGGCGCGGGCGGGCGGGTGAAGGCGAAGTCCAGATTGCCGTCGGCAATCTTGGCCAGTTGCAGCCGCATCTCCATCTCGATCAGTTGCAGCTCCACATCGGGATGGGAAGCGCGGAAACTGGCAATGGACCGGGTCATCAGGCCGGAATAGGCGGCCGAGGCGACATAACCGATGGAGATGCGCCCGGTTTCGCCGCGGTCGACGCGTTTGAGCGCCGCAAGCGTCGCCTCGGCATTGGCGAGGATCTTCCGGGCGTCCTCGTAGAGAAGCTGGCCGGGCGTGGTCAGCTTCACCGAGCGGCGCGTGCGGTCGAGAAGCGGCATGCCGACAATCTGTTCGAGCGCCATGATCTGCTGGCTCAAACCCGGCTGGGCAATGCCGAGGCGGGCGGCGGCGCGCTCGAAATTGCGCTCATCCACCAGCGTGGTGAAATAGCGCAGGTGGCGCAACTCGAATGTTTCTGCCCGGCTTGCCGGTTTCCTGCCCATCGTCACGCCTTTCCCGGCAGATTTGAATAATTCCAAGCTATTATCGTTGTGAGTTTTCATAATCAATAGTTCTGAAAAAAACCGGCTGCGCTTATTGGATCGCAATCCGTCCCTTGCGTAATAAGATGACTTAAATTCTCCAGAAAAATGCCGCCTTATGGTGGCGCGGGTGATGAAGGGTCTTGGGGTGCAGGGAAAAACCAAACACATTTCCATTCTGGCTGGCGGTTGCGCCGTCATCGCTTATGTGGCGTTTTTGGCCCCGGCTTCCGCCCTTGCGCAGGAGGCCGGTACGACGGTGCTGCAGACCATCACCGTGGAGGGCGCCAAAAATCAGGATCCCAAGGCGCCCGTGAAGGGCTATGTGGCGAAAACCAGCGCCAGCGCCACCAAGACGGGGCGATCCCTGATTGAGACGCCGCAATCCGTATCCGTCATCACCAAGGACCAGATGGATGCTCAGAACGTTCGCAATCTCAGCGAGGCGCTGAACTATGTTCCGGGTGTCGTCGCGCAGCCGTTTGGGGCGGATCCACGTTTCGATGCGCCGCGCATTCGCGGGTTCCAGGGAAACCAGTTGCAGTTCCTGAACGGTCTGCGGCTGATGCGTACCGCCGGTGCGCCCTCCTATGAGGTCTACGGCCTGGAGCGCGTGGAAGTCATTCGCGGGCCTGCTTCCGTTCTTTTCGGTCAGGGCAATCCTGGCGGCCTCATCAATCTCATCAGCAAGCGGCCGACCTTTGAACGGTTCGGCGAAGTCGGTGTGCAGATCGGCAGCTTCGACTATTACCAGTCGATGTTCGATATTGGCGGCCCGGTGGCGGATAGCGACAGTTTCGCCTATCGCCTGACCGGCCTTGCGCGCAACGCCCATGCCCAGACGGACAACTTGCAGAACGACCGTTATTTCATCGCACCGGCGCTCATCTGGCAGCCGGACGAGGATACGAAGCTGACGGTTCTCGCCTCCTATCAGCACGACAATCCGAGTTCGCCCTCCGGCCTGCCGCCGGCGCTGACCTATTTCAGGCCCGGCAATATGCTGGACCGCAGCTTTTATGTCGGCGATCCGTCCTTCGATACGTCGAGCCGCAAATTCACCAATATCGGCTATGAATTCGAGCACCGTTTCGACGAGACCTTCACCTTCCGGCAGAATGCGCGTTATTCCAATTTCGACTGGTCCTACCGCGCGCTCGGCATGTCCTCGACCAGCGGCGGCATGATCGGCAATCTTATCCGCCGCAATGCGACGTTCCAGGACGAGTTGCTGAACACCTTCAATATCGACAACAGCCTGCAGGCGGAGTTCTCCACGGGGCCGATCGACCACACCCTGCTTGTGGGGCTGGACTACCGTTATTTCGACAATAACGTCAAAACCGAATTCTGGGCCGCGACGCCGCTCAATCCCGTCAATCCGGTCTATGGCGGGCCGATCAGCCTCACCTCGCGCACGCTTTATGCCGATGTGAAGACGGATATTTCCCAGATCGGCCTTTATGCGCAGGACGAGATGGCCTTCGAGAACTGGCGCGTCACCGCCGGCCTGCGGCAGGACTGGGCAAGCACCAGCGGCACGACCTTCAACGGCACCACCTACCGCTCGCTCGACAAGGACGATCACAAGCTGACCGGCCGCGTCGGCGTCAGCTATCTGTTCGATGGCGGCATCGCGCCCTATGTCAGCTACGCGACCTCCTTCGAACCGGTGCCGCAGCCGGCTGTCGGCGATGCGCCGAAACCGACCACCGGCGAACAATGGGAGGCGGGCGTCAAATACCAGCCCGAGGGTTTCGACGGTTTCTTTTCCGCCGCGGTCTACGATCTGACACAGAAAAACGTCACGACGACCGTGGGCGGCGTGACGCAGCAGATGGACGAGGCGCATGTGAAAGGCCTCGAGCTTGAAGGCGTCGCAAGCCTTGCCGACGGGCTCGACCTGCGCGCGGCCTATACCTACATGGACAGCGAGGTCTCCGGCCGTGTGAATAACGGCAAGGAGCTGGACAGCACGCCCCGGCACGCCGCAAGCCTCTGGCTGGATTACACTTTCCCGGAAGATACCGCCCTTGAGGGTTTCGGCATCGGCGGCGGTGTGCGTTATGTCGGAAAACGCTATGGCGATGCCGCCAATACCTTCGAGATGAAGGGCCTCGCCCTGCTCGATCTCGGCGTGCATTACGAGAAGAACGGCTACCGCGCCTCACTTCTGGTGCAAAACTTGACTGATAAAGAATATATTTCTAGTTGCTCCACTTTCGGATGCTATTACGGTGACGGAAGAACGATTATGGGCAAGCTGACCTATCGTTGGTGACGCCATATCAAAGTGAAGCAGCAGGGGCATGACGCGCAAGGATCGATGGATGTCCCCCCTTTGGGGGCGGCGGGAATTTTTAGGCCTGCTCGCTGCTTCGGCTCTTGCTGGCAAGGCGCGCGCGGCGGTCACGCCACGGCTTGCCGCCATCGACTGGGCCATGCTGGAAACCGCCGTTGCGCTCGGCGTCATGCCGGTGGCGGCGACCGAGCTCATCCAGTTCCGGGTGGACGCGGTCGAGCCGGAAATCCCTGCAACTGTCGCCGATCTCGGCCTGCGCGGTGCGCCGAATTTCGAGCTTCTGCAACTGACCCGGCCCGATCTCATTCTGATTTCGCCCTTCTACACCCGCTATACCGGCAGGCTGGAAGCGATTGCCCCGGTCTTCTCGCTGCCCTTTTACGTGAAGGGCGAACCGCCTTTCGCAAAGGCGCTGGCGGCGGTCTCCGCCCTTGGCGACAAGCTCGGCAGGGCAGACGAGGCGCGCAGGGTTCTGGACGAAACGGAAGCGGCGCTGCAAGCCATGCGGACCCGCCTTGCCGGTTTTGCGGCGCGGCCGACCTATGTGATCAATATCGGCGACGCCCGGCATTTTCGCGCTTTCGGTGCGGATAGCATGTTCGGGGATGTTCTTGGCCGGCTGGGGCTCGCCAATGCCTGGGTGGATCGTTCGCAATTCACCTTCGCGGCCCCGGTGCCGCTTGAAAACCTCGCCGCTTCGCCCGATGCGCGCATCGTCATCGTCTCCGATATTCCGGTCGAGGCGCGGGAAACCCTGCGCAGCAGCGCCATATGGCGCGCGCTGCCTGCCGTGCGGGAAAACCGGGTGGTCACGCTCGGCAATGTCGGCCCCTATGGCGGCATCACCGCCGGCATGCGCTTTGCGCGACTTCTGACCGAAGCGCTCTCGGCGCAGGGAGAAGCCCTGTGACGGCGCGGCCTCTCCAGCTTTTCTTCGGGCTGCTGTTCGTTCTGGCCTGCGGGCTTTCCCTGCATGCCGGGCTGCTGCGGCTGCCTTTCGGTGCATGGCCCGGCCTGCCGTTCGATGCCGCCACCATGTCGATGGATCAGGTGATTTTCGCCTTCAGCCTGATGCCGCGCGTGGCGGTCGCCATTCTGGCGGGGGCGATGCTCGGCCTGTCGGGCGCGTTGTTCCAGCAATTGCTGCGCAATCCGATTGCCGATCCTTCGACGCTCGGCATCTCGGCCGGCGCGCAACTGGCCATCGTCATCGCCACCCTGTTCTTTCCTTCGGTGCTGGATGGCAACCGCGCCCTGGTGGCGCTTGCCGGCGCGGCCGGTGCGGCCGGCATCGTGTTTCTTCTCGGCTGGCGACGCTCCTTCGAGCCGGTGACCATGGTGGTGTCGGGGCTGCTGGTCGGCATCACCGCCGCATCCGTTTCCGCTGCGCTGACCTTGGCGCAGGGCGAATATCTGATGTCGCTGGTCGTCTGGAACGGCGGCTCGCTCAGCCAGCAGGACTGGTCGAACGCCTTGTCCCTCGCGTTTCAGCTTGTTGCCGGGCTCGTCCTGACCGGCCTGCTGATAAAGCCGCTGACGGTCCTCGGTCTCGGCGATGCCGGTGCGCGATCGCTCGGCGTCTCGCTGTTTTCGATCAGGCTGGCGGTTGCCGCCGTCGCGGTCATGCTGGCCGCCTTCGTTGCTTCGGCGGTCGGTCTCGTCAGCTTCATCGGCCTTGCAGCACCTGCGCTCACCCGGGCGCTCGGTGTGCGGCGTTCGTCTTCGGTGCTCCTGGTTTCCCCGCTTCTGGGCGGTCTGCTGCTGTGGTTCTGCGACGGTCTCGTGCAGCTTCTGGCAAGCACGACGGCCGAAGTTTTCCCGACCGGCGCGGTAACGGCCCTGATCGGCGGCCCGCTGCTTCTGTGGCTGCTGCCGAAAATCCGGCCGACCGATGTGCATCGCGGTGAAGGCGTCGAGCTGGCGACAAGACGCCGGCTTACGGCCCTGCTGCCGGTACTGGCGGTCATGGCGGGGCTGGTTTTTGCAGCGCTCGCCATCGGCAAGGGGCCCGATGGCTGGACGGTGCTGAAGGCTGACGATCTGCAAAGCCTGCTGCCGTTCCGCTGGCCGCGGCTGGTGGCGGCCGTGGCCGCAGGCGGTCTTCTGGCCATGGCGGGGGCGCTTCTCCAGCGGCTTACCGGCAATCCCATGGCAAGCCCGGAAGTGATCGGCGTCAGCGGCGGTGCAGGCCTCGGTTTTGCCGCCGCCATCACGATTTTTCCGGCCGCCGGTCTTTTCGAACTGTTTTGCGGCGCCGGCATCGGCTCTGCGGCCGTCATGATCCTCGTCCTGCTGTTTTCCATGCGCCGGCACCTCGCGCCGGAAAAAATCCTGCTCGCTGGCATTGCCATCAGTTCCCTCTGCTCGGCCGTTCTCTCGGCACTGCTTGCCATTGGCGACCAGCGGGCATGGCAGATCCTCGCCTGGCTCAGCGGCTCGGGCTCGACGGCGACGCCGGCTTCGGCGATCTTTCTCGCCATTCTTTCCATCGTGCTGCTGGCGGGGGCGCTATCGGTCACGCGTTGGCTGACGATCCTGCCGCTCGGACGCGATGTGCCGCTCTCCCTCGGCCTGCCGCTCGGCGCGGCGCGCATCGCCGTCATCGCGGTGGCGGGCATTGCCACCGGGGCTGCCTCGCTGCTCGTCGGTCCCTTGAGTTTCGTCGGATTGATGGCGCCGCATATTGCGCTTCGCGCCGGTTTCACCACGCCGCGCGAACATCTCTTCGCCTCCTTCCTGTTCGGCGCGGTGCTGATGGCGCTTTCCGATCTCGGCGCACGGACAGTCACCTTTCCCTACGAGCTGCCGCTCGGGCTTTTTGCGGCGCTTGCCGGCGCGCCCTATCTGATCTGGCTTTCAGGCAGGCGATGATGAATTTTTTGAACGATGTACGGAGATGAGAACCATGGGTCAGGCAGCACTTGCCGTCGATTATGACGATATTCCGCTTTTTTCTCTCGACGGCGTGACGATGGAAGTGCCGGGCAGGACATTGCTGCAGCCGCTGACGGCCAGTTTTGCGACCGGCAAGACCATCGGCCTGATCGGCCATAACGGTTCGGGAAAATCCACGCTGCTCAAGATTCTCGCACGGATTCAGGAGCCGACGGCGGGCAGGGTCTCATTCGAGGGTAAGGCTCTCGGCGCCTGGGGCAATCGTGAATTTGCGCGAAAGCTCGCCTATCTGCCGCAATATACGCCGGCCGCCTCCGGCATGCTGGCCAAGGAACTGGTGGCGCTCGGCCGTTATCCCTGGCACGGCGCGCTTGGGCAATTCACCAAGGCGGATCAGGAGAAGGTGGACGAAGCCATCGAACTCACCGACACCGTCGCCTTCCGCGACCGGCTGGTGGATACGCTTTCGGGCGGCGAGCGCCAGCGCGTGTGGCTTGCCATGCTGGTGGCCCAGAACGCCGAAAGCCTGCTTCTCGACGAACCCATCTCCGCACTCGACATGGCGCACCAGCTCGAGGTGCTTTCGCTGGTGCAGAGACTGTCGCGCGAAAAGGGTCTCGGCGTCATCGTCGTGCTGCACGACGTCAACATGGCGGCGCGCTTCTGCGATGAGATCGTAGCGCTTCATTCCGGCCAGCTTATCGCGCGGGGAACGCCGCAGGAGATCATGACGCCGGAGACGCTGCAGCGCATCTATGGCGTTCGCATGGATGTCATGACCCATGCCGCCACCGGCTTTCCCGTCGCCCTGCCGCTTTGAGGTTGTTGCAGCAAAACAACGGCCGGCAACGCTGGCTGTTGATGGCGATTCCGCACGCATTTCCCGCCCTAACAATGTCTTAATGGCATCCTACCGCCATCAGACATTGTTAACCGTTCCGCTTTCATCGCCTCCAATTAAGTTGTTTTGGATCGATTTCAGGGAACAAACGTTAACAGTGCGGAATTCAATATCCGGAGAGGGCAAGAAGGGCTGCTGCGGGTAGGAATAAAACAGGAGAAAATCAGATGAAAAAGGCTGTTGCCGTAACTTTTGCCGCATTGACGATGGGCCTCGGCGGAACCGCATCCGCCCTCGCTGCCGACCTTGCAAGATATGAGCCGGCTCCGCAGGAGCAGGACGATCGCAACGGCGTCAAAATCGGTTACCTCACCTGCGATATCGGCGGCGGCGTCGGTTACGTTCTCGGCTCGGCCAAGGAACTGGATTGCACCTTCCAGTCCACCATGGGGGCCCGTCGCACCGACCATTACACCGGCGCCATCCGCAAGATGGGTGTCGACCTCGGCTTCACCACGCAGGGCCGTCTGGTCTGGGCCGTTTTCGCCCCGACCGCCGGTTACCACCGCGGTTCGCTCGGCGGCCTTTATCAGGGCGCAACGGCTGAAGTCACCGTCGGTCTCGGCGTCGGCACCAACGTTCTCGTTGGCGGCACGTCCGGCTCCATCCAGCTGCAGACGGTCAGCGTGACGGGTCAGGTTGGCCTCAACCTCGCCGCCACCGGCACCTCCGTGACGCTCACGGCCATGAACTGATCGGCAAAGTGCCCGGCCTCGGTCGGGCATTCTGTCGCATGTCAAAAAACGCCCTCTTCGTTGTCAGACGGAGAGGGCGTTGTATTATCCGGGCCATGATTTCCACTTTCAGAAGTGTGGCGGCAGTGACCGCCTGTTCTTTCCTTTTGGCGACAGCCGCTTTTGCCGAGGGCGATGCGGCCCATGGGGAGAAGGTCTTCAGTCGCTGTTCCACTTGCCACAGCGCCGATACGCCACGCACCCGCATGGGGCCGCATCTGATGGGTGTCGTCGGCAGGCCGATGGCTTCCGTGGCCGATTACGGCCACTATTCTCAGGCGCTCAAGGATGCCGGCGCGGCTGGCCGGGTGTGGTCGGAGGATGAACTGCAAAAATTCATCGCCAGCCCGAAAAAGGCGATACCGGGAAATGCCATGCGCTTTTTCGGGCTGTGGAGCGAAACCGATATTGCGGATCTGATCGCCTATCTGAAAACGCATCCCATGCCGCAATAGCGGTCAGAGCGGTGCTTCAGCGATAATCTCTTCCGCTTCTTCGAAGGTCATCTCCATCACCTTCGCGCCGATCTCGAAACTGAAGCCGTTGCGGGCAAAGGCAGAGAATTCCTTGGCCTTGCGCTTCTCGTCCAGTTCGACACGGCGAAACGGCCCGAAGGCGCGCTTACGGGCGAAGATGACGGCCGCGACGAGATCATTGGTCTCCTGCAACGCGACCGCAGCCGTTTCCCGGGCGATACCCTTGATCTGAAGTTTCTGCGCGAGCCCGCGTTTCGACTTGCCGCTGCGCTGGCCGCTCCGCACGGTAATTTCCGCGAAGGCCGTGTCGTCGAGCGCCTTGATGCCATAAGCGAAGGTTACGGCAAATTCGCCGAGCGCCCTGACCTGCGCCGGGCTGATATCCTCGAATTTTTCCCGCGCCTTGCGCATGATGGCGTCGCGCAGCTGCTTTTCCGTCATCATGCGCTGTTCCAGCCGGTAAAGAGCGGAATTGCGGGCCCAGGAAAGCATGCGGCTGGTGGGCTCAACGGCCGGCGCGTCGCCGTCCACGGCCATGTCGTCGGTCAGGAAGGGGCTGGAATCGTCGTTCATTCCGCTTTTATAGCGCGGTGAAGCCGTCTTGCCAGTTCCTTCCCGGCCCGTTTCCTCCGGTTTTTCAGTACCTCAAGGTGTTTGCGCGCCGGTTGCGGCGACATAGACCGAATAGAGCGACTTCGTCGCGGTGATGAACAGGCGGTTCTTTTTCGGGCCGCCGAAAGTGAGGTTCGCCACCGTCTGCGGCACCCTGATCTTGCCGAGGAGCGTACCTTCGGGGGAAAAGCAGTGAACGCCATCGCCGGCGCTGGTCCACAGATTGCCGGCCGTATCCAGACGGAAGCCGTCCGGCAGGCCATTGTCGAGGTTGCAGAATTCCCGGCCGTTGGTGAGCTTCGCGCCGTCCACCACGTCGAAGACGCGGATATGGCGCGGGCGGGAGACATCGTGGCTATAGGAACTGTCGGCGACGTAAAGCTTCGTCTCATCAGGCGAAAACGCAAGCCCGTTCGGCTGCACGAAGTCGTCAATCACGATCTCGATCTTTCCGGTTGCGGGATCGAGCCGGTAGACATTGCGGGTCTTCTGTTCCGGCTCGGCCTTGTAGCCCTCGTAGTCCGAAAGAATGCCGTAGGTTGGGTCGGTGAACCAGACGCTGCCATCGGATTTCACCACCACGTCATTGGGTGAGTTCAGCCGTTTGCCGCCGTAGCTGTCGGCAAGCACCGTGATGGAGCCGTCGACTTCGGTGCGGGTGACGCGGCGGCCGCCATGTTCGCAGGAAACGAGCCGCCCCTGCCGGTCGCGCGTATTGCCGTTGGTGAAGTTGGAAGGCTGGCGGAATACCGAGATCCCGCCATCCGGTACCCAGCGCAGCATGCGCTCATTGGGAATATCGCTGAACAGCAGGCAGTTGAGATCGGCAAACCACACCGGGCCTTCGGCCCAGCGGCAGCCGGAATAAAGCTCTTCCAGCTCCGCATTGCCGACGATCAGATGGCGGAAGCGGTCGTCGTGGATTTCGTAAGGGGAGGTCTTGTCTGTGGTCATGAGCGTGGTCCGCTTGGGGGCTTGTCGTTATGGGTTCAGCGCGTGGCCTTGGGGCCGCTTGCCAGAAGAATGACGGAGATGATGATGAGGCCGGTGAGGATGAGGCGGATGCCCGCGCCGAAACCATAGGTATTCAGCATTGAAACCACCAGGAACATGAAGAGCGAAGCGCCCCAGATGCCGGGCACATTGGAATCGCCGCCCGCCACCGCCGTTCCGCCGATGACGACGACGGCGATGGACATCAGCAGATATTCCGAGCCCATGTTGAGCGCAGCACCGCCGGAGAAGCTGGCGAGCAGATAACCCGCGATGGCAGCAAGCACCGCGCAGAGCACATAGGTGACGAAACGTGTGCCATCCACCGGAATGCCGGTCATGCGGGCGGCAAAGGTGCTCTGGCCGATGGCGGAAATCCAGCGTCCGTAAAACGAGCGGTCGAGCAGCAGCCAGGCGATGACGGAAAGCAGCAGGGCCACGAGGGCGACGTTCGGAATGCCGAAGAAACTTGACGTGGCGAATGTGGCCAATGTTTCCGGCGGCTTGATGCGCAGGCCGCGGTTCGACCAGATGGCGATGGACTGCACGATGAAGCTCATTGACAGCGTCGCGATGATTGGCGGGATGCGTAAGAGCTTGATCAGCGCATAATTGCCGATGCCGATGGCGATGCCGATCAGAATGGCGATCAGCAGTCCGGGCAGGATGAGACCGTCGGACACATCCATGAATTTCAAGGCCAGCGTGCCTGACAGCGTCATCGTGGCGGGTACGCAGAGGTCGATATTGCCCGGTCCGAGCGTGATGACGAACATCTGGCCGATGCCGACGATGACCGAAAAGGCCGCGAAGGTGAGTGCGGCGTGCGACAGGCCGAAGGAGCTTGCGCCGCCGGTGAAGAGCACGGTGATGATCCAGACCGCAATCGTTGCGGCGAAAGACCAAATCCATGGTTTCCTGGTGAGGGAAGAGAGCCCGTTCATTGGTTTTTCTCCCGCTTTTCAAGACGGTTGAGCAGGATGCGCAGCGCTAGCACGATGATGAGGATCGCCCCCTGCGCGCCGATCTGCCAGTCGGGTGAAATGCGCATGAAGGAGAGAAACGAACCGGCAAGCGTCAGCGTCAGCGCACCGATGACCGCGCCGATGGGCGATACCCGGCCGCCGACGAATTCGCCGCCGCCGAGAATGACGCCGGCAATCGAGAGCAGCGTGTAACGCAGCGCGATATTGGCGTCGGCCGATGTCGTCAGCCCGACGAGCGCGATACCGGACAGCACCGCGAAGAAACCGGCGAGCGCAAAGGTAGCGGCGCGAATGCCGACGACCGACCAGCCGGAGCGTTCGACCGAGCGGAAATTGCCGCCGACGCCTCGCATCAGCACGCCGAAGGAAGAGCGCATGACGATATAGTGAGCGACGACCGCGATCAGGATGCTGGCGACGATGGCGATCGGCACGAAAGGCGGTTTTGCCGTCATCAGCGCCCGGATGAAGGCGGGGGCCTGGCCGCCGGGCGAGGGAAGAATGAGGACGGCGAGGCCGCCCCAGACGAAGCTCATGCCGAGCGTGACGACGATGGAGGGCAGGGCGCGGATATGGATGATGGCGCCAAGCAATGCATAGACCGCAATCGCACCGGCAAAGATCGCAATTCCGAGGATGGGCGTGGTTTGCAGGAAAGTGGCGGTCACACAGGCGCAGAAACTGACGAAGGTGCCCATCGACAGATCGAGATCGTTGACCGACATGATTAGCATCTGCGCAATGGTGGCGAGCGCAATCGGCACGGCCAGATTGAACAGCAGGTTCATGCCGGTATAGCTCATGGCGCGCGGCTGCATGTAGAAGACGGCGGCAAGCAGGAAGGCGAGCGAGGCGGCAGGAATGATGAGGCGGAGCGCGTTTGCCGAGAGTTTCATGCGTGGTCTTCTCCGGCAAAGGAGGCCGCCAGCACATTCTGCTCGGTAATATCGTCGCCGATGAGTTCCGCCTGGATGGCGCCGTCGCGGAACACATAGACCCGGTCGCAAAGGCGGATTTCGTCCATTTCGGTGGAGTACCAGATGAAGGTGCGGCCGTGGGAGGCTTCGGTTCTCAAGATGTCATAGACCTCCTGTTTGGTGCCGATATCGACGCCACGCATCGGGTCGTCCATCAAGACGGTGCTGGCGGTGGTGGCGAGCGCGCGGGCGAAAAGCACCTTCTGCTGGTTGCCGCCGGAGAGCGAAAGGATCTTGTTGCTCATGTCGGGCGTGCGGATTTCGATGCGCTTTTTCCATTGCGTCCCAAGCTCGGTTTCCCTGCCCCTGTCCACCATGCCTGCGGCTGAAATATCCCTGAGCGAGGCGATGGACAGGTTTTTGAGGATGCTCCACAGCGGAAAAGTGCCGTTCAGGCTGCGATCGCCCGCCACGAAGGCGATATCGGTCTTGCGCGCGGGCAGCCAGCTGCTGTTCTGCGCGAGATAAAGATCGAGAAGCGCTTCGGTCTGGCCATGGCCGCCGAGACCGGCAAGGCCGACGATCTCGCCGCGAAAGGCCTCAAAGGCGAGGCCTTCACCACGCCGCGCCGGCATGGAGAGCACTTTTTCGCCTGCCTTGCGGCTTTCGCCCCGCCGCCTGTCCTGTTCCTTGACGACGCTGCCCATGGCCTCAACCAGCGAGCGGGTGGTGAAGTCGGCGGCCTTCCGGTCGGCAACCACCCGGCCATCCTTCATCACCACGATACGGGTGGCCGTCGAAAGAATTTCTCCGAGAATATGCGAGATCAGCAGAACCGCGCCGCCCTCACGCACGAAACGGCGGACGTAATCCATCAACTGCTCGGCAAGACCGGCATCCAGCGAAGAGGTGGGCTCATCGAGGATCACCAGTCTCGGCGCGTGTGGTATGCGGCAGAAATTGATGGCGATTTCCACCATCTGCCGTTCGGCGATGGAAAGTTCAGCGATGGTCAGCTCGCAATCGATGCCGTGGCCGGGAAAAATCTCGTCCAGTGTCTGGCGGATCGTCGTCAGCGCACGGCCGCGCCAGTTTCGCCCACCCGTGGCGGCATGCATGATGCGGACATTTTCGCCGATCGTCAGGTTCGGGCAGAGCGACAGTTCCTGAAACACGCAGCGAACGCCGTTCGCGCGCGCGGCGGCAATGCCGTGGCGGCTTTCGTTGCCGCCATAGGAAACGGAACCCTCATGCGGCGTCAGCCCGCCATTGATGACATTGACGATGGTGGACTTTCCCGCGCCGTTATGGCCGACGAGCCCGAGGCATTCCCCCGTGCGGATGACGAGATCGGCCCCATCCAGCGCCCTTACCGCGCCGAACACGACCTTCACGCCGCGCGCAGCGACGACCTCTTCCGCCTCGATGATGTCATTCATGAGCAATTACGCCAGTGATGTGAAAATCGGATAATGTGTGGCTATTGCGGCACCCGTTCCGGGAGCGCCGCAATAGTCAGGCTCTGGGCCGATCCGGCCTATTTTGCCGATGCGATGGCCTTCTCAGCATCTTCCTGCGAATATTCCACATTCGCCACGCCGCCCTTTTGGGTCGTCTTCAGGTTTTCCTCGAGATTGGCCTGATCGATGCGCAGGAAGGGCACGGTCAGGTCCTTCTTCACATCCTTGCCGTCGAGGATTTGCTGCGCCACCCAGAAAGCGAGCGTCGAGACGCCGGGGGCGATGGAGACCGACATGGTCTCGTAACCGCTTGCGTCCTTCTGCTGTTTCCACCATTGCAGCTCGTCTTCGCGGTTGCCCATGACGATGGTGGGTGTCGGGCGCTTGGCGGCGGCGAAAGCCTGTGCCGCGCCATAACCGTCGCCGCCCTGCGTCACGACAGCCGCGACTTCGGGAAGGCTCGGCAGAATGCCGGCGACGGCGCGCTGCGCGACATCCTGCGCCCAGTCGCCATTGACGGAACCGACGATCTTGAACTGCGGGTTCTTGGCGACGCCGGCGGCGATGCCGGCGTGGATTTCGTCATCGACCGAAACGCCGGCGAGGCCGCGAATTTCGAGCAGGTTGCCGCCCTTCGGCATGGCCTTGGCGAGATAGTCGATCTGGCTTTCGCCCATCGCCTTGAAATCGACCGCGATGCGCCATGCGCAGGGCTCGGTGACGATGCCGTCGAAGGATACGACGGTGATGCCGGCGTCGCAGGCTTCCTTCACCGCGCCGTTAAGCGCAGTGGGCGAAGCGGCGTTGATGACGATGGCGTCGTAACCCTGAAGAATGAGGTTCTGGATCTGCGCGGCCTGTTCGGTCGCCTGGTTTTCGGCTGTGGTGAAGGCGTCGGCGGCGGCGACCTGCTTGTCGGCAACCGCCTGCTTGGTGATCTTGTCCCAGCTTGTCAGCATCGCCTGACGCCAGGAATTACCGGCATAATTGTTTGAAAGCGCGATTTTTTTGGCCGACGTATCGGCATGAGCGGTGATCGGCAGAGCTGCGCATGCGACAGCGGCCGATGCCAGAAGCATCTTCCTGAAAGCCATTTGATTTCCTCCCTCGTGGCTTGCCCTTTTCGAGCCCGGAATTCTCGCACGCCGCAAATCTCCTCGGCGGCAGGTGGAATTCCTTTGCACTGGAGCTCCTTTCCCCAGTAGAAGCGAGAATGACCAAGAAGATTTGGCTTGTATAGGCGGATCGCGGCAATCTTCCTGCGGGTTTCCGCAGAAAGCTTGCGGGAACCCGCAGGACGAAACGCCACTGCCGGGCGCAGAATGAATGATGCGGCGCCCAAGGGGTTGAATCTTCGCCGCGATGGTCGAAGGCAGGCGCTTGGGAGGGCGTCCGCACATGCTGGATACGCCGAAAAGCGCTCTTTTTCATCATTATATGGGCATTTCGCGGCTGCTTGCCGGGCAGCTCGAATTTAATGCCATCATCCAGGCGGTCGCCACCGAGATCAGCCATATCATCCCGCATGACCATATGGATGTCTGCATCAAGCAGCTGGATGACAAATATCACATCGCCTATGAGAGCGGTCTCGTCAGCGCCTGGAGCCGGCAGCCGCCCGCCCTTCTGACCGGTAGCCCGATCCGGACACTGCTGTCAGGCGAGGTGGAATACCTCTTGAGCGGCGACGCCTGTTCCGATCCGCGCTTTCATTTTGAAGGGTCGTTTTCGAGCCCAATCATCGAACTCAACCTGCATAGCCGGCTGCATGTGCCGATGAAGGTGCATGGCGATATCATCGGCGCGCTGAGTTGTTCCTCGCACCAGTCGAACGCCTATACGATGGAGGATGTGGCGAATGCACGCGCGGTCGCCGATTTGCTGGCGCCTTATTTCTACGCCATCCGCGCCGCCGAGCAGGCCAAACGCTCCGCCATCGAGGAGGCGCGCGCCAATGCCCGCGAGGAGGGCCTGCGGCTGGGCGCGCTGCAATTGACCGAGGCGCTGGAGGCCGAGCGGCAGCGCATCGGCATGGATCTGCACGACCAGACGCTGGCGGACCTGACGCGGCTGGCGCGGCGCATCGAGCGCATGAGCCATACCCCCGACCTGTCGGGCGAGATGCTGGAGCCGGTGGTGCGCAGCCTGCAGCATTGCATGCAGGATTTGCGCGAGATCATCGAGGAAGCGAAACCCTCGATCCTGCAATTGTTCGGCGTCGTTGAAGCCATCGAAACCTATGTGGACCGCTCCGTGCGCGACAGCGGATCGGCAATCGACTGGTCGGTGACGGATGAGACGGATGGGCTGGTGGAAAAGCTCGACAAGACGGTGGCCATCTCACTGTTCCGCATCGTGCAGGAGGCGGTGAACAATGCCATTCGCCATGCCCAGCCCGAAGCGATTGCCGTGAAACTGACCGCAATCGACGGCGGGTTGCGGGTGACGGTTAGCGACGACGGCAGCGGCGGCGGCGAAGGCGGGGCCTCCGGCGGCCTTGGCATCGGCAATATGAAGACGCGGGCGAGGCTGATTTCGGCGAGATTCGATATTGGCGGCAATGGCACGGGAGCGGGAACCCGCATCACCGTCACCTTGCCGGCAGGCGCTTTCGACCGGCGGGAGGAGTTGTGACATGGATGTGTTGATCGTCGAAGACGATGCGCTGCACCGCGCCTATCTGAACGAGGCGGTGCGTGCCGCGCTGCCGGAATGCGACAAGGTGCTGGAAGCGGCCAATGGCAGAACCGGCGAAAAGCTCGCACGGGAAAATCGCGCCGCCCATATCGTCATGGATCTGCAGATGAACGAGCGCAACGGCATCGAGGCGGCGCGCACCATCTGGAAGGAAAGGCCCGATACCCGCATCCTGTTCTGGTCCAACTATTCCGACGAGGCCTATGTGCGCGGTGTCTCCCGCATCGTGCCGGAAGGGGCGGCCTATGGCTACGTGCTGAAATCGGCCTCCGATGACCGCCTGCGGCTGGCGCTGCGCAGCATCTTCATCGAGGCGCAATGCGTGATCGACCGGGAGGTGCGCGGCCTGCAGGAAAAGAGCCTCGGCAAGGCCCATGGCTTTACCGATTCCGAATATGAAATTCTTGTCGATGTCGCGCTCGGCCTCACCGACAAGGCGATTGCCCGCCGCCGCAACCTGTCGCTACGCAGTGTGCAGAACCGGCTGCAAAGCCTCTATGAGAAGCTGAACGTGCATCAGGCGGCCGGCGACGACGAGGCGGAAGGCCGGTATAATCTCAGAACCCGCGCCGTTACCATCGCTTTCCTGCGCAAGCTGTTGAATTACAGCGCGCTGGAAAGGGCCGAGCGGGAGCTGGCGGAATGGGCGGGCAGCCGCTGATCCTCAGGGCAGGAAGGCAAGCAGCCGTCTTTCATCCGCCCTGAGGCCGGAGACGGGCTTTGCCCCGACCTTCAGGATGCGGCCAAGTTTTTTCTGCGCTTTCTCTTCCGTGGCGATATCGAGGACAGCCGGGTGCACATAGCTCTTGCGGCAGATGGCGGGTGTGTTGGAAAGCTCCGCGGCGGCTGCCTGGCACATGCCCTTTATGCTCGGTTTGTCGCCCGCCGCCACATGTTCCATCGCGTTACAGAAGGCGGCGAGCGTTCCGCCCCAGGTGCGGAAGGTCTTGGCGGAAATGCCTCGCCCGCCGATACGGGAGAGGTAAGCGTTGAGATCGCTGGAATCGACCGAATGCACCCGGTTTTCGCTGTCCTGCCAGACGAAGAGTTCCTTGCCGGGCAGATCGGCGATCTCCTCGAGGATTTTCTGAAGGCGCGGGTGGCGCAATTGCCGTTTCACCTTCTGCCCGCCTTTGGCGGCAAACCGCAACTCGATGGTTTCACCGAAGGAGACGTGCCGCTTGAGCAAGGTCGTTGCACCATAGGTGCCGTTGGTTTCGAGATAGGAGCGATTGCCGACGCGCAGATAGGCGGCATCGAGCAGCAGCGTGAGTGCTGCGAGCGTCATTTCCGGCCCATGATCCTGTTTTTCGATATCGGCGATGGCGCGGCGGCGGATGGCGGGCAGCGCCTTGCCGAAGCTTTTGAGCTGGAAGAATTTCGTCTCGCCCCGGAGCGCATGCCAGTCGGGATGATACCGATACTGTTTTCGCCCGCGGGCATCGAAACCCGTAGCCTGCAGATGGCCGGCGGGGTCGATGCATATCCACACGTCCTTATAAGCGGGCGGCACACCGAGCGATTTGATGCGCTTCAGTTCGACGCTGTCGGAGAGAAGTTCGCCGCCCGGCAGACGGTAACAGAAACCGCGTCCGCGTTTCTCGCGGGAAATACCCGGCTCCTGATCGTTGACATAGGCAAGTCCGATTTTGGCAAGAAGGCGGGTGGGCGGTTGTGGCATTGTTTTTTCCGGCAGGTTTCACGCTGCGGCAAACGAAAAACAGGCCGCCTTCGTTCCGGCGGCCTGTCGTTCCAGTCGTGAGTTTTCTCAGCCGGCCTTGGCGATCCGCAGAATCTGCGAGTTCCCGCCGCCGCGCTCTTCGGTCACGGCATAGATCGCGCCATCCGGACCGACCTTCACGTCGCGAATGCGCGCTTCCAGCGGCAACCGGCTTTCGGTGGCAACCTTGTCGCCATCGATATGCAGGATGACGAGACCCTGGCTTACCAGACCGCCGACGAGGAAGGCGCCCTTCCATTCGGGGATTTGGTCGCCGTCATAATAGGCCATGCCGGAGGGGCCGATGACCGGGTCCCAATAATAGACCGGCTGTTCCATGCCTTCCTTTGCGGTAACGCCTTCGCCAACCGACCTTCCGCTATATTCGACGCCATAGGTGATGATGGGCCAGCCGTAGTTCAGGCCGGCTTTCGGCATATTCAGCTCATCGCCGCCCTTCGGGCCGTGTTCCACAGTCCAGAGCCTGCCCTCACCATCAAGTGCCGCGGCCTGCAGGTTGCGGTGGCCATAGCTCCAGATTTCGGGGAGGGCGTTCTGCTGGCTGGCGAAAGGATTGCCTTCAAAGGCCTTGCCCTGTGTATCGATGCGGAAGACCTTGCCGAGCCCGCTCGACAGATCCTGCGCCTGCACACGCGGCTTTGAATCCGAACGTTCGCCGACAGTGACATAAAGCTCGTTGTTCGGCCCGAAAACGAGGCGGGAGCCGAAATGTTTGTCGCCGTCATAGGTCGGCGTCTGGCGGAAAATCACCGAGACATTGTCCAGCTTTGCCGCGCCTCCCTCCTCGGTCAGTTTTGCCGAGGCTACCGACGTGCCATTGCCGCCATCGCGCGGTTCGGAAAAGGAGAAGAAGATGGTGCGCGATGTTTCGAAATCGGGAGCCAGCGCGATGTCGAGAAGTCCGCCCTGCCCATCGGACGCCACTTCCGGCACGCCGGCGATCGCCGGGCCGGCCTTGCCGTCGGCGACGATATGGATGGCGCCTTCCTTGGCCGCGACGATCATGCGGCCATCGGGCAGAAACTCCATCGACCATAGATGCGGCAGGCCGTCAGCGATCACGGTTTTTTCGACGCGTGGCTGGGTGGCGGCCTGCGGCGCGCGGGTCTGGCCTTCAAAAGCCGGTTTCTGATCCGGCGCATTCGGCCGTTTCGTTTCGGCGGCCGGGGTCTGGGCCTGTGCGATACCGGCGAGCGGCACGGCGAGCAGTGCACACAGGATCGTCGAACTCAGAAATCGGTTGTTATGGAACATGGGTCTCCCTTCCATGGTTTACATCAGGCAGAGAACCATTTGGGGAGGATTTCGTTTCCTGCGATAGTTTCAAGAAAACTTGATCACTCCGTGTGCAGGCGGCACGCTCTTTTCTCATCCATGCGAATTCATAAGGAACCGCAAGGCGCAAGCGACGTTTGGCCTCTGTTATACGGAGGGCGCCATGCAGATCATCGACAACAAGACCATTGACGGGAACAGAACCAAGCCGATCCTCAACGTTGCGGAATTCTGCCGGCGTTACCGGCTGGACAAGGCCGAGGAGACCCGGCTCCGAAAACTGTTCGGCGAGTTCGCCTCGCGGCATGAGCTTTTGATGAATGCGCAGCGCAAGCCGACCTTCCGCTGATCATTCCTCGTCGTCGAGAGATTTTCCGAAGATCATGAAGACATCATAACGGGTGTTCTTGCCCATTATCTGATGTGAAGGCTTGCGGATGCCGGGCATAGGCTCGGCTCTCAGGGGCCATTTCAGAACCACCCGCTTCGTCGCATTCTCCAGCGCAGCCTCCATCAGCTCCACTTGGTCCGGGTCGGCGCCAACCAGTTCTCTCAGCACCCGCATCTCCTTTTTCACCAGCGCCGTGTTGTGGCGCGGCGGATGCATGGGGTCGACAATCACCACCTCCGGTGAAAGCTCCTTCAGCAGATATCGGGAATCACCGTGGAGCAGCGTCATGCGCGCTGCCGCCTCGGCATAAGCGCCGCCTGCTGCCAGTGCACGGCGAATGCCATCGGCGAGGTGAGCATGCATGTCCGGCGAGCGTTCGATGAGGGTCACCTCCGCGCCGAGCGAGGCAAGCAGAAAGGCATCCCGCCCGAGCCCGGCCGTGGCATCGACGATCTTTGGCGTGCGGCCTTTGGTGAAACCCGCAGCTTTCGGCAGGGCCTGCCCGCGCCCTTCGCCGGAGCGGAAACGGTGCCCGACCGCGCCGCCGACAAAATCCACCACGAAGCTTTCGTTTTGTTCCTTCATCTTGGACCTCAGAAGGGGCAGGGGACGGTATAGGTGACGTCACGGCCATCGGGATGGCGGAACCCGACCTCCTGCGCATGCAGCATCAGGCGCGGCGCAGCGGCGAGCGCTTCGCCTTCGGCATAAAATTCATCGCCGAGGATCGGATGGCCGAGCGCCTTCATATGCACCCGCAATTGGTGGGTACGGCCGGTGAGGGGTGTCAGCGCCAGCCGCGTTGCCGGAAGCGGCAATCGTTCCAGCACCCGCCAAAGGCTCTGCGCCGGCTTGCCGTTCTCGCGGTCGACCCGGTGGCGGGGCTTGTTTTCCGGATCGATGGCAAGCGGCAGGTCCACTTCCCCCGCTTCTCCGGCAACTTCTCCCCAGACCAGGGCAACATAGGATTTGCGCGTCTGACGGTTTTCGAACTGCGACGCAATCGCCGCATGCGCCTTGCGGTTCAGGGACATCAGCACGATGCCGGAGGTGTCCTTGTCCAGCCGGTTGATCATCAGCGCTTTCGGAAACTGTTTCTGCACCCGCGTCATGAGGCTGTCCGAAAGCGCCGGATCGCGCCCCGGCACCGATAAAAGCCCGCTTGGCTTGTCGAGCACCAGAAGATTGTCGTCGCGGTGCACGATGGTGAGCCAGGGTTCGAGTGGCGGATGATAGATGGGGTTGGAAAGCTCTGGAGACATGTCGCTTCCTTAGCACGAATTGCGCATTCGGACAGGCGCTAGAGCATTTCCAGGAAAGTGGACCCCGGTTTTTCGTCCGGAAATGCGCCAAAACAAAGAGTTAGAGTGTTTTCGCAATTCGAAGAAAAGCGAAAAAACTCTAGTCGGGAATATGCAAATTGACGCGCCCGCTGGTCAGGTCGCTGAGAAGACGGGTGAGCCGTTCGGCTTCCTCGGCCGGAACCGAGAGCAGCATATCCGCGCCGGTGCCGGTGAAATCCTCCCTTTCCAGACGCAGGTTCTGGGTGGCGGAAAGGCGTGATTTCACAAGCGCCAGATCGGAGAAAGGGCAGCTCAGCGTCGCGCTGACATAAGCGATGACCGGTGACGTCTCTCCAAGCCGCAGGCAGGCGGCTGCCGTGCCGCCATAGGCGCGCATCAGCCCGCCGCTGCCGAGCAGGATGCCGCCGAACCAGCGGATGACGAGAACGGCGACATTGTCCAGCGCCTGACCGTCGATGGCCTGAAGGATCGGTTTCCCGGCCGTGCCCGAAGGCTCGCCGTCATCGCTGAAACGATAGGTCTGGCCGTTTCGCCAGGCCCAGCAATTATGGTTCGCATCGGGATCGGAATGCGCCGCAAGAAAGTTTTTCGCATCCTCTTCGCCCGTCACCGGCGCGGCAAAGGCGATGAAGCGGCTTTTCTTGATATCCTGCGAAAAGGTGACGGGGCGGTCGAGCGTGAACATGCGGGTTTCAATATCGCATATATTCGCATGCGGAAATCGGTATAAGGCTCGGAACGGCGAAGATGGCGATGGAGAGGGTTTTGGCAAAGGCGAGGCAGGTCGCGATTATCGGCGGCGGACCGGCGGGGCTGATGGCGGCCGAGATGCTTTCGGCCGCAGGCCATGTCGTGACGGTGTTCGAGGCCATGCCGACCGTGGCGCGCAAATTGCTGATGGCCGGAAAATCCGGCCTCAACATCACCCATGCCGAAGATTACGACAGCTTCCGTCACCGGTTCGGCGAGGCGGAACCGAGGCTGCGCGCCGCTCTCGATGATTTTACGCCGGATATGCTGCGCGACTGGGCGCAGGGGCTGGGGCAGGAAACCTTCGTCGGCACCTCGGGCCGGGTGTTTCCCACCGTCATGAAGGCTTCGCCGTTGCTGCGGGCATGGCTCGCCCGGCTGGAGGCGCAGGGGGTGACCATCAGGACGCGGCATCGCTGGACGGGTTTTTCCGGCGAGCACCTGGTTTTCGCGACACCGGAGGGCGAGATCATCATCAAGGCCGATGCCGTTCTTCTGGCGCTCGGTGGCGCAAGCTGGCCGCGTCTCGGTTCGGACGCCGTATGGGTTCCGGCGCTGGCGGAGAGAGGCGTGGCGCTTTCCCCGTTCCGCCCCGCCAATTGCGGTTTCGACGTTGACTGGAGCGATGTCTTCCGCGCGCGTTTTGCCGGTGAAGCGGTGAAATCCACCATCACCATTTCGCCGGGCGGAGCCTTTCAGGGCGAATTCGTCATCACGAAACATGGTATTGAGGGCAGCGTGATCTATGCCCATTCCGCCGCGCTGCGCGACCGGCTGGAAGAGGTGGGCAAAGTATCGCTCGCAATCGATCTTGCGCCGGGACGTACGGTCGAACGCCTCAGCCGCGATCTGGCGAAACTCGGACGGAAAGAGAGCTTTGCAAACCGCATGCGCAAGGCGGCCGGCTTATCGGCTGTGAAGGTCGGGCTTCTGCGGGAAATATTTCCCGATATCGCGGCCATGCCGGATGAATTCGTCGCCGCGAGAATAAAACATGCGGAGATACCGATTTTGCGGACGAGGCCGATTGCCGAGGCAATTTCGTCCGCCGGCGGTATCGCGTGGAGCGGCCTTGATGAAAACTACATGCTGGAAAAGCTCCCCGGCATATTTGCTGCCGGGGAAATGCTGGATTGGGAAGCGCCCACCGGCGGTTATCTCCTGACCGCCTGTTTCGCCACCGGCAAGGCGGCCGCAAAGGGCATGGCCGCGTGGCTCGAAGGCTCAGCCTGACAAACGTTCAGCCGTGCCTGCTTCCTCACCATGTGCGGTCCTGACGAGGCAGCGCATGATGGCATCGGTGGTGATTGCACCAAGCGCCTTGCCGTTTTCTCCGACGACCGTGGCGCTGCCGACATTTTCCCGGACGAGGGCGCGCAGGCCTTCTTCAACCGTCATGTCCGCATCGAGCTGAAGGCGGGACTGGCCGGCAAATTCCGGCTGCACCACGGCGCCAAGGCGAATGACGCGGCCGCGATTGACCTCTTCCACGAAGGCCTCGATATAGCTGTCGGCCGGCGACATGACGATTTCGGCCGCCGTGCCCTGCTGGATGATTTCGCCATCGCGCAGGATGGCGATCTTGTCGCCGAGCCGCAGCGCTTCGTCGAGATCGTGGGTGATGAAGACCACGGTCTTCTTCAGTTCCTTCTGCAGTTCCAGCAGCACCGTCTGCATATCGACGCGGATGAGTGGATCGAGCGCCGAATAAGCTTCATCCATCAAAAGGATTTCGGCATTGTTGGTGAGCGCGCGGGCGAGGCCGACGCGCTGCTGCATGCCGCCGGAGAGCTGGTTGGGATAATGGTTGGAGAAACCTTCCAGCCCCACGCGCCTGATCCAGACCTCTGCCCTTTCTTCGCGCTCGCGTTTGTCGACGCCCTGCACCTCGAGGCCATAGACGACGTTTTGCAGCACGTTGCGGTGCGGCAGCAGCCCGAATTTCTGGAACACCATCGCCGTCTTGTGGCGGCGGAATTCAAGAAGATCCGCTTCGTTGAGGCGACAAACATCGGTGCCACCATAGAGGATTTCGCCGGCTGTCGGGTCGATCAGCCGGTTGACGTGGCGGATCAGCGTCGATTTGCCCGAGCCTGAAAGGCCCATGATGACAGTGATCTGTCCGCCCGGCATGGTGATGTTGATATCACGCAGGCCGAGCACATGGCCATGCTTGGCGTTGAGATCGGACTTGGACATGCCGGCCTTGACGGGTTCGACATAGTCTCCCGCCTTGGGGCCGAAAATCTTGTAGAGGCTGCGAATTTCGATCGATTGACTAGCCATGCGCCACTTCCCGGTGTTTTTGCAGGCGAAGGCCATAGGCCTGGCTGATGCGGTCGAAGATGATGGCGATGCCGACGATGGCAAGCCCGTTGAACACGCCGAGCGTGAAATACTGGTTGGCGATGGCCTTCAGCACCGGCTGGCCGAGGCCCTGAACGCCGATCATGGAGGCGATGACGACCATGGCGAGCGCCATCATGATGGTCTGGTTTATGCCGGCCATGATGGTGGGCAGTGCGAGCGGCAACTGCACCTTGAAAAGCTTCTGGCGCTTCGAAGAGCCGAAGGCGTCGGCGGCCTCCAGCACGTCGCGGTCGACCATGCGGATGCCGAGGTTGGTAAGCCGGATCATCGGCGGAATGGCATAGATGACGACGGCGATGACACCGGGCACGCGGCCGATGCCGAGCAGCATGACGACGGGAATGAGATAGACGAAACTCGGCATCGTCTGCATCACGTCGAGAACCGGATTGACCACGCTCTGCAGGCGGTTGGAGCGTGCCATGGCGATGCCGATGGGCAGGCCGACGACGATGGACAGAACGGCGCAGACGAAGATCATCGAGACCGTCTTCATCGTGTCTTCCCACATGCCGAACCAGCCGATGGCGAAGAGAATGCCGCAACAGAGCGAAACAATGGTGGCGCTGCGGCTGCCGAACCAGGCGAGCGCGCCGACAATAAGAATAACGACCGGCCAGGGTGCGCCGATCAAAAGCCTTTCCGCCCAAATGAGGAAGCTCTGAAGGGGGGTAAACAGCCCCTCGATTGCGCCGCCATAGGTTCGGGTGAAAGCCCGGAACCCCTCGTCGATGACTTTTTTCAGCGCGCGCAGAGCATCGTCATTCATGGTCGGAAATTTGAAAAGCCATTCCATATCCTGTTCTCCATGACGAACCGGAGGCGGGGATCGATGTCCTCCGCGCTCCGGGAGTAAAATCGTCAGAGCGCCGCGCATCCTTCTGGAGGCAGGGCGGAACGCTCTGTTGAACCGGCGCATCGTCACCGGAAAGCCGGGAGGCATTCCAGGGCCGGTGCGGGCGCGGCGTCGCTGCTGGCGGACGCCGGTTGCCGGGCAGATATGTAAGGACCGGCTGTTAAAGGGCGGCCTTGACCTTTTCCGCGACCTCGGGAGAAACCCAGCCCTTCCAGAGAGCTTCGTTTTCCTTCAGGAACTGCTTGGCGCCATCTTCGCCGGTCGCCTGGTTATCTGTCATCCAGGCGATCAGCTTGTTGACGGTCGCGTTGCTCCAGGCGCGCTTGTTGAGATAGTCCATGGCGGGGCCGGCACGGTCGGCAAAGGACTTGCTGACCAGCGTCTGCACGTCGTCCACCTGCCATGCGTTCGGCTTCGGGTCCGGACAATCGGCAACCGAGGTGCAACGCTTCCATTCGGCCGCGTCATAGTTGGTGCCGAATTCGAGCTTTACCATCTCGTATTTGCCGAGCAGCGAGGTGGGCGCCCAATAATAGCCGACCCATGGCTGCTTGGCTTCGTAAGCCTTGGCGATGGAACCGTCGAGACCTGCGGCGGAGCCGGTGTCGACGAGGGTGAAGCCCGCCTTTTCGCCGCCGAAAGCCTTGAAAAGCTGCGCGGTGACGACAGTGCCGCCCCAGCCCTGCGGGCCATTGAACACGGCGCCCTTGGACTTGTCTTCCGGCGAGGGGAAGAGTTCGGGGTGTTTGAAGAGATCCGGAATGGTCTTGAGATCGGGGTTGGCCTCGGCGAGGTATTTCGGAATCCACCAGCCCTGAACAGCGCCATCGGAAAGGATTTTTGCGGCCGCGACCACTTTGCCGCCTTCCAGACCCTGCTTGACGATTTCCGGCTGCAGGCTGACCCAGGCCTCAGGCGCGATATCCGGCTGGCCTTTTTCGGCCATGGAGGTCAGTGTCGGCACGGTGTCGCCGGTCACGATTTCGGCGGAGCACCCATAGCCCTTTTCAAGAATGAACTTGTCCAGGTTCGCGGCAACTTCGGCGGATTGCCAGTTCATGCTGGCGATTGTCACGTTTCCGCAGTCGGCAGCATAGGCTGCGCCGCCTGAAAAGGCGAAGCCGGCGGAAAGAATTGTGGCACCCAAAAGTATTTTCATTGTTGTTCCCTCTGGTCGCGGTGTGGCGAAGACCCGGGCGCTGACGGCACCGCGACCGCCAGCACCCTTATTGAGGCTTAATAATTCCTTTGTCGCCATCCCGTTTGCGGCAATTTCTGGCGTATTGAGGATGCCAATTGTCAAACGAAGGCGAGGTCGCAGGGATATATTGGAGAAATTTCTCGCACGAAGGTCCTGAAATGTCTGATGGTTTAGCACTCGCCTTGCGACATTTACGCCGTGATGGAACTTTTTCAATTTTCTGAAAAGCTTGGGAACAATAAGCGGAAGTTTCTGTTTTCTTGGACTTTTATCCTGTTCTGTATTACGGGAGATTTTCTCTCGGTTTTTGTGGTGATGTTGAATGACCAATCTTGGTGCTGCGCCGGTATGGCCGATCGGTGGCGGTGAAACGGGTGAGCTTGTGCGCCGCTTCGACTGGTCGAAGACATCGCTCGGTCCTATTTGCGAATGGCCGCAAAATCTGAGGCAAAAAGCCAATTCCGTCGTCAATTCCCCCATTCCGCAGGTGCTGATGTGGGGCAGGGATCATGTGATGATCTATAATGACAGCTATGCGGAGATCGCCGGCAATTATCACCCGCAGGCGCTGGGCGGAACCGTGCCCGGCATCTGGCCGGAAATATGGGACTGGAACAGCCGCATTCTCGAAGCCGGTTTTCGCGGTGAGGTCATGGCCTATCGCGACCAGCCGATGACGCTGATGCGGCATGGCATGCCGGAAGAGGTGATCTTCGATCTGTTCTACACGCCGATCTATAATGAGGGCGGCACCGTAGACGGCGTTTTATGCACCGTGCTTGAAAATACCGACAAGGTGAAGGCCGTGGAGGCGCTGGAGCAGAGCCGCAAGGAACTGAGCCGGCTTACCAATGCCCTGCCCATTCTGGTCGGATATGTCGACCGTGATTACGTTTATAAATTCGCCAATGACGGCTATCTGGAATGGTTCGGCCGCCGCGCCGAGGAGGTGATCGGCCGCAGCGTTCCCGAAATCGTCGGCGAGGCGTTTTTCGAGGCCCGCAGGGCCTATCTCGACCGCGCACTCAACGGCGAGAAGATTGTTTCGGATACCGTGATCAGCAGACCGGACGGCAGCACGCGCGCCGCCGAAATCCGCTATGTTCCGCGTTACATTGCAGATGGGTCCATCGACGGCATTTATGTGCTGATCATCGATATCGAGGAGCGCAAGCGCTCGGAGCGGGAAATCCTCATCAGCAACAATCGTTTCCGTGCTGCGGTGGATGCTGTGCACGGCGTGCTGTGGACCAACAGCGCCGAAGGAATGATGCTGGGCGAACAACCCGCCTGGAGCGCTTTGACGGGCCAGACTCCGGAAGAATATCGGGGTTTTGGCTGGGCGGATGCGGTCCATCCCGACGACAGGCAGGGGTCTGTCGACAGCTGGAACAAGGCGGTCGCGGAAAAGTCGACCTATATCTGGGAACATCGGGTGCGCCGCCATGACGGCGTCTACCGCACGTTCGCGATCCGTGGCGTGCCGATTTTCGACAAGGCCGGCGCCATCGCCGAATGGGTCGGCGTCCATACGGATGTCACCGAGCAGCGGCGGGCCGAAAACACCCTTAAGGAACATGCGAGCAATCTCGAACGCGAAATTCGCCACCGCATCCGGGCGGAAGAGCAGCTTCGGCAATTGAACGAGAGCCTCGAGGCGCGTGTCGAGGCGGAAATGGCCGAGCGCCGCCAGACCGAAAAGGCGCTGCAGCAGGCGCAGAAAATGGAATCCATCGGCCAGCTCACCGGCGGCGTGGCGCATGATTTCAACAATCTGCTGCAGGTGATCGCCGGCAATCTGCAATTGCTGTCGAAGGATGTGATCGGCAATGAACGTGCGGAGCGGCGGCTGGAAAATGCACTTGCCGGCGTTCATCGCGGCGCAAAGCTGGCCAGCCAGCTTCTGGCCTTCGGCCGCCGCCAGGCGCTGGAGCCGCGTGTCATCAATATCGCCCGTTTCGTGACCGGCATGGACGATCTGCTTCGCCGCTCGCTCGGCGAGGCGATCGAGGTGGAGGTCATCACCTCAGGGGGTCTCTGGAACACCTATGCCGACCCCAACCAGGTGGAGAACGCTCTTCTCAATCTGGCCATCAATGCGCGCGACGCCATGGAAGGGCAGGGCAAGCTGACCATCGAGGTCGGAAATGCGGTTCTCGACCGCGATTATGCCCGCAAGCACTCGGAAGTTTCGGCGGGGCAATATGTGATGCTCGCCGTTACCGATACCGGTTCGGGCATGTCGCCGGAGATTCTTGAAAAGGTCTTCGAGCCGTTCTTCTCGACCAAACCGGAAGGCAAGGGCACCGGCCTCGGGCTTTCGATGGTTTATGGTTTTGCGAAACAGTCCAGCGGCCATGTCAACATCTATAGCGAGGTGGGGCAGGGCACGACGGTGAAGATGTATCTGCCGCGCTCCGCCGCCGATGAGGACAGGGAAGTGGTGATGCCGACCGGCCCCGTGGAGGGCGGCACGGAAACCATTCTTGTGGTGGAAGATGACGAGGAAGTGCGCAACACCGTCGTCGAGACCTTGAGCGATCTCGGTTACCGCGTGCTGACCGCCCGCGATGCGCAGGCCGGTTTGACGGTGGTGGAAAGCGGCATTCCGATCGATGTCATCTTCACCGACGTGGTGATGCCCGGACCGCTGAAAAGCCGGGAAATGGCGCGCCGCGCGCAGGAACGGCTGCCCAATCTCGCCGTTCTCTTCACCTCGGGTTATACCGAAAACTCCATCGTGCATGGCGGCAAGCTGGATGCCGGGGTGGAGCTGCTTTCCAAACCCTATACGCGCGAAGCGCTGGCGCGGCGCATTCGCCACGTCATCGCCAACCGCAAGCAGGTTTCGTTGTCGAGAGCGCGGCCGACATCTGCGCCGGGTTCTTCGAAACTTTCCGAACCGGTCAGGGCAGCCGAAAATCAAAACCGGTCCATACGCGTTCTTCTGGTCGAGGATGACGAGTTGATCCGGATGAATTCGACGGAGATGCTGTCGGAGAGCGGCTTTGCCGTCGTCGAAGCCGGAAATGCGGCGCAGGCGCTGAAGGCTATCGAAGCGGATCAGATCGACGTTCTCGTCACCGATATCGGCCTGCCCGACATGAAGGGCGGCGAACTGGCGGTGGAGGCCCTGCGCCGCAAGCCGGGGCTTGCCATTGTGTTTGCGACGGGAGACAGCCATTTGCCGGAAGGAGCGCCGGCAAGCGCGGTTCTCTTGACCAAACCCTATAACGAACAGCAGATCGTCTCCGCCGTTGAACAGGCCCATACGGGCAAGTCGGTGGCGGCCGAATAGGCCGCCTTGCCGCCGGCTCAGTAACCGCGGGCCATGTCGACCGTCTCCGGCAGCCCGCCCGTTTCCCGCCATGTGCGGACATTGCCGGCGACGATCCGGGCCGAACTTTCCCGGCTTGTCGGCGCGGAAATATGCGGCAGAACCGTAACTTTTGGGTGTTGCCAGAAGGCGGAAGCGGCGGGCAACGGCTCCTGCTCGAAGACATCGAGAACGGCATGCGAAAGCCTGCCGGAATCAAGCGCCGCAATCAGGTCATCGGCGACGATGACCGCGCCGCGGGCGAAATTGATGAGCGCCGCGCCCTGTTTCATTGCGGTGAGACGGTCGGCATCGAGAAGACCGCGCGTCGCATCGGTAAGCGGCACGAGGCAGACGAGAACGTCGCTCTTTTCCAGCAATGCCTGGAGCCCGTCATCGCCGGTCAACGTTTCCACACCCTTTATCGCCTTGGCCGAACGGCTCCAGCCGGCAACGTTGAATCCGGCATGGATGAGGCGCGCCGCCGCAGCCGTGCCGAGCGCCCCGAGGCCGAGCAGACCGACGGTCATCTCGCCGGGGTGGCGGTAGTCCAGCTCCTGCCAGAGCGCCTTTTTTTGGTTTTCGCGATAGGCGGGCATGTCGCGCTGCAGGTAATAGGTCCATGCCAGCACGGCTTCGGCCATCACGCGCGAAAGCGCCGGATCCTTCAGCCGGACGATGGGGGGAGCCTTGTCGCCCAGCTCCAGCACCAGCCGCTCGACACCCGCCCACAGGCTGTGGATCCATTTGAGGCCCGGAAGTGCCGCGATATCGGCCGGATCGGGATTGGCGACGATGGCAAAGTCCACTGCCCGTCGCTGCTCGTCCGTCAATTCGGAAAAGGAGAGGATGTCCTCCTGCGGCATGGCGGCGCGCAGCGCCTGTTTCCAGACGGCCTCCGTTTCCGCATTCATCCGTGAAACAAAGGCGATGGGTGATGGCATGGGACTGATCCTGCTTGCGATTTTAGCTTCACGCCATCAATGCGCAATTTCGGCGGGTAATGCCATGGGTGGAATGGGGGAATTTGTGATTCTTCCGTCATGCCGGACTAGATCCGGCATCCAGCCGCCGCGCGTCTGCGCGGCGCCAAGACTTCTTTTCAGCCCAGGGACTTGGGCTGGCTGGACCCCGGCTCGGCAGCCGGGGTGACGGAGTGTGGATGCAACCGGCCTGTTAAATCTCCACCATTACGCATCTTCCTTTACCGGCGGCTTCGCGTCGCCGTAATAGGCCGAGAATTTCTCGTGATAATGCTCCGAACCGCCGGGGCCGGCATAACGCTGCAATTCCGTCATGTCGGTCTTGTTCAGCACGATGCCGAGCGTCTTGTTGGCGATCTGCGGTTCGTTGGCCATCAGGTTCTGCACCATCTGGATCGGCGTCTTGCCCCATTCGGTGACGAAGACGAAACCGTCCACCTGCGGCGCAAAGGCCTTGGCGTCGATCACGGGAACCACCGGTGCAAGGTCGACGATGATGTAGTCGCAGGCCTCGCGAGCGGAGTCGATGAATTTGCGCATGCCGGAGGAAGACAGCAGCTCGCTCGAATGGGCGAACTGGTTGCTGGTCGAAACCGGCAGGATGCCCATTTTCGTGCGCGTATCCACCTTCACCGCCTGCGTCCAAGGGATTTCGTCGAGGACGACCTCCACCAGACCGGCGGATTGCCGTGTCGTCAGCATGCGGCTGAGGCCGGGATTGCGGATATCCGCATCCACCACCAGCGTGCGCTTGCCGGTGGAGGCGATCAGTCCGGCGAGATTGAGCGCCACGACCGACTTGCCTTCGTTCGGCAGGCAGGAAATGACGCCGATGACCCGGCACTGGCGTTCCTGAATGACGACATCTGCCGTGAGTTTCACGTTGCGGAGCGTTTCCGCAAAGCTGGAGCGCGGGCTGTCGACGGCAAGGCGCAGCATTTTCTGGAACGAGACCTGTCCGCTTTCGTCAAGCGTGGCGTTCTCGCCGCCGGGGGTGGCGGCGCTGTTGCCCGCCTTGGCGTTTTCCACGCCCCTTTCACCGATGAAGGGCAGGTAACCGAGAAAACGCATGCGCAGATTGTCACGCACGTCGTTGCCGGTGTGGAAGAAACGATCCCGGAATTCGAGAAGCGCTGCGATACCGCCGCCGAGCATCAGGCCGAGAACGACCGAAAGCGCCATGGTCATGGTCTTTTTCGGGCTGGAAGGCGATGTCGGCAGGCCCGCTTCGGAGATGATGCGCGCCTTGGCGATGGGCAGCGACTGCTTCTGGGAAGCCTCCTCGAAGCGGCCGAGATAGGACTGGTAGAGGGTGCGCAGCGCCGTCGCCCGCTGCTCGAGTTCGCGCAGCTGGACCATGGTGATGTTGGCTTCGGAATTGCGGCCTGCCACCCGGTCGATATTGTCGCGCAGCGACTGTACGCGGGAATTTGTGACGTCGTATTCGTTCTTCAGGCTGCCGGTAAGCTGCTGCAGTTCCTGATAGATCTGTCGCGAAACCTCTTTCTTCTCGGCGTCCAGCGCAACCGCCTGCGGATGGTCGGCGCCGAATTGCTGGACGATGCCCTGCTGCCGGTCGGAAATGGTGATGTAGCGTTTGCGCAGATCCTGAATGACCGAATTATCGGTATCGCGGGCCGAAACGACGGCATTGTCGACGGCCGCATCCGGTCCCCGGTCGATGATCGATTTATACTGGTTGTAACGGGCAGAGGCCGTCGCGGCATCGGCCTGCGCGGCAATCAGCTGGCCGTTCAGGTCGGCAAGCTGGCCTTCGGACATCAGCTCGCCGCGCGAGGAGACGATGTTGTTGTCCGACTTGAATTTCTGTACCGCCAGTTCAGCCGCCTGGGCGCGCTGGTTCAGGTCCGTCATGCGTTCCTGCAACCATACCGAGGCGCGCTCGCTGGCGTCGAAATTGGCGTTCAGCTGTTCGGTGAGATAGGCCTGCGCATAGGTCTTGGCGATCTGCGCGGCAAGCTGGCGGTCGGTCGAGCGGGTGGAGATGGCGATGACCGAGCTGCGGCCGACACGTTCCACCGTCAGCGACTGCTGCAGCACGGCGGCGGCCTTTTCGCGGCGTCCGGCGCGGATTGCGGCTTCGGAGACCGGCGGATCGCCCGGCAGGACGAGATCGAGAATGCCGCGCACGGAGGATTTGACGAGCTCGACAGGCGACATCGGCGGATTGACGATGGTGTCGTTCTCATCGAGCTTGGCCTTGTCGACCACGGTCAACGCCATTTCCTTGGATTTCAAAATTTCCACGGCGCTGGCGATGCGGTTGTCGACGATCTGCGCGGCGGGCACCGGTGATTCCTCTTCCGCATAACGGGAAAGGCTTTCATCCAGCAGCACCTGCGTCATCGCGGTGTAAACGGGGGTCGCAAGCACCAGATAAAGGCCGGCCAGAACCACGGCGGCGATGACCGAAGCGGCAATGACATTGGCACGGCGCACCACGGCGGCCCACAGGCGGTCGAGGTCGATGAACGTGTCGGAATCCTTGCCGGACTCCGGAAAACCGATATTGGATTTAAAGGTCTTGTGGTGCATGGACCTACCTTGTGAATTAAAATGGTACGCGGGAAGCCGAACAAATGCTCGCCTTCCCGCCCCCCGTTATTGGTGCGCCGGCCGCCTCCCCCGGCGGCGCGATTAAAGTCAGGCCGCCTGGACGCGGCTTTCGTGGTTCGCAACCAGTTCCTTCACCGAAGCGAGAACCTGAGCTTCCATGTCGGCGCGCAGCAGCGAGAAGGCGACGTTGGCGGCGATGAAGCCCTGCTTGCTGCCGCAGTCGAAGGTGCGACCGCTATATTTCTGCGCATGGAAAGACTGCTTTTCGGCAAGCCGCTTCATGCCGTCGGTCAGCTGGATTTCATTGCCCGCGCCGCGCTCCTGCTTGGCGAGAATATCGAAGATTTCCGGCTGCAGGATATAACGGCCATTCAGGTAATAATTCGAAGGCGCCTTGGATGGTTCCGGCTTTTCGACCATTTCGGTGACGGCGAAGCCATGATTGACCTTCTGGCCGACGCCGACGACGCCATAGGACGAGACTTCTTCCGGCAGGCATTCCTCGACACCGAGAATATTGCCGCCGACTTCGTCATAAAGCTCCATCAGGCCAGCGATGCAGCCGCGTGCGCCGTAGGAAACCATGTCAGGCAGAAGCAGCGCGAAAGGCTCCTTGCCCACCAGTTCGCGCGCGCACCAGACGGCGTGGCCGAGACCGAGCGGCACCTGCTGGCGCGTATAGCTGACAGTGCCGGCAACCGGCAGCATCTTTTCAAGCTGCAGCACCTGCACGGTCTTGCCGGAGCGGGTGAGCGTGTTGATGAGTTCCGGCGCGCTGTCGAAATAGTCTTCGATGGCGGTCTTGTTGCGGCTCGTCACGAAAATAATATGCTCGATACCGGCCTGCATGGCCTCGTCAACGGCATACTGCACGACCGGACGGTCGACAATCGTCAGCATTTCCTTTGGCATCGCCTTGGTGGCGGGCAAAAACCGCGTGCCGTTGCCAGCTACGGGAATGACGGCTTTTCTGACAGTTTTGTTCAGGTCCATCGCGTTCTCCTTCATCAAGGTTTGATCTGTCCCCAGTCCCCGCGCAGATTTCGTCCACGCGTCAATTTCACGAAATCTGTCTTTTCACCCCTGTATTCGCCGCAGGCGCAAACATGGCGTCCCGCAGTCTCCTCAGCCGCACTGCAATGGGCATTCTTAAGTGCCCCAGCACGGCAGGATCCCTTATCGTGGTCTTCAAGGCGCCGAGTACCGAGCGGCTCTTGATGTTTTCCACCAATGTCAAAAAATTATGCGCCAGCCGCAGGCTGCGGGCTCTCGCCTGCTGCGCATCCATGGCGGCGGGCAGCAAAGTGTAATGGCTCAGGAATTCCTGATCCGCCCGCATCATCGCTTCGACGTGATGAAGTTCGAGCACGCGCGAAATCGAGCCTTCGCGGATATTGTAGATGTAACCCGGTTTGGGTTCGATGACGCAGAGACCACCGGCGGCGAGCGCCGAGGCGAGCAGGATATAATCCTCGCCGATGCGGATATCCTCGCGGAAGCGCAGTCCCTCGCCATTGAGGAAATCGCGCCGGAACATCGGTTTCATATAGCCGAAATTGAAGGTGGCGCGGAACAGGATGTTGGAGGAAATGAAGTCCTCCAGCGTGAGAACCGGCCGTTCCTCCAGAAACTCTTCCGGAAACATCGTCTCCATCGGCCTGCCGTCGGTATAGACGACATCGAGATTATCGACCGCAATCGCCGCGTTGGCGGCTTCCGCCCGGCACATCATGCAGGCGGAGCGTTCCGGGCGAATGACATCGTCGGAATCGAGCACGGCGATCCAGCGTCCTGTCGCGGCTTCGATGCCGGCATTGCGCGCACCGCCAGGACCGAGATTTTCGGCAAGAGCAAGCAGGCGGACGCGCGGATCGATGATGGCGATACCTTCCACGAGCGCAATGGTGTCATCTGCGGAGCGGTCGTCGACGACGATAACCTCCAGCGTCACACCCTTCTGGTCGAGTGCGCTTTGAACGGCGGCTTCGATCGTATCGGCGGCATTATAGGCGGCGATAACGAAGCTGATATCGGGCGGCGAGGCAAGGTTTTCCATCAGGTCGCCTCCACCGCGCCATACTGGCGGATTTCACGCACGCCGAAGGCGCCGCTCATCGAGCCCATATGCAGCGCGCCGCGCAGCGCATAACGGTTGCGGCGAACAGCGTTAAAGCCGTTCAATGCGGCGAAGACGGCGCAATAAAGCACTTTCGAACCTGCCTTCAGCACCTGCACCACGCGGCGTATACCGGGTTTCCTGTCCGCCAGCACGCGGCCGTGGGTCTGGCCGGAGCGGAAGCGGCGTTTGGCAAGCCACATGAAGCTTGCGCGATTTTCCGGCACCGGTTCGGACAGCATGGCATCTTCCGCAAAAACGATGCGGCCGCCGGCGGCGTGAAGATGCGAGAAGAAATGGGTGTCTTCGCCGCCGCTCTGGCCGAGCGCCAGCGCGAAGCGCCGGCCCTTCACCGAGGGCGCATCCATCTTGAGCAATGTGTTGCAGGTATAGCCGGTGATGATCTCGCCATTGACCCAGACCGGAACGGTCGAGTGGAAATCGCCGCGTTTCATCCAGCCCGGCGCATTGTCCCGGTAAACCGCCGTAACGGGGCCGAGAACGGCTTCCGCGCCGGTCTCGTCGGCCTTTTCCAGAAGGGCGGAGAGCCAGTGCGGCGGGGCGGTCTCGTCATCGTCGATGAAGGCCAGATAATCCGCCCTGCATTCCGACAGGCAGGCATTGCGGGCAATCGAAATATTCGATTTCGGGCAATGCACATAGGTAATCTCGAAGGGTGCTGTTTCCCGCAGGCGGTCCACACTGGCCTTGGCGCTCGGCTCCTCGTCATTATCCGCAACGATCAGCCGAACTTTCACGCCTTCCGGCACGTCCAGCTCGAAGAGTGACAGAAGTGTGGCGACGAGCGCGGGGCGTCTGTAGGTGCAGATGCCGATATCGACGGTTTTCGAATCATCGGTGCGGGTGACGGTGTTGTCGGTCATGAGACAGCCTTTCTTCCCCGGAATTTCAGGAGTTCCAGCCAGAAGCCGGTGGACCAGGCCAGATGCATCACCATTGCCGAAAAGGCGGCGAGCGGGCCGTATGGGTTTTTCTGACCTATTGCCATCCACAAGCCATAACCCACACATGCGGCGATCCAGAGGCCGAGCGGAATAAGTGCCGCCCAATGCACAAGCGACAGCAGCGCGAGGATGAAAACCGGCAGCACGGCGAGCGGGATCATCTGGCGGATTTTCGGGATGGAGCGATGTTTCAGGAGGTTCTTCGCCCGGCCGCGGCCATAGGCGAGATATTGCCTGAACAGCGGCATGACGCTCGCGCGCGGATAATAGGTCATGCGGGTCTTGTCGGTCATCCAGATGCGGAAACCGGATTTGCGCAGCCGGAAATCCAGTTCGGCATCCTCATTATGGCTGAAGCTCTCATCATAACCGCCGACCGCGTCGAAAGCGGCGATCCGCATCAGCGCGTGGTGGCCATGGTCGATCCAGTGGCCTTTCGCGCCTTCGCGGTGCTTGGAGCCGCCATTGCCGAGCTTGGAATTCTGGGCGATGGCCGTCGCCTTCTGAAACAGACCGTGGCCGACCGTATCCATGGCGACGACGACGGAATCCGCACCGATGCGCTCGGCATCCTCGATCAGCCGCTGGCAATAATCATCGGGATAATCGCCATGGGCGTCGATGCGGATGAGGTAATCGAAATCCTCGCCGAAGGTGGCGACGGCAAGGTTGATGCCAGCGCTCTGGATGCGCTTCGGATTGGGAAGAAGCGTCACGCGGTCATCCGTCGCCGCAAAGGCGGTCACGATATCGCGGGTTCCGTCCGTGCTGCCGCCATCGGCAACCACGATGCGGAAAAGACGCCCCTGCATCGCGCCGGTGAATTTGACAAGCAGCCCCTCGATCGTCTTCGCCTCATTGAGGCAGGGAATGACGATCAGCGTTCTGATGCCGGAATGACCAAGACCTTCCATGATTTGCCCCCTACGCACTACACGGGTGAAAACTGCGCTTCGCGGGCATGGCCGGAAGCGGATTTGGCGAGAGAGGACAAGTGCTGCACCAGCTGACGGCAATCGTCGCGGTCCGTCAGCCATTGTTTCCTGTCGAGCGCCGAGAGGGTGTTGAAGGCGTCCGCATAGGTTTGCGGGTTCATCCAGTTAAACAGCGCGGTGAGATCCTCAGCGCCGGCATGCTGCAGGACGAAGCCGATATCGCGCTTTTCGATGAAGCGTGCGGTTTCCGTGCCGGCCAGCGCAATCGGCAGGGTGCCATAAAGGCAGCCTTCGTAAAGCCTGTTGGGCAGCAGCCAGCTGGAATTCTGGCCTTCCTCGAAAAAGTCGATCGCCCAGGTGAACTGCACCTCGTTATAGATCGCGGCAAGGTCTTCGGGGTTCTTGTAAGGCCCATGGAAATGGACATGCGGAGCGGCAGCCACGAAGCCGTCGAAATCTGAAAATTCCGAATAGGCCGGCCGGCCGCGCAGGATGATTTCGACCTTGCCCTCCATGCGCTTCGCGAATTCGGCAAGTATTTCCAGCGACTTCCGGCAGCGAAGCGCGCCGAACCAGCCGATTTTCCAAGGTTCGCCGGGGGCGGGTGCGCGTGGCTGCGGCGTGGCGGCAACGGTGGCGTCGAGCGCCAGCACCTTGTTTTCCTGCAGCAGGACGGGAAGGTCGAGGCCCGACACGGGCTTGAAATAATGCTCCACGAAGGCCGGAGAGCTGGTGATAAGCAGCTTGGCGTCGCGTGCGAAATAACGCTGCGCGGCATTCAGCAGCTGTCCGGGCTTGCCCGTATTGAGAAGCAGGCGGTGAATGTCGAGACATTCATAAACCAGCGCCGGCTGCCCGGCATAGATCGACATGGCCCGCTTTGCCAGCGCCAGCATTTCCAGATTTCTGGCAAGAATGACATCAGGGGCGGGGATGCGGCTCAATGTCTTGCCGAGCGAAAGGCTGGCTTTCGCCACCGCCGCCATGCGCTGCAGAAACTGGCCGTCGGCGGTTTCTCCGAGCACGACGGGTACGACGCCTTCGATCTCCGCCAATCGGTTCTGTCCGCGCCGGAAGCCCGCCAGCGTCACCCGCGCCCCACCCGCAAGCAGGGTCAGCACCCGCCGGCGAATGGCGGGGTCCGACAGATCATGCGCGAGATATAGAACATGGGTCATGCAAGGGTCCGGTTGGTTCATGCGTCAGAGACGCCGCGGATGACGGTTTGGTTCAAAAAAAATCAGTTGAGGGCGCAGGCAATGGATTCCGGGAACTGGCATTTGTCGCCGAGCGCCGTGAAGGCAAACCGGTCAACGATCATCTGCGTTGCGCCGGAATAGGAAAAGGCGCCCATCCAGTCCTTCAGCGTGTCGGTGCCCCACAGGCTGAAGAAAATCTTCTGGGCATTCTGAGGGATTTTCGACTCGTCGGTCACTTCATGGACGAGCTTGCCGTTGACGTAATAACGCAGGCGCTGCGGCTCCCAGACGAAGGCGTAATCGTTGAAGCCGGCATCGGCTCCGCCTTCCACCGGCACCAGCTTCTCATTGCCGCCCTTGGCGGAAATATACTGGTTCAGCTGCACCTTGCCGGTGTTCTTGCCCAGAACCTCGAAGTCGATTTCATCGTGCGGCTTCTTGTCGGTCGGGCCGATGTAGGTGAAGAAGGCGGAGTTCAGGCCCGAGCCGGTGGCGGCCTTCATGCGTGCTTCATAGGTGCCATAGCGATAACGCCCCTTGGTCTGGATTTCACCGCAGGCGAATTTGCGGTCTCCGGCCTTGGCTTCTTCGAAACCGAGTGTCAGCTGGCCGTTTTCCACCGTCGCCAGCTTCTTCGACCAGGTGCAGTTCTGATGCGCGCCGTTGTTCCAGCCATCGGAGACGTACCAGAAGCTTCTGTCCATCTGGTCGAAGTTCTCGATGAAGGATGCGCCATTGCCTTCCTGCGCCTGGCCCGGCGTCGCGAAGGGAGCGGCCAGAAGGGCCGCGGCGAGAAGAATGCGTGTCTGAACGCGGGTGACAAATGTTGTCATTGGTTCACCTCTGTCGTTGCGAATAAAGCGTTTCGGATGTCGGCGGGCCGATCATGGCGGCCCGTTTTGCCGCAAAGTCGGCCTTCGTCTTGCCTTTGCCGCTGCGGCTTCCGGTCAGCACGGCATAGACGGCCGGCAGATATTTGCGGGTCTGGGCATTGCTGATCACCAGAATGACGAAGGCGGAAAGCGTGGCGCTGATATAAAAAGCAGGGTAGAAATCCGGCCCGCCCTTGTTCCACACCATCCACATGATGACGAGGAGCGGATAATGGGCGCAAAAAATCCAGAAGCTCAGGCTGCCGGTTTCGGCAAGCCGCTGGCCAAGCCGGCTGCGGATCAACAGGGCGGAAGATGCCCAGAAACCGAGCGCGCCGAAGACGGCCAGCAGATTGCGCGACATGTTGAGCCAGAAGGTGAATTCCGGGCCGGTGAAATAAAGTCCCGTCGCCAATATGGCAGAGGCGGCAAAGGTCAGCGCCATGATCGGCACGGCATAGGGGTCGAGCGCCTTGACGTCGACGCGGTGGAGCGCGAGCGCAATGCCGAGCGAGAAGCTGAAAAGAATGGATTTCTTCTGGACGATGAAAATCGTCAGGTCAGGCATGGCGGTGATGAAGAGCAGGATGGCGAGCGTCGGCAGGGCGAAGCGGCGCATCAGAAAGGCGAGCACCGGCGACAGCAGGATGCAGACGAAGAGGTCGCGCAGGAAATAAAGCGGCACATTCACCGGCAGCTCCTCAAGCGCCGTTCCGTGGCTGATGATTTCACGCGGGCTGGCGTTCCACAGATCGGGGAAATACCCCACGCCGACATCGAAGAGCTGGATCAGCAATATGGCCGCAAACAGCGCGCCATTCCACAGAAGGAAAGGCAGCAGCACGGTTTTCGACTTGGAACGGATCGTCGCCGGATAATCGAAACCGCTCATGCCGCGGCGAAACAGCAGATAGCCGGAAATGGCGCTGAGACAGGGCACGCCGATGCGAAACAGCGCATCGCCCAGAAAAACCCGCAGCCAGTCGAAGAAGCCGTAAAGGCCGAGAAAAGGGCTGGTTTCGGCATCGTGCGGCACATGGACGAACACGATCCCGGAGATCAGCAATATGCGCATCAAATTGATACGGGAGGATAGGTTCTGATCGACAGTCACATCAGTCACCCCTATTGGGCGGCGTCCACCCACGCCGCGTTGCAACCAGAGCGAACTTAAGCCCGCACTGGAAAGTCTGGTTTCGACTTTGGGATAAAATGTGGCGACGCGGGAAAAACACAAGATTAGATTTTGCGGGTGAATGTCTGGCGTTAACGCCATTCCGGCGGCTATAAAAAATCAAACAATTGAAATTGCTTTATTTTATACAAATTCCCGCATCGTTAAAAATCGCTGAAGCGTGCGAAATTGTCATTTGTCGTGATGTTGCGCTGCAAAAAGCGTGCCTGCACGCCCTTGCCGCGGCGAATGAAATCACCGCGGAAAAGCCGGTTCACGGCGGAAATGAGGCGCGTTTTTTTTTGAATTTCCTAACCCTGGGTTGCGGTATCGCGCATCCGCCGCGACTTTACCATCCCCAGGATTTTCCCCAGCAGCGCCCGTTCGGTCAGCAGGATCAGCACCGCATAGATGAGCCCGCCGACGGCAGCGCCGATGAGGACCTGAAGCGTGGCATTGGGAACGCGCTCAGCCAGAAGGTGAAGCAGATAACGTACCGAAACGGCCATCACCAGCGCCGCGATCATCGGCCGGCTGCTGACATAGAGGCCACGGAAAAATGGCGTGTCGCTTGCCTTGAACACGGCCCATGAATAGGCGACCAGCGTTACCGCATTGACGATGCAGAGCCACACCATCGCGTCGATCAGGGTGCCATAAAGCGCGGCAAGCCAGACCGCGACGGTGGTGACGATGGCGCGGATCGTTGCCGACCAGAACAGCACGCGGCCGTAACCTGCTCCCTTCAGATAGGGGATGAAGGTGCTGCATGGCGTCAGAATGGCCTTCGACAGGGCGAGCAGACCGAGGACCGGCCAGGCATAGGCCCAGTTCTGCCCGAAGATGACAAGCATGGCCGGCTCCGCCACGGCCCAGAGGCCGAACATCATCGGTGCCAGGAGCACGGTCAGCACCTGCGTACTGAACATCAGCGCATCGCGCCGGCGTTGCGGGTCGTCCATCATGCGGCTGAAGGCGGGAAACAGGACACCCATGACGGCCGATAGAACCACCTGATTGGGAATGCTGGCAAAGCGGTTGGAGGCGGAATAGGCGCCGGCATCCGCCAGCCCAAGATGCCGGGCAATGACCACCATCGGCGACTGAAAGGTAACGAAATTGGCGATTTCCGAGCCCATCAGCCCCGAGCTGAAGCCGAGAAGCGGCACCAGCCGGCGCGGTTTCATGACGAAGCGCGGGCAATAGCGCGAAACGGCATAAAGCCCGACAAGCCGGATGAGGGCTGCGGCAAAAAGCTGGATGATCAGCGCCCAGACGCCGAAGCCCATGAAGGCGAGCGCGACCGCGACGATGGCCGCGATGCTTTCCGACGCCATGCTCCAAAGCGCATCCTTGCTGAAATTCATGCGCCGGGCGAGCAGTGAATAGGCGACATCGCCGGCAAGCTGCAGCGGAATGAGGAAGGCCATGATGCGCAACAGGTAAGCGCTTTCCACCGCGCCCAGCAGCCCGCCGAAAAATTCCGCGAAGATGTAGAGGACGGCGGCCATGGTACAGGAGATGGCGAGATTGGCCCAGAAGACGGTATGGATCGTTTCCATATCCTCTTCCTTTTCGACGATGAGCGCGGAGGTGAGCCCCGCGCCGGCGATCATCGTCAGAAACTGTACAACCGTTAGTCCTACCGCAACCACCCCGAATTCCTCCGGGGAGAGCAGTCTTGCGAGAATTGGGACCGTGACAAATTTAAGCCCGAATGTCCCTGTTTTTGATAAAACGCTCCAGCCGACATTCGTGGTGATGGTCTTTACATTTGGCGCTGGGGGCATACAAGCATCCTGTTTCTGGAGGCCGGCGGGAGGAAAGCCGGTTGGGAGTTGCCGATACCATCGGGGCCGCTTTTAGGATCGGGCCCGACACTTCTTGATCAACGCAAGGGGCGAAACAATGGCAAGATTTACTGTCGTCATTCCCTACTACCAAAAGCAGCACGGTGTCTTGGGACGTGCACTCGCATCGGTTTTTGCGCAGACTTACCAGGATTTCGATCTTGTCATCGTCGATGACGAATCGCCATACCCGATCGATCAGGAACTTGCGGAACTTTCGCAGGGTGAGAAAGACCGGATTCTCGTCATTAAGCAGGCCAATGCCGGCCCGGGCGGCGCCCGCAACACCGGTCTGGACAATGTGCCTGACGGCACCGACTATGTCGCCTTTCTTGATTCCGACGACATCTGGACACCCGATCATCTGCAGAATGCGGCCTTTGCGCTTCAGACCTATGGCGGCGAGTGCTACTGGGCATCCATGCAGGCAAGTGACGAATTTTATTATCATTTCGCCATTTCCGAACTGGAGAAGAATGAGGGTGCGGCACGGCTTTCCGAGAAGCCGCTGCTGATCGAACTGCCGGATCTGGCAAGTGTGATGCTGCGCAACTGGAGCTTCCTGCATCTCTCCTGCATGGTGATCGGCCGTCCCCTTTTTGAAAAGATCCGCTTCGACCCGGCGCTTCGTCTGGCGGCGGAAGACGTGCTGTTTTTCTGCGATTCCATCCTCGCATCGAAGCGCACGCTTCTCTGTGACGACGCCGGCGCGATGCGCGGCATGGGCGTCAATATCTTCCACAGCATCGACAATACCTCGCCGGAATTCCTGCGCCAGCAGTTCAATACCTGGGTGGCGCTCGATACGCTGGAGGGGCGTTTTTCACGCCGGCCGGACGATGTCGCCTCCATCGCTTCCTATAAAAACACGGCGCGCAAACAGGCGCTGTGGAGCCAGGCGGGCAATCTGAAACGGCGCAAGGCGCCCGAATTCGGGCTGCTCCTGAAATGGGCGATGCGCGATCCGGCACTGCTGCGCGCCGCGTTTGAACTCGGTGCTGGAAAAATCGTCCGCTCCAGATGAGCGAATTCTCGCCCGCAAGAATTTATATGTTTTTTCACCCAGGAGTGACCTCATGAAACCTTACCACTGGGAATCTCATCACGGAAATTTCGGTGACGATCTCAACCTGTGGCTGTGGGATTTTCTGCTTCCGGGCCTGCGCGATGTGCATGACGACGTCATGCTCGTCGGCGTCGGCACCGTGCTGAACGACGTTCTTTTGCCCGCAAAGCAGCGCAAGCTGGTGATCGGCAGCGGTTATGGTTATGGCGCGGTGCCGGATACCAGCACCGAGTTCTGGGATATTCGCTGCGTGCGCGGCGAAAAAACCGCCGCCAAGCTGGGGCTCGCGCCCGAAAAGGGCATTGTCGACCCGGCCGTCATGGTCACCGAGATGCCTGATTTCAAAGGCCTGCCGAAGCTCTACAAGAAGACCTTCGTTCCGCACTGGGAATCGGCGGAATTCGGCATGTGGGAAACCGTCTGCGAACCGGCGGGACTGACCTATCTCGACCCGCGCGGCGAGGCGAAAGCGGTGATCCGCGCCATCGCCCAGTCGGAATTCATCGTTGCCGAATCCATGCATGGCGCAATCCTTGCCGATGCCTTCCGCGTGCCATGGGTCGCGGTCAGCACCTCGCCGTCGATCAACAGCTTCAAATGGAGCGACTGGGCTGGCAGCGTGGGTGTCGAATATCAGCCGCGATACGTGCCGGTTTCGACCCGCGCCGAGGCGGCGAAAAAGGGCTCGCGCTTCTGGGGCATGAGCTTCCCGCCGCCGCCCGGCCCGATCATTGCCGAGGCCGGTTCCGTTCCGGCGCATGCGGGGCCGGCGCATGAGGGTGACGTGCTGGTGCGGCCGCAGGAAACGCAGTCCCGGTCGTTGCGCAAATTGGCCAAGCAGGTGCTGGCCGCGCCTTCCACGCTGGCGCTCTGGCAGGCAAGCCGCGCGGAGCCGCGTCTCAGCCCGGATGGCCGGCTGGAAGAGCGCAAGGAGCGCTTTGCCGCCGTTCTGGAAACGGTGAAGCGGGATTATCTCTGAGGGTGAAGAGTGATGCGGCAGAGAATTTTCTGCCGCCTTCGCTTGAGTATGCCATCCTCTAGGGTCTCTATCGTCATGCTCGGGCTTGTCCCGAGCATCTGCAACCGACCGATCATACGATACGTGAGTAGATCCTCGGGACAAGTGTGCAGCCCTGATACATAGTTGACAGATGTTCGGAGACATCCCTGACAACTTTGCCTTTGTGGCAGAGGAGGTCGGGATGGCTTGGCGGGAGTTGTCTGTCGTGGATCAGCGACGAGAATTTGTGATGCTTGCGTTGCTGGAAGGGGCCACTATTTCGGCTTTGTGCAAGCGTTTCGGCATCAGTCGGCAGACGGGTTATGTCTGGCTGCGGCGGGCGCAGGCGGGAGACGCCTTGCTGGATCGCTCCCGCCGTCCGCATTCGAGCCCTCGGCGAACATCC
>NZ_RZTX01000022.1:0-68322 GCF_004005385.1 Agrobacterium sp. CNPSo 2736 | reverse complement strand
AGGCCTTGCCCCCTTCAATGCCGATAGCGGCATTCATCGCGGCCAGCGCCATATCCGCGCCGGACGAAAGCGCGTGCGCGATGCCCTCTATATGGCGGCGCTGGTGGCCTACCGGCTAAAGTCGCCCTTCGCCCGCATGGTTCAAGCCATGCAGGCCAAAGGCAAACCGTTCAAGGTCATGATCATCGCCATCGCCCGCAAACTGCTCGTCATTGCAAATGCTATTCTCAGGGATAAAACCACATTCGAAGCAGCTTAAAACAACATGCATTAATACAGTTGCCAGCCGACGCGCGTCTGCGCGACGGGAAGAGTCCTTTCCGCCCAAGGACTTGGGCTGGCTGGATCCCTGTGACAGGCACAGGGATGAGGGAGGATGCCTGGCAATTACCCCCGTGGGAATTCCAGTCCCATTTCACGGAAGCGCTCGGGGTCGTCGCCCCAGTTCTCGCGCACCTTGACGAACAGGAAGAGATGAACGGGCTGTTCGAGGATTTCCGACAGCTCCTTGCGCGAGGCGGTGGAGATGGCCTTGATCGCATCGCCGTTCTTGCCGAGCGCGATCTTCTTCTGGCTGTCGCGCTCGACATAGATCACCTGCTCGATGCGCACGGAGCCGTCCTTGCGTTCTTCCCACTTTTCGGTCTCGACATGCGAGGCGTAGGGAAGCTCCTGATGCAGGCGCAGGAACAGTTTTTCTCGGGTGATTTCGGCAGCGAGCTGGCGCATCGGCAGATCGGAAATCTGGTCTTCCGGATAATACCACGGGCCTTCCGGCAGTTCGGCGGCCAGATAGTTCATCAGGTCCTCGCAACCCGAACCGTTGGTCGCCGAGATCATGAAGGTGCGGTCGAAGGCGACCGTCTCATTGGCGGCGGCGGCGAGCTTCAGAAGGTCCTCGCGCTTCACCTGATCGATCTTGTTGAGGCAGAGGATTTTCTTCTGCGGAACATCCTTCAGACCTTCGAGGATGGTTTCCGCATCGCCCTTCAGGCCGCGTTCGCTGTCGATCAGCAGCAGGATGAGATCGGCATCCTTCGCGCCGCCCCAGGCGGAGGTGACCATGGCGCGGTCCAGCCGGCGGCGCGGCTTGAAGATGCCGGGCGTGTCCATGAAAACGATCTGGGCATTGTCGTGAATGGCGATGCCGCGCATCACGGCGCGCGTCGTCTGCACCTTGTGGCTGACGATCGAAACCTTGGCGCCCACCAGCCGGTTCACCAGCGTCGACTTGCCGGCATTTGTGGGGCCGATGAGGGCGACAAAGCCGGAGCGGGTCGGAAGGGCGGCATCTTCGCCAGTCATGGCGGGGTTTTCGTGATCGGTCATGATATCCATTCAAGGTCAGAGGTATTCAACATGCGGCCAAAGGGTCCGCCATGCGCTCGATGTTCAGCACCCGGTTCGCCGGGCGCTCAGGTCCGGGTGGAGGTCTTCTGCCAGACGCCTTCGCGTTCCAGCAATCTTGTTGCCGCCACCTGTTCGGCCGCGCGCTTGGAGCGCTCGACGCCGGTTTCCGGCTTCACGCCGGGAATTTCGACAGTCACCGTAAAGCGGGGATCGTGATCCGGTCCGGAGCGATCGTCAACCCGGTAAGAGGGCGTCACCGCAAATCTGGCATGCGCCCATTCCTGCAACTCGGTCTTGGCGTCGCGTCGCCCGGCATCCACGCTGGTTGCGCGGCCCTGCCAATATTTCAGAATGAATTTGCGCGACGCTTCCAGCCCGCCATCCAGATAGATGGTGGCGATCAGGCTTTCGACGACATCGGCGCGCACGTTCAGCATCGCCTTGCCTGTCAGCTTCTTCACGTCGGATCCGGTGCGGATGAAATTATGCAGGCCCATCTCGTCGCCGATCGCGGCGCAGGATTCGGCGCTGACGAGCTGGTTCAGACGAACCGAAAGCTCGCCTTCGGTGGCGTTGCGGAAGGTGGAGAACAGCAATTCGGCGACACAGAGGCCGAGAACACGGTCGCCTAAAAATTCCAGCCGTTCGTAATTGCCGGCCGCTGCCGAGCGCGCACTGGCATGGGTCAAGGCCCGGTCAAGCCGGGCCTTTTCCTTGAATTCATATCCGATCAACGCTTCCAGACGGGAAATCTCGTCCGCCGAAAGCGGCTTGGTCTTGCTCATTCCACAACCTTGAAGAGGCGGTCCCAACGCATGTTGGCCGGCCATTCCCAAATGCGGCTGAACGGCGTGTCATTGCCCAGCGAGAAGAAGATGACGCTGGCGCGGCCGATCAGGTTTTCTTCCGGCACGAAACCGACGTCGAAGCGGCTGTCGAGCGAATTGTCTCTGTTGTCGCCCATCATGAAATAATGGCCTTCCGGCACCACGAATTCGCGGGTGTTGTCGCCGCGCGAATCCGGCGACTGGTCGAGCGTGTCATAGGTGACGCCATTGTCCAGCGTTTCGCGGAAGACCGGCACATTGGCGCCCGGATCGGCGCGGTAATCCGAGGTGAAGGCGCCGTCGGGCTGCTTCGGCACCGGCTGGCCGTTGATGAACAGCACGCCGTTCGTCACCTGGATGCGGTCGCCCGGCAGGCCGACGAGACGCTTGATGTAATCCACTTCAGGATTGGGCGGCAGGCGGAAGACCACGACATCGCCGCGCTTCGGCTTGCTGAATTCCAGAATACGGCCCGAAAACAGGTTCGGCGAGAAGGGCAGCGAATATTTCGAATAGCCGTAGGAGAACTTGTTGACGAAAAGATAGTCGCCAACCAGAAGCGTCGGCATCATCGAGCCGGACGGGATCGTGAAGGGCTGAAACAGCACGGTGCGGATGACCATGGCCAGCAGCAGCGCCTGAATGATGACCTTGACGTTCTCCCAGAGGGCGTTCTGCTTCTTTTCAGCTTTTTCCGACACTTAAAGACCTGCCTGATTGTTTCCCGGCTTCTTCGGCTTCACGAAGGCTTCCGGGCCGTTGTTTGTCGCGCCTGCGGCGGGTGAAGCGGTTTCACGCAGCCGGCAACGCTTTCATATTTCTGCGACTTCTCTAGAACCTTTCCAGCCCGAAGGGAAGCGCTTCTGTGACACGTCCGTAAATAGGACGCCAATGCGGCTTCACCGGGTCTTACCCGTTCACGGGAAGCGCCTCGATAATCACAAATGCCTGAGCGTAAGGAAAATCGTCCGTGATCGTCAGGTGAATATTGGCGCGGTGGCCGGCGGGCAGCAGCGCCGCCAGCCTTTCCCCTGCCCCATTGGTCAACACCATGGTGGGCTTGCCGCCCGGCAGATTGACGACGCCCATATCCTTCCAGAAAACGCCGTTCGCAAGGCCGGTCCCCAGCGCCTTGGAACAGGCTTCCTTGGCGGCGAAACGCTTGGCATAGGAAGCGGCGCGGTTCTTGCGGCCATCGGACTTGGCGCGCTCGATATCGGTGAAACAGCGATGGGTGAAGCGCTCGCCGAAACGTTCGATCGATTTTTCAACGCGGCGGATGTCGATCAGGTCGCTACCCAATCCAATGATCATTTCAGCATCTCCAGAGAAGCATTCTTGTTGGCGGCGCGATGCGCGAGATTTTCCATCTTGCGGCGCTGGAAACCGCTGATGAGACCATAAACGGCGATATAGGCGATGACCGCGCTGATAACGGCAGGAAGCAGCGCGCCGATGGTCATGGGTTCCAGCACCGGCGTCCATATCTGCCGGAACTCGAGATGGCTGAACAGCGCCACGAAATCCACATGCGCAGCGCTTTCCGTCTTCTGCCGGCCGAGGATGAAGTGCCCCAGCTCCCAGGTAGACGCCCAGATGAACGGAAATGTCAGCGGATTGGCGAAGGTGGTGCCGAGCGCCGCCGCCACGAGATTGACGCGCATGAGAAAGCCGAGCGCCATGGCGATGATGATATGAACGCCGAGAAACGGCGTCCACGCCACGCCGACACCGAGAGCGACACCGGCGGCAACCGAATGCGGAGAGGCGGAAAGCCGCAGAAGGCGCAGCTTCATATAGCGCAACGAACGGGAAAAACCCGTGCGCGGCCAGAAGAGGTCGCGAATCTTCTCTGAAAAACCAACGGGTTCACGGCGGCGAAACGGCATGGGGGCAGTCTATTTCATCCCCCCGGCCGCGCCAAGAGCATCATAGATGACGCAGGGATCTTTTGCAGGTGTATTCTCCGCTTCCGTCATTCCGGCCTTGAGCCGGAATCCAGCCGACGTGCGTCTGCGCGGCGAGAAGACTCTTTCCAGCCCAAGGACTTGGGCTGGCTGGATGCCGGATCAAGTCCGGCATGACGGACGCGGGATGTCACGAATACAGTGAATAGCGAGCCTTCGATATCAGTCCCAATTTAGTGTCGTCTATTGCGACAGGGGACTGAACCGGGATTTTTTGCGGCGTATTGGTCAACCAGTTTGGGACAACCGCTTGAAGCGCGCATTCACATAGTTTTGCAAGATACAGGGGCGAGCGTACCAACAACGGCCGCGCACCCTCCGAGTCTCATACGCATGGCGATGGGCTGCCATGCGCTGTGTGCATTACCGGCGGAACAGGCCGCGGTCGATTTCGCGCTGGCGGAATTCCAGGTCGACATTCGATACGGAAGCGCTGAGATATTCGAATTCGCGTTCCTGGGTGGTCTTGCCACGAACGGCGCGGGCGATCTTGCGAAGCGGAGTAAACATGATTTTCGGTCCTTTCGGTTTGGAACTGGCGTTTCTCATCGGTGTTCATCCACCGGCACGCCGCGTTTCCTTCTCTTCAATTTCTGAGAAGAAAATAGTCGCAAACCGCCTCCACCACCAGAGACAGGAAAAGGCCGCTGCCATGCACGAAACGCATAACAGCGGCCTTTTAGTATTTGCAAAGGATCAAAAATGCCTCAATCGAAGGCACGCGTCACGGTCGAGACGCAATCGAGATCCTTGAGCTGCGACAGAAGCTGGTTCAGCTGCCTGAGATCCCAGACTTCGACATCCAGCGCCAGCTCGGAGAAATCCGTGCCGATGCGCACCATGTTGAGGCCGCGAATATTGACGTCCAGCGTTGCAATCGACTGCGCCACCGAGGCGAGCGTGCCCGGCTCGTTCAGCGCATTGATCATCACCCGCGCCATGAAGCGCGACTTGTTGGCCTCATCGAGATCCCAGCGGACATCGATCCAGCGCTCCGGCTCGTCGTCGAAGCGTTGCAGCGCCGGCGCCTGAATGGGATAGATGGTGATGCCCTTGCCTTTTTCCATGATGCCGACGATGCGGTCACCCGGAACGGCGCCGGCCGCGCCGAAATGCACGTCGACATTGCCGGAAAGGCCACGGATGGGCAGCGGGTCCGGCCCATCCAGCATCTCGGCCGCACCGTCGTCCTCGAGAACGGAGCGCGACTTGCCGGGGATCTTGAAGACCATGCCGGAGGCGCTGCGCATGTTGAACCAGCCATCGTCGCCAGTCATCTTCACCGTCACGCGCTCATCCTGATAATCCGGATAGACCGCACGCAGCACATCGAGCGAGGAAACCTCACCGCGACCGACGGCGGCGATGGCGTCTTCGACATCCTTCTGCGCCAGGCGATGCAGCACGGGCTTCAGCGCTTCCCGCGAGAAGGCCTTGCCGGCGCGCTCGAAGGTGCGTTCCAGAATACGGTAACCGAGGCCGGAATATTGCTTGCGGATGGCCATGCGGGTGGCGCGGCGGATGGCCGAGCGGGCCTTGCCCGTCACCACCACCTCTTCCCAAGCGGCCGGCGGCACCTGCACGCCGGAGCGGATGATCTCCACCTCGTCGCCATTGTTCAGGCGGGTGACGAGCGGCATGATCCGGCCGTTGATCTTGGCGCCTACCGTGGTGTCACCGATATTGGTGTGAACCGCATAGGCGAAATCGATGGGCGTCGCGCCGCGCGGAAGCGCAATCAGCTTGCCTTTGGGCGTGAAGCAGAACACCTGATCCTGGAAGAGTTCGAGCTTGGTATGCTCGAGGAACTCTTCCGGGCTGTCGCCTTCGGCCAGCGATTCGATGGTGTGGCGCAGCCAGGAATAGGCATTCGATTCCGGCGAGAGCAGATCGCCCTCCCCGTTCTCGCCATCCTTGTAAAGCGCATGGGCGGCGATGCCGAATTCGGCGATCTCGTGCATGCGCTTGGTACGGATCTGCAGCTCGATACGCTGGCGCGACGGGCCGACGATGGTGGTGTGGATGGAGCGATAATCGTTCTGCTTTGGGGTGGAGATGTAATCCTTGAAGCGGCCCGGCACCACGCGCCAGCGGGTGTGCACGATGCCCAGCGCCCGGTAGCAGGAGGGAATGTCGTCCACCAGAATGCGGAAACCGTAGACATCGGAAAGCTGCTCGAAGGAGAGCGACTTCGACTGCATCTTGCGGAACACCGAATAGGGCTTCTTCTGACGCCCTTTAACGTTGGCCCCGATGAGGCCGTTCGCCACGAGAAGCTCGCGCAACTCGTCCTCGATCTTCTTGATGAGGCCTTCATTGCGCGTTTCCAGTTCCTGAAGACGGTTGGTCACCGTCTCGTAGGCTTCCGGGTTGAGATAACGGAAGGACAGGTCCTCCAGCTCGTCGCGCATATCCTGCATACCCATGCGGCCGGCGAGCGGCGCATAGATTTCCATCGTCTCCTCGGAAATGCGGCTGCGCTTGTCGGCCGGCATATATTCCATGGTGCGCATATTGTGCAGGCGGTCGGCGAGCTTCACCAGGAGAACGCGCACGTCGTCGGAAATCGCGAGCAGCAGCTTGCGCAGGTTTTCCGCCTGCTTGGCCTTGCGGGTAACGAGGTCAAGCTTCTTGAGCTTGGTCAGCCCTTCCACCAGCCGGCCGATATCCTCGCCGAACAGCTCGTCGATTTCAGCGCGGGTGGCGGTGGTGTCCTCGATCGTATCGTGCAGCAGCGCCACCGCGATGGTCGATTCGTCGAGATGCATTTCGGTGAGGATCGCGGCAACTTCGAGCGGATGCGAAATATAGGGGTCGCCATTGGCCCGCTTCTGCTGGCCATGTTTCTGCATGGCGTAAACATAGGCCTTGTTCAGCAGGGCCTCATTCGCATCCGGTTTATATTTTTGAACCCGCTCGACGAGTTCGTATTGCCGCATCATGCGATATTCCACAAAAAGAAAGCGCGCCAACCTGAGGGTCGGCGCACAATGCTGCATCAATAGGGATCAGATTATGACGGCAACTATTGACAGACGGTAACCGCCGCCTGCCAAAGGCATCATAAAATCCTATCAATAGTCGTCATTTTTTTCCGGCGGCACAAGGCCTTCGATGCCGGCCAGCAGTTCTTCTTCCGACATCTGGTCGAAAGTAACGGTTTCCGGCTGGTCGTCTTCCTCGCTGTCGGCAGCGGCAGCGGCGAGCGTGACCGGATCGGGCTCGGGCTCGTCCACTTCCACATGCTTCTGCAGCGAGTGGATCAGGTCTTCCTTCAGATCGTCGGGAGACAGGGTCTCGTCGGCGATTTCGCGCAGCGCCACAACCGGGTTCTTGTCGTTGTCGCGGTCAACCGTGATGGAGGAGCCTTGAGAAATCTGGCGCGCACGGTGGCTGGCGAGAAGCACCAGCTCGAAACGGTTGTCTACTTTATCAATGCAATCTTCAACTGTGACGCGGGCCATTGCCTGTCCTTTGCGGGTCGTAATGTCGTGGATCAGAGCGCCGTGCGATGTTCGGGGTGCACAAGGGTTGCTCTAACCTATTGAATCTGCGCTTCGTGCCTTGCGAAAAACATTCAAGATTTCTCGCGACGATGCTTTCCAGCTTCCGATACAGCCATTGGCCGCGGAATTCAAGTTTTTCCTGTCTTTGGCGTCTTTTGGCACCTTATTGCCCACCTTTGGCGTCTGATGAACAAAATGTCTAGAAGAATTGTCTTGGAATAAGGGGGAAGGTAGCTTACTTAAAACGCAACGGCGATACGCAAAGCTCGTTGATACGACATGTTTTTTTGCGTTATCGACCGGATATAAAAGCCAGATAATGGCCTTTCCAAAAAAAGGAATGGGATGGAATGTTCGATCCACGGGAGAAAATTGCGCTCTTCATAGACGGAGCCAATCTTTATGCAGCATCGAAAAGCCTGGGATTCGATATCGACTACCGCAAGCTCCTGAAGGCGTTTCAAAAGCGTGGATATCTGCTGCGCGCCTATTATTACACCGCGCTCATCGAGGATCAGGAATATTCCTCGATCCGCCCGCTGATCGACTGGCTGGATTATAACGGCTACAAGGTCGTGACGAAGCCGGCGAAGGAATTTACCGACGCTCTCGGCCGCCGCAAGATCAAGGGCAACATGGATATCGAACTGGCAGTCGATGCCATGGAACAGTCCGAAACGGTCGATCATCTGGTGCTCTTCTCCGGCGACGGCGATTTCACCACGCTGGTAGATGCGCTGCAGCGCAAGGGCCGCAAGGTTTCCGTGGTTTCCACCATGGCCACGCAGCCCGCCATGATCGCCGATGACCTGCGCCGCCAGGCCGATCACTTCATCGATCTGATGACGCTGAAGGCCGAGATCGGGCGCGACCCGAACGAGCGCCCTGCCCGGCACGCCGAAAGCCCGGAAACGATCTGATCCCGGCTTTCGCATGGCTGATATTTCAGAAACGCGCCCGTCGCAAAGACGGGCGCGTTTTTGTTTGACACCCTGTCGGCAGGGCAAAAATTCCCCTTTGAATTAACAACCGTCAAATCCGACCAGTCGAAATTATATCTTGGTTAATTTTAGACGTGTCTAAATCACGCAACGACACCAGCGACGTGATTGGGTGTCAAAGCAGGATGACTAGACATGCATGGCCAGACAAAAACCGACCGACAGCTCGATGAAAGACTGAATTTTCTGGGGCTCGGCCACGAGCAGCGGCAAAATCTTTCAGACATGAAGGGCGTCATCACCGGCTCTCTCGATGCATCTCTGGATCGTTTTTACGCGAAGGTTCGCTCAGTACCGGAGACGGCGAAATTCTTCGCCAACGACGCGCATGTGCAGCACGCCAAGGGCATGCAACTCAAACACTGGGCAAGGATCGCTTCCGGCACATTCAATGCGGATTATACCGATGCCGTAACCGCCATCGGCCGCACCCATGCGAGACTGGGGCTGGAGCCGAGATGGTACATCGGCGGTTATGCCCTGATGCTCGACGGCATCGTCAAGGCCCTGGTCGAGTCCGAATTGAAGGGCTTTTTCATGGAAAAGAAGGCCAAGAAGGTGAAGGACGCCTTGTCGGCCACCATCAAGGCCGCCCTTCTCGACATGGATTATTCGATTTCCGTCTATCTCGACGTGCTGGCCGCCGAGCGGCAGAAGGTGGAAGCCGAACAGGCGCAGATGAAGAGGGAACAGGAGCACGTTCTCGCACTGCTCAACAGCGCCCTCGACAGGCTGGCCAATGGCGACCTCACCTCCAGCATCGGCGAAAAGACCGCACCGCAATTCGAAGGGCTTGTCGCCAATTTCAACGCTGCGGTCGGCAATCTCTCCGGTGCATTTGCGCAGATCGTCGAAGAGGCGAACAAGATTTCCGGCAATACGCGCGAGCTGACTTCCGCGACCGACGACATGGCCCGCCGCACGGAGCAGCAGGCCGCCGCCCTTGAGGAAACCGCCGCCGCCGTCGAGGAAATCACCACCATTTCCAAATTGTCGGCGCAGCGTTCCGAAGAGGCCAAGGCCATTGTCGAAAGCTCGGCCGTTGAAGCCGCGCGCTCGCGCGATGTGGTAACGGAAGCGGTGAAAGCAATGGGGGCCATCGAGGACTCATCGCAGAAGATCACCCAGATCATCTCCGTCATCGACGAGATTTCGTTCCAGACCAATCTTCTGGCGCTGAATGCAGGCGTCGAGGCCGCGCGCGCCGGCGAGGCCGGCAAGGGGTTCGCCGTCGTCGCCCAGGAAGTGCGTGAACTCGCACAGCGCTCCGCCACCGCCGCGAAGGAAATCAAGACGCTGATCGCCAAGTCTTCCGAAGACGTGATGCAGGGTGTTTCACTGGTCAACAAGACGGGCGAATCCCTGAATACGATCGGCAATAAGGTGGATCACATCCAGGAACATATCGCCTCGCTGACCAAGGCGGCGCAGGAACAGTCCGTCGGCATTCAGGAAATCAATGCCGCCATCAACAGCATGGACAACCTGACCCAGAAGAATGCGGCCATGGTGGAAGAGACGAATGCGGCCACGCATAATCTGAGCGATGTCAGCGCCAATCTGGCGGCGCTTGTCAGCCGGTTCAGCGTTTCGACGACGAAGGCGCATGTGGAGCGGACGTACCGGGCGGCGTGACGGGCACAGCGGGCAGCAACACACTCCCGTCATCCCGGCCTTGAGCCGGGATCCAGCCAGCCCAAGTCCTTGGGTTGAAAGGACTCTTTCCACGGCGCAGACGCGCCATGGCTGGATGTTGGATCAAGTCCGGCATGACGGAAGAACAAGTAGCGAAAGGCCGCCACCCTCTACGCCGCTAAATTTCCTGCCGCTCAGGCATTGCCACCCTTCAGCAACCGCGATTTCTGCCGGTTCCAGTCGCGTTCCTTCTCCGTCTCGCGCTTGTCGTGCAGCTTCTTGCCCTTGGCGAGCGCCAGCTCAAGCTTCGCGCGGCCCCTGTCGTTGAAATAGATCTTCAAGGGCACCAGCGTCATGCCTTCACGGTTGATGCCGGCGCGCAGGCGGTTGATCTCGCGCTTGCTCAGAAGCAGCTTGCGGCGGCGGCGCGGCTCGTGGTTGAAACGGTTGGCCTGCAGATATTCCGGCAGGTGGGAATTGATGAGCCAGATTTCATCGCCCTCGTCAGACGCGTAGGATTCGGCGATATTCGCCTTGCCTTCGCGCAGCGACTTGACCTCGGTGCCAGTCAGCACGAGCCCTGCCTCATAGGTGTCGATGATTTCGTAGTTGAAGCGAGCCTTGCGGTTTTCCGCAACGATCTTGTTCACCACGCGCTGGCTGCCTTTGGGGGCCATGATATTTCAATCCCTTGTTTTTCTTATTGCGCCTTCGGCTTACCGCCGAGAGCGGTTTTCGAACCCCTATTTAATGTTGTCGCCGCGAAAAGAAAAGGCGCGCCGAACGGCTTCTGTTGCGAAGCGGTTCATGGCGCGCCTTAAACGCTTTCGGACCCGTCTCAGTTCATCAGGCCGGCGTGTTTCAGCGCCGCGTCGATGGCCGCTTCCGTTGCCGGTTCCAGCGTACTCATCAAGGGCGAACGGACCCGGCGATTGCCGCCGCGCGTCTTCGACAGCGCATATTTGGTGCCGCAGACGCCGGGCTCCATGAAGATCGCCTTGTGCAGCGGCATCAGGCGATCCTGATAATCCAGCGCCTTGGCATAATCGCCGGCGAGCATCGCCGCCTGGAACTCCGAACAGAGGCGCGGCGCGACATTGGCGGTGACGGAAATGCAGCCGACGCCGCCATGGGCGTTGAAGCCGAGCGCCGTGCCATCCTCACCCGAAAGCTGGATGAAATCCTTGCCGCAGGAAATGCGCTGTTCGGAAACGCGGTCGATCTTGCCGGTCGCATCCTTGACGCCGACGATGTTCCTGTGCGCCTTGACCAGCGCGCCCATGGTTTCCGGCGACATATCCACCACCGAGCGCGGCGGGATATTGTAGATGACGATAGGCAGCTTCACCGCTTCGGCGACAGCGGAAAAATGCGCAAACAGGCCCTTCTGGGTCGGCTTGTTGTAATAGGGAGTGACAACCAAGAGCGCATCTGCGCCGGCTTCCTGCGCGTGCAGTGCAAGCTCGATCGCCTCATCGGTATTGTTGGAGCCAGCGCCCGCAATGACCGGAACCCGTTTCGCCGCTACCTCGATGCACAGCTCGACGACACGTTTGTGCTCGTCGTGGGAGAGGGTTGGAGATTCCCCCGTCGTGCCCACGGGCACAAGTCCGTTGCTGCCTTCGGCGATCTGCCATTCCACATGGGCGGCAAATGCCTGTTCGTCCACGGCGCCATTGTCCGTGAACGGGGTAATGAGGGCGGGAATTGATCCCTTGAACATGCAAAGCTCCTGGCGCCGAGCCGGTTCATGCTTCGGCCGCATTCGATGGTTAAAACCGGCACACATTAGTGCCAGCCCTTGGCGCCGACAAGCGCAAAGGAAGCCTATTTTGTCCGAAATTGTCGGAAGTGTGACAGTCTCCGGGCCGTGATCGGCGAGCAGAAAAAGCAGGCGCCGAAAAGAAGCGTAGCTCTCGGGCCGGTGAATAAAAGTTGATTGAATTGCAGGGCGGCGATTAACATTTCATTAAGCCTGAAATCCCAAGATTTCCGGGTGGGACATCAGACCGTTTTCGGCAATCCCGTTGCAATGTAGCGATATTACAAGAAAGTCGGCAACTCCGTTACACGATGAAGAACGGCATGAAAAAGACAGTCTGGGGATTGATGGCGGCGGGCCTTGCCGCAACCGTTTGGAACGCATTGGCCGGGCCGCTGCCGGAAGGTGCGGCCCCCCTTCCCTATGTCAAGCCGAATGCGCCGACCGTTCCGGCCTTCATGCCGGCCTTGCCCGAGATCACCGGCGCCATACCGCGCCTCGACCGCCCCGACGATACAAGCCAGTTGAAGGCCGGCCTTGACGCGCTTTCCAGCCGCGATGCGGCCCGCGCGATTGCGTTGCGCAACACCATGCCGACCGGCAGCCTCGACCGCCATATCCTCACCTGGGCAATCGCCGTTTCCGGCCAGAAGGACGTCGCCTCCGCCGAAATCGCCGCCGCGCAGCGCGAGCTCTCCGGCTGGCCGGGCGCTGCCACCCTGCGCGCCAATTCCGAAAAAGCGCTTTACCGAGAAGATCCGCCGGCGTCGCAGGTGCTTGCCGCCTTCGGCAATAGCCGGCCAGAAACCGCGGAAGGCAGCGTGGTGCTCGCCAAGGCGCTCGCCTCCTCCGGCAAGGGTGCGGAATCGCAGCGTCTCATTCGCCAGCTCTGGGTCAGCGAAGGTATGGACAAGGACATGGAAGACCGTGTTCTTGCTGAGTTTCCCACCTATCTGACGCCCGCCGACCACAAGGCGCGCATGGATTATCTGATGTATCGCAGCCGCATCGGCCAGGCGAAGCGTTTCGGCGATCTCGGCAAGGCGCAGTCGCTTTACAATGCCTGGGCAGCCGTGCTGCAGCGATCCACCACTGCGACTGCGCTCATCGGCAAGGTCGATGCCTCCTGGCGCAGCGACCCCGCCTATCTTTTCGCGCGGGTGGAAAACCTGCGCAACCAGCAGAAATATCCCGAAGCCGCCGTGCTTTTACGGCAGGCCCCGAAGGAAACGGCCAAGCTCGTCAATCCGGGCGAATGGTGGAACGAGCGGCGCATCGTTGCGCGTGGCGTCGCCGATCTCGGCGATTTCGCCGAAGCCTATCGCATCGTCGCCAATCATTCGGCCACCTCCGCCGTCGATGTTGCCGATGCGGAATTCCATGCCGGCTGGTATGCGCTGAGAGCGCTGCGCGATCCGGCAACGGCTTCGCGCCACTTCAACACGCTGCTTCAGACCTCGAACCGGCCGCTTTCGGCGTCGCGCGCCTATTATTGGCTCGGGCGGGCGGCGGAAGCCGGCGGACCGGGGGATGCCCGCGACTTCTTCACCAAAGCCGCCGCTCATCCCGGCACGTTTTACGGTCAGCTCGCCGCTGCGCGAATCGGTGCAAAAACACTAAACGTCACCTATCCGAGCCCCAGCAGCGGCGACCGCGAACGTTTCGCCGGCCGCGAAGCCGTGCGCGCCATCGACCGGCTGGAAGCGGCCGGTTACGGTTGGCGGGCCGACAGCCTTTATCGTTCGCTGGCGGAACAACTCGACAGCCCCGGCGAACTTGCCATTCTGGCGGCGCGGGCGGAAGGAAACGGCAATCATCAGGTCTCGCTGCAAATCGGCAAGACGGCCTTCAGCCGCGGCATCGATGCCGCAGCTCTCGCCTATCCGCTCGGTGTCATTCCTGCCAGCGCCAATATTGCCGGCTCCGGCAAGGCGCTTGCCTATGCAATTGCCCGGCAGGAAAGCGCCTTCAACCCGGCCGCCGTTTCCGCCGCCAATGCGCGCGGCCTGCTGCAACTGCTGCCCGGAACCGCCAAGGGCGTGGCCGGACGCCATGGCCTGCCCTACACCCAGGCTCGGCTGACCACCGATGCGGGCTACAACGCCACGCTCGGCGCGCATTATCTCGGTGAGCAGATCGACAGTTTCGGCGGCTCCTATATTCTCACCTTCATCGCCTATAATGCCGGGCCCAAGCGCGTGCCGGAATGGATCGCCCGTTATGGCGACCCGCGCGGCAAGCCAATCGACGAGGTGGTCGACTGGATCGAGCGCATCCCCTTCCCCGAAACCCGCAATTACGTGCAGCGGGTGATGGAGAATTATCAGGTCTACAAGACGAGGCTCGGGCAACAGGCCGATATCGTTGACGACCTGCGCCATGGGCGTGCGGGGTGAAGCCGGGTTCCTTAGCTGACGAGCGGCGCATTCAAACACCTGCCGGCGAGCGCTTCTGACCGCTGTGAAGCCTAAAGTTCCCTTGCGTCATGCTCGGGCCTGTCCCGAGCATCTGCAACGTTCAGATTTCATGCGACGTGATTGGATCACTGGGACAAGCCCAAGGATGACACCGACGGCTTGGGCAGATGAGCGACAGGTGGGCTGGTCGATGCTTCAAAGCCGACACAGTGTTCGACGACGCATAGTCCCATCTATTTTCCAAAAGAAAAACCCCGGCATTTCTGCCGGGGTTTCCATCACTGACTATGTCAGATCAGATTAGAACGTGCGCTGAAGGCGAACGAAACCGGTCCAGCTGTCGCCAGTCGGTCCATCGACGTCCTGGTAGTTGGCGGTAACCTTGGCATCCAGACCCTGGGTGATCTTGTAATCAACCGTCAGGCCAGCGCGCCATGCATCGTTGTCGCCGGTGAAGTCGCCGTCCGGAGCGATGTCGATCGTGCCGAGGTACTGAGCAGCAGGCGTGATGGTCAGCTTGTCAGTTGCCTTGATTGCGTATTCAGCAGCAACTGCCCACTCGGACTCTTCGTAGTAGTAGTTTGCGCCGGAAGCCCAAACGCCAGAGAGACCGAAGGTGCCGGGGCCGATGTCAGCATACAGGATAGCGCGGATTGCGCCGTTTTCCTGGTCCGTGTCATAGGAGCCGAGCAGGTTGGCGGTGATCGCACCGAACTTGGCGCCGATGATACCGCTGACGCCAACGTTGTTCGGGCCTTCGAAGGTGCCACCCTTGGCAACGCCGAGGTTGGACGTGCCGTCACGTACGGAGTCGAGTTCTTCAACGCTGATACCTGCGTAGAACGAACCAGCGTCGTAGGTGTAACGCAGAGCGTTGCCACGAGTGGTGTTCGAAGACAGGATATCGGTTTCGCCGGAGAGATCGTCATCCCACCAGGTGTACATGTAACCGACCTTCAGGCCGCCGAGCTCGATGAAAGCCTGGTCGACGTTGACGCCACGGTCGCTGTCGTTGTTAGCCTGACCACGCAGACCGATGTAGCCACGCAGAGCGCCGAGCTCGGTGTCGGTGCGGGTGTCGATGTTGAACTGGGCGCGCGTGAACGAGTTCCAGTCAGACGTACCGGACTGATTGCGGCCGAAGTCGGTCTGGAAACGGATGTAACCGTCGAACTTCAGGCAGGTTTCGGTGCCGGGGATGTAGAAGAAGCCGGTGCCGAAAGCGTCGCAGACGCGAACATATTCCAGGGGCTCGGGCTCGGCAGCGACGATAGCGTCAGCGGCCTGTGCGCCGGATACTGCTGCGAGAGCTGCAGCGGAGCCGATGAGAAGGCTCTTGATGTTCATGGTTGACCTCCAGTCAAACGCTTAATCTTCTAAGCAGCGGGTGGGAAAGCACTTCAGAAATGCGTGCCGCTTATGGAGATGATTAGAGCCAAAACCGGCCGCACAGGCAATCCTAATCATGACAGAAGGAAGACAGTAAGGTGTCCTTAGTTTTTCATTGTTGCGAAATAGCTACAATTCTAACCGACGGGACCCCATTCGTTAAAAAAACGTTAATAACTTATGCTTTTCAGTAACTTAACAAGAGGCTCGAAAAATCCGTCCTGAGAAAACCCACGAGATCACCTGAATCTGGACACGATCAGGCCACTGAAAATTGTTCAAAAGACGATTGCAATGTGCAGAGGACCCTACTTCTGCAAGAAAAAAACTGACCGAAAAGCAAAAGCCCGCAGCTTCGGATTCCTTAACCGACTCAAGTCTCCCCAATACCGAACGAATCGATGGACATGCATAGCGGTCGGCTCTGAGGATAAAGCTGCAGAAAATCGAAACGCCGTCACGATCTCACCGCCCGCCGCGATGCCCACCCAATCAAGATGCCATTCAAACAAAAAAGCCCGGCTCGAGAGCCGGGCTTTCCATCACTGACAATGTCAGATCAGATTAGAACGTGCGCTGAAGGCGAACGAAACCAACCCAGCTGTCGCCAGCGCCGGTGTCAACACCTTCGGTGCCGTCGACGTCCTGGTAGTTAACCGAAACGAGCGTAGAGAGGCCCTGGGTGATCTTGTAGCCAACAGCTACACCAGCGCGCCATGCATCGCGGTCGCCAACGAACTGGTTGTCAGCACCGATGTCGATCGTACCGAAGTACTGAACGCCGGGGGTGATGGTCAGCTTGTCGGTTGCCTTGATTGCGTATTCAGCAGCAACAGTCCACTCGGACTCTTCGTAGTACTTGTTCGCGCCAGAAGCCCAAACGCCGGAGAGGCCAAGCGTGCCCGGGCCGATGTCAGCCGTGACGATACCGCGGATTGCGCCTTCTTCTGCGTCGGTGTCGTAGCCGCCGAGCAGGTTAGCGTTTACGCCGCCGAACTTAGCGCCGATGATAGCGGAGATACCAACGTTGTTCGGGCCTTCGAACGAACCGCCCTTTACGAAGTCGTCAGAGATGTTGGAACCGCCGCGAGCAGCTTCGAGTTCTTCAACTGCAACGCCAACGTAGAACGAGCCAGCGTCGTACGTGTAACGGATAGCGTTCAGACGAGTCTGGTTCGAGCTGAGGCTGTCAACTTCGCCGGAGAGACCGTCATCCCACCAGTTGTAGTAGTAACCGACCTTCAGGCCGCCGAGTTCGATGAAAGCCTGGTCAACAACAACGCCACGGTTGCTGTCGTTGTCGGCCTGGCCGCGGAAGCCGATGTAACCGCGCAGAGCGCCCAGCTCGGTGTCGGTGCGGGTGTCGATGTTGAACTGAGCGCGCGTGAACGAATCCCAGTCAGACGTGCCGGACTTGTTACGGCCGAAGTCGGTCTGGAAACGGATGTAACCGTCGAACTTCAGGCAGGTTTCGGTGCCGGGGATGTAGAAGAAGCCGGTGCCGAAAGCGTCGCAAACGCGAACGTATTCCAGGGGCTCAGGCTCAGCAGCGACGATAGCGTCGGCAGCGTGAGCGCCGGATACTGCTGCGAGAGCCGCAGCGGAGCCGATCAGAAGGCTCTTGATGTTCATGGTTGACCTCCAGTCAAAGTTTTTAAGTGGGTCTGGGTACTTTCGCTGAAGGACAGCATTCCCTGCCCCATTCCCGTGTTCTTAGAAGCCAAACGATCCACCGCCTCGCTTCTGGTGGTGAAAATACAAAAGGTTTCGCCGCTTGCAATCGCCAACATCCGATAAATAGCATTTACGTATATGCTTCATTTCGGTTTGTTGCGGAAACAACACACAGTGCGCAGGCGGCCGATTACCGCTTTTACAGTACGTTAAGAATTTTCTTGAAAATCCGTTAGTTAGCGAGGTTAACAAGGTCTTTCTAAACTACCGGCTTTTTCGGCCATTCCCTACTCGGCCGGTCTTGGATCCCGGGATTTTTTTGCTTCAATCGCCCCTGTCGCGAAGCCCGTAACCGATACGCATGGGGAAAGCGAGATAACACCACCCCGCTCAACACCGATTCACCGGTCAACGATTCGAGCGGCCGGACATCCGGCGGCTGGACAAACTGATTTGCCTTCGAGCGGGCTGCGCTTACTGACACGACGCACGTTTGCAGGCACGAACTTGCGAACTCGCTCGACATCGAGAATCACAAAGATGTTTAATGCCGGCACACTGAACTATCGTCGCGCGGTAGAAGAACGCCGTTACTGGACATGATGGTTGCCCGCCCCCCCTCGGCGCTCGTCCGCTGGCAGCAACCTAGCTGCCGTCCAGAGCCACGTTGAGTGAATATCGATCGATACGCTCCTGAAGCGCGACTACCACAGCTTGCAGGAACTCTCGACGCCGAGGCGCGGCGGTTTTTGCCAGTGTCACTGTCAGTCGCGCGCAAATCTTGCTCATGAACCCAACATGATCAAAGCTGTCGGCAGATATGTTGACCTCAACCTCTTCCATGTAATGCGACAGGTGCGACCCCAGCTCAAGATTCGCGTCCATCTGGTAGTGGGAGGCCATCTGCTCTGCAAGCGTGCCCATCTGCACGTAGGGGCCGTATTCGTCGATCATTAAATCTCCTTCGTCTGGCTAAGAATCTAGATAGGCGCTCTTTTTCAAAGAACGAGATGCATCCGTGACGATCCACGCAAAAGACCCGACCGAATTTCTAAAATATGCGTGATCGATCAGGCGGCCGCCCGAGTCGTTCTCCCGGAATATTGCCGCGCCAGCGATTTAATGGCACCGGCTCAATCCCGACGCTCAATGAACGTCAGCAGAAGGGGATGAGCCGCCAGGCAAGAGGCAACCGACGATGGCCAGGTAATGCCGCGATCCGCTAAGGTTCACAGCCATTTTGCCTGCAATGGGTATGAAATGGATAAAGAAGCCAGCGCTTGTTCTGCTTCTCATATAAATCTCAGCAGAAACTGATGGCGGAGAGGATGGGATTCGAACCCACGATACGCTTTTGACGTATACTCCCTTAGCAGGGGAGCGCCTTCGACCACTCGGCCACCTCTCCGGTGCGGCCTGATTATTGCGTAAAAAAAATGATTGCAAGGCTTTTTCGCCAAGAAGCACAAAAACCTGTTGGCTGAACATCGCCCGGCGAAACTTTGCGGGCAATTCGGGAACTTCTTTAAAGCCGACACGTTCTGCCTTCGGTAACAAAAGAGGTGTTCTAATGGCTCAGACCAAACTGAATGTTGTCGAAGACACGATCGAAAACCAGATTGCGGAGCTGCGTTCGCAGATTTCGTCCCTCTCCAAATCCGTATCCGCCCGCGCGGAAGGTGTGAGCGAGGATGCGTCCGAATTTCTGGATGAGGCGCGCGGGCGCGTGCGCAAGGCCGCGCATAATGTCCGCGCTCAGGGCCAGAATGTCGTGGAAGCCGTCAAGGAAAATCCCGGCACGGCGACCTCCCTGCTGACGATCGTTGGCGCACTCGGTTTTGCCATCGGTTATGCGGTCGGCACAAGCACGCAGCAGAACTCGTCGAACAGCAGCCTTTATCGCTGGCGCTAATCGCCGCATGGACTTAAAATTGAGGCAAGGCGGGTCAATCCTGCCTTGCCTTTCCGTATTGGTTTGAAATGTGATGAATGGGGGCGGATATGCGGTTCAGCGACGATCTTGAAACGGCTTTGTCGGATTTTGCAAGGGATCACGGCATAGACAGGGATGAGGCCATCCAGCGTATCATTCGCGCCGCCCTTATCAACACCGGTTATCTCGCCTCCGGCGAAGAAGGCATTCCGCCGGAAAAGCTGAACGCCAGCAACGACGACTGAATTAATAGCCGGACCGTGATGGCGCAGGAGCTGCTCCGCCCTTGTAACGGGCAGAGAGCGCACGCAGGGTGCTGGCGAATTCGGTGACATCCGCACCGACGGCCACGAAGGACGCGCCGAGTTCGAGATAGCGGCGATTATAGGTTTCATTGAAGGTGAGAATGCCGGCGGCCTTGCCCGCCTTGACGATCTTGACGATCGCCGCCTCGATCACCGCCTGCACTTCCGGCTCGTCTATCCTGCCGAGATAACCCATATCAGCGGCCAGATCCGCCGGGCCGATGAAGACGCCGTCCACACCCTCCACCGCGAGAATATTGTCGAGATCGTTGATCGCTGCGCGCGTTTCGGCCTGCACCAGCAGGCAGACGCTGTCGGAGGCGCTGTCGGCATAGTCGGTTATCGTGTTGAAGGCGGAAGCGCGGGCAACGGCAGCACCCATGCCGCGAATGCCGCGCGGCGGATAATGCATGGCGCTGACCAGATCCTTCGCCTGGTCGGCCGAATCGACCATCGGCACCAGAAGCGTGCGCGCACCCGCATCCAGAAGCTGCTTGATCATCCAGCTTTCGCCGACCGGCACGCGCACCACCGGTTCGGCAGGCGATGTGGCAAGGGCGCGCAGCTGATCGATGATGCTGCGCAGATCGTTCGGCCCATGCTCGCCGTCGATCACCAGCCAGTCGAACCCCGCCGTACCGGCGATTTCCGCCGTGATGGCCTCACCCATATCGAGCCAGAGGCCGATCTGCGGCTTGCCGGCATGGATGGCGGTTTTGAAACGGTTTTCGGGAGCAGGCATGATGTCCTCAGGAAAGCAGTAATTTCAGATCGGCGGAAGCATCCGCCAGGATGGCGCGATCCGGCTCGGCGCCGGTATCGAGCAGTTTCTTGCCCGCGACATAGGCCTTGGCATCGTTGACGGCATCCACCGCCACGAATCGCCCCTCGCGGAAATACCAGACGGACCAGCTGCCCTCACGCGCGCCCTGCCTCAGCATCGTCTCGTCGTAACCCAGGTTGAAACCGGCGATCTGCAGCTTGGCGTCATATTGATCCGACCAGAACCATGGCTTCGGATCATAGGCGGCTTCAGCCCCGGTAAGCACGGCAGCGGCCGCCTCGGCCTGATCGACAGCGTTCTGTACCGATTCGAGACGCACATGCTGGCCGCGCCAGGGCAGCAGCGCGCAATCGCCCACCGCATGAATGGCACTGTCGGAGGTGCGGGTATGGTCGTCCACCACGATGCCATTGCCGACATTGAGGCCCGATTCGCGAGCGAGGCGGTCATTCGGCGTGACGCCGATGCCGACAATCACAAAGTCCACATCCAGCGTCGAGCCGTCGGAGAGTTCGGCTGCGGCCACCCGGCCATCCATGCCGACAAGGCGCACAAGGCCGGTCTTTTCGCGAATGGAAACGCCGTGGGCCTGATGGATGCCGCGCATGATATCGGCGGTTTCCTTCGCCGCCACACGCTGGAGAATGCGGTCGGCCATTTCGATCAAGGTCACTTCGAGGCCGAGCTTGCGGGCGACGGCCGCTGCTTCGAGACCGATATAACCGCCGCCGATCACCAGCAGTCTGCGGCCCGGCTTCATCTCCTCCATAAGCCGGTCGGCATCGCGCTTGTCGCGAACGGTCAGAACGCCTTCCAGATCGCCGCCAATGCTGGCAGGCAGCAGGCGGGGAGCCGCCCCGGTCGCCAGCACCAGCCTGTCATAGGAAAGCGTGCTGCCGTCCTGCATGCGCAGGGATTTGGCGGCGCGATCTATCTCCTCGACCCAGGTGGAAAGCCGGATATCGACATTGTTTTCGGCGTACCATTCCTCCGGACGGAACATCAGCCGGTCGAAGCTCATCTCGCCGAGAAGGTATTTTTTGGAGAGCGGCGGCCGCTGGTAAGGATAGGCATCCTCGGAACCGACGATGGTGACGGGGCGCTCGTCCTTCAGCGCCCGAAGCTTCGACGCCAGCGCGAAAGCGGCCTGCCCCGCCCCGACGATTACCAGCCTTCCCGTCACAGTCCACTCCCAGAAGAATCACGAAGCGCCGGTCCTGCCGGGCCTCGCGATGCGATATTGCAAGGCTCAGGCGTAACGCCAAGTACGGCCCCAGTCAACACCAGCCCCGTGCAAGCGTGACGCAGTATCAGCACAGGCTGCAACCGGATGGGACCGAACGCATTTCCATAGCGGAAACATCGGCTTCCGAAGGGAAGATTGGTCGAGATCGAGACAGAGTACAGACAATTGCGCGGATTTCCTTCATGCCCTGGCAAGGAAGCGGCGTTAAAATCGGCATCAAAAGAGGCAATCCGGGAGGTTGTCATGGCTTTGCATATGGATCCCCGTCAGAACGTCCCCCAGGACGAGATGTACGAGAAATTTCAGATCGACCGGCCCGGCAAGATCACCTTCATCGGGCATCATCTCAGCGCCAAGGACACCATGCGCTGCCTGGTGCGGACCATTTCCCTTTACGGCGCGGAACTGGATGTCAGCCCCGATCTGGAAATGCCGGCCAATTTCTATCTGGAAATTCTAGGTATCCGCGATGAGATCGGCTGCACGCTGATCCGCCGCGAAGAGGAAAAAGTGACGATCGGCTTCAATATGCTGATTGATGCGGAGTTCCTGCACCATGTGCGACGCCTGAGCTTCGAGACCAACGCGTGATCCTGACATGACAGGCCGATGGCTTTTCCGTCTCCTCGCCGGGACGTAAAATTCTGTTCCAAAACAGTCGTGCCGGAACCGGCTGCGCCTTGCGTCCGGTTTTTTTGCACCTATTGTGAGCCGGGTTTTAAACACAGGTACCGGAACTCTCAGCCAATGTCAGCCTTTTCCCGCCTCACGCCGCTTGCCGCTTCGCTTCCCTCAACCGTTCCCTTCGTCGGCCCGGAGGCCATCGAGCGCAACCGTGGCCTGAAGGTTGAAGCGCGTATCGGCGCCAATGAGAGCGGCTTCGGCCCCGCCCCTTCCGTGCTTCTGGCCATGCGCGATGCGGCGGCGGAGACATGGATGTACAGCGATCCGGAAAATTACGAGTTGAAGGAAGCGCTTGCCATCCACCATGGCGTTGCACGCGGCAATATCGCCATCGGCAGCGGCGTCGATGGGCTGCTGGGCGAGATCGCTCGGCTGATCGTCGAGCCGGGCACGCCTGTCGTCACCTCTTTTGGCGGCTACCCCACCTTCAATTACCATGTGAACGGTTTTGGCGGGAAGCTCGTGACCACGCCCTATGTCGACGATCACGAAGACCTCGACGGGCTTCTCGATCTCGTCATCCGGGAAAATGCGCCGCTCGTTTATTTCGCCAATCCCGACAATCCAATGGGAAGCTGGTGGGAAGCGAGCGAAGTCGTCGCCTTTGCCCGCGCATTGCCGGAAACCTGCCTGCTCATTCTGGATGAGGCCTATTGCGAAACCGCGCCAGCCAGCGCCGTGCCGGCCATCGACGCGCTGATCGGCCAGCCGAACATTCTGCGCATGCGCACCTTCTCGAAAGCCTATGGGCTGGCGGGTGCGCGCGTGGGTTACGCCATCGGCACGCTCGGCAATGTCGAAGCCTTCGACAAGATCCGCAACCATTTCGGCATGGCGCGCATTTCGGTCGCCGGCGCTTTGGCGGCGTTAAAGGATCAGGCCTATCTGCATGAAGTCGTTGGTAAAATTTCCGACGCCCGTGAGCGTATTTCGGCAATCGCCCGTAATAACGGCCTTTCACCGCTCCCCTCCGCCACCAATTTCGTCACCATCGATTGCCACCGCGACGGGGCTTATGCCCGCGCCATCGTCGATGGGCTGATGGAACATGGCGTCTTCATCCGCATGCCGGGCGTCGCGCCGCTCAACCGCTGCATTCGCGTGAGCGTGGGGCCGGGTGACAAGCTCGATCTGTTCGAACAGGCGCTGCCCAAGGTCATCAAGGCGCTGGGCTGATATTGAGTGCCGTCATTCCGGCCTTGAGCCGGAATCCAGCGCGATCAAGCCCTTGATCGCGAAAGACCCTTTCACGCCGCAAACGCGGCGTGGCTGGATGCCGGATCAGGTCCGGCATGACGGAAGAAGGAAGCGATTCGAAAACCGCACCTGTCATGCCTGCCGTGGCGGTTTCATCCTCATGACAGGGTGATGCGAATGCGATTCAACGTCCCCCCGCAAGCCCCTGCCCGCGGATCGTTTTCCGGCGAAGAGACATCGCCAAACATAAGAAAACCGCGCCGGCCTTGTTCCTGCCGGTCGCGGTTTGATGTGTCAGCGCAAAAGCCCTTTTCAAAGCCCTCGCCGCGTTCCCCTTCGGGTTTACTTTCCTTTGCGCCGGTCATCGGGACTGGAGGGAACCGGACCGGCAATCTCAATAATGGCTGGGTCGATCAGTGCATCGTCATCCAGTCGCGGGCGGCGCGCAGCGCTTCGGCCAGTTCCGATTTCGTCATGTTGCGGGCGAGATCGGCGCGCAGCGAAGCGGCTCTTTCCGATCCGCGGATCGCGGCGATGTTGAGCCATTTATGGGCGGCGATCAGGTCCACCTTGCAGCCCCGGCCGGTCGCATAGACCAGGCCGAGATTGCAAAGAGTGTCGGCGCGGGTTTCGCCACCGGCAGCCATTTCGATATCGCGAATTTCAAAGCGTGCCATTGTTTTAATCCCTGTCCTTCTGCCTGTTTCATCATTCGCCTTCTTGTCGAGGCCATCGTCCGGACCTGCCGTCTTTTGCGGCTTTTTTGTCCTTTCGTCCGGCAGGTTTTCCCTGCGCTTTTGATGAGTTCACTATGCCACGGGGCCTTCAACGGTCGCTTAAAAGGCATGATTAATGGGCCGCAAACAAACTGCAAACGATTGGTAAAATTGGGTTTTCGTTAAATATCACGAGCCGCGGAAATTAAGGACTTTGCGGCGAATTTTACGAAAAGTTTAGAATTGGATTTAAACCCTTCCTTCACCACGATCAAAACAGCGATTTTCGAATTCTCCCTCTTCGCTCCTCCCGCCGCTGCAAATGCCGCGCCGAGGCCGCAAATTTCTGTTTCCTTTTACGTGAACGTCAAATACTATCCGCCCTGCCCGTCATGAGGATGAAACGGGCACAGGATAGCGCGGTGCAAGGAGCAATCGTTGCGCCGCAGGCGGCTTGGGCCAGAGATGGCGCATTCGCACGCCAAAAGGGTTTGATCTGCGCATCGCGTCTTTGGGCCGCCGGCTCTAGAAAGCCTGCGCGAATTTCGGGAGGAATTTTATGAAGCGTATAATGACGATTGCCGCCGCCCTCATGCTGAGCGGCAACCTTGCCGTCGCCGCCGAGGCAATCGAGGGCAACTGGAAGACCGCCAGTGGCGAAACCGCCGTGATCGGCCCCTGCGGCGGCGCCTTCTGCGTGACGCTGAAGACCGGCAAACACGCCGGAAAACAGATCGGCAAGCTTTCCGGCAAGGGAAACAGCTATTCGGGTGAAATCACCGATCCCGCCAATGACAAGACCTATAGCGGCTCCGGCACCGTTTCCGGCAACTCGCTGAGCATGAAGGGCTGCGTGCTGAAGGTTCTGTGCAAATCGCAGACCTGGACGCGGCTTTAATCGACAGGGCGGCGGGCGGGCTTCTGTCCTGCCGCCTGCGGTCTCCCGCCTGACGGCGCGGTGCACCGCCCAGGGATTTCGCCTGAGACTGCGGACGCACGCCGCATGGAAGCCATATATCCGTTGATGTATCGTTGCGCCCAACACCAACGAGAGCGACGCATGCGCCCCACCCTTTCGACAATCCTGATTGCGGGCACCTCGCATGTCGGCAAAAGCACCCTTGCCGGCCTGCTGAGCGAAAGGCTGCGCTGCGAGGCAATATCGACCGACAGTCTCGCCCGCCATCCGGGCAGGCCATGGCCGGGCATTCTGGCACCGGTGGAAGAATATTATGCACGGCTCTCGGCGGAAACGATCCACTGGTTCCTGAAGATACATCATCAGAACATCTGGCCGCTGATCCGCACAATGATCGACAGCAGGTCGGCCATCGGCACTCCCACAATCTTCGAGGGCGCGGCCCTGCGGCCGGAATTCATTTCGCCCCTGCTTGGCGGCACGGTCGCCGGTGTCTTTCTCCATGCCGGCAATGATTTTCTTCTCGAGAGAATGCGCTCTCACGCCCGCTATGAAGATGCAACGGCTGAGAAGCGGCGGATCATCGACGCCTTCATCGAGCGTTCGTTGCGGGAAAACACGGACATGCTGGCATCCGCGCAGGAGCACCGCGTGCCGGTTGTCGATGTGACTGAGCTTCAGGCATTCGAGACCCTGGTGACCGATCTTGCGACACGCGCGGAAGCCCCTCTATCCTGATCGAAAAGCGGGTGGCCCGCGAGATGCCCGGCGGCATTGTGGCATCAATCTGTCATGTCACCGCCCGTTAACATCCCTGAATGCCATATGAACCGGGGTCTCAGGGTCCGTTCAGTCCGAGTGTGGCAAAACTCTGTCCATCAACTCCAATAAGGGGAATGGACATGGCAAAGCTGATCAGCCGACTGGCAATCTTCGCGTTTCTCATGGCGATCTTCGCCATGTCCTTCGCCTCGCTCGTCGTTAATCCGAACCGCAGTTTCCAGCGGGTGAATGCCGGCGCGGCAATCGCCTGCCAGCACAGCCCGTCGCCCGCCGCCAATTGCCCCGTCGTATTGTGAGGACAGGCCGATGACGACAAGTTTTTCCAACGGCCTGTTTTCCGCGCTGCGGCTGGTGCTGATGGCCTCGATCTTTCTCGGTCCGGTCGCCGGACTTGCCGTTTACAAGGCCGATCCCCGCCCCGCCTCCAAGGGCGCCGGCTTCGTGCTTTTGATGAGCCTGCAGCGTGGCGCGCTCGGCTGAAATTTCCACCGACCCGCTGTTATTCGAACGGCCTTTTTGCGTTTCTTTTCAGTTTCTTCGTATTTCTGTCGCTTGCCTGTCGAAATTGGCCTCTTATAATGGGCCATGACAATAGCAAAACGAACGATTCCGCCCCTCACCTTCATCAGCCCCGAGCCTTTCGCGCCGCAGTCCTTCACGGACCCGAAACAAGCTGTGGCGGCTTTGACCGCGCTTTACGAACGCAATACGGCGTTCCTGATCGATTCCTTCACCGAGCTTGCCAAGGGCGCGCCGATTGCCGGGCGCTACCGCGCCTGCTATCCGCAGGTCAGCCTCGAGACCGCCACCTTTGGCCATGTCGATTCGCGTCTCTCCTACGGCCATGTCACCGCCCCCGGCGTTTACACGACGACCATCACCCGGCCGGAGCTTTTCCGCCATTACCTCAAGGAACAGCTGGGGCTTCTGATGAAGAACCACGGCGTTCCGGTCACGGTGTCGGAATCGGCCACGCCCATTCCGCTGCATTTCGCTTTCGGCGAAGGCGCCTATGTCGAGGCGGCGGCGGCCTCCTCGCTGTCCGACGTGCCGCTGCGCGATCTCTTCGATACGCCCGACCTCAACAATACCGACGATCTCATCGCCAATGGCGAATATGACCAGGTGCCGGGCGAACCCGCGCCGCTCGCCCCCTTTACCGCGCAGCGCATCGATTATTCGCTGGCCCGCCTCAGCCACTATACGGCAACCAGCGCCAGCCATTTCCAGAACTTCGTGCTGTTTACCAACTACCAGTTCTATATCGATGAATTCGCCGCATGGGCGCGGCAGTTGATGAAGAATGGCGGCGAGGGTTACACGGCTTTCGTGGAGCCGGGCAATATCGTCACCCCTGCCGGTTGCGACAAGCCGGAAACGGATGCCGTGCTCGCGCGCCTGCCGCAGATGCCCGCCTATCACCTGAAGAAGAAGGGCCATGCCGGCATCACGCTCGTCAATATCGGCGTCGGCCCCTCCAACGCCAAGACGATCACCGACCACATTGCCGTGCTGCGCCCGCATGCCTGGCTGATGGTCGGCCATTGCGCCGGCCTGCGCAACAGCCAGCGGCTGGGCGACTACGTTCTGGCCCATGCCTATGTGCGCGAAGATCACGTGCTTGACGACGATCTGCCCGTCTGGGTGCCGATCCCGGCGCTTGCCGAAGTGCAGCTGGCGCTGGAAGGTGCTGTTGCGGAAGTCACCGGCTACGAGGGCTTCGAGCTGAAGCGCATCATGCGCACCGGCACCGTCGCCACCATCGACAACCGCAACTGGGAGCTTCGCGATCAGGCAGGCCCCGTCAAGCGCCTGTCGCAGTCGCGCGCCATAGCACTCGACATGGAATCGGCCACCATCGCCGCCAACGGCTTCCGCTTCCGCGTGCCCTACGGCACCCTGCTCTGCGTCTCCGACAAGCCGCTGCATGGTGAATTGAAGCTGCCCGGCATGGCGACGGAGTTTTACCGCACCCAGGTCGCCCAGCATCTGCAGATCGGCATCCGCGCCGTGCAGAAGCTTGCCGCCATGCCGACGGAAACGCTGCATTCGCGCAAGCTTCGAAGCTTTTACGAGACGGCGTTCCAGTAAAAACAGATATCGCGGAAAGCGTCGTTGGTGTATCGTTTCGAAAATCGATACACCAAGGATTTTTCGATGCGCACCAACATTGAACTAGATGACGCCTTGCTCGCCGAGGCGATGGAAATCACCGGTCTTTCGACAAAAAAGGCGACAGTGGAAAAGGCGTTGCGCGATCTGGTGCGCATTCATCGTCAGATGCGCGCCCTCGATGCGTTGGAGGGCATGGGCTGGGAAGGTGATCTGGACGAGATGCGGACGGATTGGGATGCTGAGACGGACTGGGATGTGAAGAAAGCCAAATGATCGTAGCAGATAGCTCTGCCTGGATTTCATTTATTCGAAAAGACGCGCCTACCCTCTCCGCCAAGTTTCGCGCCTTAATGGCGCAGGGCGAAATTCTGATCGGCGATATCATTCTTCTCGAGGTGCTTAGAGGCGCGCGTGACGGTCATCATGCGCGCCGCCTTGAGCAGATGCTGGGCGAATTTCCCTGCGTCGCGATGATGTCGCCCCAGCTCGCCATCAAAGCCGCCGCCAATTACCGCTTCCTGCGGGAGCGCGGCTATACGATCAGAAAAAGCAACGACCTCATTATCGGTACCTACTGTATCGAGCACGGGCACAAGCTGTTGCAAAACGACCGAGACTTTCAGCCGATGGCCGATCATCTCGGTCTGCGACTGGCGTGAGCCTCAAACCACCTTCACCGTCCCCTCCACGCGAATGGGAAAATTCACCGAGCGTGCGATGAAGCATTTCTCGTGTGCATCATGGTGCAGCTCATCCGCTCTGGCCGGATCGCCTTTCGAAATGGTGATGACCGGTTTCAACACCACTTCGCTGAATTGCCCCGCGCCGTCCTTCTCCATCACCAGCGTGCCCTCAGCATTGTCGACATAGTCTTCGACGATGATGCCGTTGACCGAGCAGAAATGGAGGTACCACAGCTTGTGGCAGGCCGAGAGCGAGGCGACCAGCAGATCTTCCGGGTTCCAGCGGGCGGGATCACCGCGGAAGGCGGGGTCGGAGGAGCCGGCTATGTCAGCCTTTCCCGCCGTGGAAATCGTATAGTCGCGTTCATAGTCGCGATAGCCCGAGGTCCCCTTGCCGCGATTGCCCGTCCATTTCACCTGAACGGCGTAATGATGTTCCTGTCCTGCCATTTTAGTCCTCCCTAAGAGTTTTTCGTCGCATTTTCCGGACGTAAAACCGCTACGCACTTTTACTGGAAATGCTCCCGCGTATCGCGCAGGTGGTCGAGCCCCTTGCGCAGCGTTTCCATGATCTCATCCACTTCCGAGCGGCTGATCGTCAGCGCCGGTGAGGCCAGCATGCGGTCGCCGGTGGCGCGCATCACAAGGCCGTTTGCCAGGCAATGGTTGCGCACGGCGGTTCCGATGTCGTCCGGCTTGGCGAAACGCCGGCGCGTCGCCTTGTCGGCCGTCATCTGCAGGCCGCCCATCAGGCCGACATTCACCGCCTCGCCGACCAATTCGTGATCCGTCAGGCTTTTCCAGCCTTCGGAGAAATAAGGGCCGATATCGTCGCGTACCCGTTCCACCAGTCCCTCCTCCTCGATAATACGAAGGTTTTCCAGCGCGGCGGCGGCGCAGACGGGGTGGCCGGAATAGGTAAAGCCGTGGTTGAAGTCGCCGACTTCCGACAACATCACTTCCGCCACGCGGTCGGAAACGATGACGCCGCCGATCGGCAGATAACCGGATGAAAGGCCCTTGGCGACGGGGGCGAAATCCGGCTCCACGCCGAAATGCTGGTAACCGAACCAGGAGCCGAGACGGCCGAAACCGCAGATCACCTCATCGGAAACGAGCAGGATGTTACGCGCCTTGCAGATACGGGCGATTTCCGGCCAGTAGGTCTCCGGCGGCACGATGACACCCCCCGCCCCTTGAATGGGTTCGGCCACGAAAGCGGCGACATTTTCCTCGCCGAGTTCATCGATCTTCGCTTCCAGTTCACGCGCCACCTTCAGGCCGAATTCGGCCGGTGAAAGATCGCCGCCCTCGGCATACCAATAGGGCTGGCCGATATGGGCCACGCCCTCGATCGGCAGGTTGCCCTGCTCGTGCATCCATTTCATGCCGCCAAGCGAAGCGCCGGCAACCGTCGAGCCGTGATAGCCGTTGCGTCTTGCGATTACCCTGGTCTTCGTCGGATGGCCGAGCGCCTTCCAGTAGACGCGCGCCATGCGGAACCAGGTATCGGTCGCCTCCGAGCCGGAATTGGTGAAGAAGACATGGTTCATCTTCGGCCCGGCGCGCGACGCGATCTTCTGCGCGAGCAGCGTCGCGGGCGGCGTGGTGGTGCCGAAAAAGGCGTTGTAATAGGGCAGCTCGTTCATCTGGCGCTGCACGACATCGGCGATCTCGCGGCGTCCGTAACCGATATTCACGCACCAGAGGCCGGCAAAGGCGTCGAGATATTTCTTGCCGGTGCTGTCATAGATGAACACCCCTTCGGCACGCTCGATGATGCGGGTGCCGGCGGCGTTCAGCTTGCCCATGTCGGAAAAGGGGTGGAGGTGATGGGCGGCATCGATGGCGGCGAGATTGGACATCGGCTTGGAGATTTCATTCATGACAGATCGCACTCCCATAAAGGCGACGGCGCTCATGCCACCGCGCCTGCCGAACATGGCCGGGCGGCCTCGGTTTGGCAAGACTGGCGTTTTTTAGGGGGCGGCTTGGACAAGCGGAGGCGGCCTGGTTTCTTCTCCCCACCGGGGAGAAGGTGGCCCGAAGGGTCGGATGAGTTGGCAAGCGCGGAGATAGGCGGAGAGCTTGCCCCTCCTCCCGCTGCCGCGGACTTCTCCCCGGCGGGGAGAAGAAACAAGCGGCAACCGCCAATTCGCAGTCAGTTGCGCTGTGCGAAAAACGACCGCCCCACCAGCACCTTCAATTCGCCGGCGTGAACCTCCAGCGCCACGTCCCGCTCCATCGGCAGCAATTCGCCATCGATGACGCAGCGCAGGTCATGGCGTTTCTTGGGAAAATGCAACTCCACATCCGTCACGGTCATGGCGGTCACGGCGGCGTTTTCCTTCAGCCTGCCGCGCAGAATGTCGAAGGCAAGCCTTGCAACGCCGGACGGACGCAGCGGATCGGTGAGATAGAAACCAAGATGACCACCCGAGACATTATCCGCCACCAGCAGCGAATTCTGGCCGAATTCATTATTGGAAACGGAAATCGCCGAGACCTTGCGGTGCTGCGTTTTGCCGTTGACGGTATATTGCACCTCGAAGACCGGCGGGTTGAGGATGACGCTGATGGCAGCGCGGATGCTCGCCTTGATCTTGCCGAGCCGGGAAGCAAAAGCCAGATTGTTGCGATAGCGTACCATGCGCGAATGCAGGCCCGCGGAAAACTGATGGACAAAGATACGACCATTGGCGCTGGCGATGTCGACACTGGCAATCTCGCCATTCGCCAGCGTTTCCAGCACCTGGCGAATATCGAGCGGCAGCTTCAGCGAGCGGGAGAACAGGTTCATAGTGCCGGCCGGAACGATGCCGAGCGCGATGCCATGTTTCCAGGCGATGGCGGCTGCTGCGGAAATCGTGCCATCGCCGCCGCCGGCAATGATGCCTTCAATGCCCGGCTCATCGGCGGCGCGCTCCATTTCCTCGACGATATCCTTTCCGGAGACCAGACGGCAATCGATGGCGTGGCCGGCGCGGGTGAAGACCTCGCGGGCATGGTCGCAATAGGCCTCCATGTCAGTGGTGCGAAACGTGCCGCCGTCACGATTGAAAATTGCAATGAGCTTCATGTTTCCAACCCGATTCAGTAAGGCAGCCGCGCGTAAATGCCTGACCCTATATAGGGTTCCGAACACCATCGCGTGAAGATGCTCTTTTGCCGAGAATCGCTCTACCGCAACGCATCATTTCATGTTAGGGATCACTTAAGGTCATTTTCATGACCGCGCATCTCCAGTCAGGGCAGACCGCTCCCATACGGTCTTGCCCTTTTTTCTGTGGGCCCTTCCCGCTTTTCAGGTCACGATGAGCCAGTCGAATATTTCCGAAGCCCGCCCTGGCGCGGAGAATGAAACCGTTTACACGGCCGCCCCTGCCGTGGCCCTCTCCCCGCTTGCCATCGCGCTCATCGAACTGGCGCTTGCCGCCGGCGGCTTCGGCATCGGCACCGGCGAATTCGCCATCATGGGCCTGTTGCCTGACGTCGCCACGACCTATGGCGTCACCGTTCCGCAGGCTGGTTATGTCATTACCGCCTATGCGCTCGGCGTCGTCATCGGCGCGCCGATCATCGCGGTTCTTGCCGCGCGCATGACGCGCCGCACATTGCTTCTCGGCCTGATGGGGCTTTTTGCGGCCGGCAATATCCTGAGCGCCGTCGCACCGGATTTCCTGAGCTTCACCGTTCTGCGCTTCATCACCGGCCTGCCGCATGGAGCCTATTTCGGGGTTGCGGCACTGGTGGCGGCCTCCATGGCGCCGATCCACAAGCGCGCCCGCGCCGTTGGCCGCGTCATGCTCGGCCTCACCATCGCCACCCTGCTCGGCACGCCGCTCGCCACCTTCTTCGGCCAGCTGCTTTCCTGGCGCGCGGCCTTCATGCTGGTCGGCGGCATCGCGCTTTTGACGGTGGCCCTGCTCTGGTTCTTCCAGCCGCGTGACAGGGTGGAGGAAGGCGCCAGCGTCTGGCGCGAACTCGGCGCTTTCCGTCGTGTGCAGGTATGGCTGACGCTCGCCATCGCCGCCGTCGGCTTCGGCGGCATGTTCTCGGTGTTCAGCTATATCGCCAAGACCACCACCGATGTGGCGATGATGCCGGTTTCCACCGTCTCCATGGTGCTGGCGCTGTTCGGCATCGGCATGAATGTCGGCAATGTGGTCGGCTCGCGGCTGGCCGATATCTCGCTCAACGGCACGATTGGCGGCATGCTGGCCTTCAACGTGCTTGTCATGACCGTGTTCGGCATGACGGCGGATAATCCCTTCATGCTCTGCCTCTGCGTGTTCCTGATCGGCTGCGGTTTCGCCGCCTGTCCGGCCGTGCAGACGCGGCTGATGGATGTGGCGCAGGATGCGCAGACGCTGGCCGCCGCCTCCAATCACTCCGCCTTCAACATCGCCAATGCGCTCGGCGCCTGGCTCGGCGGCCTCGTCATCGCCATGGGTTTCGGTTACGCCTCCACCGGTTATGTCGGCGCGGTTCTTTCCCTTCTCGGGCTTGGCGTTTTCCTTGTTTCCGTCACCGTCGAACGGCGCGAAAAGGCGGCCTGAGCCGGCCCTATCGCAGCTTACGGAAATTTCACAATCGGGCGCTTGACTCTTTTCTGTTTCACGCGCAACACGGCCTTACGCGCAGGCCAATCAGCACGGCGCGGATTTCAACGGAGCATCATTAGATGTCTAGCGACAGTAGCAGTCGATTGCCTTTGCCGAGACCGGCGAACGTGAACTGATCCGACCGCTGTCGGCTCACCACCGCGTTCGCCGTTATCGGCGAATCGACGGAAAGGTGAGCAATCATGAACTTCCACAACCTCTCCCAGAGGGCCAGCAAGGCCGCACGTCTTCTTCGTAGCGGAAACGCCGGCTCCACCACCATTGCCGAACGCGTCGAGCACCTCAACACGCTGGATGTCGGCGAGGCCGTAACCGCCCTGCTCGCCATGCCGCAGGCAAAGGCCGTCGCCATTCTCGACCGGCCCGAACTGCATGGAGCAGCCGCGATCATCGCCCATATTCCGGTCGAACAGGCTGCCCGCTTCGTCAATCTGATGTCCGATGACCGCGTGGCCGACGTCATGGCGGAAATGGCCGAAGAGCCGCGCGCAAAGCTGTTTTCCCGGCTGGACCGCACGACGGCTCTCTCCATCCAGCACCTGATGGGGTATCCGCCGCGTACCGCCGGCTCGATCATGACCACGGAATTCGTCAGCGTGCCGGACAATTGGACGGTGGAACAGACCCTTTCGCACATCCGCGTCGTCGAGCGGTCGCGTGAAACGGTCTATGCCATCTATGTGCTGGCTGAGGACGGAACGCTTTCCACCGTCGTGACGCTGCGCCGCCTGCTGACCGGCGAAGCCGGTGCCTCCATCCTCTCCGTCGCATCGAAGGAAGGCATCGTCTGCGCCAGCCCCCTGATGTCGCAGGAGGATGTCGCCCGGCTGATCCGCAAGCACGACCTTCTGGCGCTGCCCGTCGTCGATGACCGCTCGCATATTCTCGGCATCGTCACTGTTGACGACGTGATCGACACCATGATCGCCGACACGACGGAAGACGCCCACAAGTTCGGCGGTATGGAGGCGCTCGGCAAGCCCTATATGACGATCGGCTTTCCGGACATGATCCGCAAGCGCGCCGGCTGGCTCGCAGCGCTCTTCCTCGGCGAAATGCTGACGGCCAGCGCCATGCAGCATTTCGAGGGCGAGCTGGAAAAGGCCGTGGTGCTGACGCTGTTCATTCCGCTCATCATGTCTTCGGGCGGCAACTCCGGTTCGCAGGCTACCTCGCTCATCATCCGGGCGCTGGCGCTCGGCGAGTTGAAGCTTTCCGACTGGTGGCGGGTGCTTCTGCGGGAAATCCCGACGGGCCTGACGCTCGGCTGCATTCTGGGCGCCATCGGCTTCCTGCGCCTGAGCCTCTGGCAGCAGGCCGGGTTTTACGATTATGGCGAGCACTGGCTGCTGGTCGGCGCCACCGTTTTCGCGGCCCTCGTCGGCATCGTCACCTTCGGTTCGCTCGCCGGCTCCATGCTGCCCTTCGTGCTGCAGCGTCTGCGGCTCGATCCCGCCAGCGCCTCTGCCCCCTTCGTCGCGACACTGGTGGATGTCAGCGGCCTCGTCATCTATTTCTCTGTGGCGCTGGTAATCCTCAGCGGCACGTTGCTTTGAAAGACGAAAGGCCCGTTCGAAAGAGCGGGCCTTCTACATTTCGCGGCACGTCATAATCTCTCCTCCGTCATGCCGGACTTGATCCGGCATCCAGCCACGGCGCGTCTGCGCCGTGAGAAGAGTCTTTTGCGATCAAGGACTTGATCGCGCTGGACCCCGGATCTAGTCCGGGGTGACGGCGTGCGGATGATGCAACTTTGCCAAAAGCATGGTTCCTGGAAAGCCCCTCACCCACCCGCGTTGATCACGCCCGTTCCCAGCAGCCCCAAAAGAATGACGCCAATGACCACGCGGTACCAGACGAAGGGCATGTAGCTCTTGGTGGAGACGAGCTTGAGGAACACGACGATTACCGCATAGCCGACCACGAAGGCGATCAGTGTCGCGAGTCCCGTCGGGCCCCAGCCGACCGGATTGTCCTCGCCGATGCTCTTGAAGAGCTGGTAGAAACCGGAACCGAAGACGGCGGGAACGGCGAGCAGGAAGGAATAACGCGCCGCCGCCTCACGGGTATAGCCTAAAAGCAGGCCGGCGCTGATAGTGCCGCCGGAGCGCGAGACGCCGGGGATGAGCGCCATGGCCTGCGCGAAACCGAAGAGAATGCCGTCGCGCCAGATCAGCTGGTTCAGCTTGTAACGCTTTTCGCCGATCCGGTCGGCAACGCCGAGAACGATGCCGAAGACGATCAGCATCACGGCGGTGATGTAAAGGTTGCGCAGCGAGTGCTCGATGGCATCCTTGAAGAACAGGCCAAGAAAGACGATCGGCACGGAACCGATGATGATGAGCCAGCCGAGCCGGGCATCGGCCTTGTTATACTCGCCGAGGCGAAAGTTCTGCCGGAGCCAGGCGATGGCAATGCGCATGATATCCGACCAGAAATAGACCAGCACGGCCGCTTCGGTGCCGATCTGCGTAATCGCGGTGAAGGCGGCTCCCGGATCCGCGCCGGAGGGCAGGAACTCCCCGGCGATCCTGAGATGCGCGCTTGAAGAAATCGGAAGAAATTCCGTAAGCCCTTGCAAAAAGCCGAGAAATGCGGCTTCCAACCAACCGATGCTCATGTGTCCTGATGTCCCTGCTGCGAATCGAGATCGCAGCATTATGCATCAATCGGGGCAAATGCATGTTGCATCGCACCATGAAAAAGGCGCGCGAAGGGGTGCGCTTTTACCCGTGATTTTTCAGGCGGCCTTTTCCTTCGCCTCGGGAAGGCGGGTATATTTCGCGCCGTTCCTGCACACGACATGGGCGTCGCCCCAGCTTTTCAGCGCCGAAATCACCGGTATCATCGTCTCGCCGAGCGGCGTCAGCGCATAATCCACGCGCGGCGGCACCACCGGAAAGACGGTGCGGGAAATCAGGCCGGCCTCTTCCAGTTCGCGCAGCTGCTTGGTGAGCATGCGCTGGGTGACGCTCGGAATATGGCGGCGCAGCTCGTTGAAGCGCAGCGTGCCCTCATTGATGAGGTGATAGAGGATCACGCCCTTCCATTTGCCATCGAGGAAACTCAAGGCCGATTCCACCGGGCAGCCGGGAAAGTTGCCAGTGAGCTTGGCGCGCGGTCGCGACATCACAGTATCCTTTTTGTATGTATCATCACAAAATGTGCATTCTTGCGATTGGTGTTCATATGTATCAAGTAAGAGGCCCGCAAACAAGCAAAGGAGACTGCTCATGCGCGCCATCGGTTACAGGACCAGCCAGCCCATCACCGTGAAAGACGCCCTCGTCGATATCGACCTGCCCCAGCCGGAAGCGAAAGGGCATGATATTCTGGTGGAAGTGAAGGCCGTTTCGGTGAACCCCGTCGATACCAAGGTGCGCCGCAACCAGTCGCCTGAAAACGGCGAACCGCGCGTGCTCGGCTTCGATGCGGCGGGCGTGGTGAAGGCCGTCGGCGACAAGGTCTCCTTGTTCAAACCGGGCGACGAGGTGTTTTACGCCGGTGTCATCAACCGCCCCGGCTCCAACAGCGAGTTCCATCTGGTCGATGAACGCATCGTCGGTGCAAAGCCGAAGTCCCTGAATTTCGAGGAGGCCGCCGCGCTGCCGCTGACCGCCATCACCGCTTACGAGACGCTGTTCGACCGGCTGCGGGTGAAGGAGCCGGTTCCGGGCGCGGCCAACGCCATTCTGGTCATCGGCGGCGCGGGCGGCGTCGGCTCCATCGCCGTCCAGCTTCTGCGGGCGCTGACCGATCTCACCGTCATTGCCACCGCTTCACGGCCCGAGACGATTGCGTGGGTGAAGGAACTCGGCGCGCATCACGTCATCGATCACAACAGGCCGATCGCCCCGCAGGTGAAAGCGCTCGGGCTCGGTGCGCCGGGCTTTGTCTTCTCCACCACCCATAGCGACATTCATGCCGCCGACAGCGTGGCGACCATCGCGCCGCAGGGCCGTTTCGCGCTGATCGACGATCCGGCCGGCGGTTTCGACGTCATGGCCTTCAAGCGCAAATGCGTATCGATCCATTGGGAAATGATGTTCGCCCGCGCCGTCTTCCAGACGCCTGACATGATCGAGCAGCACAGGCTGCTGAACCATGTGGCCGGGCTTGTCGATGCCGGCAAGATCAAGACGACGCTGACCGAGGTTTTCGGCACCATCAATGCCGCAAATCTCATCAAGGCGCATGCGCTGATCGAGAGCAACAGGGCCAAGGGCAAGATCGTGCTTTCGGGTTTCTGATCGCCGGTGAGGCGTCCGCATCGCGGACGCTTCTCTTCCGCTTATGGAGATGTTTGGGCCGGGCGCAAAACCGCGCGGCTATTCCGGTCAATCGTCGTCCGGATCTTCCGGGCACGGCCAGGAGGCCGGCGCGGTGAGGCCGTTCGGCAATTTGGTCTTGGCGTCGCCGCAGGCAATGTCGATCTGCTTCTGATCAAGGCCGGTGGCCATCGAAAGATCGAGCCCTTCGATCCTCGTCAGCAGCAGGAATGCGCTGGTGAAATCCACCGGACCGCCGAGCTTGGCGCCGCCGAAACGGGCGCGTGACAGATTGGTCAGCGAGAATTTCGAGCCGTTCAGCGTCGCGCCCTCGAAATCGGCGCGGCCGAGTTCGGCCTTGGTGAAATCCGTGCCGTCCAGCTTGGTGTTTTCGAATTTGGTCCGCTGCATTTCGGCATTGACGAATTTGGCGTTGGTGGCGTCGGCGGCGGAAAAATCGCTGCGATAGGCTTCCACCTTGGTCAGATTGGCGCCCTGCAGGTTCGCTTCGCCAAGGGCCGTGCGGATGAGCTTGGCCTTCTCGAGATTGGCGCCCTTCAGCGACGAACCGCGCAGGTCGGTATAGGTGAAATCCGTGCCGTAAAGCATTGCCGAATCGAGATTGCTGCCGCCCAGCATCAGCAGGCGCTTGTTGCATTCGCGCCAGTCGATGCCGGCCATGGCGTCGGTACGGCAGCTTGCGGCCACCAGCGGACCGCCGCTGAAAGAAACGGCAATCATCGCAAGCGTCGCCACACCGGCAACGAACCCTGTCTTCCGCACGATATTCAGCCTTTGAAAGCCGGACATTCTTTCACTCCCTGTCGTCGGGCGACGACACCTAGGACCATATGCACGTTCAAGGCGTTACCGCATCGCTGAACCACAATCCACGGGCCACGCGACCATGCAACACCCCAACATCCTATATGTAAGAAATCGAAGAGCAATCCACAAATACTGACGGGGAGACGGGCGGTGGACGCTGCTCTTCCGCCATGCCGGACTAAATCCGGCATCCAGTCACGGCGTCTGCATCGTGGGAAATGAGTCCTTCAATCAGAGGTCTGCCCGTTCCGCAAATGCCGTCACTCTCGGCCGCATGACACAATGGCTCAGAGTGCTTGCGAGCGGTCTTGCCACGCTCGACGTCATCCTCGGGCCTGTCCCGAGGATCTATCCACGTATCGTAAAATCAATCCGTTGCAGATGCTCGGGACAGGCCCGAGCATGACGGAAGAGAAGGCTCAGCCCGTAATCGCCATCACATATTGGCGTAAACCGGCCCCTCGCCGCCCTGCGGCGGCACCCAGTTGATGTTCTGGTTCGGGTCCTTGATATCGCAGGTCTTGCAGTGCACGCAGTTCTGGGCGTTGATGACGTAGACTTCTTCGCCGTCCTTCTCCACCCATTCGTAAACGCCGGCTGGACAATAACGCGTCGAAGGACCGGCATAGATGTCATGTTCGGAGCGCTTCTGCAGCGCCATGTCCTTCACCTGAAGATGCACCGGCTGGTCTTCTTCATGGTTGGTGGAGGACAGGAACACCGAGGACAGCCGATCGAAGGTCAACACGCCATCCGGTTTCGGATAGGCGATCGGCTTGTGTTTTGCGGCCGGCTCGAGGCTCTCCGCATCCGTCTTGCCGTGTTTCAGCGTGCCGAAAAAGGAGAAGCCGAACAGCTGGTTGGTCCACATGTCGAGACCGCCGAGACCGACACCGATAAGCGTGCCGAACTTCGACCACAGCGGTTTGACGTTTCTGACCCGCTTCAGATCCTTGCCGATATCGCCGTCGCGCCATTCGGCCTCGATCTCCGCCACCTCGTCATGGGCGCGGCCGGCGGAAATCGCCGCGGCGATCTTCTCCGCCGCCAGCATGCCCGACAGCACCGCATTGTGGCTGCCCTTGATGCGCGGCACATTGACGAAACCGGCGGAACAGCCGATCAGCGCGCCGCCGGGGAAGGTCAGCTTCGGCACCGACTGGTAGCCGCCTTCGGTGATGGCGCGCGCGCCATAGGAAATGCGCTTGCCGCCCTCGAAGGTCTCGCGGATGGCCGGATGCGTCTTGAAGCGCTGGAATTCCTCGAAGGGGTAAAGATAGGGGTTCTTGTAGTTGAGGTGCACCACGAAGCCGACGGCGACGAGGTTATCCTCGAGATGATAGAGGAAGGAACCGCCGCCGGTCTTGAAACCGAGCGGCCAGCCGAAGGAATGCTGCACGAGACCCTGTTTGTGCTTCTCCGGCTTGACCTGCCAGAGTTCCTTGATGCCGATGCCGAATTTCTGCGGCTCGCGATCCCGGGACAGGTCGAATTTGGAAATCAGCTGCTTGGCGAGCGAACCGCGCACGCCCTCGCCGATCAGCACATATTTACCGTGCAGCTCCATGCCGCGGGTGAAGTTCGGGCCCGGCTCGCCATTCTTCTCGATGCCCATATCGCCGGTGGCGACACCGATGACGGCACCCTCATCGTTATAGAGCACTTCCGTTGCGGCAAAGCCCGGATAGATCTCGACGCCGAGCCCTTCCGCCTTTTCCGCCAGCCAGCGACAGACCAGCCCGAGCGAGACGATGTAATTGCCGTGATTGTTCATCAGCGGCGGCATCATGAAATTCGGCAGGCGGATGGAGCCGGCCGGGCCGAGAAACAGGAACTGGTCGTCCTTCACCTCGGTCTTGAAGGGATGCCCCTCCTCTTCGCGCCAGCCGGGCAGCAGCCGGTCGATGCCGATGGGATCGACCACGGCGCCGGAGAGAATATGCGCGCCGACTTCGGCACCCTTTTCGAGAACGACAACCGAAAGCTCCGGCTCCACCTGCTTCAGACGGATCGCGGCGGCAAGGCCCGCAGGACCCGCGCCAACGATCACAACGTCGAATTCCATCGCTTCGCGTTCGGGCAGTTCCATCGCTTCCGTCATCTCATCCTCTCCGCATCGCCGGTCCCATCCGGCTGTTGTTATATCCGTTTTCCGGCATTCCCGGCGCATCGCCTGCGCCGGTCAAAAAACCATCCGCGACACCGCATCCAACCAGCGCCTGTCTTCGCAAAGCAGGACGCCTTTGTCGAGCTTCTATAGCGGCAAAACATGTCGCACGCCAGTCAATTGTCAGACAACCTGATGATTGAATTATTACTTTTACGTTCACGTAAATTAAAGAATAGGAGTGACGCGCACGGGCGTCAAGGGTTGTTAAAGTCGGAATACTGAAGAAGGTGGTGACGGTGGGAAGGTTGTGGCGGCCCTATCTCCGCAGCTGCGTGGCGCTTTCCGCTGCCTTCTCACGCGGTTTCAGGCGCGTATCCGCGCTATGTCGAAACCAGATTTCAGGAGTGTGACTGCCGCGACCCGTCAAGTCGCGGCAGGCAATCAGGTGACGTCCTGAAGTTGCGCTTCGCCGTTGTGGAGGAAGCACGCCCTGTTAAAAAGGCCGAGATCGACGAAGTTTGGAAGGCGAATATCGCGGATGTCGGGAAGCCGCTTGCTTTCCGGATCGAACGATCTGTCGATTTGCGAAATGAAGCCCAGAACGCAACCTGTCCGTCGCGCAAAATCACCGAGGGCTCGTAGCTGCTCGGAAAGAGCGGGCTTGCTCCGCTGTTGATCGAGCGCCTGGAGATAGTCGATCACCGCGACTGTTCCCTGTCGCGACCCCGACATCCGATCGATGATGTAGTCCGCACTAATTTCATCGGAAGTGACAATCTGAACTTGGTTGGCGAAGCCGTCAGTCTCTTTTTCAAGCGATTGGAGATATTTTCCCGCCTGTTTTTCGGTCAATTCCAACGTAAACAGAAACGCCTTGCGGCCGTCCCGGGCCGCATCGATCAGAAGCTGAAGACCAAGCATGGTCTTGCCCTGCCCCGGCCGGCCAGCGAGCAATAACAGGTCGCCGGCATCGAGACGGGAAAGTACCGTTTCGGAAAGTGGCCCGGAAGACATCCGGGACGACAGCATGCTCCACCTTGCAAAGCCCTCTTGTTGCGCGATCTGATCCAGCGCTTCATTCAGCGGAACATCATTGTTTCGCGCCATCAGCTTTGCACGGCGTTTAAGCTGAAATATCGGTGCAGAAAGTTTCATCAAAGACCTCCATTGCGAGCCGAAACGCAACCCCTCCTTATGCGATGCTCGAACAGATGGTTCGATGATTTGGCGTCACCCTGCATGTGCGATGCTTTCCCGAAAGGAGGGGGGAGGCTTGGGTCTAGCCTGTGGTTGAAAGCTAGCGGGTTGCGCGATTCGCAGCAAGGGGCGCAAGCCATTCGCCACATCGCAGTTACCGGATCCTGTCCTCGTAAAGCAGGACGCCTTGTCGAACTTCTTTAGCGGCAAAACAAGCCACTATAACCGACCGGCAGTAGGCGGAACTGCTACCTGATGTTGCGCTCGAATTGCGGGCACCATAAAACCTGTCATGCACCGTGAAAAAAGAACGTTCGTTCAATTGAGGAGAACGCCACCTTGAAGCGATTGATTCCCGCGCTGCTGCTATTGTCGTGGTTTGGCGCGATGCCCTTGGTGGCAAAGGCCGATGTCTCTTCCGCCAATCAAAACGAATCGGCCGCAGCATTTCAGGGCCTCGACACGCTCGCGCGGGAAACGCGCGCGCAGGGGGATTTACCGCGATTGTCCAACCCCGCTCATGCGAAGGTGCTGGACCGGCTCTGGAATGTGGAGGCAACCCTGGGCAGGCAGCCATACCGGTCCGCCGATGTTCCAGCGCTCATCGCCATCGGCGCGAATGCGGGCGCCGTTCTTAAAACCTATGCACTGTTTACCCCACAGAACGGCAGCCTTCCGGACACAGCGGCAAATACGTTCAAATATCAGGACGAAATCGCACGCGCCGGAGCCTATCTATTGCATGTCCATGCGGCTCAGCTGGAGGCGATTACCGATTTTATCGCCGTGCTTCCTGCCGATCAGATGAACAAGGCGCGCCGCGATGGCCTGCGCCAGATGCGCCTTGGCATCATGGAGCAGTTTACCGGACTGACCCTTATGCTGCGCTCACCGAATTTGCGATCCGAGAACCGGCTTATTTTGCTGAACGCCCTCAATGCCAGCGCCATTCCCGTGGTCGCCGCGACCGCCCTTGCCGACCGAACCGCCATGGCCACCCAGATCGACACGATTTTGCCGGAACTGTCCGGGCTTGAACGCGACAAGGCGCAGGCGCTGAAATCGCTCTTCATGAACCAGAATTGCGACGGGCTTTGCGCGATGGATCAGTAGCCCTTCGATACCCGGTTGACGCAAAGAGGCTGCAACCCCGCCCCTCAGACCTGCCAGCTCAAACCGCCCATTCCTCATCCGTCGTGAACACGATCGTCAGCCAGCGGTCGCTCCCCTCGCCGCCCAGCGCATCGCCGATCTCGTCGCGGATTGCGTCCCATTCCTCCAGACGCCGGGGCGGCCAGTTTTTCGGGACGATGAAGAAGAGTTCGATCTGACGGCCGCGGCCGACGCGGGCGACATAGGAATAGTGCGAGGAGAAGCCGAATTTCTCCACCGTCTCGGCCGCCACCCGGTCCACATGCTGCTTGAATTCCAGCGGGGTCACCAGAAGAATGTCCGCCAACGCCTGCTTCACATTGCCGAGCGGCATGGGGATGATGACGAGGCAGACCAGCGCCAGCACGGCCGGGTCGATATAGGGTGAAAGCCATGCCTGCGCCGTTCCCGTGAGCCCGTAACCCACGGCGAAGGCGACGAAGAGCGCCATGCTCAGGAGCGCGCTCATCAGCCAGCTTTTGGCGTCCAGCGCCACGAAGGCGGATTTCAGCCGGCGGTTCTGCCGTTTGACGAACCATGCCATGGCGAGCGAAACGGCGAAGCTGACGAAGGTGACGACGATGGCGTAATCGAACTCGATCGATCTGCCGCCATCCATCAGGCTGTCGACGGCATTGATAAGGGCGTAGATCGCCGCCCCCATCAGGAGCGTGCCGTTAAGCCCGAGCACCATCGGCTCCAGATGCCAGAAGCCCATGGTGAAACGCTCCACCAGCCGGCCGCCGGGTTTGGGCGCGGCGGAAGCGGCGATCAGCCGCGCGACAAGCAGCGCCAGCACCGTCATGAAAGCATCCGTCAGCGCATAGACACCATCGAAAACCACGGCGAAGGAGCCGGAGAACAGGCCTGCGCCGATGCCAAAGAGCGCCAGCAGAACCGTGACGGCAATGGAGAATTTGAGCAGGGATTGTTCTGCCATGACGTGTATTTCACCTTCAAAACCGGACGCCGCCTTGCTGGAGCGCCTTCTCTTTCCCTCGAATCGAGAAAACGCTCTAACTCTTTGTTTTGTAGCATTTCCAGACGGAAAACCGGGGTCCACATTTCCTGGAAATGCTCTATAAACAGCACATTGAGCACTCACAAGACAGGACAAAACCCATGGATCTCGGCATTTCCGGCAAGCGCGCCCTCGTTCTCGCCTCCTCTCGCGGCCTTGGGCTGGGCATTGCCACCGCGCTGGCGAAGGAAGGCGCACATGTCCTTCTTGTCGGCAGAAGCGGCGAGAAGCTGGAGGCGAATTGCAGGGCGATCAATGCGCTTGGCAAGGGCAAGGCCGACTGGGTCTGGGGCGATCTGGCCGAGGACAATTTTGTTGAAGCCATGGTTCAGGCCGTCAGGGAAAAGCTCGGCGGCATCGATATTCTCGTCAACAATACCGGCGGCCCGACGCCGGGCCTTGCGCAGGAGATGACGGCCGACAAGCTGGATACCTTCTTCCAGTCGATGGTGCTGCGCGTCATCACGCTTACCAATGCGCTGCTGCCGCAGATGAAGGAACAGGGTTTCGGCCGCATCCTGACCGTCGCCTCCTCCGGCGTGTTCGAGCCGATCGCCAATCTGGCGCTGTCCAATACGCTGCGTGGCGCACTGGTCGGCTGGAGCAAGACGCTGTCCTCCGAAATGGCCTCCTTCGGCATCACCTCCAACCTGCTGCTGCCCGGCCGTATCCACACCGACCGCATCGATGAGCTCGATGGCGCCAACGCCAAGCGTCTGGGCAAAAGCGTCGAGGAAATTCGCGAGGCTTCCGTCAAGAGCATTCCGGCCGGCCGCCTCGGCACGGTGGAGGAATTCGCCGCCGCCGGCGCTTTCCTCTGCTCGGTGCCTGCAAGCTACATCACCGGCACGATGCTCAGGGTAGATGGCGGCGCGGCGAAGTCGAATTAAGACCGCGACGGCGCGTTATCAAACGGGTGCATCGTGGATGACGAAGCGGTTGCGCCCCGTATTCTTGGCCCGATAAAGCGCCGTATCCGCCCGGCGCAGCGCTTCCGCGGCGCAATCGCCGGGGCGCACGAAGGCAATGCCCGCCGAACAGGTGTAGCGGAAATCCGGGACCTGTTCGAGCGGCGAGGCTTCCCGCAGCGACACAAACAGGGCTTCGACGACGCTTTCGGCGTTGTGCATTCGCGCGCCGCTCAGCCCCAGCAGAAACTCCTCGCCGCCGATACGCCCGATGAGGTCGTCTCGGCCGGCGGCGGCGCATAGTTTTTCGGCGAAATGTTTCAGCACCCTGTCGCCCGATGCATGGCCGAAGCGATCGTTGATACCCTTGAAATGATCGATATCGAGCAGCACCAGTGCCAGCGCCTGCGCCTTGTGGGGACCGAGGCTGTGGCCCAGATTGTCCATCACGTAACGGCGATTGCCGAGACCCGTCAACTCGTCGCTGAGGGCGGATTTCAGCGCGCTGTCGCGCTCCTGCCTGAGGTCGCGAAGCTCTATGCCGAGTTCGGAAATATCGGTGATGACACACAGCATCCAGCCGCCCGGCAAAGTCGTTTCCGTCGTCAATATCCAGCGCCCGTCATTGAGGCTGGTCTCGATGGTGCGGAAGGGCAGCTTGCCACGCCTCGTCCTGGCGGAACGCAACCAGACTTCGAAGTCGGAAGTCTCGATTGCGGTGCCGGTGGAGTTGCGGTAGCCGCTGCGCATCAACTCGACCCAGCTTGGAAATTCATCCGGCGCGACATCCAGCGCCTTGCGGAAGGCCGCATTCGCAAAACACAGCCTGTCCTCGCCATCGAACAGCGCATAGCCCTGCTGCGATGCCTCAAGAAGGTTCATGAGCTGACGGTTGAAAACGCCAGCATCGCCCCGAACGAGGCCGGGATGGTCCGGCGATACATTGTCGAAGTTGAGACCGGTCGTCTTGCGGGACATTGAATTTTCCAGATGACAAAGCGGCAGGCAAAACCGAAGGGAGCGTTGAGTTAAACCCTTATCGTCGGGCTCCGCCAGTACAAAAAACAATGCATGCGCGCCGGCCGCCATTGCGCTCTTCCACGGCAGCGGCTTCATACCAGCATAGCGACAAACCCCTAAGAACATTGTCAAAAAACTGCCGCGCTCTTTCATGAGTGCGGAGGCAGATCGTTTACCATCTTCCCTACCCGGCAGACGCAGCCGTCAATCTGCGAAAAACGGGGGGGGAAAAGCTTGCCATTCCATCGGGCCTGTGCAATCAACCGCCCTCCTCTGACATCGGGGTGCCAAAGGCATCCCTTATTTTCACGCCGGACCGCCTTTCAGGCCGGGCGGGTGTTTCTATCGGCTACAAGGATATGGCGATGACGCAAAAGCGGGCTCTCGGCCTCGATTTCGGCACGACCAACACGGTCATGGCTCTTTCCGACACGGGCGGCGCCAGCCGTTCCATGCGCTTCACCAGCAGCGCGGGCACGGATGACAGCATGCGCACGGCGCTCTCCTTCATGAAGGATGCCGGCCTTGGTGCGGCCGCCCTGCATGTGGAAGCCGGCCATGCCGCCATCCGGCAATTCATCGACAATGCCGGCGACTGCCGTTTCCTGCAGTCGATCAAGACATTCGCGGCCTCGCCGCTGTTTCAGGGCACGCTGATCTTCGCCAAGCGCCAGAGTTTCGAAGATCTGATGGACGTGTTCCTGCGCAAGCTGAAAGCCTATGCGGGCGAGGAATGGCCGGGGGACGTCTCCACCGTCATCGCCGGCCGGCCGGTGCGTTTCGCCGGCAGCAATCCGGATGAAACGCTGGCGCTCGCCCGTTACAACGAGGCGCTCACCCGCGCCGGTTTCCCGGAAATCCACTATGTCTATGAGCCGGTGGCGGCCGCCTATTATTTCGCCCAGAGCCTGAAGAAGGACGCCAATGTGCTGGTGGCGGATTTCGGCGGTGGCACGACGGACTATTCGCTGATCCGCTTCGAAACCCATGCCGGCAAGCTTTCCGCCACCCCCATCGGCCATTCCGGCGTCGGCGTGGCGGGCGATCATTTCGACTTCCGCATGATCGACAATCTGGTCTCGCCGGAAATCGGCAAGGGCAGCAAGTTCAAGAGCTTCGACAAGGTGCTGGACGTGCCCTCCGGCTATTACGTGAATTTCGGCCGCTGGAACCAGCTGTCGATCTTCAAGACCTCGAAGGAATTCACCGACCTCAAATCGCTGGTGCGCTCGGCGCTGGAGCCGGAAAAGCTCGAACTCTTCATCGATCTGGTCGAACATGACGAGGGTTACCCGCTCTATCAGGCGATTTCCGCCACCAAGATGGCGCTCTCCTCGGCGGAAGAAGCGGAATTCAACTTCGCGCCATTGGGCAAGGCCGGCCGCAAGATGGTGAAGCGCAGCGATTTCAACAACTGGATCGCCGAAGACCTCGCCAAGATAGAAGAAGCGCTCGACGAGGTTCTGGAAAAGACGAAAGTCGCGCCCGAAGCCATCGACAAGGTGTTCCTGACCGGCGGCACCTCCTTCGTGCCGGCGGTTCGGGAGCTTTTCACCCACCGTTTCGACGCAGACCGGATCGAAAGCGGCGGCGAACTGCTCTCGATTGCCCATGGTCTGGCCATGATCGGCGAAAGCGGCGACATTCAGCGCTGGACAGTGTGATTTGCGGGTTTCCCGGGCGGGGAACATGGGGTAATTTCCGCCCATGATCGCCGCTCACGACCTCTCCCCGGCCGAACTCGCCGCCCTCCTGCATTTCCATGCGGATGCGGGCGTGGACTGGCTGCTGGAAGAGACCCCGGTCGACCGTTTCGCCGAATTTGCCGCCGCCCGCCCGGCCCGGCCGATGCAGGGACAGGAGGCGGGCGCAGCCGCGCGCCAGCCAAGCCAGCGGCCGATGGAACGTGGCGGCGATACACCTCAACACTCGCCGCAGCAGCAGCCGAAACGCCAGACGCCGACACGCGGCGCTCCACCCGCCCCCGCGGTTCAGCAGAATGTTGCGATGCCGGATGAGCAGGCCGTGGCGGCAGCGCGTTTTGCGGCCGAAAGCGCGCGGTCGCTTGCCGAGCTGAAAACCGCGCTCGACGGTTTCAGCGGCTGCAACCTCAAGAACAGCGCGCGTAATACGATTTTTACCGAAGGCGACCCCGCCTCCGCCATCATGGTCATCGGCCCGATGCCGGATGCCGATGACGACCGCGAAGGCCTGCCCTTCGCCGGCAAGACCGGGCTGTTGCTCGACCGCATGCTGGCGGCCATCGGCCTTCAACGCGGCGCCATCATGCTCGGCAATGTCGTGCCCTGGCGGCCGCCCGGCAACCGCCCGCCGACTCAAGCCGAAATGGATATCTGCCGCCCCTTCATCGAGCGTCAGATCGCCCTTGCGGAGCCGAAACACCTGTTGCTTCTCGGCAACTTTACCGCACGTTTCTTCTTTGGCGGCGCCGGCACGATCCATACGCTGCGCGGACAGTGGCGTGATGTCGCAGCCGGACACCTGATTTTGCCGGCTTTGGCCAGCCTGCATCCGCAGGAACTTTTGAATGCGCCGGCCAGTAAGTCATTGGCATGGCAGGATTTATTGGCTTTTCAGGCAAGGATTGCCGAAGGCTGACTGCCTTATTCTTGCTCAATGTAAATGAATTATGAAAAAAGCCATGCAGAATGCGCATAACAGCGGCGCATTTGCTCAACTTGCCGAATCCATGCTGCGCTGCGATATAGGCCCCATGTCTTGGGAGGAATAGGTTTAAGGAACCAAGGCAATGACCACTCGCTTCCGTCCGGTACATTCCGGCTTTGAAACGCTCCGCCTGGCGGGCCTCGGCCCTCGCTCCAGTCAGGGCTACCATCGTTTCGGCGCAGCCGCAAACGAACAGATGACCGCACGCGCTGCCATGCAGCAGGTCCGCGTGACGCGTCCCTCGGCAGTCTTCGCGGATTTCCGCGAGCGCTGAGAAGCATTCAGGCCAGTCTAGCGCTGGTCCACAGATATGATTGCGCGCTGGCGTCTTTCTTCGGGAAGGCGCCTTTTGCTTTTGTGGTTTTTTTCGAAAGGCTGCGACGAAGTCTTGAACCGAGTCACAAGGTTGTAGTGCGCGCCCAGCCGTCCTTCTTCCGTTAACGCCGGTTGAGACGAAAAACGGCACTCTCAATCTTGTCTTCCACCATGCGTCATCCAATCCGTCATTCCGGCCTTGAGCCGGAATCCAGCCAGCCCAAGTCCTTGGGCTGAAAAGACTCTTCTCGCCGCGTGAGAGCCGCGTCGGCTGGATCCCGGCTCAAGGCCGGGATGACGGAGGAGAATCATTTTTCGTGAAATTCGGTGGTTGAGAATGCCGCGCGCTTGTCCTGGAAACAGGCAAGACGCGCAGATTTGGGTTCCCTCACCCCTGCGGCGTCGAGGCCTTGCGCGCCGCCCGTCTTGCCAAACCCAGTTGATGCTCACGAAAGATGATGAAGATGCCGGCGAGGATAACGATCGCCGTGCCGATCAGCATCGTCATCGTGGGAATATCTCCGAACAGAATGTAGGAAACCGCGATTCCGAAGATGATGGAGCTGTATTCGAAGGGCGCGATGACCGAGACTTCGGCGTGCCGATAACTCTCCGTCAGGAAGATTTGCGCAACCCCGCCGCAAATGCCGCTGGTGATCAGCAGCATGGCCTGCGTCATGCTCAGCGCGCTCCAGCCGAAAGGCACGCTGACGAGCGACAGCAGCGTGGCGGTGAGCGAAAAATAGAGCACGATGGTCGGCGTCTTTTCCGTTTCCACCAGTTGCCGCACCTGGATCATCGCCAGACCGCCGAGCGCCGCACCGCACAACACGGCAATGGCCCCCAGCCCCTCACCGGCGGCGAAACCGCCTTCCCTCAGAAGCGTCATCTTCGGCCAGAGAATCACCAGCACCCCCGTCATGCCGACGAAGACCGCGCTCCAGCGATAGATGCGCACCTTTTCATGCAGGATGACGGCGGCAAAAACGACCGCGAGAAGCGGCGAGGCATAACCGATGGCGATGAATTCCGGCAGCGGCAGCATGGTCAGCCCGTAAAAGCCGCAGGCCATGGACAGGATGCCCAGAAACCCGCGCTTGAAATGGCCGAAAAGATTATTGGTGTGCAGGGCGCTCGTCAGCGCATGCAGCCACGCCAGATAGACGACAATCGGGAGAATGGCGAAAGCGGAGCGGAAGAAGGTGATCTGGCCGGCAGGCACATCGCCCGCGGCCTTGATACAGGTCTGCATGACAAGAAAAAAGCCGACCGAAATCAGCTTCAGGCTAATCCCGCGAAAGGGATTCATCGGTTCGGCGTTCATTGGCAACTACTCATATCGGCTGCGCAAACACGCCATCGGGAGATTTTTCATGCGGGGAGGACGACGCAGGGGAATTGGATTTATGCAAGGCTAGAGCATTCCTTCGGCGCTTTACAACAAAAAATGTGATTTACCCGTGAATTCCGTCGATTTGGGGAAGGATTGTTTTCGCGGCTGCGGAAGTGATGCAAACCAAAAGCGACGCGCGCTAAAATTTGAAGAAAATAAAATATAATTTCAGCAATCGTTCAACATTTGCTGCCATGGTCCACAGGTCCGGCGGCGGGAGGATTGTCTGCATGGCCGGCAAAGCCTTCCATGGCGGGACAGAACGTCCTCCGACGCGCACATGAACGTGACGAATATTCTACCCATTTTACATCCGGGCCTTATGACGACATGATGCCGGGAAGACCACGCAAAGTTATTCAGGGACAGTCATGCGAACAGACACGGGCCAGATCGTTCACCTGGCAGATTACCGCCCCACCGATTTCGTTCTGGAGCGGGTGGATCTCACCTTCGAACTCGACCCCAAGAATACCAAGGTCGAAGCCCGTCTGATCTTTCACCGGCGCGAAGGCGCTGAGCGGCAGGCGCCGCTGGTTCTGGATGGCGACGAGCTGAAGCTTTCCAGCCTGCTGCTCGACCAGGTGGAACTTCCCGCCGGTCAATATGAGGCGATGCCGGAGAGCCTGACCATCCGCGACCTGCCGGCGGAGGCGCCCTTCGAAATCTGCGTCACCAATTACATCAATCCGCAGGTCAATACGCAGCTTATGGGGCTTTATCGCACCAATGGCGTCTATTGCACCCAATGCGAGGCGGAAGGCTTCCGCCGCATCACCTATTTCCCCGACCGGCCGGATGTTCTGGCGCCCTATACGGTGACGATCATCGCGGCGAAGGAAGGCAATCCCCTGCTGCTCTCGAACGGCAATTTCCTCGGCGGCGGCAATTACGATGAAGGCCGTCACTTCGCGGCATGGTTCGATCCGCATCCGAAGCCCAGCTATCTTTTTGCACTCGTCGCCGGCGATCTCGGCGTGGTCGAAGACACATTCACCACCATGTCCGGCCGCGATGTGGCGCTGAAGATTTACGTCGAGCATGGCAAGGAGCCGCGTGCGGCCTATGCCATGGACGCGCTGAAGCGTTCGATGAAATGGGACGAAGAGCGCTTCGGCCGCGAATACGACCTCGATATCTTCATGATCGTCGCCGTATCCGATTTCAACATGGGGGCGATGGAGAACAAGGGGCTCAACGTCTTCAACGATAAATTCGTGCTGGCCGACCCGGAAACCGCTTCCGACGCGGATTACGCCAATATCGAGCGCATCATCGCGCATGAATATTTCCACAACTGGACCGGCAACCGCATCACCTGCCGCGACTGGTTCCAGCTGTGCCTGAAGGAAGGCCTGACGGTCTATCGCGATCAGGAATTTTCCGCCGACATGCGCTCGCGCCCGGTCAAGCGCATTGCCGATGTGCGTCACCTGAAATCGGAGCAGTTTCCCGAGGATTCCGGCCCGCTGGCGCACCCGCCGCGCCCCGATACCTATCGCGAAATCAACAATTTCTACACGACGACCGTTTATGAAAAGGGTGCCGAAGTTACGCGCATGATCGCCACGATCCTTGGCGCAGACGACTTCAAGAAGGGCATGGACCTCTATTTCGAGCGCCATGACGGCGAAGCCGCAACCGTCGAGGATTTCGTCAGGAGCTTCGCTGACGCCAGCGGCCGTGACCTTTCGCAGTTTTCGCTGTGGTACACCGAAGCGGGCACGCCGCTCGTCTCCGTCTCATCGGCTTATGATGCGGGCAAGTCCACATTCAAGCTCACGCTGGAACAGACGACCGCGCCGACACCCGGCCAGCCGGTGAAACAGCCGCGTCATATTCCGCTGTCGCTGGCGCTGATCCTCGATAACGGCCAGATCGCCGAACCGCAGGCCGTCGAAGGCGGCGACTATCGCGACGGCGTGCTGCACCTGACCGAACGCAACCAGACATTTTCCTTCTCCGGCATTTCCTCGCGGCCGGTGCTGTCGATCAATCGCAGCTTCTCGGCGCCGATCAATCTGGATTTCGAGCAGAATGCGGCCGATCTGGTGCAGATCGCCCGGCATGAGACGGATATGTTCGCGCGCTTCCAGGCGCTGACCGATCTTGCCCTGCCGGCGCTGATTGCCGCCACCAGGGCCGTGCAGAATGGCAAGGACGTTCAAACGGATGCGGAGCTGACCGCAACGCTTATCGAAATCATCGGCAACGACGCACTTGAGCCCGCCTTCCGGGCGCAGGCGCTGGCCTTGCCGAGCGAAACGGATATCGCCCGTGAAATGGGCGGCGACAACGATCCGGACGCCATCCACAAGGCGCGCAACGCCACCATCAAGGCCATTGCGACGGCCGGGCTCGAAACGCTGCGGCGGCTTGCCGACAGCACGGCTGACGGCGAGGCCTATAGCCCGGATGCGGCAAGTGCGGGACGCCGTTCGCTGCGCAACGGTGCGCTGACCTTCCTCGCCTTTGCCGAGGAGACGCCGGCCCGCGCAGCGAGGGCTTTCGCCGACGCCACCAACATGACCGATCTCGCCCATGCGCTCAGCGTGCTGACCCAGCGCTTCCCGGAAAGCACGGAAACAAAGGAAGCGCTTGCCGCCTTCGAAACGCGCTTCGCCGACAATGCGCTGGTGCTCGACAAGTGGTTCTCGCTGCAGGCCGCCATTCCGGGCGACGGTGCACTCGACCGGATCAAGACGCTGATGAAATCGAAACATTTCATCGCCACCAACCCGAACCGGGTACGTTCGCTCGTGGGCACGCTTGCCTTTGCCAACCCTACCGGCTTCCACCGTGCCGATGGCGCCGCCTACCGGTTCCTGGCGGAACAGATCATCGCCATCGACAAGCGCAATCCGCAGCTCGCCGCCCGCATTCTCACATCCATGCGCTCCTGGCGGTCGCTGGAGGCAAGTCGTGCCGAACACGCCAAGGCGGCGCTTTCGACGATCGCCGACGCCAAGGGGCTGTCGACGGATGTGAGCGACATCGTCGGGCGCATCCTGAAGGGCTGACCGTCCCGCCAAAACTCCGGACAATGCCGCTACGCCGTCTTGATCGCCATCAAGGCGGCGTATTGCGTTGCGCGACATGATGGTTCGCGAGAGGCCGGGAACGGCTGAAGAGACCGGAAAGGAATTTCAGATGACGGACATGTCCAAGACCAGCGCTTCGTTTCAGCGCTTCATGACCGATGCTCCGGCCCACAAGGCGGCATGGTTTCAGGCCGTGCAGGGTCTCGGGGCGGCGTCCACGCTCGATGTGAAGACACAGAGCCTGATCTATATCGGCATTCTTGCCGCCCTGCGTCTGGAAAGCGGCCTCGCCTTTCACGTGATGGAAGCCAAGGTTCGGGGCGCAAGCCGCGACGATATCGTCAGCGCGGTGCTGACCGGTCTTCCGGCGGCGGGCAATGGCGTGATCAGCGCGCTTGGCCCCGCTCTTGACGCCTTCGACGGAGCATGAAGCCTGTTTCTCCCGCGTTCCGCAACAACCGGATCGGATTGCCGGCTCACTGATTTCGTTCATAATTCCCGCCTTCGCCGAAGCGGAAACAGACCGTCCCGAAAAAATACGGAGTCGGTTCAAGGGGTTAAATTTCTTTTAACTTTTGCCTCTGGACACGGCGAATCGCATTTGATTCACTAGTCATATTCGAGCGGCGGCGCTTCGAATCACTGGGGACATCTTGAAGGCGGGACAATGACGAACGTGCGGCGGGCGACTGCGGGCGATGAGCGGCCGTATGCCAAATTTTCTGATCTTGCGGCCTGGGGCGAAAGGCTTTCCAGCGACCTGATGGGTTTGATGAATGGCTCCGACCGCCCGATGCCGCAGGTCGAGACCCTGCTGAAACGTCTCATTCCCATTCTCATCCTCGCCTTCCTCGTCGTCGTCGCGGCCTCGCGCATGCTGGGCATCGTCGCCGAATATAGCCGCATGGAAGAGGCCGCCCGCCATTCCACGGCGCTGACGGCGCTGACGGCCAAAGCAGCCCTTCTCAACAACGATACCGTCTTCACCGCGCAGGATCGCGCCCGCGCCGAAGCCAACCTCGTCGCGGCGCTGCCGTCGGGCAGCCTTGCCGACGGTACCATGGTGCTTCTTTCGGGCAGCAATGGCCGCATTTTCGCCGGCGCTGGCAAGGAAGCGATGCTTTATATCGGCACGTCGCTGCCGGCTTTGCTTCCCGAAATCGCCATCGTGCAGCGCTTCCCCGGCGCACCCGGCACCATCGAAACCAATATTGACGGCCAGCAGCATTATGCGACGATGATCCCCTTCGGCGACGATGGCGCGATGGTGATCGCGGCCCGCTCGCTGCAGCCGATCCGTTCTTTCTGGCGCAGCGAAATCGCCATGAACGTGACGCTGTTTGCCGGCATCTCCTCGATCCTGCTGGTCGTGCTCTATGCCTATTACATGCAGGTGAAACGCGCCCGCGACGCCGACGACATCTTCGCCGAATCCAACCTGCGGGTTGAGACCGCGCTGTCGCGCGGCCGCTGCGGTTTGTGGGATTTCGATCTTTCCACCCGGCGCATGTTCTGGTCCGGTTCGCTTTACGAAATTCTCGGGCTGCCGCCGAAGGCCGCACCGCTTTCCTTCTCCGACGCGGCGCGCATGATGCATTCCGAAGACGGCAATCTCTATGAGCTTGCCCGCGCTGTCGGCTGCGGCAACCTGCGCCAGATCGATCAAATCTTCCGCATGCGCCATGCCAGGGGCCATTATGTCTGGCTGCGCGCCCGCGCCCAGGTCATCCGCACCAATAACGGCCCGCGCGTCATCGGCATCGCCATGGATGTCACCGAACAGCACCGCCTTGCGCAACGCTACGCCGAAGCCGACCAGCGCCTTGCCGACGCCATCGAATCCACCTCGGAAGCCTTCGTCCTGTGGGACAAGAACGACCGTCTGGTGATGTGCAACACCCATTACCAGAAGGCCTATGGCCTGCCGGACAGCGTGCTGGTGGCAGGCACGGAAAAAAGCACCGTCCATGCCGCAGCCGCTCGCCCCGTCGTTGAGCGTCGCGTTGCCGACCCGGACCAGTCCGGCCTGTCGCGCACCACGGAAGTGCAGCTTGCCGATGACCGCTGGCTGCAGATCAACGAACGCCGCACCCGCGATGGCGGCCTCGTCTCGGTCGGCACCGATATCACCCTTCTGAAGCGCCATCAGGAACGGCTGCGCGATTCCGAGCGCCGGCTGATGGCCACCATCGGCGATCTCTCCGCCTCGCAGCACAAGCTGGAGCGGCAGAAGACCGAGCTTTCCGACGCCAACGCCAATTATCTCGCCGAAAAAGAGCGCGCGCAGGCCGCCAACCGGGCGAAATCCGAATTCCTCGCCAATATGAGCCATGAGCTGCGCACGCCGCTCAATGCCATCCTCGGCTTTTCCGACATCCTGCAAAACGAGATGTTCGGACCGGTCGGCTCGCCGAAATATTCCGAATATGCCCGCGATATTCACGATAGCGGCAAACACCTGCTCAACGTCATCAACGATATTCTCGACATGTCGAAGATCGAGGCAGGCCATATGCGCATCAACCGCGAGACCATCGATCTCGCGCCGCTGATCGAAGAGACGCTGCGGCTGACCGCCATTCAGGCTGAACAGAAAAACATCACCGTGCAGCAGAAGGTCTGCGCCGGGCTGACCATGCAGGGCGACCGCCGCGCCATGAAGCAGATCATGCTCAACCTGCTCTCCAACGCCGTGAAATTCACCGGCGATGGCGGCCGCATCGCGCTGCGCACCCATGTGCATCAGGCCGCGATGATCCTCACCATCGCAGACACCGGCATCGGCATTCCCGCCCAGGCGCTCAACAAGATCGGCCAGCCTTTCGAACAGGTGCAGAGCCAATATGCCAAGAGCCAGGGCGGCTCCGGCCTCGGGCTTGCAATCTCGCGCTCGCTTGTTCGGCTGCATGGGGGGACGATGAAAATCCGCTCGTGTGAGGGTCGTGGCACGGTGGTAACGATCATCATTCCGCATGCGGCGGGGTGTTGCGGGACGGTGCATTGAGTTGGCGTCGGATGCGCTGACTGTCCTGCAATATGTACAGGTCGAGCGCGCGATACCCCCCTCTGCCCTGCCGGGCATCTCCCCCTCAAGGGGGGAGATCAGCTGGGAGCTAACGCTCGCTCATTCGCAACGTTAAAGATGGGCTGAAGAGTGCCGCAAATCGATCTCCCCCCTTGAGGGGGAGATGCCCGGCAGGGCAGAGGGGGGTGAAGCCTCACCCACCCACATCACCCACCATTCTTCACCGTCCCCAAAAACGCCTTCCGCACCGCTTTCGCCAGCCGCTTCACCTCTCCCTCCAGTGTCGGAATGTCAGGGCAGTCCCCCGCCCGGCAGACGAGATCGGTGAGGCCCGCCGGCGCTTCCTTCGGGTTGAAGGCGCCATCGATGCACAGCCGCACGATTTGTGAGATTTCAGTGTAGAGCGCCATCGCCGCCATGCAGTCATCAAAGGCTTGGCGCTCCATCACCGGGGCAGCGAGCGCCTGCAGCGCCTCGGCCGTGTTGCGCCCCGGTTCGTGCACCGCAAGCCCCTTCACCGGCCCCACCAGCGCCAGATATTGGGCGATGAATTCCAGATCGATCAGCCCGCCATTGATGAGCTTGAAATCCCAGTTGTTTTCCGGCGGCTTTTCCTGCTCGATGAGGCTGCGCATCTCCAGCACATCGGCCGAGACCTTGGCCACATCGCGCTTTTGCGAAAGAATGGAGGCGATGATGCGGCGCGTGTCCTCCGTCAGCGAGGCATCGCCGCAGATCAGGCGGGCGCGGGAGAGCGCCATGTGCTCCCAGGTCCAGGCTTCCTCGCGCTGGTATTTCTCGAAGGCGGAAATGCGGGTTGCCACCGGGCCCTTGTTGCCGGAGGGGCGAAGCCGCATGTCCACCTCGTAAAGCACGCCCTCCGCCGTCGGCGCGGAAAGCGCGGCAATCAGTCTTTGCGTGACGCGGGTGAAATAACGCACGACATCGAGCGGTTTTGTGCCGGTCGATTCATGGGCGGCATCGTCGTAGTCGTAGAGCAGGATAAGATCGACATCCGAACCCGCGGTCAGCTCGAAGGAGCCGAGCTTGCCCATACCCATGACAGCCACGCGCCCGCCGGGATAAAGCCCATGCGCCGCTTCCATCTCCGCCAGAACCGCATTCAGCGCCGCCTCGATGACAAGATCGGCAAGATGGGTGAAAGCGCGGGCGGCCACCTCGCCGCGGATTGCGCCGGTCAGCAGCCGCACGCCGATCAGGAAACGCTGTTCGGCGGCGAAAATGCGCAGCCGGTCGAGAATATCTTCGTAATGCCGGGCATTGGAGAGAAAGCTCCCCATGCGGTGGGCGAGATAATCGCGCGTCGGCACGTCGCTCATCAGTGCCGGATCAAGCATGCCGTCGAAGACATGCGGACGGGCGGCGATGATTTCGGCAAGGCGCGGTGCGGACGACATGATCGTTACCAGCAGGTCGAGCAGCGCCGGGTTGTTTCCGAGCAGCGAAAAGAGCTGGATGCCGGCCGGCAGGCCGGAGAGGAAATTGTCGAAACGCAGCAGCGCCTCATCCGCCCGCTTGCTTTCGCCGAAAGCGCGCAGCAGATCCGGCGTCAGCTCCGTCAACCGCTCGCGCGCCTCCACCGATTGCGTTGCCCGGTAACGGCCATTGTGCCAGGTGCGGATGACGCGGGAAATATCCTCCGGCCGCTCGAAGCCGAGGGCGGAGAGTGTCTTTAACGTATCGGGATCGTCCTTCTGGCCGGTGAAGACCAGATTGCCGGCCTCGCCTGACAGCTTCACCTCCTGCTCGAACAGCGCCGAATAACGCCGCTCCACCAGCCGCAGCACCTGTTCCAGCTTTTCCGAAAAGGCTTTGGCGTCCTCGAAACCGAGCATGAAGGCGATGCGCTTCAGTTCGGCTTCGGTGTCGGGCAGCACATGGGTCTGCTCGTCGCGCACCATCTGGATGCGGTGCTCCACTTCGCGCAGGAACCAATAGGCCTCCGTCAGGCTGTCGCGCGTTTCGGCGTCGATCCATTTCGCCTCGGTCAGCGCCGCAAGCGCCTCCTGCGTTGCGCGGACCCTGAGCGCCGGCATGCGGCCGCCGGCGATAAGCTGCTGCGTCTGCGCGAAGAATTCGATCTCGCGGATGCCGCCGCGCCCGAGCTTGACATTGTGGCCCTTCACCGCAATCGCGCCATGGCCCTTATGGGCGTGGATCTGCCGCTTGATGGAGTGAATATCGGCAATCGCCGCGTAATCGAGATATTTGCGGAAGATGAAGGGCGTCAGTTCGCGCAGGAAATTCTCACCCGCCTTGATGTCGCCCGCCACCGGCCGCGCCTTGATATAGGCGGCGCGTTCCCAGTTCTGGCCCCTGCCCTCGTAATAAAGCAGCGCCGCCTCCACGGGAATGGCGAGCGGCGTCGAGCCGGGATCGGGCCGCAGCCGCAGATCGGTGCGGAAGACGTAACCATCGGCCGTGCGCTCCTGCATGATGCGCACGAGACGGCGCATCATCCGGCCGAAATTCTCCGTCGCATCATAGGGATCGTCCATGATGCCGGCTGAGGGTTCGAAGAACACCACCGCGTCGATATCGGAGGAATAGTTCAGTTCGCGCGCGCCGAGCTTGCCCATGCCGAGCACGATGAGGCCCGACCCGTCGCTTGGGGCTGCGCCATTCTTCAGCTTCAGCTTGCCGCTCTCATGGGCGGCGAGCAGCAGGTGATCGATGGCGGCGGAAAGCGATGCATCCGCCATGTCGCTCAGCCAGCGTGTCGTATCGCGCGCGGTGAAGATGCGCGCCAGATCGGCAAGTGCTGCGATGAAAGAGAGCCGCCGCTTGGCTACCCTCAGCCGCGACATCACCTCGTTTTCGCTCGGCACCCCGCCTTCTTCGCCCGGCTTCCAGCAATCGCGCGCCTCATGGACGAGACCCGCCAGCAGCGGCTCGAGTGGTTTCGACATCGCGAGCGACAAAAGCCCCTCATCCGCCGACGCCATGTCACGCAGATAGGGGGACAGCGTGAAAGCCGCGGCGATAAAATCCTTCAGCGGGCTTTCCCCGGCAAGCAGCGCGGCCACCGCCGGCTCGCTTTTGCCGATATCCTTCAGCGTCGAAAGAACGGATTTCAGTTCCGTCTGCGTATAGGGGCGGATCACGCCCGGCAGAACCTCGCTCAGCCGCCTTTCGGCGGTTTCCCGTTTCGTCACTGTGTCTCTCCCTCTTCCGACTATCCTCTCGCCGTTCCCTGACATGCGGCTTTCAGGACCGGATGCGCCGCACCCGAAACATCCCTGCCGCCGCACCTCTTAGAATCCTCCCGGCGCATGCATCTGGCGTTGTAACAAATGCAGGCCGCTTTGCGATCATAAAACCGCCGATGGCGATGTTTTCCAAAGCGCCGTACCCCGTAATGTCTCCGCAATTGTGCCCGCGTAGCGTCAGCCTCAACGAAACCCGACTCCCCGGTTTTCCAAGGCTCGATGTTGCAACGGATATGATCATGAAACAGATTTTTACAGCGAAATTGCAAAAGAACCTGCGCGCGATGGCCCTTTGCCTGACGGCGCTGCCCATGGCGCAGGCCGTCTGCACACCCGTTTTTGCCGCCGATATCGGCAAATCGGACCGGGTGGCCGATCCGCAGGGCAATTTCGACAATGCTCGCTACAGCAGCTCCAGCGACTGGAAGATCACGCTCGGTGTGGGTGCTGCCTACGCCCCGAAATATGAGGGTTCGGACAAGCTGGAAGCAGGCGCCGTGCCGCTGGTTTCCGTCGCGTATGGAGATACGCTCAGCATCGATTTCAGCGGCGTCACCGTCAACCTCTTGAACCACAACGGCTTCAGGCTGGGTGTGAAGGGCGGCTGGGAAGCCGGGCGCAAGGAAAAGGACGACAGGAAAAACCTGCGCGGAATGGGCGATATCAAGGCGGCCGGCGTGGTCGGCGGCGTCATCGCCTATGGCGCGGACCCCTTCGAAATCTACGCCAAGGTGGACAAGACCATCGACGGCAGCGAAGGCCTGACCGCGACCATCGGCGCCAGCGTCTCGCACAAGGTCGACCAGTTCATCCTGGGCGCCGACCTCTCCGCCACCTGGGCGGACGACAAGCACATGAAATCCTATTTCGGCGTCACCTCGGCCCAGTCCGCCCGCTCGGGCCTGCGCCGCTTCGACGCGAAATCGGGCTTCAAGCGCGTCGACGCCAGCGCCTCCGTCACTTACCTTATGACCGAGAACTGGTCTATCACCGGCACGGGCGGCGTCGGCTTCCTGCTGGGCGATGCCAAGGACAGCCCCCTGTCGAAGAAGGATATTCAGCCGTTTGCGATGGTGGGCGTCGCTTATACGTTCTAGTCCGCGAGCAGGAGCGACGCGCGGCGACGGATGCGCGCTCCGGCACCTCCCCAATGAGGAAAGGCGTCCCTGCCCTCACGCCTCCTCACCCGATGAAACGCCGCAAGGCGTTTCATCGGGGCCGCGATGTTTCGCAGAACCGGCGGCCGGTTCCAGCGTGCCCTTATAAGCGACGACGAGACCGACGAAGGGCAGAGAAATTTCCACATCGAAGCAGAACCGGCCGTTTTCCTGGGACTCGAAACTCTTGCCCTTCGGCAGAAGAAAGCCGGGCAGCGGTACGCCCAGAACATGCCATCGCCGGGGGATGAGAGCCAGCCGGCCACCATGGAGCACCAGCGCCAGAGCGACGGTAACGATGCCGAAGCGCTCCGCCAGCAGATATCGATCCTTGCCCATGCCTGCCGACTGTGTGGACGAGAAGCGCCGCCCGCCGAAATTCCGCGTCCAGCGCTCCTTGCCCTTTTCCGGCGTGAAGGTGACGCTGACGGGAACCTGCTTTCCCGCCTGCGGAAAGCCGACGAGCGCGGAAATCATGCGGGCCAGTATGCCCTGTCCGCGGCGTATCTCCGCGACCCCGCTCCATTGCCTCGCGTCCTTACTGTCGTGCAGTTCCCGCAGACGCGGCGGCAAGTCATCGAAGGCCGGGCCGAGAAGCTGGCGGAACAACGGGACGTCGGGTTCCTCGCGGCGGAACCCCGTGTAGATCGTCTTGCTGCGGAAAAGCCGGTCGTAGTCGGCAAGGTTCAGCGCATCCGTGCCGGCACGCGCGCCGGGCAGCGGACACTCGCCGCCCATCATCTTGCGGACAATAGCCTCGATCGCCATGGAGGGGATGTAGGGGCCGTCATCGCCTTCGGCCAGCAAATGCCAGCTCATCTCCATCGGCCTGCCCGCTGCACGCCCCTGCGCGCGGACGAACATGCCGCCGCGATGTTCGCCAAAGCGCATCCGGTTCAGCACGGCATGAAACAGCGGCGATAGCGGCGCGAATGAGGGAAGGCCGAACCGCGCACGCGCTTTCGCCAGAAGATTCAACATACGGTGCAGAAACTCCGGCACGGGACCGGCCCCCATCCATATATCGGTCATAGACGGGTGTTCCGGTGGAATCACCTGTAAATCCGGCACATCGACCAGCGAAAAGTGAATATTGCGCAACGGCAGCCTGCTGGGCACGGCAACGGTGAAGCGCCTGCTTTCCGCAAGGCCGACGCCATGCGCTGGCCCGCCATGCCGCCAGAGTTTTATCGGCGCGCCGGCATAGCCTACCACCGCCCGCATGACGTTGAGGCCGATCCCGGCATAAGGAGACGGCGCTATTCCGCCCTCGACGGTGAGAATATCCATGGTCCTTTCCATTTCGCGCAGGACGGCGGCCGTCAGGACGGGGAAACTGCTGACGCCTGACAGGACGAAAACACCGGCGGCTTTTGCCCACTCGTCGAATTGGCTGACGCCGAAAACGAAATCGGCGGCATCTGCGAAATCGAGATAGTCTATCCCGGCGTCGATGCATGCCGTTATCACGCCGTAACATGCGCTGCCATAGGTCTGGAACGGCCCGGACGCATCGACGACAAGATCGGGCTTGTGGATACGCAGGGCGTCTGCGATATCGCGGCGATCCAGCATCAGCGGGCGCAATTGCGCCTGTCCGCGCCAGGCTGCGCAAAAGGCCTCCGCCCGTGCGAGGCTGCGGCCGCAGACGAGAATTTCAAGGCCGGACATATCGGCAAGCAGTTCCGCCAGCCGGCCGCCGAACACGCCATAACCGCCGAGGATCAATATTTTCATTGCCCTGCCGCCGCCTCTGTGCCGATGCCCGGTTTGCCTGAACGTGTGGCCATCGCCAAGGTCAAAGGATTCTCTCCCGGTACTCCGGCGGTGCCACCCAGCATTCTTCGCGTTTTCCGAACCAGCGGTAGCGATTGCGGGCGACATAACGATAGACGGGATCGCGCAAAAATGCGGGAACGATGCGCAGGACGCCCAGCAGCCGCCAGGGCATGCCGAGCGCTTCATAGATGCTCAGAACGGCGTCGCTATCCTGCCGCACCCTGTCGCCATCCACGACCAGCAGGCTGACCGGATTTTTCGGGTCCATGCCATGACGCCGATAGATTTCCGCCCCCGCTTCTCCCTGCATGGATGCGAGCCGGAAGTATCCCCGCCTGTCATGCCGCAGAACGAATTGCGCATTCACGGAACACAACACACATTCGGCATCGAAGAGGATGATCGGGTGATGCCGGTCGCCGGCCAAGGGAATTGTGCCTGCCATCCGTCGCAAGTCCTTTTGTCGATCACATCAAACCGACCTATGAAGTTCAGCAATAATCCAGACGAATATTCTTCCGATCATCTGTCAATTCAATCGCAAAAGACAGTTATTTTTCGAGGAGTTTCCGCGCAAACATCGGTGATCACCAGTGGTTACGAACGCTTGCGTCACAGGACAGATTGCAGGCGTCTCTGACGCCACGAATGCCTGCAAAATTGACCCTGTTTTACCGGCGCGGTTTGACTGTTGTGTACCATGCCGGGGTTCGTACGAAACGCATCAGGGTTTCGGAAGGGGAAACACCATCGAAACGGTCAGCCCCGGGCAGGCGGTATTCGTGGCATCCGTGTCCGCCAGCATCAGCGATCCGCCATGCAGCTCCATCACGGCCTCCACCAACGACAGGCCGAGCCCGGTTCCGGGTTTCGAGCGGCTTTCATCCAGCCTGACGAAGCGTTTCAACACCTCGCCGCGTTTGTCGGCGGGAATACCGGGGCCGTTATCGGCGACGGAGAGCACGATGGCCTCCGGTTCCCTTGCCAGACGCACAACGAGTTTTTTGTCGCCTTCGCCCTCGCAGGCATATTTCATGGCGTTGTCGATGAGGTTGGAGAGCGCCTGGCCGATCAGCTCGCGGTTGCCCTTTACCGACAGGTCAGCCTCTATTTCGGCCTCCAGCGCAAGCCCGGCATCCTCGGCCACCGGCTCGTAGAGTTCGGCGCTGTCGGCGGCAATCGCCGAGACATCCACATCGGTCATTTCGGCGGCAATTGAGCCTGCCTCGACGCGGGAAATCATCAGCAGCGCGTTGAAGGTGCGGATAAGCTGGTCGGATTCGGCGATGATGCCTTCAAGCGCTGCGCGCCGTTTCGTCTCGTCATTGTCGTCAAGCGCTGCGGCGGCCTTGTTGCGCAGCCGCGTCAGCGGCGTCTTCAGATCATGGGCGATATTGTCGGAGACCTGCCGCAGGCCTTCATTCAGCTTTTCGATGCGGCCGAGCATGGCGTTGAGCGAGCCGGACAGGCGGTCGAATTCGTCGCCGGAGCGGCCCTGCGGCAGGCGCTGCGAAAGGTCGCCGGCCATGATCTTCTTGGTCGCCGCCGACATGCGGTCGATGCGTTTCAGCGCATTGCGGCCAATGCCGAACCAGATGAGCAGCGCGCCGCCGCCCATGATGGCGAGCGCCACCATCAGCGCGTTGCGCACCAGCGCCCGGAACTTGGTGGGTTCGCCGAGGTCGCGCCCGATCAGGATGCGCAGGCCATTGTCCAGCATGAAGACATTGGCGGTGGCCAGATGCTGCACGCTGTCGCCGCTTTCGGAGTAACGCTCGTAACGGAAAGGAAAACCGGTCCAGCCTTCCTTGTCGAAAACGCCCGGCTGCACCGAAGCGACGTTGCCGGCAAGGATTTCGCCATTCGGCCCGGCGATGACGTAAAGGCTCGCCCCGGGCTGGCGGGCGCGGCGTTCCATCATCCGCAGCAGCGGGTTGATGCCGCCGCGATTATAGATGCGCTGCACATCCGAAACTTCCTGCAAGACGGCATCGCGCGTCTGCTGGTTCAGCAGCCGTTCGGAAAGGGCGGTGACATAGAAGACCAGGAAGGCGGCGCAGAGCGCAAACAGCAGGATATAGAGCGCCGAAAGGCGCACCGCTGTCGACCGGAACACTATTCTGAGGCGGGCCATTTTCGCCAATCAGCCCTCGTCCTTCATCATGTAGCCAGCGCCGCGAATGGTCTTCAGCAGCGGCTTCTCGAAATCCTTCTCGATCTTCGAGCGCAGGCGGGAGACATGCACGTCGATGACATTGGTCTGCGGGTCGAAATGATAGTCCCAGACATTTTCCAGAAGCATGGTACGGGTCACGACCTGACCGGCATTCTTCATCAGATATTCGAGCAGGCGGAATTCGCGCGGCTGCAGCAGGATTTCCTTGCCGCCCCGGCGGACATCGTGGGAGAGCCGGTCGAGTTCGAGATCGCCGACCCGGTAGATCATGTCCTGCTCGGGCTTGCCCTTGCGGCGGCCCAGTACCTCGATGCGGGCGAGCAATTCGGAAAAGGCATAGGGTTTCGGCAGATAATCGTCACCGCCGGCGCGCAGGCCGGTGACGCGGTCATCCACCTGCCCCAGCGCGGAAAGGATCAGAACCGGCGTCTCGATGCCGCGGCGGCGCAGCTCGCTGATGACGGAAAGTCCGTCGCGGCGCGGCAACATGCGGTCGATCACCATCACGTCGTAAGCGTTCTCGCAGCCCATGAACAGGCCGCTCTCACCGTCGCTCGCATGGTCGGCGACGATCCCGGCTTCGCGGAACGCCTTGGTCATATAGGCCGCAGCCTCGAGGTCGTCTTCAATGACAAGAATCTTCATGTGCGGGACAATAGCGCCCTCGCCCTTTTCCGCACAACCGGAAACAGATGCGACAGACATTTCCTGAACCTTGTTTTCCATGAGGTTTCCTCCGAAGACCTGGCCTTTGGCGTTATCTGGGCGTTATCTGGCTTCAAGACCGGGCGACCGCCTGTGGAGTGAGTGGTTGCCGCTTGTTTCTTCTTCCCGGCGGGGACAAGAAAACGGGCCGTAGCGCCCTGCCATGCTCAACCGCCCCATCTCAAGAGCGGGATACGACGCCGGCTCCCGAAAGAACCGGCATCGCCTTTCAGCCTATCAACCCTGGTCGATATCCAGAGCGATGAAGCGGCTGCCGTCATCCGTCTGGATCTGGAACAGCGCCTTGGAGCGTCCGTCCTTCTTGGCCTGTTCGAGGATCTTTTCGATATCGGCGGCGGAAGCGACCTGCTGGTTGTTGACCGAGGTGATCTTCTCACCCGTCTTCAGGCCACGGGCGGCAGCATCGCTGTCGGGATCGACATCGGTGATGGCAAGGCCGTTGCCGTCATCGGCGGGCGAAACCGTCAGGCCGAGGCTGGAGAGCACCTTCTCGCTGGAGGACTGGCCGCCCTTGTCGTCGTTCTGGCTCGGTGTCGCCTTGGAAGCATCGTCGCTGGCGAGATCGCCGAGCGTCACCGTGACAGGCTGCGACTTGCCGCCGCGCCACAGCGAGATTTCAACCTTGGTGTTGGGCGCCATGCCGCCGATGCGGCGCGACAGGTCGCGGGCATCCTTGACGGGCTCGCCATTGACGGCGGTGATGATGTCGCCCTGCTTGATGCCGGCCTTGTCGCCCGGCGAGCCGGCCTGTGGCGAAACGACGAGCGCGCCGCTGGCTTCGGAAAGGCCGAGCGATTCGGCGATATCCTTGCTGACGGGCTGGATCTGCACGCCGAGCCAGCCGCGTTCGACCTTGCCGTCCTTCTGCAGGTCGGCGATCACGTCCTTGGCGACCGATGCCGGAATGGCGAAGGCGATGCCGACATTGCCGCCGGAAGGCGAGAAGATGGCGGTGTTGATGCCGACGACTTCACCGTTGAGGTTGAAGGCGGGACCGCCCGAGTTACCGCGGTTCACGGCGGCGTCGATCTGCAGGTAGTCGTCATAGGGGCCGGAGCCGATATCGCGGCCACGGGCCGAGATAATGCCGGATGTCACCGTACCACCAAGGCCGAAGGGGTTGCCGACGGCGACGACCCAGTCACCGACGCGGATCTTGCTGTCATCGGCAAACTGGACATAGGTGAACTTGCGGTTCACATCGACCTTCAGCAGCGCCAGATCGGTGCGCGGATCGCGGCCGACGAGCTTGGCATCGAGTTCGGTACCGTCATTCATCACGATCGTATAGGCGGAGCCGTCATCGACGACGTGGTTGTTGGTGACGATGTAACCGTCTTCGGAAATGAAGAAGCCGGAGCCCTGAGCGACGGGGCGCAGCGGACCCTTGCCGTCACGGTGGCGGTTCGGGCCACGGTCGGAGCGATCCTGGTTGGGGCCGCCGAATTCCTTGAAGAAGCGCTTCAGCGGATGGTCGTCCGGCAGCTGGTCGAGGCCACGGCCACCGAAATTGAAGGAGAAATTGCTGCTATCATCGGAAGCGGGCTGCACGTTGGACTGCACACGAACAGAGACGACGGCAGGCGACACCGCATCGACCACATTGGCAAAGCTCGGAACCTGCGGCGCAGTCACCTCGACGGGGGCGGCAAACGAATGGAGGATCGGTGCGGCGATGCCGGTGGAAAGCATCAGCGCCGCAAGGCCGCCAACGGTCGTGGCCTTCAAAGCCGTCTTCAGCGAGAAATGGCAGTTTTGCGAATGAGACATGGTGTACCTTCTTTCTTCATTCAGACTGGAGCCCGTTTGACCGGGGAAGCGGTGGATGATGAAGATATAGGAGGCGACACCTTACGGCGAAGTGTCTGACGAATGAAAAATCCGTAATGTTGAAAAAGAACCGTGGGGAAAAATGAAAAACGGTTATTTTTCAATGAGATTGCGAATTCTCATCTCTTCGTCCGCGCTCAGTTTCTGCGGCTGTTCCTGGCTTGCGCGACGGCGGGAAAACACGAAGACGGCGAAAATTCCCGCAAGGGTGAGACCGATGGGCGCGCCCCACAAAAGCACGGTGCGCAGGCTGAGGCGCGGTTTCAGGAGCACGAACTCGCCGTAACGCGACACGACATAATCGATGACGGCCTTGTCGCTGTCACCCTCGACCAGCCGTTCGCGCACCAGAACCCGCAGGTCACGCGCGAGCTCCGCATTGCTGTCGTCGATGGACTGGTTCTGGCAGACCATGCAGCGGAGCTGAGACGTGAGGTTGCGGGCGCGCTGCTCCAGCACGGGGTCTTTGAGGACTTCATCCGGGTTGAAGGCGAAGGCCGGAGAGGCGGCAGCGAAGACGAGGGTGAGAAGAAGAGCGAGCCTTGCCACTCTCTCCCTCATTCCTGTGCTTGTCACAGGAATCCAGCCAGCCCAAGTCTTTGGGCTGAGAGGAGTCCTTCGCCGCGCAGACGCGCGTCGGCTGGATTCCTGTGACAAGCACAGGAATGAGGGGAGCAAGACCACACTCATTCCGCCGCCTCCGGCATTGCAGCCCGCACCGGCTTCGCCTTGCGATTCGGCGCTCCGACCCGCAAACGCCTGTCCGAGAGCGAGATGAAACCGCCCGCCATCATGAACAGCGTGCCGCCCCAGATGCACAGGATGAAGGGTTTCCACCAGATGCGCACCACCATGCCGCCATCGGCCATGGGGTCACCCAGCGAGACATAAAGCTGGCTGAGGCCGAAGGTCAGGATGCCGGCTTCCGTCGTCGGCATCC
>NZ_RZTX01000021.1:0-76317 GCF_004005385.1 Agrobacterium sp. CNPSo 2736 | reverse complement strand
GGTGCCGGTATTGGCGATGCGGACGGCTTTTTGTGTTGCGGCATCGAAAAGATCCAGATGTGCCTTTGAGACGTCGCATCCGATGTAAACAGGGTGTACCATGGCAAGCCTCATCCTGTGCTACGAGGTCCGCGCTCACGGCCTCCATCAACTGTTCAGGTTGGGATTATCAGAGCGGGCGGAGGTCCAAAAGCCAGCAGGCGGTCTCTAACGACCAGGATTCCGACGGCCTTCCGCCCGCACTCTACATAGCACAAATCCAATACACAGGATTCCTGTGACAAGCACAGGAATGAGGGACGTTGCGCGTCTCAGGGATTATCCCGCTTGAAAATCCAGTCGTGATCCGGGTGGTTCTTGAAGCGCCATTTGCGCATCGGACCCGCCATCACGTTCAGATAATACATCTCATAACCATAGGGCGCGCCGCAGGGGTGGTGGCCCTTGGGAACCAGCACGACATCGCCGTCCGACACCGCCATGGTCTCATCCAGCGATCCGTCTTCGGTGAAGACGCGCTGGAAACCGAAACCCTGCGCCGGGTTGAGACGATGATAATAGGTCTCTTCCAGATAGGTCATGTCTGGATAGTTATCCTCATCATGCCGGTGCGGCGGATAGGACGACCAGTTGCCCGACGGCGTGAAGACTTCCGTCACCAGCAGGCTGTCGGCCACGTCGCGCTCTTCCATGGCGATGGGGAAGATGTAACGCGTATTGGCGCCCTTGCCGCGTTCGGTCAGCTGCACGCCGTTCGGGCCGATCTGCTGCGCCTCGCGGCTGCCTTTTTCGCCGGGTGCGGTGCAGACGCCGACGGTGCAATCGGTCGTGGCGGTCAGCGACCATTCGGAGCCTGCGGGCACGTAGACGCAATGCGGCGGTTTGCGTTCGAACACATTCATGCGGTCGCCGAGTTCACCGAAATCCTTCCCCCCCGCGGAGATCGTCGCCTTGCCTTCGACCAGCACGAGGATGACTTCGGTATCGCCGGTGTTTTCCGCCGCCGTCTCACCCGGTTTCAGGCGGTAGAGGCCGAAACCGACATAACCCCAATCCGCGCTTTGGGGCGTGATATCGTGCACCTTGCCGCTGGTCGCGACCGGCTTGCGCAGAAGTGAGGTCATGGTGGTGTTCCTTTTTGGTCATTCGTTCGTTGGTTCTTGTCGTCTCGTCACCCCGGCCTTGAGCCGGGGTCCGGCCGACGCGCGTCTGCGCGGCGGGGACAACTCTTTTCAGCCAGAGACTTGGGCTGGCTGGATACCGGCTCAAGGCCGGTATGACGGGCGGGATAGCCGCCCGCTACCCGCTCAGCTCAAGCAGCCTCGGCCTTATCCAGCCCCGCCTCGCGCGCAAAAGCCTTCAGCGATTTCAGCCCAAGGCTCTGATATTCGAACGGGTTGCGCACGTCAGGGTCCTGCTCGGCCTCGATTACCAGCCAGCCGCTGTAGCCATGCTCGGCCGCCACTTTCAGAACCGGTGGGAAATTGACGCCGCCTTCGCTGTCGCCGGGAACGGTGAACACACCACGGCGAACGCCTTCGAGGAAGGAGAGCCGCTCACCCCGAACCTGATCGGCAATGGCAGGGCGCACGTTCTTGGCATGGATATGGCCGACGCGGCCCATATATTTCTGCGCGACGCGCACGGGATCACCGCCGCCGAACAGGCAATGGCCGGTATCGAGCAGCAGATGCGTCTTCGGGCCGGTATGCTTCATCAGGAGATCGATTTCCTCTTCGCTCTCCACCACCGTGCCCATGTGGTGGTGATAAACGAGGGTGATACCCTGTTCTGCGGCAAAGGCGGCAAGCGCCTCGACGCCCGCGCCGAATTTCGCCCAGTCCTCGGCCGCAAGGCGCGGACGGTCGACCAGCGCCTTGTTGTCATCGCCATGGATGGCGTTGGAGGTCTCGCAGACGATGATGACCTTCGAGCCCATGGCCTTCAGGAGATCGAGCGCCGGCTGCATGGCCTTCTTCTCGGATTCGATGTCGTCGGTCAGAAGGTTCAGCGAATGCCAGCCGGAGACGAAAGAGAGGCCGCGCGGCGAAAGCACGCCCTTCAGGCCTTCCGGCTCCGTCGGGAACTTGTGGCCTTTCTCGATGCCGTCGAAACCGATCTTCGCGGTCTCATCGAGGCATTGTTCGAGGCTGATATGCGCGCCCAGCGTGCGGTCGTCGTCGTTGGACCAGGCAATCGGGTTGGTACCGTAACGGATCATCTTACTGTCTTTCCTTGACATGGTTTTCATAACGGGCGCGGGCCGGGCCGATTTCGGCGCGGTCGGATACTTCAGGCACCGCGACATCCCACCAGTGACCGCCGGCCTGCGGCGTCGGGTAAGGATCGGTATCGATGACGATGACGGTGGTGCGGCTGGAGGCACGGGCCGCGGCAAGCGCCTCTTCCAGCTCGGTTATGGTGGAAACCTTGCGTGCGTCCGCACCCATCGAGCCCGCATGGGCCACGAAATCGATGGCGATCGGGTTGACGTTGGTGTGGGCGTAGAGGTTGTTGAACTCAGCGCCGCCGGTTTCCATCTGCAGGCGGTTGATGCAGCCGTAACCCCTGTTGTCGGTGATGACGAGCGTGATCTTCACGCCCATGGCAACCGATGTCGCAAGCTCGGAATTCATCATCATGTAGGAGCCGTCACCGACCATGACGATCACATCGCGGTCCGGTTCCGCCATCTTGATGCCGAGGCCGCCGGCCACTTCATAACCCATGCAGGAGAAGCCGTATTCCATGTGATAGGAGAGCGGCAGCCTGGATTTCCACAGCTGGTGAAGCTCGCCCGGCATGGTGCCGGCCGCGCACATCACGACGGTATTGTCGCGCGACTGGCGCTGCACCGCGCCGATGACCTGCATGTCTGTCGGCAGGCTGTTGGCATTGTCCTCGCCCGGCGCTGCCGTATCGGCATCGGCCTTTTCGAACCATGCAGCCTTGAGACCGGCATCCGGCGCCGCAAAACGGTGGCTGCCGAGTGCTGCGGAGAGTTTTTCAAGCCCGATCTTCGCATCCGCCGTCAGGCTGATTGCATCGTGCTTCGCGCTGTCATAGGGCTGAACGTTAAGCGCCAGGATTTTGCGGTTCGGGTTCTTGAACAGCGCCCAGGAGCCGGTGGTGAAATCCTGAAAACGGGTGCCGACGCCGAAGACCAGATCGGCCTTTTCGCTGATGATATTGGCGCTTTCAGCACCGGTGACGCCGACGGGACCGAAATTGAGATCGTGATCCCACGCCAATGCCGATTTACCGGCCTGCGTTTCGACGACGGGAATGGAATGGGTTTCGGCAAAACGTTTCAGGGTTTCGGTTGCGCCGGCAAAATGCACGCCGCCGCCGGCAACGATGATGGGGTGCTTCGCCGCCTTAAGCGCGGCGACGGCTTCTTCGAATTCTACCATATCGGGTTCCGGGCGGCGCTGGCGCCAGACACGCTTTTCGAAGAAGCTGACAGGGTAATCATAGGCTTCCGCCTGCACATCCTGACAGAAGGCGAGCGTGACCGGGCCGCAATCGGCCGGGTCCGTCATGGTGCGCATGGCGCGGGGGAGCGCTGTCAGCAATTGTTCCGGCCGCATGATGCGGTCGAAATAACGGCTGACCGGGCGGAAGCAGTCATTCACCGTCATGGTGCCGTCGCCGAAATCCTCGAGCTGCTGCAGCACGGGATCCGGGCCGCGATTGGCGAAGACATCCCCGGGGATCAGCAGAACCGGCAGGCGGTTGACATGCGCGAGCGCTGCCGCCGTCACCATGTTTGCCGCACCCGGGCCGATGGAGGAGGTGACCGCCATGGCGCGGCGGCGACGCAGCTGCTTCGAATAGGCAATGGCCGCATGGGCCATGGATTGCTCGTTCTGGCCGCGATAGGTCGGCAGTTCGTCGCGGATGCCATAAAGCGCCTCGCCGATGCCGGCGACATTGCCATGGCCGAAAATGGCCCACATGCCGGCGATATAGGTTTCGCCATGTTCATTCATCTGCGCTGCCAGGTAACGAACCATGGCCTGCGCAGCCGTCAATCTGATTGTCTTCACGCTGCCTCTCCCTTTTTGGCGCGCGCCTCATCCCAAATGCGGCACAGGCTGGTATAGCGCTGCGCCATATCCCTGACCGCTTCCTCATCGGTCATCTTGCCACCGAGCCAGCTGCGGGCGGCATCCGCGAAAATCGTGCGGCCAACGGCGAAACCTTTGACCAGATCGAAACCGGCGGCAAGGCGGAAGCTCTCTTCCAACTCGCTTTGCGGTGCATCGAGACCGAGAACGACGATGCCCCGCACGTAAGGATCGTTGCGATGCACCGCGTCGCAGGCGTTTTTCCACGCAGCACGGGTCTTCATCGGCTCCAGCTTCCACCAGTCGGGATAGACCCCGATCTCGTAAAAGCGCTCGATGATGCGGGCGGCGGTCAAATCGTCGGTTGGGCCGACCTTGGAGGGAATGACCTCCAGCAGCATTTCCAGCCGGTTGCGGCGTGTCGCCTGGAACAGACGCATGACGGTCTCTTCCTGCGTGGCGCGCATCTCATCCGTATCGTCGGGATGATAAAAACACAGAACCTTGACGACATTTTCAAGCGGCCATTCGGAAAGACCGCCGAAATCCTTGCCGAGATCGGGTTCCAGCGTCAGCGGGCGCGAACCCGGCCATTCCACCGGGCGACCGATCCAGAGGCCCGAGCCGCTGGCGGCAAACAGGGCGTCACGTCCCAGACGGCCATCGCAGAGAATGCCGTAACCCGGCCTGTCGCCGGCAACATGCTGTGCAGCCTCAAGGCAGAGTTTCTTGAAAGCGCCGATCTGCTCGTGCTTCACGCCAAGCTCGTCGGCGATGGCTTCCAGCTGCATGCGATGGTCGAAGGCGAAGACGCGCATCGTGTCCCAGTCGCCCTTGCGGTTGGTCGACCAGTGCACCTGCTCCAGCGCCTCGTCCTTGCGCAGCGCCTTGTTGCGAATGCCGGCCTTGAAGAAATATTGCAGCTCTTCCCAGCTCGGATAGGCAGGCGTGCAGCCGTGGCGGGAGACGGCGAAAGCGCCACAGGCATTGGCGTATTTCAGCGTCGTCGGCCAGTCTTCGCCGCGCAGCCAGCCGCGGAACAGCCCGGCCATGAATCCATCACCCGCACCCAGAACGTTGAAGACCTCGATCGGGAAACCTTCGCCCGTCTCGCCATCGTCGAGGCTGGCAGGAATATCGCCGGCGAAAACCGAAGCACCCATTGGCCCGCGCTTGCACACCAGCGTCGCGTTCGAAACCTTGCGCACGGCCTTCAACGCGGTCAGCGTATCGGTGGAGCCACCGGCGATGTGGAATTCCTCTTCCGTGCCGACGATCAGGTCGAACAGATGCAGGGTGGATTGCAGCTTGGCGGTGACCTTCTGCGATTCGACAAAACGGCTCTCGCCATCGCCATGGCCGGCCACACCCCAGAGGTTGGGCCGGTAATCGATATCGAGCGCGGTCTTCGCGCCATTTTCGCGGGCGAGTTTCAGCGCCTTCAGCACTGCCGCTTCCGTCTTCGGATGCGACAGATGCGTGCCGGTGGCGCAGACGCAGCCGGCTTCGGCGATGAAGGCGGGATCGATGTCGTCTTCGCTGAGCGCCATGTCGGCACAGTTTTCGCGATAGAAAATCAGCGGGAACTGGTTCTGGTCACGAATGCCGAGCAGCACCAGTGCGGTCAGCCGCTCCGGGTCCGTCTTCACGCCGCGCACATCGACGCCTTCGCGTACCAGCTGTTCGCGGATGAAGCGGCCCATATGCTCATCGCCGACACGGGTGATGACGGCGCTGTTGAGCCCGAGGCGTGCGGCGCCGGCTGCGATGTTGGTGGGAGAGCCGCCGATATATTTGGCAAAGGAGGCCATGTCCTCCAGACGGCCGCCGACCTGTGAACCATACAGGTCGACAGACGAGCGCCCGATCGTGATGAGATCAAGTTTTTTCAAAAGGTTCCTCCTTAGCACCGCACCTCGGTACGGTCTGCCTCACATGTCTGGAGCGGCATTCAGGCGACGATCGCCCGCATCTTTCGCCATCCCGCTCCGATGAGCCTCCTCCGCTCATTTTCGTTCGTCACGAGACGGACGATTATGGAATGCCCGTTTCATGGATTTGGATCATAAATTCTATTTTTTCCGTTTTCAATAAAAATATTCAGGCTGTTTTGCGAGTTCCCACAGCCACGGCCAGCGTAATGGCCAGACAGAGAGTGGCGGAAAGCGAGCGGAACGCGCCGAAATCGATCTCGGTGACGGTCAGCAGCGTCGCGCCAGATTTCCGGAGCGGATTGACGGCGGAATCGGAGAGCGCAACGACCGGAATACCGTTGGCGCGGGCGTTTTCCGCCAGTTCCAGCGTCTCAGCGGAATAGGGGGAAAAGGTGATCGCGATCAGCGCGTCGTCACGGGAAATGGCGCTGATATTGCCGAGCCCGCCGACCGCACTGTGCAGAACCGCCGGCACCTTCATCTTCTCGAAGGCGTAAGCGAGATAGCTGGCAATGGGGAAAGACCGCCGCAGACCGATGATATGCACGGTGCGCGCACCGGCCAAAGCCGAAACCGCCTCGTCAAGCTGGCGTGTATCGACCGATTTCAGCAGCATTTCCAGCGAGGAACGGCCGGCCTCCACGAATTCGGCAAGCAGGCCGGATGCGCTTTCATCGCCCTTCTCCCGCAGATGGTCGAGTCGCGTGGCATAATCCGGCCAGCCGCCGACATAGGAATCACGGAACAGCCGCTGCATTTCCGAAAAGCCGGAAAAGCCCATGATCTGGCAAAACCGCATGAAGGCAGAAGGTTGCACGCCCGCCCCTTCCGCCATTTCGGCAACGGTGGAAACGGCGATGCGGTCCTGATTGGAGGCGACATAATCGGCGCATTGCCGCAATCGTTTCGGCAAACCCTCCGCGACCTGGAGCAGTCGCTCCTCAAAAGCCTTTACGGATTCTGGCGCCTCGATTGCCGTCATTGTCGTTCCTTTGTGCAGACTGAAATCGTGTGCACTTTAACTGCAATGGAATTTTTATTCCATTGGGTTTTTTAGGAAGGGCAAATGAGACGGCGGGGGCTTTGTGTGATCGGTCACCCTCCGTCATTGCTGCCTTTAGCCGGAATCCTGTAGGCGCGCGTCCGCGCGGCGCGAAGAGTCTTTTCACCTCAAGGACTTGGGCTGGCTGGATACCGGCTCAAGGCCGGTATGACAGAGATTATATACATGATGCGTTGGCTCAGTGAAGCCCGCCAACCCCGAGATGCGTATCGATAATATCCGGGTTCTCCGCAAGATCGCTCGACGGTCCTTCCCAGACGATGCGGCCGCGTTCCATGATGATGGCATGATCGGCGAAGTCGATGGCCATCTGGATGCGCTGTTCGACGAGGAGAATGGTCATTTCGCCCGATTGCGCCAGTTTGGAGAAGGCCGCCATCAGTTCTTCGCAGATGACGGGGGCAAGGCCTTCGAGCGGTTCGTCGAGAAGCAGCACCCGCGGCTGGCCGAGAATCGTGCGGGCGGTGGAGAGCATCTGCTGTTCGCCGCCGGAGAGTTGCGAGCCGAGATTGCGGCGGCGCTCCTTGAGACGCGGAAACAGCGTGTAGGCTTCCTCGATGGCCGATTTCGGCCGGGCCTTGAGGCCGACGAACAGGTTCTCCTCGACGGTGAGGGTGGGAAACACATCGCGGGTCTGCGGCACGTAGCCGAGGCCGGCTTTGGCGCGGGCGGCACTCGGCAGGGCGGCGATGTCCTGCCCGCCGATGCGAATATCGCCGGCAAAGCGTTTCGTCTGGCCGGCGAGCGTGGCGAAGAGGCTGGTCTTGCCGACGCCGTTGCGGCCGAGAACCGCGAAACGCGAACCCGACGGCACGGAAAGCGACAGGCCCTCGATGACCCTTGTCGGGCCATAACCGGCGGTGAGGTTGACGATTTCAAGCGGCGCTGCGGGCATCGGCGTAACTTCCCAGATAGGCTTGGCGGACTTCCGCATTGCTGGTGACGTCTTCAGGCGAACCGTCGAAGATGACCGCGCCTGCGGCGAGCACCACCACACGTTTGGCGAAACGGAAGACCAGATCCATGTCGTGCTCGATCATCAGGATCGCGAGGTCCGCCGGCAGCCGGTCGAGCGCCTGTTCGATGCGCGCGGTTTCCGTGGAAGGCACGCCGGCGGCCGGTTCGTCCAGCAGCAGGATTTTCGGGCGAAGCGCCATGGCAAGCGCGATCTCGATCAGCCGCTGCTGGCCATAGGCGATTTCACGCACTCTTGTTTCGGCAAGTGCGAGGAGGCCAAGCGTGCCGAGAATGTCGCGGGCTTCGCTCATGACCGCGGGCATGGCGCGGTAACGGCCGAAAATCCGGCCCGTTTTGCCTTCGCGCTGGAGAATGGCAAGCGCCACATGCTCCTCCGGCGTCATGTCCTGAAACAGCCGCGTGACCTGAAACGAGCGGACGAGGCCGCGTTTCACCCGCTGGCTGGCGCTGAGGCCGGTCACATCCTCGCCGGCGATGCGCACCGTGCCGGCCGAGGGCTTGATATTGCCGGTGACGAGATTGACGAAGGTGGTCTTGCCGGCGCCATTGGGGCCGATCAGCACCGTGCGGTCTCCCGGCGAAAGCGACAGCGAGACATTGTTGGTGACGACGAGGCCGCCGAAATTCTTCTTGAGGCCGGAGACTTCGAAAATGGCGCTCATTTGCGACCTCCACGGATGCGCGCGATGATCTGCTCACCCGCGCCATAAAGCCCGCGCGGCGCAAAAAGCACGACGGCAATCAGCAGCAGGCCGACAATGGTGAGCCAGTGGAACGGATCGGCGGCGGAAACGACATCCTCGAACCACATGAAGGTGACGGTGCCGATCAGCGCGCCGTAAAGCGAGCCCGCGCCGCCGAGCACCAGCATGACCAGCGCTTCGGCCGAAAGCGTGAAGCTGAGGCTGTCGAGGCCGACGACCTGGGTGGAAATGGCGTTGAGCGCACCGCCGATGCCGGCGACGATGCCCGATATGACGAACATCTTCAAAATCGTGCCGTTGACGCCGCCGCCCATGGCCTGAATGCGGATGCTGTCCTGCTTGACGCCGCGGCACAACATGCCGAAGGGCGAGTTGACCACGACCCTGAGGGCGAGGAAGACGACAAGCAGCAGACAGACGCCGTAAATATAGGCGGTGCGGCCGAAAAGATCGAATTCGAAGGTGCCGAACAGTGCGTCCGGAGAAACGCCGGCAAGACCGTCGCTACCGCCCGTCCAGCCGGATGCCTTGTTGGCCGCCTCATGGAACAGGTGGATGACGGCGATGGAAAGAACTAGCTGCGGCAGGCCGTGGGCGCGCAAGAGAACCGTGCCGGAGACCAGCCCCGCGACGCCGCCCGCAGCCGCGCCGATCACGGTCATCAGCAGCGGATCGGTAATCTCGAAATGGGCGGCGGCGATGCCGGCGGCATAGGCGCCAGCACCGAAGAGCGCGGCATGGCCAAGCGTGGCGACGCCGCAATAGCCGGTAACGAGATCGATCGACAGCACGAGCAGCGCAATGGCGATGATGCGGGTCAGAAGCGCCAGATTATCCGGAAACAGGTAATAACCGGCAACAGCGGCGGCGATGATGAGGAGCGGCCCCGCAAGCGTGCGCAGCGGCGAGCGCGCCTTCGGGGTGTCTGCCGTTTCAGTCACGTCGTTCATGAGCACCGCCATCTCATTTCGCCCTTCCGAGAAGGCCGCGCGGGAACAGCGTGATGATCACGATGACCGCCAGGTAAAAGAAGAATTCGCCATATTCGGGGGCGAGATACCGCCCGGTCGTATCGATTGCGCCGAGCAGCAGGCAGGCGATCAGCGCGCCGGGAATGGAGCCCGCGCCGCCGACCGAGACTACCACGAGGAAGGTAACCATGTAGCGCAGCGCATAATAGGGTTCGACCGGCAGCAGTTCCGCGCCGATGACGCCGCCCATGGCGGCAAGGCCGACGGCGATGGCGAAGCTGACGGCATAGATGACCTCGGTGCGAACCCCGAGTGCGGCCGCCATTGCGGCATTGTCCACCGCCGCGCGCAGCTTGATGCCGAAGGCGGTCTTTTCGAAGGTGAACCACAGTGCGCCGGCAACAGCCAGACCGCAGGCAATGGCGAAGATGCGGTGGGTGGCGATGGTGCGGAAGCCGAGATCGGTGGGGCCGGCCAGCTGCTGCGGCAAGGGAATGGTTTTGAGTGTCGGCCCGAAGACGAAATTGGCGATACCGATGATGCAGAACGTGATGCCGATGGTCATCAGCACCTGCGTCAGTTCGGGTGCGCCATAGATGCGGCGATAGAGAAAACGCTCAAGCGGAATGGCGATGACGATGGTGCCGACAATGGCGACGAGGATCGCCACGGCGTAACCGAGGCCGAGGCCGTGGGCGGCATAGGAGGCGAGATAACCCCCGATCATGGCGAAGGCGCCATGCGCCAGATTGACCACCCGCATCAGCCCCATCGTCACTGAAAGGCCGATGGAGATGATGAACAGGACCATGCCATAGGCAAGCGCATCGACAAGGATGCTGAAGACCGTCTGCATGCTGAAAAGCTCCTCCCGGTGCTGCAATACCCATCCGGGCCGGAACCGGGCCGCGACGGGCGACCCGGAACGTCTTTACGAGCCGCTGTTACTTCGCGGCGGCGAGGCCCGTGTCGCCGGTTATTTCGCGGCGGCGAGGCCCGGATCGCCCTGTTTTTCGAAGGTCTGGACTTCCTTGTTGTAATAATTGCCGTCATCGCCCTTGGCCACTTCGCGCAGATAGATGTTCTGCGTGATGTGGCGGCTTTCCGGATCGATGCTGACAGGGCCGCGCGGGCTTGTCCAGGAAAGACCCTTCACCGCGTCCACCGCCTTTTCCGCATCCTGTTTGCCGCCGGTGGCCTCGATCATCTTGCTGATGACATACATGCCGTCAAAGGCGCCGACTGCGGGGAAGGACAGTTCCTTGGGATTGCCGATCGCCTTGGCGGCGGCTTCCACGAAGGTCTTGTTCTCAGGCGAATCGTGCGAAACGGCGTAGTGGAAGGTCGTCTGCATGCCGAGTGCGGCTTCGCCAAGCGCCGGCAGGTCGGATTCCTGCGTCAGATCGCCCGGTGCGAAGAGCTTGACGCCTGCGGATTTCAGGCCGTTATCGTTGAAGGCCTTGACGAAGCCGAGCGTGGTCGGGCCCGACGGCAGGAAGGCGAAGACGCCTTGCGCGCCGGAATCCTTCACGCGCTGCATGATCGGGCTGAAATCATTGGTGGAAAGCGGCATGCGGATGGTTTCCACCACCTCGCCGCCGGCGGCGGTAAAGGCCGCCTTGAAGGCGTTCTCGGCATCGACGCCCGGGCCGTAATCGCTGACCAGCGAAATGACCTTCTTCACGCCGCCATCAAAGGCCACCTTGGCGATGGGAGTGGAGGTCTGCCAGGTGGTGAAAGAGGTGCGCACCACATAGGGGCTTTTCGTCACGATGGCCGAGGTGGCGGCATTCATGATGACCATCGGCACATTGCCCTGCTTCAGCAAAGGCGTGACGGCCATGGCGTCGGGGGTGAAATAGAAGCCGGCGAGATATTGCACGCCTTCCTTCACCACCAGCTCCTGCGCCAGCGCCTTGGACTGCGCCGGATCGGCCTGCGGCACATCGCGATAGACGACCTCCACCGTATCGTCGCCGACCTTGTTGCCGTGAAGCGCGAACCAGGCATCGATGCCGGCCTTGAAGTTCTTGCCCTGCAGCGCGAAGGGGCCGGAGAACGGACCGACCACGCCCACCTTGATGGTCTCGGCATAAGCGGCAGTACTGAAGCAGATGGCCGCGATGGCGGCGGTGATCCGTAATTTCATGATTTCCTCCCAATTGATCCGTGGCTCCCATCCACCGATCCAGACTGCCAGATTGATGAGTGCCGTGGCCAAAGTAAAATGAAATAAGGGGGGTGATAAATAACCTGACGGTTATCAATACCCATCTCACCGGGTTTGTCTTATGCGAGATCGCACAATAGTGATCATCCCGTGATTCTCAATGTATAGCGCCGCCGCAGCCATCACGACCGGCGTTTTCGCGGGACGTGGTATCGAAATGCTTCCTCATGAAAACCAGCTTTTGTGACATGTTTCGAAAATGACGGTCATACCCGCGCAAGCCTCGTGCCTTAACCAGTTCTAAGGGGATTGTTTGTAGCCTCGCGAAGCATATTGTGAACTTTATTTGGTGTCTGATGGGCGAATATCAAAATAGAGTTGTTGAGTTGATGCGAGATCGCGTTGGCGAAAGTATACTCAACAATAAGATCGAGCGCCGCGAAGCATTTCTTCGCAAGGCGCTGGCGCTGTATCGCGTCATGGGCGGAGACGCGCAAGGCATGCACGCTGCGGTGGAGGATGTGGTCAACCTGCAAAAGCCGAGTGTCGATGTCGCTATTGGCGACGTGATGCATGAACTGGCAGCAATCGGTCACGTTGCCGATCTGGATATTATTCAGGCGGGGTACAACAAGCTTGATGCCGCTAATCTCCATATTCTGAGCAAGGGCAAGAGGCTTTTGCAGAAGCAGCGGGACCAAAAACTCGCTGGCACGGCGGGAAAATAGGCCGCCCATCGAGGGCGGCCTGAATATCAGGCGACTTCCCCGACGAGAATCTCCTGCCAGGCATCATAGGCGGAGAGCACCGTTTCCATCTGTGCGGTGTGGCCGGTGATGAAATCGTTGCCGTAGATCGTCTCGTCCGGATATTCGGTGATTAGCGTCATCGGCACGGTGTGGCGGTCATCGACGGAGGACAGGCACGGGAAACCGTTGATGATGCGGAAACCGGTTTCGCCGGCGTGGATTTCATAAAGAGCGATCTGTCGGTTGTTGTAATCGAGCAGGCCGGGAATGGCGCCGAGATGGCGGGTTACCCGGTCGAGCAGGGCTTCGGCCTGCCTTTCCCAGTCCGCATGGTGGCGGATGATGAGGAAGAAACCCTTCGGCAGCGTCCACATGGCGAAATTACGCGGTACATAACCGGAAAGCGGCCGGGTCCATTCGTGGGATGGATAACCATGCAGGTTCACATGCAGGCTCGCGTCGCTCATCTCCTGCGCCCTGAAACGGATTGCCTTCTCATTGAGGTGGGCACCCGAATTTTCCCGCGTGCGATATTCGAGATCGTCGCCGAGCGCGGTGTAACGCGCCGCGTGATGCATGTGGCGCGGATTGTCGGCTCTCAGCCTTTGATGCAGGGCGTAACCGTCCGGATTTTCCAGCGGCGAAATGGTGAAATGCGCGCCCCTGCGTTCTGCGAGTTTGCGGGCGGCGCGGATGGCGCCGACGATGCCTGTGGTCTCGTTGGGATGCTGGCCGCCGCTGATCATCACTGCGGCATCGCTGCCGGCTACATAACGGGCGGCAAGAATACGGCCGGAACGGGAGCGGGCCTCGAAGGCCTCGCCGCCGATGTCTTCAAGCAGTTTCGCGAGCTGGCCTGCCGCAACCGGTTCGCTGGCCGTATCGATCGGCTGTTCACGGCCATCGAGAAAGGCTGTGGTGAGCGTGCGGGCTTCGATGCGGACGGAGACTTCGCCTTCGCTTTTCACGATTTCCGGCACGATCTGGCCGGGTTTCAGGCCCCGGTCGCCCAGCGGCCGGCCGGACTTCTTCTGGAAGAACTCCAGCAGCGAGAAATAGAAATCCTCATGCAGCGCCTCGCGCAGGCTGACGACCTCATCGCCAAGGGAAAGCGGCAGATCTTCGGCTGGATGCGCGACGCGGATGTTCAGTTCCTCGAAATAGGGCTCTTCATCGCCCCAGCCGTGGTTGGCGACGGCATGGATCGCCGCTTCGAAAAGCCGTTCGTAATCCGTCTCCAACCGCTCACCCACAGCATCGCCGGCAAGCCGGAACCAGCCCGTGGGGGAAACATTGGTTTCGCCCACGATATCGGTGTGCACCCGGTTTGGCGCCAGAATCTTCAGGGTTTCCTTCCTGCCGTTACGGGTCAGCGTAACATCATAATGGAAGGCGTCGTCTTTTCGGGCGACGAAGTCGATCTTCGCATCGCCCACCAGAGCCGCCAGCGGATAGGCTTCCAGCCGGAAACGATTGGCGGGGGCGTTCGCGTGCACCGGGTAACGTACCTCGATGGTATCGACACCATCCAGATTGATCTCTTCCAGAAAGGTGAAGAGAAGCGGTTTGTAGGCGCTGCGGATGCGGGCGCTGACGCCCTTTTTCTTCAGCCGGTTTTCGGCTTCGCGGCGGCTTTTGGCGTCATCGAAGCTCCATGCCTCGAAGGACTGGCCGGGCTCGGCATTGGCGAGAAGCGCATCCAGCGTGCGTTCGAAAGTCTGGTCGAAAATCTGGCTCATCGCTGTTACCTCGAGGTTCTGCCGGTGGGGTCGAGGCTGTCGCGCAGCCAGTCGCCGAGAAGGTTAAGGCCAAGCACGGTCAGAAGGATGGCAAGGCCGGGGAAAACGCTGACCCACCATGCGGTCTGCAGATAGGTGCGGCCATCCGCCAGCATGCCGCCCCAGCTCGGGATGGTCGGATCGACACCGAGGCCGAGGAAGGTGAGGCTGCTTTCCAAGAGGATGTTGTTGGCGACATTCAGCGTCATCAGCACGATGACCGGGCCGATGAGGTTCGGCAGCAGGTGCTGGAGAATGATGCGCCAGTCCTTCACGCCGATGGCGCGGGCGGAAAGGATGAATTCCCGTTCCCGAAGCGTCAGCACCGAGCCGCGCACGAGGCGGGCATATTGCACCCATTGCGATATGATCAAGAGGATGATGGTGTTGGTGAGGCTGCCGCCGACAATGGCGATGAAGGTGATGGCCAAGAGAATGAAGGGCATGGCGAGCTGAATATCGGCAAAGCGCATGACCAGCATATCCCAAAAGCCGCGATAATAACCGGCGACCAGACCGACCGCGACGCCGAAGATGACCGCGCCGATAACGGATGTGAAACCGACCAGCAGCGAAATCTTGCCGCCGGCGACGACACGGGCGAGCACGTCACGGCCGAGCGGATCGGTGCCGAGCGGATGGGCGGCATTGGCGAAGGGTTTGGCAAGGCGGGCCATCAGGTCGATCTTGTCCGCACCGCCCGGAAACAGCACGTCGGAAAAGACGACGGCAAGGCAGATGACTGTCGTGAGGAACGCGCCGAGGACGAATTCGAGATTGGTGAAGCGCGCGAGACGCGAGGTTTTGGCAGCCATCGTCACTTACTCCGTGCGGATGCGCGGATCGACAAGCCCGTAGGCGATATCGACCAGAAGGTTGATGCCGACGATCATCAGCGACAGCACGGTGATGACGGCCTGAAGCACGGGATAATCACGCGCGCCGACCGCATCGAAAGCCAGCGTGCCGAGGCCCGGCCAGTTGAAGACACGTTCGATGACGACGATGCCACCGAGCAACCCGCCAAATTGCAGGCCAAAATAGGTGATGAGCGGAATGGCGCAGTTGCGCAGCGCGTGTTTGTAGAGAACCTTGCTTTCGCTGAGGCCCTTGGCGCGCGCCACCATGACATATTGTGAACGCAGCGTATCGAGCATGGCGGTGCGCACAAGGCGCACATTGGTGGCTGTCAGGATCACACCCATCGTCACTGATGGCATGATGTAGCTGGCAAAACCGCCCATGCCGCTGGGCGGCAGCCAGCCGAGCGTGATGGAGAACAGCAGCACCAGCATCGTCGCCAGCCAGAAATTCGGGAAGGACAGGCCGATGAGCGAGAAGATGCGGATCACCTGATCGGCCGTCTTGCCACGCGAGGTCGCCGCCTTGATGCCGAGCGGGATGGAAAGCGCGATCGACACCGCCATGGAGATGAAGGCGAGCAAAAGCGTGGCGGGCAGGGCATCGGCGATGAGGCGCGAGACCGGCGTGCTGCCGGTGAAGCTGCGGCCGAAATCGAGTGTCACGAGGCCCTTCAGGAAGCTGAAATATTGCACGAAGAACGGCCGGTCGGTGCCGAGTGCTGCGCGAATGCGCGCCAGATCGTCTTCCGTCATGCTGCCGCCGCCCTGAAACATGGTGACAGCCGGATCGCCGGTGAGGCGAATGGCGAAGGAAACGAGAAGGGTGATGGCGATGACGACAAAAATCGCCTGCAGCAATCGCTTGATGAGGAAACCGGCCACGTTTTTTACCTTGAAGAGAGACCCGACCTTGCCCGCATTGCGGCGGGCAAGGTGTGTTGATCAGAAGACCAGCCTGATTATTCGACGGTAACGTCGGTCAGCTTCAGGCGGTTATCCGGCGGTGCGACGAAACCCTTGACCCGCTTGTTGATGCCGTAAATCGCATTGGTGTTGTAAAGCGGGATTTCCAGCGCGCGTTCGGCGGTATAGCTGCCGATTTCCTTGAGGATCTTTTCGCGCTCGGCACGGTCGGTCAGCGGACGCTGGGATTCAAGCAGCTTGTCCAGCTTTTCGTCCTTGTCGTAAGGGTTCCACTTCTCACCCGAGTGGTACATGGAATAGGCCGTGTTGTCGTAATCGAAGGTCCAGCCGCCCCATTTCTGCTGGAACATCGCGCCGGTCTTGCCCTGCGGGATGATGTCGTTCAGCAGAACGTTGGTTTCATAGGGCTTGATGGTGGCGGTGATGCCGACCATGGAGAGGTAGCTGGAAATAACCTGCGCCACCTCGTTCATCGTCGCGTCATTGCCGCGGATATCGATCTGCAGCGCCGCGCCTGCCTTGACGCCGGCTTCCGCGAGCAGCTTTTTCGCACCCTCAGGATCGTAAGGCAGCGGCTTCAGTTCCGGGTCGTAACCGAAGGACAGCGCGCTCTGGAAGCTTGCGATTTCCGATGCCTGACCGGCGAGGATCGACTTGACGATGGTGCCGCGATCGACGGCCATGATGATCGCCTTGCGCACCTTCGGATCGGCGGTAATGCCGTCACGGGTGTTGAAACGCAGCGCGTCGACCGTCGGGCCGGGAACGCTGACGATCTCAAGCTTGGAATCGCCTTCGATAACCGGGATCATGCCGATCGGGATGGTGGGGGGAATGACGAGATCGACGCGGCCGGCCTGCAATTCGGCAACGGCGGTCGCCGGCTCGGCGATGAAGCGATATTCAAGCTCGGAAAGTTTTGGCGCACCGCCCCAGTAATCGGGGTTGGCTTCCAGCTTGATATTGGTCTTCGGCGCGTAGGAAACGAATTTGAATGCGCCGGTGCCGACTGGGTTGAGGTTGAAATTGTCCTCGCCCTTTTCCTTGATGTAGGCAGGCGGAACGATCATGCCGCCATAACCGGCAAGCTTGGTCAGCAGCACGGGATCCGGCGCCTTCAGCTTCATGTCGACGGTGTAATCGTCGATAGCATCGACGCTTTCGATGGCGACATAGTTGGAGCGCTGCGGTCCCTTGGCACCCTGTTCGCCGAGAAGGCGCTCGAAGGTGAACTTGACGGCGGCGGCGTTGAAGGGTTCGCCATTGTGGAACTTGACGTTCTGGCGCAGCTTGAAGCGGATGCGCTTGCCCTCATCCAGCTCTTCCCAGGATTCGGCAAGGCCGGGCACAACCTTCAGGTCCGGACCGCGATAGGTGAGGCCATCGAAGATGTTGGTGGCGACGGCCGCCCACTGTACGAGGAAGGTGTCGATCGGATCCCAGCTGCCCGGGTCCTGCGGGCTGGAAATGGTCATCTTGCCGGCGGCAAGGGCCGGTGCGGCGGTGAAGGCCGTGGCGGCCATGGCAAGTGCGACGAACGTTGTCGTCATCCCCTTCTTTATCATTGTCATCTACCTGTTCCTCTTCAGATGGTTGTGGTTCTGGTTGTTATTCAGGCGCTCTTCGCGATGAAGTGGCCCGGATTGATTTCCTCATGGGCGAGAATGGCCGGCTCATCGCCGACACGGCGCACGGGATTGGGGATTTCGCCCTCGATCATGGCGGTGTGGCGCTCAATTGTCGGATCGGCAACCGGCACAGCGGAAAGCAGGCGGCGGGTATAATCATGCGTCGGCGTTTCGAACACCTGCCGGCGGCTGCCCATTTCCATGATCTGGCCAAGATAAAGCACGGCGACGCGGTGGCTCATCTTTTCCACGACAGCCATGTCATGGCTGATGAAGAGATAAGCGAGGCCACGCTCCGCCTGCAGATCCATGAACAGATTGATGATCTGCGCCTGAATGGAGACATCGAGCGCCGAGAGCGCCTCATCGGCGATGATAAGCTTCGGATCGGAAGCGAGCGCACGGGCAATGCAGACGCGCTGGCGCTGGCCGCCGGAAAACTCGTGCGGATAACGCGCGGCATGTTCGGAGCTGAGGCCCACACGCTCCAGCAATTCATCCACCCGCAGGCGTACCGCCTTCTGATCGTTGATCAAACCGTGGGTGTTGATCGGCTCGGCAATCGAAAAACCGACCGTCTTGCGCGGATCGAGCGAGGCGAAGGGGTCCTGGAAGATATATTGCACTTCCTGGCGCATACGGAAGCGTTCCGCCGCCGACATCTGCGAATAGCTGCGGCCATTGAAGGCAATTTCGCCTGATATGGCCGTCTGCAGCTGCTGGATGGTGCGGCCGATGGTGGATTTGCCGGACCCGGATTCGCCCACGAGCGCCAGCGTTTCGCCGGCGTGAATATCGAAGCTCACCTTCTGCACGGCGCTGCAACGGTGCGTCGCCTTGCCGAACAGGTTCTTGCGGATATCGAAGCGCACGAACAGGTCCTTGACCGACAGAAGCGGCTTGGCGTCGTATTTCGCCGTGTTTTGCACGCGCTCCTCGCCGACCACGACCGGCTGGCCGTCCTGCAACACGGTGAGCGGCAGGCGCTTGGGAAACTCTTCGCCTTCCATGCTGCCGAGGCGCGGAACGGCGGAAAGCAGGGCGCGGGTATAAGGGTGCTGTGGGTTGGCGAAGATATCCTTGACCGGACCTTCCTCCACCTTCTTGCCCTTCCACATGACGACCACGTCATCGGCCATTTCCGCCACCACGCCCATATCGTGGGTGATGAAGACCATGCCCATGCCGAGCTTCTTCTGCAGATCGCGCATGATGTTGAGGATCTGCGCCTGAATGGTCACATCCAGCGCCGTCGTCGGCTCGTCGGCGATCAAAAGCTTCGGCCGGCAGGCGAGCGCCATGGCGATCATCACGCGCTGGCGCATGCCGCCGGAAAGCTGGTGCGGATACCGTTTCAGAAGCTCGGCCGCATCGGGCAGGCGCACCATTTCGAGCAGCTTTTGTGCTTCCGCCAGCGCCGCCTGCTTGCCCATCTTTTCATGCAGCACAAGCACTTCGCAGATCTGGTCGCCGATGGTGAAGACGGGGTTGAGCGAGGTCATCGGCTCCTGGAAGATCATGGCGATTTCCTTGCCGCGGATCGCGCGCATCTCTTTCTGCGAAGCCTTCAGCAAGTCCTTGCCTTCAAACAGGATTTTGCCGGTGGGGTAGGTCGCGCCCATCATGTCGGCAAGGCGCATGGTGGAAAGCGAGGTGACCGATTTTCCCGATCCGGATTCGCCGACGACCGCGACCGTGCGGCCGGGCTCGACGCTGAAGGAGATATCGTCCACGACGCGGCTGTTGCCGAACTCGACGCTCAGGCCTTCGACCGAGAGGAGGGCGTTTGCGGGTGCGGCAGTCATGTCAGCGTCTCCGGCGTGGCCTGCGCGGCAAAGCTGGCGCGGCCATGTGAAAATGAGGAAGGGGAAAATGTCTCGGGCAGGCGCGTGCTGGGCGACGCCATGGGCAAGGACGGGAATGTCGCGAAGAACTGCATGTCTTCAGGCCGCTTTGTCGGCAAAATGCGCGTTGGCCGTCGCCCGCCGACACGGCACATTCGATGTCACCGAAGCGCCGCAGGCAACCTCATCGGTACCGGCCGGATGATTTGCGTCAGCCGCAGATTCGACGATGCGCATGTAACTCTAATTCCCCACCCTTGTTTTGCCGAAAAAGCTAACAAAACCGAACAATCATGTCCAGAGTGTTGAACAATTTTTGTGTACTGCTCTACAAATGCGCAATGTGCATTTTAATTTGGCGCGGGTTCGTCCGGGATGGGACTAAACAGCGAGCAGAAGTTCGTTGCACTCGCCTCCTTCATCTCTGTGCTTGTCACAGAGATCCAGTCAGCCCAAGTCCGTGGGCTGAAAAGATTCTTCCCGCCGCGCAGACGCGCATCGGCTCGATCCCTGTGGCAAGCACAGGGATGACGAAGGGGAAGGTTGGCGGCAGGCTGAAAGGAGCACCCTCCTAGCTCAAGGCCACCGGTTTCATGCAGGCTGTTATTCCTTCGGCATGCCGACCGGCGGCGCAAGCCGTCGTTGCGCGGCGATACGGAAGGGCGCGTTCATCGCGCCATAACCGCCATAGGCTCCGCGCCTTTCGATGATTTCGAAGAAGAAACCCTCGCCGAAGGTGCGGCTGTAGATCTGGAAATATTCACCATTGTCGTCGCGGTCATAGAGAATGCTCGCGGCCCTGAGCGCATCGGAAAACTCCGGCTCCAGCCCGAAACGGGCTTCCAGATCGTCGTAATAATTGCGTGAGATCGGCAGGGCGTGGAAACCGCGCGCCTGCAAAGCTTTTGCAGTGGCGAAGATATCGTCGGTGGCAAACGCGATATGCTGGATGCTGGTGCCGAAACCCTCGGCCAGAAATTTGCCGGCGAAAGTCTTGCGATTGTCCGCACCGTTCATGGTCAGGCGGAAATGCGGCGAGGGCACGCTTTCAATCGCCTGGCTGCGCACCAGCCCGCCCGGATCGACCACATCGACCATCGGCGTGCGCCGCGTCGCAAACAGCGAGGTGTAGAATAAAAGCCAGGTCAGCATTTCATCGTAATGCGTTGTTTGCGCAAGATGATCGATCCGCCTGAGGCCGGCATCGCCTTCCGGCGTTTGGCCTTCCGTCGGCACGAATTCATTGTCCCAGATGGAAGAAAGCTCCGGTGAACCGTCGAGGAAATAGATGACGCCGTTGCCTACGCCCTGAATGGCGGGAACGGCGACTTCGCCTGACTTGCGCGGTTCGGCGAAGGTGGGCGCGCCGAGCGCTTCCGCTCGGGCAAGGGCCGCCCCAGCATTATCCACCTTCAGCCCGAAGGCATAGGCATTGGTGCCGTGGATGGAATAGGACGCTCCCGCGAAACTGTCGCCGCCATCGCTTGTATTGATGACGATGCGAATATCGCCCTGCGTATAAAGATCGACATCGCGGTTGCGGTGCCGGGCGGTGTTTTCAAAGCCGAGCGTGGTGAGAAGGGCTTCCAGATTGGGTTTTTCTTCCGGTGCGGTGGTGAATTCGACGAATTCCACGCCTTCCGTCTCCACCCGTTCCGGCATGGCGGGCACATCGATGCGGATGTCGGGTTCGAGACGGCGCACCTGGTCCATGAGGTTGATGAGCGAGCGGTGGCCGTCTTCGGCCAGCAGCCGGGCGGAGCCGCCGCGGAACTGGTCGTTGAAGATTTCGAGCGACAGCGGGCCGCTATAGCCGGTTGCGGCCACGGCGCGCATGAAATCCACCACCGGCAGATCGCCTTCACCCGGCATGTTGCGGAAATGGCGGCTCCAATAGAGCAGGTCCATGTCGATCAGCGGCGCATCGGCCAGCTGCACGATGAAAATCTTGTCGCCGGGAATGGAGCGGATCGAATTGGGATCGATCTTGCGCGACAGCGTGTGGAAACTATCGAGGATGATGCCGACATTGGCGTGATCGGCGCGGCGCACCACCTCCCAGGCATCGCGGTGATCGCTGATATGGCGGCCCCAGGCCAGCGCCTCGTAACCGACACGTACGCCGTGTTTCGCCGCAAGCTCGCCGAGTTGATGGAAATCGGCGGCGGCGCGGTCGATGCCGCCGAGCGAGACCGGCGAGACATTCGAGCAGATCAGCATCAGGTCGGTGCCGAGTTCGCCCATGATGTCGAATTTGCGCTGTGCTCTCTCGAAGGCGCGGGCGCGGTGCGGTTCAGGCATGCCCTCGAAATCGCGGAACGGCTGGAAAAGGGTGATATCCAGCCCGTGATCGGCGGCCAGCGCCTTCACCTCGCGCGGTGAGGCGTCGTAGGTCAGGAAATCGTTTTCGAAAATCTCAACGCCGGAAAAGCCCGCCTTGGCGATGGCCGCCAGTTTTTCCGGGAACTCGCCGCTGATCGACACGGTTGCAATGGATGTGCGCATTGGCATGCCGTGTCTTGTTGTGTCATAGCTCGCCATATTGCCTTCCTTTTCAGCCTTATGTACTGATTGGTTAATAAAGGGGACGCCGCCGGATGGCAGCCCCGTCCAGGGAATGAAGCATGAGCAAAAGCACGACCTTGAGCGACGCCCGCGATACCCGGCAGGCGAAGCGCGACCCGGAAGGGGTGCGCCGGGACATTCTTTCGGTCGCGATGGAGGAGTTTTCGCAAAACGGCCTGTCGGGCGCGCGCATAGACGAGATCGCGGCCCGCACGCGAACCTCCAAGCGCATGATCTATTATTATTTCAGCGACAAGGAGAGCCTTTATCAGCGCGTGCTGGAGGAGGCTTATGCCAAGGTGCGCGGCGGCGAAAGCGATCTGGAGCTGGACGATCTGGAGCCGGCGGCGGCGCTCGACAAGCTCTGTCGGTTCACCTTCGATCACCACAGGCGCAATCCGGCCTTCATCCGCATGGTGATGATCGAGAACATCCATCATGGCCGGCACATGCAGTCTTCCGAAACGATCCGCCAGTTGAACCGCCCGGCGATCGACGCGCTGGAGAGCGTGCTGCTGCGCGGCCAGAAAGGTGGCATCTTTCGGGAGGGTATCGATGCGCTGGAACTGCACTGGCAGATCAGCGCGCTGTCCTTTTTCAACGTCTCGAATGTCGCCACCTTCTCGTTCATCTTCGGCGACAGCCTTTATACGGATAAGGGCCAGGAGACATTGTCGCGGCATGTCAGCGACATGGTGCTGCGTTATGTGCTGACGCCCGCCCATATCACGACGGGCGCGAAAGACGGCCGATGAGGTGGCGCAGCGCCACCTCATAACCTTCGATGCCGAGGCCGGCGATCACGCCTTCGGCGCGGGTCGAGACATAGGAATGGTGCCGGAAAACCTCGCGTTTGTGAATGTTGGAAATATGCACCTCGATCACCGGCCCCTCGAAGGCATTGAGCGCATCGAGGATCGCGACCGAGGTGTGGGTAAAGGCGCCGGGATTGATGACAATGCCCGCAGACTTGCCGCGGGCTTCGTGAATCCAGTCGATCAGCTCATATTCCCGGTTGCTCTGGGCAAAAAACAGATCGTGGCCCGCGGTTTCGGCGATCCCACGGCAATTGGCCTCGATATCGGCCAGCGTTTCATAACCATAGATTTCCGGCTGGCGCTGGCCGAGCAGGTTGAGGTTGGGACCGTTCAGAACAGTGAAAAGGCTCATGCGACCCCCTCCGCCATGCAAAGCTCGGTGAAATGCGCCGTCATGCGCCCGGCATCCGGCTCGCGGCCGCTAAAGAGGCGGAATGCGCCGACGGCCTGAAACACCGTCATGCCGCCGCCGGGCAGGGTGCGACAGCCCTTTTTCGCCGCCGTCGCCAATAGCTCGGTGACAAGCGGCATATAGACGATATCGGCCACCCAGTGCCGCTGTTCGATGAGATCGGCCGGAACCGGCATGCCGGGATGGGCCGGCATGCCCATTGGCGTGGCATGGATCAGGCCATCGGCAAAGGGCAGGGAGGTGGCGGGGTCTTTGACGGCAAGCGCGCAGCCCTCGCCGAAGCGGGCATTGAGTTCCCGGGCCAGTTGCTCCGCCCTTGGGAAATCCCGGTCGAAAATGTCGAGACGGGCGATACCGAGCTTTAATGCGGCATGGGCCACCGCAACGCCAGCGCCACCCGCGCCGACCAGAAGCGCCCGGTCACGCCGTGCATCCGGCAGACCGCGCACGAAGCTTTCGTAAAAGCCGTACCAATCGGTATTATGACCGATGCGGCGTCCGTCCCGGAAGACGACGGTATTGACCGCGCCCAGCATGCGGGCATCGTCCGACAGTTCATGCAGATGCGGAATAACGGCCTGCTTGAAGGGATGGGTGATGTTGGTGCCGGCAAAACCACGCGCTTCCAGCTCGTCCAGCAGGTCGGGAAGGGCGCTCGGCGGCAGCTTGCGGGCGGTGACATCCACCAGCTCGTAGGAATAATCGAGCCCGTGGGCCGCCCCTTCGCGCATGTGCAGCGCCGGCGATTTGGAAAGCTGTATATCGGCGCCAATCAGGCCGACCTTGAAGGATGTTTTCTCTGTCATGATCACGTGTCGCTCATCGGACGGTGTGGGAGAGGCGGGATTATCCCCGCCCGCCTTAAGAGCGCGCGAACCTCAGTGGTGGGCGAGAATTTCGCCGAGGAACGTGCGCGTGCGCTGGTGCTTGGGATCGCGGAAGAATTCTTCCGGCGGGCCTTCCTCGATGATCTCCCCTTCCGACATGAAGATCACCCGGTCGGCCACCTGCCGTGCAAAGCCCATTTCATGGGTCACGCAGATCATCGTCATGCCGTCACGGGCAAGGCCGATCATGGTGTCGAGCACTTCCTTCACCATTTCCGGGTCGAGCGCCGAGGTCGGCTCATCGAACAGCATGGCCTTCGGCTCCATGCACAGCGCCCGGGCGATGGCCGCGCGCTGCTGCTGGCCGCCGGAAAGCTGGGCCGGGTACTTGTCTGCCTGGTTGAGAATGCGCACGCGCTCCAGATATTTGCGCGCCGTCGCCTCCGCATCGGCTTTCGACACGCCCTTCACCCGCATGGGCGCCAGCGTGCAGTTTTCCATGATGGTCTTGTGCGGGAAGAGATTGAAGCTCTGGAACACCATGCCCACTTCGCGGCGAACCGCATCGATGGCGCGGCTGGAATCCGACAGCGTCGTTCCCTCGACCGTGATCTTGCCTTCCTGGATTTCCTCCAGATGGTTGATGCAGCGGATGAGCGTGGATTTGCCCGAACCGGACGGCCCGCAAAGAACGATCTTCTCGCCCTTGCGAACCGTCATGTTGACATTTTTAAGCGCATGAAAGGCTCCATACCACTTTCCAACCCCTTCGAGGGCGATAAGCGGAACCTGTGCGGCGGCGGATAGCGGCATGGAAACCTCCTGCTTACTTCACGGTGAAGGGGATGTCGGGCAGGCTGTCCGGGAAGGCCGGAACTTCGCGCTTCATCCACTTGTCGTAGATCTTGGCCAACTGGCCATCCGACTTGATCTTGTCGAGGAAGGCGTTGACGGTTTCGTTCCAGTCCTTTTCACCCGGGCGGGTGCCGGCGCCGTTGTAAAGCGTCGTCAGGTCGAATTTCGGCTCGTATTTGCCTTCGGCGGCCTTGTTCAGGCGGTCGCCGTAGAACTGGTTGCCGCCGACGACCTCGACCTGGCCGGAAATCAGCGCCTGAATATTGGCGGCGTCGTCGTCGAATCGCAGGATATTGGCCTTGGAGCCGGCGCCTGCCGTGATCGAGGTGTCCATGGCGCTCGACTTCGGCACGCCGACAGCGACGCCGGTCAGATCGTCATAGCCGGCGATCTTCTTGTCCTTGGGGCCGTAGACGGAAAGCACGTTGCCGGCATAGGGCTTGGAATATTGAATGGTCTTGGCGCGTTCGGCCGTCATGCCCATGGTTGCGAACAGCAGGTCGACCTTGCCGGTCAGCAAAGCGGGGATGCGGTTGGCCACGGCGAGCGGTACGAATTCAACCTTGACGCCGAGATAATCGGCAAAGGCCTTGCCGATATCGGCGTCGAGACCATCCTGCACACCGCTGGAATTGACGAAGCCCCACGGCGAGTTATCACCCTGAATGCCGATGACGACCTTGCCCTTGGCCTTGGCCTCTTCCACCGTGCCGGCGAAAGCATCGACCGGTGCGACGAAGGGCAGGGCAACCGTTGCCGCGGCGAGCGCGAGCAGGGCGCGACGAGAGAATTTCATGCTGGTGGTTTTCATCTTTTGCTCCTCCTTACAAAGCTGATGAGATGATTTTGATTAGCGGGACGCGGCCTGTAACCGCTTTTCGACACCGGCGCCCCACAGGGAAAGCGGCCAGCAGATCAGGAAATAGATGACGCCGACGAGGGCGAAGACGGTGAGTGGGCGGAACGTCTGGTTGGAGACGATCTGGCCGGCGCGCGACAGCTCGACGAAGCCGACAATGGCCGCAAGCGAGGTGCCCTTGATGAGCTGCACGAGGAAACCGATGGTGGCCGGCAGCGAAATCTTGAAGGCCTGCGGCAGAACCACGTCCTTCATGCGCGAGATGTAATGCAGGCCGAGCACATTGGCGGCTTCCGTCTGGCCTTTCGGCACCGCCTGGATGCCGCCGCGCCAGATTTCGCCGAGGAACGCGCTTGCATGCAGCGTAAAAGCGATGGCGACCGCAATCCAGGCATCGACATTGAGGCCCGCAAGCGCCACGCCGTAATAGACCACGAAAAGCTGCATCAGGAGTGGCGTGCCCTGAAAGACGGCAATGTAACCGGTGCTGGCGCGCTGGATCGCCGGGCTGTCCGCGACGCGGGCAAGCGCCACGCAAAGGCCGAAGACGCCGCCGCCGATAAAGCCGATGATGGTCAGCGCAAGCGTCCATTTCAGGCCTTGCAGCAGGAAGAAGAGTTCGTTGGGACCGATGGATGCCATTGTCTTTTCCTCACTTGACCGGATAGCTGAAGGATGCGCGGGAGATGAGCGAGAAAATGCCCATCATCAGCGAGGAAATGACCAGATAAAGCAGCGTGATCGAGAAATAGACCTCGAAGGACCGGAAGGTATCCGCCTCGATCTTCTGCGCCACAGAGGTCAGCTCGTAAGCGGCGATCGAGGTGCAGACCGAGGTGGTCAGCGTCAGCATGATGAACTGGCTGGTGAGCGAGGGATAGACCGCCCGCAGCGCCGGCTTCAGGATGATGTGCCGGAAAATCTGCGCGCGGTGAAGGCCGAGCGCAAGCCCCGCCTCCACCTGCCCCTTGGGACTGGAATCGACCCCGCCGCGAATGATTTCAATCGCATAGGCCCCACCGTTCAGAGCCAGCGCAATGATGGCCGTTACCGTCGGGTTGAGCTTGATGCCGATCTGCGGCAGGGCGAAGAAGATGAAGAATATCTGCACCAGAAACGGCGTGTTGCGGATTGTTTCGACAAAACCGATGACGAGGCCGCGCAGCAGCTTGAACCGCGAGCGGCGGGCGACGACGCCCAGAACGCCGATGACGGTGGCGAGCGACATGCCGGCAATCGCCAGGCCGATCGTCGCCAGACAGGCTAAAAGCAGCTCGGGCAGGCGGTCCATGACCGCCGAAAAATCGAGACTGTAAGACATTCTTCCTCCCAACCCGTTCGGGTCCGGACAGGCGTTTCGCCTTGTCCGCATCGCTTTGGAACCTTGGGGCGCCAAAGCCCTCCATTTGTCGTTCACTGCCGCTGCAGGCTTCAAAACCCCTGTCGGCCGCAGGCTGTTAATCTTAATGTTTGTACCAGTTAGTTCATTTTTGTGTCAAGCGGCATGTCCGGTTAAAAAGCAGCTTTCACGCTGTTTTTTCATTTTCTGGATTTCTGAATAAAGTCTTTTTTATCAATGACTAATGCGGAAAATCGCAAGCGCTTTCCACGCGTCGTCATGTTGCCTCCTGCCCGCCGTTCGGCAGCGCCCGGAAACCCTGTCTGAACACGAAATCGACCGGCCTTGCGGCTAGTTTTCGCCTGTGCCCAGCCTGTCTATCTGCCCGGCCAATCGCTCGGCGATCAGCAGCGAGGCGCCCGTTGCCGTCACCATTTGCGGCAGCGACAGCCATTCCAGCATCCAGCCCGCGCCGGACCTTTCCTGTTCGTGCACGAGCGACTGGTGCAGGGTGGATATCTGCACGGCATTGAAGCGTGCGAGCGTCACCAGCGTTTCGGCATTGACCGGGTTCTGTTTGTGCGGCATGGCCGAGGAACCGCCGCCGCCGGAGAGGCGGATTTCCGCACCGAGCTCGGCCATCAGCGCGATATCCTGCCCGAACTTGCCAAGCGCGCCGGTGATCAGCGAGAGCAGATTGGCGAATTCGGCGATGCCGTCGCGCTGGCTCTGCCATTGCGGCCTGTCGGCAAGGCCGAGCCGTTTTGCGAGATCGGCACGCACCGCTGCGGCATTGTCGCCAAGCTTTTCCAGCGTGCCGGCCGCGCCGCCAAATTGCAGGGCGAAGCCGCTCTGCGTGAAACTTTCGAGCCGCAGCAGGTGGCGTTCCAGCGGCGCAGTCCAGCTCGCCGCCCGGTCGGCGACGGTGATGCCGATGGCGGCCTGCATGCGGGTATAGCCCGTCAGCGGATTGTGGCCGTCGCGGGAGGCAAGGTCTCCCAGCGTATCGATAAGGCGGCCGAGCCGGGCGGAGATGATTTCCGCCGCAGCCTTCAGCCGCAGCATCAGGCTGGTATCGATGACATCCTGGCTGGTGGCGCCGAAATGCACCCTGTCCGCCGCCTGACCGGGGACCGACGCGCGCATCTGCCGGATGAGTTCGGGAACCACGACGCCGTCCTTCGCGACGCCATGGCGAAGCGCGGTCATATCGGCGGCAAAGTCCGAAAGCCGCGAAACGATCGTTTCCGCCGCATCCTCGGGGATGATGCCGGCCTGTGCTTCCGCCTGCGCCAACCCCGTCTCGAAACGGACCATGGCGTCGATATCCGCTCTTGCCGAAAACAGCTCGACGATCTCGCTGTCGCCGAAGAGGCCTGACAAAAACGGATGCTCGAAGGGGGAAAGGCTCATCTTCCGTCTCGCTTTCTTTTGCGCATATCGTCGTCGCAAAACCGCTGCACACTTTTGCGCGATATGCGTCAGATATCGAAAAACACGGTTTCGCCTTCGCCCTGAAGGCGGATATCGAAACGATAGACGTTGCCTTCCTCTTTTTTGGCGACAAGCGTGGCGATGCGGCTTTTCTGTTCGATGCGGGCAAGAACCGGGTCGGCGGCATTGGCCTCCTGTTCTTCCGGGAAATACATGCGGGTCTGCAGGCCGATATTGATGCCGCGGGCGACGATCCAGAAGGTGATATGCGGCGCCATCGGCCGGCCGTCGCGGAACGGCACTTTACCAGGCTTGATGGTTTCGAAGACGAACTCACCCGTATCCATGTCGCCTGGGGATCGACCCCAGCCGATGAAATTCGGATCGGCCTTGCCCCGCGTTTCGCTGGGGCTGTTGTAATAACCGTCGGTATCGGCCTGCCAGATTTCGATCAGCGCGTCCTTCAGCGCCATTCCGGCGCCATCATAGACGGTGCCGCGCACGCTGATGCGTTCGCCGCGGGCCTTGTCGTTATAAAGCGGACCGGAGCCGAGATCCTTCTCGAACACGCCCTCGATGCCGACGAAATTCGGCGTGCAGCCGATGTGCACATAGGGGCCTGCCGTCTGCGAGGCGGTTTCCTTGAGATAGTTGAGCGGCTGAACCATGGTCAGTTGCCCTCCATGCGGTTTTCGAAAAGGGTCGAGCGGCGACCGCGCAGGACGATATCGAACTTATAGGCCAGCATGTCCATCGGCAGCGTGGCATTCATGTCCAGCGGCGCGATCAGTCTTCTGATCGCATCCTCGTCCGGAATGGTTTTGACGATGGGACATTTCCAGATCAGCGGATCGCCTTCGAAATACATCTGGGTGATGAGCCGCTGGGCGAACCCGTGGCCGAAGACGGAGAAGTGAATATGGGCCGGCCGCCAGTCATTGACGCCGTTCGGCCAGGGATAAGCGCCGGGCTGGATGGTCTTGAACCAGTAATAGCCGTTCTCATCGGTGATCGTGCGGCCAACGCCGCCGAAATTCGGATCGATGGCGGCGAGGTAGCTTTCCTTCTTGTGGCGGTAGCGGCCGCCGGCATTGGCCTGCCAGAACTCCACCAGCGCGCCATCCACGCCGCGGCCGCGCTCGTCCAGCACCCGGCCGTGCACCAGAATGCGCGGACCGACCGGCATTTCGCCGGGGCGGGCATAGTTGAGGATGAGGTCGTTATCCAGCGGGTTCAGCATGCCATGGCCGAAGACCGGGCCGGTGATCTCGCTTTTGGTGCCCTCAAGCGAAATCAGCGCGCGCTGCGGCGAACGCAGGATCGAGGTCTTGTAGCCGGGCGCATAGGCGAGCGGATGGATGTCGCGGTTGCGCGCGAAGAACGGTCCGGTTTCCGGCGGCTGGTTGCTCATTTCGTCTCCTCCTCATCGCCAGAATTATAAGTGCCAGAATTATCTGGGGAACTATCGACTTTCATGCTGGCCAGGGCAAGCTTGGCGATTTTGAAAGCATGGTTGGCGGCGGGCACGCCGGCATAGATCGCCACATGCAGCAGCGCCTCGCGAATATCCGCCTCGGTGGCGCCGGTATTGGCGGTGGCGCGCACATGCATGGCCAGCTCCTCGTCCTGCCCGAGTGCGGCGAGCAGGGCGATGGTCACCATCGAGCGCTCGCGCTTCGTCCAGTGGTTGCCGGACCACACCGTGCCCCAGGCCGCTTCGGTGATGAGCTGCTGGAAGGGCTGGTCGAAGCCGGATGTCATGGTCTGCGCCCGGTCGACATGGGCGTCGCCCAGTACCGAGCGGCGGGTCTTCATGCCCTGTTCGAAACGTTCGTTCTTGTCGATATGGTCCGCCATCGGTCAATGCTCCGGCAAGGTATTGAGAAAAATGCACGCCGCCTGCGCATAGGCTAGCGGCTGTTCAAGGCAGGGAATATGGCCGCAGCCGGCAATGGTGACGAAGCGGCTCGCGGGAATGAGATCCGCCAGCGATTGCACCAGTTCCGGTGGGGTGGAACCATCCTGATCGCCCGCGACACAAAGCGTCGGCACGGCGATGCGCCCGGCCTCTTCGGTAAAATTCGCATCGCGGATGGCGGCGCAGGTGCCGCTATAGCCGGCTTCCGGCTGTTGCGAGAGCATGTTGCGCGCGCCGGCATAGGCGGCATTGTCAGGCTGACGGAAGGCGGGTGTGAACCAGCGCTCCATGACGGGATCGACCAGCGAGACGAGGCCATCTGCGGCGATCTTGTCGATGCGGGCGTTCCACATCTCGGCCGTGCCGATCCTGTGGGCGGTATTGCTGAGCACCAGAGCGCGGACGAGATCGGGGCGGCGGGCATAAAGCCCCTGCGCAATCAGGCCGCCCACCGACAGGCCCCAGAGGATCGCGCTCTTCACGCCAAGATGATCGAGGAGTGCGATCAGATCGCCGGCATGATCGTCGATGGAATAGGGAGCATGCCCGACATCGGAAAGCCCGTGGCCGCGCTTGTCGTGCAGCACATAGGCATAATCATCGCCGAGCGCTTCGATCACCGCATCCCAGATGCGAAAATCGGTACCGAGCGAATTGATGAAGGCGATGACCGGCTTGCCTGTGTCCAATCCCTTGACGCGATAATGGATCACGGTCTCGCCGCAGCGCAGAAAATGCATGATGTGCTCCTCCTGTCGGGGATATTGCAAGCGGGTTCCGGTTAAGTAAAATGACATTATCGATGAAAATCATAACCTGTGGATTATATGAACGATGGTCGATCAGCGTATCAAGTTCCGGCACCTGCAAACCTTCGTGGAGGTGGCACGGCAGAAAAGCGTCATCCGGGCTGCGGAAATCCTGCATGTCAGCCAGCCGGCGGTGACGAAGACGATCCGTGAGCTGGAAGATATTCTCGGTGTCTCGCTGTTCGACCGTGAGGGGCGCGGCATCCGCATCAGCCGTTATGGCGAGGTGTTCCTGCGCCATGCCGGCGCGACGATGACGGCGCTCAGGCAGGCGGTCGATTCGGTATCGCAGGAGGCGGCGCGCGCTGGTCCGCCGGTGCGGGTCGGCGCTCTGCCCACGGTTTCGGTGAGAATCATGCCGAAGGCGATGGCCGGTTTTCTGGCCGAAAAAACCGGCAGCCCGGTGAAGATCGTCACAGGCGAAAACGCCGTGCTGCTGGAGCAGTTGCGCGTCGGCGATCTCGATCTTGTTGTCGGCCGCCTTGCCGCGCCGCAGAAAATGGCGGGTTTTTCCTTCGAGCATCTCTATTCGGAAAAGGTGCGCTTCGTGGTGCGCGCCGGCCATCCGCTGTTGTCACCCGGCCTTTCGGTGTTCGATCACCTGCATGAATATCCTGTGCTGATGCCGACACGCCAATCGGTCATCGGCCCTGTCGTCGAGCAGTTTTTGATCGCCAACGGCGTGCCGGCCCTGCCGATCCGCATCGAAACCGTGTCCGACGCCTTCGGCCGCGCCTTCCTGCGCACCAGCGATGCGATCTGGATCATCTCGGAGGGCGTGGTGGCGGCGGATGTGGCGGATGGCATCCTCGCAATCCTCCCCGTCGAGACCGGCGATACCAGCGGGCCGGTGGGGCTGACGGTGAGGGCCGATACGCAGCCCTCGCTGCCGCTTTCGCTTCTGATGCAGGCTATTCGCGAGGCGGCGGGTGAGTTGCTGGATGGGAGGGCGGAGGCTGGTTCTTGAGATGAGGGTGAGGGTCGGAAAAGTCTGAGAACCTCTCCTCCGTCATTCCGGCCTTGAGCCGGAATCCAGCCACGGCGCGTCTAAGCCGTGAAAAGAGTCTTTTGCGATCAATGACTTGATCGCGCTGGACCCCGGATCAGGTCCGGGGTGACGGGTGTGGAAACGGTAGAGATAAAAGCCGCCTGTCTGGGGCAGCCCCCTAATAGGGAAGCCCCACATAATTCTCCGCAAGCGCGGTGGAAGCGGCGCGCGACTGCACGAGGTAGTCCAGCTCCGCCTCCTGAATGCGCTGGCCGAAATCCCCCGTATCGGGAAAACGATGCATCATCGTCGTCATCCACCACGAGAAGCGCACGGCCTTCCAGACGCGGGAAAGCGCCTTCTGCGAATAGCCGTCGATGCCGGCCTCGGACTTCTCGCGATAAAACTCGATCAGCGCCTCGCTCAGATAATGCACATCGCTGGCGGCAAGGTTGAGACCCTTGGCGCCCGTCGGCGGCACGATATGGGCGGCGTCTCCGGCCAGAAACAGCCGGCCGAACCGCATCGGTTCACAGACGAAGGACCGGAGCGGCGCGATGGATTTTTCGAATGACGGGCCGGTGACCATCACATCCGCATGGTTTTCCGGGAGGCGACGGCGGATTTCGTCCCAGAAGCGCTCGTCGCTCCAGTCCTCCGGCCGGTCATCCAGCGAACATTGAATGTAATAACGGCTGCGCGTGTGCGAGCGCATGGAACAGAGCGCAAAGCCGCGCGGATGGTTGGCATAGATAAGTTCATGGTTGACGGGCGGCACATCGGCCAGAATGCCGAGCCAGCCGAAAGGATAGACCTTCTCGAATTCCTTGATCGCGCCTTGCGGCACCGATTTGCGGCTCACCCCGTGGAAGCCGTCGCAGCCGGCGATGAAATCGCAATCGATCCGATGGGTTACGCCGCCTTTCTGATAGGTGACATAGGGGCTTGCGCCATCGAAATCATGCGGTTCGACATTGCCGGCATCGTAGATGGTCACAAGGTTTGCCGCTTCGCGGACATCCATCAGGTCATGGGTCACCTCGGTCTGGCCATAGACCATCACATGGCTGCCGCCGGTCAGGTCGAAGAGATCGATGCGGTGGTCGCGGCCGTCGAAGGTCAGCGAAAATCCGTCATGCGGCAGGCCTTCCCGGCGCAGGCGCTTATCCGCGCCGACCTTTTCCATGAGCTGCACCGTGCCTTCTTCCAGCACGCCGGCGCGGACACGGCCGAGAATGTAATCCTTGTTGACCCGGTCGAGAATGACGGTCTCGACGCCTTCTCCGGCCAGAAGCTGGCCAAGCAGAAGCCCCGAGGGGCCGGAGCCGATGATGACGACCTGGGTGCGCATTGTTTCCTCCCGAACTTGTCTCCTATCAAGAAATTGACCAAGGGATGCGGCAAGCTCAATGGACTTTCTGATCGGCAAATTGCACAATCCGACCATTGTGCGGAGGAGCGAAGGAACATGCGGCTTGCTGCGAGTGAGGGTTTGTATGGCGAAGAAGCGGTGCAAGGCACTGATTTCCGCTTTCATTGCGAAACGCTTTTTTCCAGAAGCAGCCTTCACCGCTTTGAAATCGGCCTGCACCGTCACGCTGCCTTTCAGCAAATCTTGTACATTTGGGGTGGCGAGGGCGATGCGCTGCTGGATGGCCGCATCGAGGCGATCCGCCCGCCGGTCGCCATTGTCGTGCCGCCGGGTTTCGAACATGGTTTCCGGTTTTCGCGTGATATTGGCGGGGTGATCGTTACCGTGCTGCCGGGCGCCCTGCCGGCATCGGTGCAGGCGCTGCTGCTGCGGAATTTCCAGCGGCCTGTGCTGTTGCCGCTGCGGGATTTTGCCGATGGCGAACGCCTGCGCAGCGGGTTCGAACAGATTTCCGCCGAATATGAAACACGCGAGACAGGTCGGGATGCGATCATCGAAGGTCAGTTGGCCATCGTGACGGCGCTTCTGGCGCGGGCGGCGCGGCCGCTCCTGGAAGGAACCGGCGAAGGTGTTGCGGAGCAGCGTTTCGAATTTTTGCTGTCACTGATTGCACGCCATATTCGCGAGCCGCAAAAGGCGGAGTTTTATGCGAAGAAGCTCGGTCTTTCTGAGACCCATCTCAACCGTCTGGTCCGCTCCGTTTCCGGCCTCAGCCTGCAGCGGCTGATCGCTAAGCGTCAGATCGAGATTGCCCAGCAGGAGCTTATCTTCACGGTCTCGACCGTGCAGATGATTGCGGAGGGGCTGGGTTTTGCCGATCCGGCCTATTTCAACCGGTTCTTCAAGCGCGAGACCGGCATGACCCCGCGCGCCTGGCGGCTGGCGGAGCAGCGGAAAATGGGGGATTCCGGGGCGCGGCAGGTGCCGCTTCAGACCAGCATTCTTGCCAGTTCCCGTTGAACGGCAAGAAGCGCGGGCAGGTATCGCTCCACGAGGTCCTCCATTGAGGCGACCGAGGCGGCAAGCCCGACATTGAGGGCGGCAACCGTCTGCCCGCGCATGGTTTTTAGCGGCACCGCTATGGAGCGAAGGCCGATCTCTACCTCCTGATCGATCAACGCATAACCGCGATGGCCGGTCGCCTCGATTTCGGCGAGCAGGGCGTCCATGGCAATAATGGTCCTTTCCGTGCGCGCCACCAGCCGGGAGGCTTCGAGAATGTCGCGCCGCCGCTCGGCCGTCTGCGCCGAAAGAAGAACGCGGCCCATGGAGGTGCAATAGGCGGGCAGGCGCGAACCCGGCATCAGCGCAATCGACATCACCCGCTGCTGGGCGGCGCGGGCGACATAAACGATCTCGGTCTCATCCAGAATGGAGACGGAGGTGCTCTGTCCGATCTTTTCGGAAAGTCGGTCGAGCAGCGGCTGTACGATGCGCGGCAGCGGCATGGTGGCCAGACAGCCGGTGCCGAGCCGCAGCACCTTCGGCGTCACGGTAAAGAACTTGCCGTCATAAGCGGCATAACCAAGTTCCGAAAGCGTCAGCAGGCAGCGCCGCGTCGTAGCGCGGTCCAGCCCGGCAATCTCGGCGGCATCGGAAATCGACAGGCGCGGCCGCTCGGCGCTGAATGCCTCGATCACCCGCAATCCCTTGGCGAGACCGCCCATCATGTCTCTTTCGCTGACGGCCATGTCGAAGCTCCATTTGTGCGATATACGAACAAAAATCATATAACGCACAAAATCCTTGCCGTCGAGGCGGTTTCGGATTTACCTCACGGTCAGGCAGCCTTGCGGGTTCCATCCGTCCGGCTGGATGGAGGTTTTAATGGACAAGACAATCAAGAGCGCGGAAGAGGCGCTTTCCGGCATCGGTGACGGTGCGACGATCATGATCGGCGGTTTCGGCGGCTCCGGCGCGCCCATCGAGCTGATCCATGCGCTGATCGACAAGGGCCCGAAGAACCTGACGGTCATCAACAACAATGCCGGCAACGGCCGCATCGGCATCGCCGCGATGATCGACGCCGGCATGGTCAGGAAGATGATCTGCTCCTTCCCGCGCTCTTCCGATCCGCGTGCCTTTACAGACCGGTATCTGGCCGGTGAAATCGAGCTGGAACTGGTGCCGCAGGGCACGCTTGCCGAGCGCATCCGCGCCGGCGGTGCGGGCATTCCGGCCTTCTACACCCCGACCGGTTTCGGCACGGAACTGGCTGAAGGCAAGGTGATCGCGGAATTCGACGGCCGCTCTTACGTTCAGGAACGCTGGCTGAAGGCGGATTTCGCCATCGTGAAAGCCGAGCTTGGCGATACCTATGGCAACCTCACCTACAACAAGGCCGGGCGAAATTTTAACCCGCTGATGTGCATGGCCGCGAAGACCACCATCGCGCAGGTCTCGAAGATCGTCGAAGCCGGTAAGATCGATCCGGAGCATGTCGTCACGCCCGGCATTTTCGTGAACGGCGTCGTGGAAATTCCCGATCCGCAACAGGAAGAAGTCCTCATTCGCGCGGGAGTAGCCTACGCATGACCCAGACCATTGACACCCGCGAAGACATCAAGCTTTCCAACGCCCAGATCGCATGGCGCGCGGCGCAGGACATCGAGGACGGCGCTTACGTCAATCTCGGCATCGGCTTTCCCGAAATGGTGGCGCGTTACCAGCCGCCCGGCCGTCAGGCGATCTTCCACACCGAAAACGGCATCCTGAATTTCGGCGAAGCGCCGCCGGAAGGCGAAGAGGACTGGAACCTCATCAATGCCGGCAAGAAGGCCGTGACGCTGAAGCCGGGTGCGGCCTTCTTCCACCATGCCGACAGCTTCGCCATGGTACGCGGCGGGCATCTGGATGTGGCGATCCTCGGGGCCTATCAGGTGGCGCAGAATGGCGATCTCGCCAATTGGCGTGTCGGCTCCAAGGGCGTGCCGGCCGTCGGCGGCGCGATGGATCTGGTGCATGGCGCCAAGCAGGTCTTCGTCATCACCGAACATGTGACCAAGAATGGCGAACCGAAGCTCGTTGAAAAATGCGCTTTTCCGCTGACCGGCGTTGGCTGCATCACCCGCATTTATACCAGCCATGCTGTCATCGACGTGGTGGATGGCCGTTTCGTGCTGCGTGAAAAACTGCCGGCGATGACCTTCGATGAATTGCAGGCCATGACCGGAGCGCCTTTGGCGGTCGATGGCGAGGTCGCCGATCTCGTCGCCCCGGAACTTTGAGGAAAAACCGATGACCGACGCATTCATCTGCGACTATATCCGCACGCCCATCGGCCGCTTCGGCGGCGCGCTTTCTTCGGTGCGGGCCGACGATCTTGGCGCGGTGCCGCTGAAGGCGCTTGTCGAGCGCAACCCGTCCGTCGACTGGGGAGCCGTCGAAGATGTGATCTTCGGCTGCGCCAACCAGGCGGGCGAGGATAACCGCAACGTCGCACGCATGTCGCTGCTGCTCGCCGGCCTGCCGGTTTCGGTGACCGGAACGACGATCAACCGGCTGTGCGGTTCGGGCATGGATGCCCTCATCGCAGCCGCCCGCGCCGTGAAATCGGGCGAGGCGGAATTGATGATCGCCGGCGGCGTGGAAAGCATGAGCCGCGCGCCCTTCGTTCTGCCGAAGGCCGAAAGCGCCTTTTCGCGCAATGCCGAAATCTACGACACCACCATTGGCTGGCGTTTCGTCAACCCGCTGATGAAGGCGCAATATGGCGTCGATTCCATGCCGGAAACGGGTGACAATGTTGCGGTCGATTATCAGGTCTCGCGCGAGGATCAGGACGCCTTCGCCGTTCGCAGCCAGCAGAAGGCGGCTGACGCGCAGGCCAATGGTCGCCTCGACAGGGAAATCGTGTCCGTGACCATCCCGCAGCGCAAGGGCGATCCGCTGGTGGTCTCGAAGGATGAGCACCCGCGCGCCACGAGCCTTGAGGCGCTGGCGAAGCTGAAGCCTGTCAACGGGCGCGATGGCGCGACGGTGACGGCGGGCAATGCTTCCGGCGTCAATGACGGCGCCGCCGCACTCATCGTCGCATCGGCGGAGGCCGCGAAGAAATACGGTCTGACGCCGATTGCCCGCATTCTCGGCGGTGCCGCTGCCGGCGTGCCGCCGCGCGTAATGGGCATCGGCCCGGCCCCGGCCTCCGCGAAGCTGCTGGCTCGGCTCGGGCTGAAGCAGGAACAGCTGGACGTGATCGAGCTGAATGAGGCTTTCGCGAGCCAGGGTCTTGCGACGCTGAGGCAGCTCGGCATTGCGGATGACGATGCGCGGGTGAATGCCAATGGCGGCGCCATCGCGCTCGGCCATCCGCTCGGCATGTCCGGTGCGCGCATTGCCGGCACGGCGGCGCTCGAACTTTCGCTGACCGGCAAGCGTCTCGCGCTCGCCACCATGTGCATCGGCGTCGGGCAGGGTATTGCCGTGGCGCTGGAGCGAGTCTGATTGTCTGGCGGCATTCGGCATCGTCAAAAGGGTGCGAATGCCGCTGCCGCAGTTTCCTTGCGTGTGACAGTGGCCATTCAGGCTACTCGGCAGGCGGGAGATTTTCTCGCTCTGACAGATCCCGGCCTCCTCATTCCTGTGCTTGTCACAGGAATCCAGCCGACGCGCGTCTGCGCGGCGGAAAGACTCCTCTCAGCCCAAGGACTTGGGCTGGCTGGATCTCTGTGACAAGCACAGAGATGAGGGGAGGAGGCGTGCTGGGCCAAGCAAGCCGGCCCTGTGATGCAGGCCCGGTCGATTATTCCCTGATAAAGTACTCCACGCTCTTATCCCTCTGCACATGTTGGATTCCATCATGATCCGTGACATGTTTTGCGAGATATGACAGGAATCTTTCCGTCTACGGGGGTCCGCATGAAACGTCCGACCATCACAGATGTTGCGACAGCCGCCGGTGTCAGCGTCGCCACCGTCGACCGGGTGCTGAACGGTCGCCTGCCGGTGCGCGAAGAAACCTCGCGGCGGGTGTTCGAGGCGGCGGAGAAGATCGGTTTTCACGCCACCAACATCATTCGCCAGCGCATGCTGGCCGACCTGCCGTCCTATAGTCTCGGCATCATCCTGCGCAAGGAACGGCACGCCTTCTACCAGACCTTCGCCGACGAGTTGGAGCTTGCGGCGCGCAACGTCCGGGATCGTCATCTCAATCTGCGCATCGAATTTGCCCAGTCGGGCGAGCCGAGCGAGCTAGCGGCCCTTCTGACGGGCATGAAGGGCCGGGTGCAGGCCGTGGCGGCCACCGGGCCGGACCATCACGATGTCACCGCCGCCGTGGAGGCCCTGAAGGCGAAGGGCATTCCGACATTTTCGCTGCTTTCGGATTTCGCGCAGGGGGTACGGGAAGCTTATCTCGGCGCCAACAATATGAAAGTCGGGCGCACGGCGGCCTGGATGATCTCGCGGCTGGCGCGCAGCAGGGGCAAGGTGCTTTTGCTGCTCGGCGGTCACCGTTTTCACGGTCATTCGCTGCGCGAAACCGGCTTTCGCAGCTATATGCGGGAATATGCGCCGGAATTTGAGGTGATGGATGCGCTGATCACACTGGAAACCCGGCGGCTGACCTATGAGCTGGTGATGGACACCATCGCCAAGCACAAGGATCTGGTCGGCATCTATTGCATCGGCGGCGGCATGGAAGGTGTCATCGAGGCCCTGCAGCAGGAAAACCGGCAGGAGGCCATCGTCTGTCTTGTGAATGAACTGACGCCCGAATCCCGTCAGGCGCTGCTGGAAAAGCGTATCAGCGGCATATTCCAGACGCCGCTCCGTGAATTATGCACGGACCTCATCGCCACCATGGTTCACAGCATTGAACATGGCATGGCGGAAACACCGGGACAGCGGTTTGTGCCCGCCCATCTGTGGGTTCCTGAAAGCCTTTGATCGTTTGATAGATTCTATCATAAATTCCCCGCCTCTTTCTATCAGCCTTGATGGTTTCGGCTGCCGCTGACCCGTTGACGCCGAGCCGGGACTGGGAAATCTTGCCTGCGTGTGGAGCGGGCAGGAGACTGATCCACGATAATAACGATGTTTCGGATTGCTTCAGGCTGCGGACTTGTCTTCGCGGCGACGGGTATTTTTTGCCGGCAAACGGTAGCGGCGCGATGGGCGCTGGACCGTGCAGCCGGTTCTTTTCAAGGGTTTTGGAGGAGAACGACATGAAAAGACATTTCGCGATTGCAGCGCTCGCCACGATGCTGGCGACGACCGCCTCGGCGGAAACCATCGGCGTTTCGATGGCCCTGTTCGACGATAATTTCCTGACCGTGCTGCGCAACGGCATGATCGATTATTCCAAGGGCATGAGCGGCGTTTCGCTGCAGATCGAGGATGCGCAGAACGATGTCGGCAAGCAACTGAGCCAGGTGCAGAACTTCGTCGCCGCCGGTGTCGACGCCATCATTGTCAACCCGGTGGATACGGATGCGACCGTGGCGCTTTCGCAGGCTGCCGCTGCCGCCGGCATTCCGCTCGTTTATGTCAACCGCCAGCCGGTCAACCTCGACAGCCTGCCGGAAAAACAGGCCTTCGTTGCCTCCGATGAAAAGCAGTCCGGCACCCTGCAGACGCAGGAAGTCTGCCGCCTGCTGAAGGCGGCCGGCAAGGCGGAAGCGAAAGCGGTGGTGATGATCGGCGAGCTTTCCAACCAGGCGGCTCGCATGCGCACGCAGGATATCAAGGATGTGGTGGCGACGCCCGATTGCAGCTTCATCAAGCTTGTCGAGGAACAATCCGCCAACTGGTCGCGCACTCAAGGCTCGGACCTGATGACCAACTGGCTTTCGGCCGGGGTGCAGTTCGATGCGGTGATTTCCAACAATGACGAAATGGCCATCGGCGCCATCCAGTCGCTGAAGGCGGCAGGCCGGTCGATGGATGACGTCATCATCGCCGGCATCGACGCCACGCAGGATGCGCTTGCCGCCATGGCGGCGGGTGAGCTGGATGTGAGCGTTTTCCAGAATGCCGCAGGCCAGGGCAAGGGTGCGCTGGATGCAGCGCTGAAACTCGCCAAGGGCGATGCGGTGGACAAGAAGGTTTTCGTGCCCTTCGAACTGGTCACACTCGCAAACCTCAAGGACTATCAGGCCAAGAACTGAGACCCGTTCGGGCCTGACAATGACGTGACAGACCGAAGATGCTGAAGGCGGGGGAGGATATTCCGGCTTCAGCGATATCAGTGCGATTGAACCAGCGGAGGTTTTCCGCGGGAGGAAAGACTTTGAAAAACCTGTTGATGGCGACTGCGCTCTGCATTTTCGCAACGCCTGCCCTTGCCGAGACCCGTGTTGCGGTCTCCATGACATCGTTCGACAATCCGTTCCTGACGATTTTGCTGAACGGTATCAGGGCTGAGGCCGGGCGTGACAAGAACATCGAGCTTCTGGTGGAGGACGCCCAGCTCGATCCTTCGAAACAGCTCAATCAGGTGCAGAATTTCATCGCCAACGGTGTCGATGCGATCATCGTCAATGCCGTGGATGGTGATGCCACGTCGGCGATCACCAAGGCCGCGTCCGCCGCAAAAATCCCGCTCGTTTATGTCAACCATCCGCCGGCCGAACTGGAAACCGGCCTGCCTGACGGCACGGCCTTTGTCGGTTCCAACGAACTCGATTCCGGCACCATGGAAGCTGAAGCCGCCTGCAAGCTGATGGGCGGCAAGGGCAAGGCCGTGATCCTGATGGGACCTTTGGAAAACCATGCGGCGCTGGTGCGCACCAAGGATGTGGAAACGGTGTTTGCCCGGCCGGACTGCAAGATCGAAATCCTCGAAAAGCAGACGGCGAACTGGAGCCGCACGCAGGCGCAGGACCTCGTTTCCTCCTGGCTGACGGCGGGCATCCAGTTCGATGCCGTCATCGCCAATAATGATGAAATGGCGATCGGCGCCGCGCAGGCGCTGAAGGCAGCGGGCGTTTCCATGAAGGATGTTGTCATTGCCGGTATCGACGCCACGCCTGATGGACTTGCCGCCATGCAGGCCGGCGATCTCGATATCACCGTCTACCAGAATGCGACGAAGCAGGGCGAGGTCTCGGTTCAGACGGCGGTGAAGGCCGCTGCCGGGCAAGGCACTGAGAAGACGCTTTGGGTGCCCTTTGAACTCGTGACCCCGGAAAACATGTCCGCCTACGCCAAATAAGCGGGGGCTTCGACCCGGTCCATCTATCACTCCACTGGAAACAGCCATGAAACATACGCTCGATCCCCACATGTTCCGGCACCTTTCGCTGGCCGAGACCTGCCGCAAGGTTGCCGAACTCGGTTATGATTACGTCGAACTTTCACCCCGTCCGGATTTTCTTTCCTGGTGGACCCGACCGAAGGTCTATCCCGAACGCGTCGCCGAATTCAAAAAGGCGCTGAAGGACCATGGTGTCGGCCTTGCGACGCTGCAGCCCATGTATCGCTGGGCAAGTCCCTATCCGGACGAATGGGAAGTGGCGATCGACAACTGGAAACGCGCCATCGAGATTGCCGTCGAGATGGAATGCCCGATGTTCGTTTCGGAATTCGGCCGCGGCGGCTCGCCGGAGCGCAGTCTCAACGACCGTTCCGGTCTCCACCGCCCGGAGACCTGCGAGGCGCAGTTCTTCCGCGCCATGGATATTCTGGTGCCGATCCTTGAACGGGAAGGTCTGGTGCTGTCGCTGGAGGCCCATCCCGAAGACTGGATCGAGGAGATCGCGCCGGCCATCGACATTATCAAGACCATCAATTCCAAGGCGGTAAAGGCCTCCTTCATCGCGCCGCACACGTTCTTTTACGGGCCGGACATGGTGGCTAACCTGCGTGCGACCGAGGGCCATCTGGTGCATGTGCGCCTTGCCGATACCTATGACCACAACAAGTCGTCGCAGTTGCGCTACATCGTCAATCCCCCCGGTTCCAAGGTCAGGGTGCACCAGCACACCGATTTCGGCCAGGGCGAGATCGACTGGGAGACCTTCTTTGCGACGCTCGCTGACATGAAATTCGACGGCGTGCTGTCGAACTGCGTCTTTGCCTGGGAAGATCGTATCGATGAAAGCGCGCGATTCATGCTCAGCGAAACCCGGCGATACGTCGCCAAATACTGGAAATGAGGTTTTTCAGATGACTGTGAGAATTGGTGTCGTCGGCACCGGCGCAATCGGGCGTGATCATGCCCGCCGTATCAACAAGGTTCTGGGCGGCGCGAAGATCGTTGCGCTCAGCGACGTCAACCGCGCCTCGGCCGAGGCGGTCAAAAACGACATCGCCCCGGATGCCGTCGTGTTCGCCACCGGTGAAGAGTTGATCGCATCGCCGGATGTGGATGCCGTGCTCGTCACTTCATGGGGTGCCACGCATGAGCAATATGTGCTGGCGGCAATCGCCGCCGGCAAGCCGTGTTTCTGCGAAAAACCGCTGGCGACAACTGCGGAAGGCGCAAGACGCATCGTCGACGCCGAGGTGGCGCATGGCAGGCGGCTGGTTCAGGTGGGCTTCATGCGCCGATATGACGCCGGTTATGTGGCGCTGAAACAGGCCGTCGATAGCAGGATCGGCGCGCCGATCATGGTGCACGCCGCCCACCGCAACCCGGCGGTTCCGGAGCAATATGTCACCCCGATGGCGATCCATGACACGATGATCCATGAGATCGACGTGCTGCGCTGGCTGCTCGACGATGACTATGTTTCAGCGCGCGTTCTCTTTCCCCGCTCGGCGGCCAGAAGCCATGCGCGGCTGAAGGACCCGCAGATCGTCATTCTGGAGACGGCGAAGGGCACGATCATCGACGTCGAAATCTTCGTCAATTGCCATTATGGCTACGATATCCAGTGCCAGGTGGTGGGCGAGGACGGCATTGCCAGCCTGCCGGAGCCGATGTCGGTGCAGACCCGCCTTGGCGCCAAGCTGCAGAACGATATCCTGACCGACTGGAAAGACCGCTTCATCGCCAGCTACGATGTGGAATTGCAGGACTTCATCCATGCGGCGGCGAAGGGCACGGCATCGGGACCCAACTCCTGGGACGGCTACGTGGCCGCCATCACCTCCGACGCCTGCGTGGCCGCGCAGGAAACGGACGGGGCAGCAGTTGAAATCAAGCTTCCTGCCCGTCCCGCCCTTTATCAGTGAGGTCTTTCATGCGTTTTGCCATCAACCACATCACCGCGCCGAAGCTTTCCCTTGAGGCGTTCTTTGCGACGGCCCGCGAACTCGGCCTTACCGAAGTCGAAATCCGCAACGACCTGCCTGATATCGTCGGCACGGTGGATCCGGCCGAGGTAAAGGCGGCGGCCGAAAAGGCCGGTGTGACGATTATCTCGATCAATGCGCTTTATCCCTTCAACGTCTGGTCGGGCGACCTGCCTGCGCGGGCCGTCGCCATGGCCGATTATGCGGCGGCAAGCGGTGCCAAAGCGCTGGTGATGTGCCCGCTCAACGACGGTACGCCGGTGTCTTTTGACGATCTCGTCACGGCGCTGAAGGCCATGAAGCCGATCCTTAAGGAACGCGGCCTGATCGGCTTCGTCGAGCCGCTCGGTTTCCCGATCTCTTCGCTGCGCACCAAGGCCGAAGCGATCAGGGCCATCGATGCGGCCGGTGGCGGCGATGTCTACAGGCTGGTGCACGACACCTTCCACCACCATCTTGCGGGCGAGACGGAGTTCTTCCCCGAACGCACCGGCCTCGTGCATATTTCCGGCGTGATCGATCCTGCCGTCTCCGTAGCCGACATGCTCGACGCCCACCGCGTTCTGGTGGATGGCGACGACCGGCTGGAAAATATCGCCCAGATCAGGACGCTCGAGGTGGCCGGTTACAAGGGACCTTACAGCTTCGAACCCTTCGCGACGGAAGTGCACGAGCTGAAGGATCCGGCCGCTGCCGTAAAGAGCAGTATCGACCATATCTCCCAGGCGCTCTGACCGCCTTGCCGCCCGCGGTTCGCTGCGGGCGGCGTTTCTTGCGGGGGATTAAAAACCCAGAGAAATCAATTCCGCATTTACGGATGATGCTGTAGTCTTCGAGCGACGAGAGAGCAGCAAACAGGCACGGGTATTCTTCAGATCGACTGCGTGAGGCAGGCTTTCTGCCCGCACCGTCCGAAGTAGAGTGGTTGAATTTCCCCTTTATGAAAATAGACAGGAAAACGACGCTTAAGGACGTGGCGCGGGAGGCGAATGTTTCGCTGAGCACGGCTTCGCACGCCATCAACGGCACAGCACCCTTGACCACGCAGGTTCGCGAGCGGGTGCTGGAGGCTGCACGCACACTCGGTTATCTCGAAAACCGGCGACAGAAGGCGACGATCGCCACTTTGCGTGTTGTGCTTCTGGCCATGACCAATGATGCCGCCCCCCAGAGCGACCTTAACATGGTCAGCTGGACGATGCTGAACGGCTTCAGGCGCGAATGCGAGCGGCGCGGCATTCGCATTGTTCCCTATGTCAGCACAACGAGCCGGCTCGACCCGGTTGCGGTGGCGGCGGCGGCGGATGCCGACAATGTCGACGGTATCGTGATCCTGAACGATGACAGGCCGCAACTGGTCGAGGCGCTGTCTGCGCTTGCGCGGCCGGTGGTGCTGATCAATGGCGAGGACCCGGCCATGATCGTCGATACGGTGACGGCCGAGAACCGTTTTGGCGCGCGGCTCGGAATCGAACATCTGCTGTCGCTCGGGCATCGCAATATTCTGCACATCACCTGGAAAGGGCGCACGACGATCCGCCGCCGATATGACGGTTATAGCGACGCGTATCTCGCGGCGGGTCTCACTGTTCCCGCCGATATGGTCATCGAGGTGGAGAGCTATGAGCCGGAATGGGGTGAGGCCGCCACCCGCCGCCTGCTGGCCGAACAGCGGCCGCTCAGAAACGCCACGGCGATCTTCTGCGCCGCCGATAATCTGGCGCTCGGGTGCCTGAAGGCCCTGACAGAAGCCGGAATCCGGGTGCCGGACGATGTTTCGGTCTTGGGGTTTGACGATATCATGCCGGCGGCCTTCAGTGCGCCGCCGCTCAGCACCATCCAGTTGCCGGCCGACAGGCTGGGCGGCGCGGCGCTCGCGCTGCTGGAGCAGCGACTTGTGGCGGCCGATCCCACCCGCCCGGCGCACCGGCTGGAACTCGGTTGTCGCCTTGTGCTGAGGGGCAGCATCGCGCCGCCCCCCAAATGATTTGTCGTTTTATTTCATCCCCGTGCCGGCAATCCCTGTCGTGATATAGCGCTGCAGGAACAGGAACACGACGGTAACAGGTGCGAGGCTGAGGAAGGTCATGGCGAGGATATAGTGCCATTGCACCGAGAACTCGCCCTGGAAGGCGTTCAGCCCCACCTGCAGCGTGAAGTTTTCGCGGCTGCTGAGAACGATCAGCGGCCAGAGGAAGTCGTTCCAGCGCCAAAGCACCGAAAAGATGGCGAGAACCGCAAGCGCCGGCGCCGTCAGCGGCAGGATGATGCGCCAGAAGATGCGGAATTCGCTTGCCGCATCGACGCGGGCCGCCTCGATCAGCTCGTCGGGTATGGTCAGCATATATTGCCGCAGCAGGAACACGCCGGTTGGCGTCGCAACCGTCGGGATGATGACGCCCCAGAGATTGTCGACGAGGCCGACGCCGACGATGACCAGATAGGCCGGCACCATGACGACGGTGAGCGGGATCATCAGGGTAGAGATGATCAGCACGAAGATCGCCTTCTCGCCGCGGAAGCGGTACTTCGACAGCGCAAAGGCGGCCATGGCATTGACGATCAGCGTCAGGACGGTTGCGACGAAGGTGACGAAGACCGAGTTCTTGAGGAAGGTCAAAAAGCTGAAGCGGGTCAGCGGATCGGTGAAGTTCTCCGTCGCGATGGTCAGTTTCTGGACGGGCGTTATTTCCCGGGTGTCAACGCTGACGGCCGGGCCGGGATTGGCGGGATCGACCATCTGGGCTTTCAGGCCGATGCGGCGAACCATGGCCATTTCCCGCTCCACGCCGTCGATGGGGGCTTTCCACAGGCTGAGCGGCTTGTCGTAACCCTGCACGTCCACCTGCACGGCGGCGCGCGGGAGAAGGCTCGGCGGAAACCGGGTGATTTCGGCTTCCGGTTTCAGCGATGACATGGCGGCCCAGACGACCGGGATGAGGACGGCGAGCGTGCCGCCGATGAGCCAGACCCATGACAGTATATCGGTGAGGCCGATCCGGCCGGGGCGGCGGGTGCGCGTGAGGAAGGAGACGGCGTTGGACATGGTCAGGACTCCATCTTTTTGCCGAGGCGCAGTTGCACGAGCGTCAGCGCGAGAAGCACAAGGCCCATCAGAACCGATGCGGCGGACGCAAGGCCGAACAGTCTCAGATCGCTGCCGAAGGCCATCTGGTAGATATATTGCACGACGAATGTATTGGCCGTGCCCGGTCCACCGCCATTGGTCAGAACCCATGCCTCATCAAAGATTTGCACCGAGCGGATCATCAGGAGGATGAGCACGACGAGCAGGTTGGGGCCGAGAAGCGGCAGGGTGATGCGGAAAAGCGTGCGCCGGGGCGAGGCGGCGTCGATGGCGGCGGCTTCATAGAGGTCCTTCGGGATGGCCTGAAGGCCGGCCAGCAGGATCAGCGTATAAAAGCCCATGTGAAACCAGACCGAGACCACCACGACGAAGAAACGCGACCAGCCGACATCCAGCAGGAAGATTTCCGGCGGCACGCCGAGCATCTGGAAAAAGGCGTTGAGCAGGCCGTTGCGGTCGAGGAACCATTTCCAGATGAGGCCGATGACGACGGGCGACAGCAGCACCGGATAAAAGAACATGGCGCGGAAGAAACCGCGCGCGGCAATCGCCCGGTTGAGGATGAGGGCGGTGATGAGCGCGACCAGCAGCGTGGCGATGACGTTGAAGCCGACAAACCACAGCGTGTTCCAGATCGCGGTCCAGAACAGCGATTCCCGGCAGCTTCCGGGGTCCATGTAGCTCTGGCAATCCAGCAGCTTCCCGAAATTTTCCAGCCCGACGAAGGGGCGGTCGGTAATGAGAAGTTCGGTGCCGCCGGTGAAGGCGTAACCGACGGCAATGGCAATCGGCAGGAAGGTGAAGATGCCGAAGAGAACGAGGTTCGGCATCAGGAAAATATAAGGCATGCGCCTTTTGCCGATCAGCCGCTCGATGAAGTTGAGCGGCACTTCGGCAATCGCCATCACGGCATCGAGCGCACGGTCGGACAGTCTCGCAAGCGTCGGATTGGCCATGCTAACCTCTCCCTTCGCTGTTCAGGCGCGGCAACGCCAGTTCGGTGGCGGGATCGAAGACATGCACCTTTTCCCGCGCCGGCATGATCCTCAGCACCGAGCCGGAAGCGGGGGCAAAATGGCCCGCCTGATGCACGATGATCTGCTCTTTCTCGCCCTGGAGATTGCCGTAGAGATAGGTCTCGGTGCCGAGACTTTCGTGATACTGCACCTCGAATGGCAAGCCGGCATTGTCGGAGATGGTGAAATGCGAGGGGCGGATGCCCGCGAGAACCGCCTGCCCGGAGCTGACGGCTGCCGGATCGACAAGACAGGGCAGGGACACACCGTAGCCGGCGTCGATGGCGATGCTGCCGTCGCTGCCCTTGGTGATCGTGCCCTTCAGCATGTTCATGCGCGGCGAGCCGAGGAAACCGGCGACGAAGAGATTGCGCGGATTGTCGAAAAGCTCAAGCGGGCTGCCCACCTGCTCGATGCGCCCGGCGCGCAGCACCACGATCTTGTCGGCCATGGTCATGGCTTCCACCTGATCGTGGGTGACATAGATCATCGTCGTCTTGATATCGCGATGCAGGCGGGTGATTTCGGCACGCGTCTGCACGCGTAGCGCCGCATCGAGGTTGGAAAGCGGCTCATCGAACAGGAAGATATCCGGTTCGCGCACGATGGCGCGACCGATGGCGACGCGCTGGCGCTGGCCGCCGGAAAGCTGTTTCGGCTTGCGGTCGAGATAGGGCTCGATGGCCAGCATCCGCGCCGCCTCGTTGATGCGGCTTTCGATCTCCGCCCGCTTGAAACGCAGGTTTTCCAAGCCGAAGGCAAGGTTCTTGCGCACGCTCATATGCGGATAAAGCGCATAGGACTGGAAGACCATGGCGATCTTGCGCTCGGCCGGGGACAGCGCGCTGACATCGCGCCCGCCAATGCCGATGGTGCCGGAGGTGACGTCCTCGAGACCGGCGATGATGCGCAGCAGCGTCGATTTTCCGCAGCCCGAAGGGCCGACGAAAACGACGAATTCGCCGTTCTCGATCTGGAGATCGATGTCATGCAGCACATGAACGGCGCCGAACGCCTTGTTGAGGTTTTCGAGTTTCAGACTTCCCATCACCTGCTCCCTTCGGGCAAGTTCGTCGTCGCGACGATCTCTTGGCTGTTCCAGCCCTTGGGCAAGGGCGTCGTTCTTTTGATGGCGACATCGCGGGCCGCAAATCCTTCCACGCCGGCAAGATAGACCGCCGGCATTCCGCCGGGATAATCCTCCATTCCGACGATCCTGCCCTCAGCATCCTGCGTCCAGGCATTGGCGCGGCCGGCGGCATGGGGGCTTGGCGCAATATCCGCATTTGTGGGGCGCAGATCGTATTGCAGGCCGGTGCCGAGCTTGCCGGGCTGCTGCGACAGCGTGATGCGTTCCAGCCGGACATTATGAATGCCGGCCTTCGATGTGGCGACGAGGTTGATCGCCCCTTCCATGGAGCCGCTCAAGTCTTCCACGACCAGATTGTCGACGCTGCCGGCCTGACGCTCGGGGCGGCGGTCGACGACGGTGACGGTGACCGCTTCACCCGAACCCCAGAAGCCGCCCGGCGTTTCGTGGCATTCGGTCTCGATCCTTGAAAAGCGGATGTTGCGCATCGCGCCGCCATCGCGGGAAAACAGGCCGACGCCGCGATTGGACTGGACGATTTTGCAATCCTCGAACACGACATCGGTGAAATCGCCGAAGGATTCCGTGCCGAGCTTCAGCGCGCAGCTCATGCTGGAAACGGTGCAGCGGCGAACGGTGATATCGGCGCAGGCTCCAACGGCCTTGCCATCCGGCCCGGCGCTGGTCTTCAGGCAGATGCCGTCATCGGCGGTCGAGATGAAGCAATCCTCGATCAGGGCGCGCCGGCAGGCATCGAGCACAATGCCATCGGTATTCGGCAGGCGGCGGTCGTTTTCGATGCGCAGATTGCGGAAATGAAGGTCTTCGCAATCGACCATATGCAGCGTCCACATCGGCGAACCACTGACGGACAGGTTTTCAAGGCGCACGTTGCGGCAGCTTTCCAGCACCATCACGCGTGGGCGCTTTTTCGCCGGGACATAGGTGCCCATGGCCTTGTCGTCGCCGACGATGAAGTTTTCACCGCCGGCCTCGATGCGGCCGGGGCCGGTGACGGCGATGTCATGCGCGCCGCTGGCGATGATCATGCCGCGATCGGAGTCTTCGGCAATCACCGAAACCCGGGTCAGGCCATAGGCGTCGTAATCGGAGACGGGGGCAAGCACCGCATCTTCGGCAAGGTGCAGTTCCACGCCGCTTTTGAGATGGAGGCCGGCGCTGACGTGACGCCCGGCCGAGAGAGACACCCGCCCGCCGCCTGCGGCTGACACGGTGTCGATAGCCTGCTGGATGGCCGCCGTGGCATCAAGGCCACCCGCCGCGACTGTGATGTCCTGACCGATGTTCATGATACCTTTGGCCTTTTCAGAAAAACGTCGATCAGGAGCAGCATCGTCAGTGCCTGCCCGTAGGGCGTGGGCAGATTGGGAATGCGGCGGTAGAATTCGAGATCGTGGCCCATCGGCGTGCCGTCGGAGACACCGTGGACGACGCCTTCGTCGTCGATATTGCCAAGCACCGCCTTCAGCGCGCGTTCCGCATGCGGGCGATTTTCTTCGCCGAGAATGCCGGCTTCGATGCCGCGCAGGATGCCATAGGCGATACCGGCCGTCGCCGATGTTTCCACCGGCGAGGTCGGGTCATCGAGCAGCGTGTGGAACATGCCGTCCTCGCGCTGATATTGGCGCAGCGACCGCACCTGGCTTGCCAGCACATTGGCGAGGAAACGCCTGTCCTTTTCGCCAAGCGTCGGCACCAGTTCGAAAAGCTCGGGAATGGCGACGGTGATCCAGGAATTGCCTCGTGCCCAGAAGGCGTCAGCGAAATTATGACGCCCGTTGAAGGTCCAGCCGTGATACCAGAGCCCGGTGACGGGGTCCGACAGATAACGCGTATGGATCATGAACTGGTAGACCGCCTCGTCGATCCAGTCCTGACGTTTGCAGACGACGCCGGCGCGGGCGAGGAACAGACATGCCATGAACAGCGTGTCGTCCCACAGTTCGCCCTCATTCAGCCGCTCCTTGACGACATGCTGGAAGCCGCCATCTTCGGTTTTCGGCAATTGATGCACCAGCCAGTCGGCCCAGTCTTCCACCAGCGCCCGGAAATCCGGCCGGTCGACATGTTCGGTGAGGATAACGAGCGGCAGCATCGGAGCGGAACTGTTAATCTGGCGCGGCGGCAGGCCACGTTCGATCTGCCAGCCATACCACGTCACGAGGTCATCCAATGCCTTCTGGTCGTTGGCGGCGAGCGCCCGGCGCAGGAAACCGTAAAGGCCCACACCCACTTCCCAGTCCCATTCATCGAACTGGATCTTGCCATCGGAACTGCCGCCGCTGACCAGACCTTCCTGAATGCCCTTGAGGCGGCTGAACGCGGCGGCGACATTGTCGATCGTCGTCCTGAGAGTGTCTTTTTCCATGCTTGGCTGGTTCATCTGTCAAATTCCGCTAGGAGCATTTCCAGTAAAAGCGGGGATCGCTTTTACGTCCGGATAATGCGTTAAAAAAAAGAGCTAGAGCGTTTTCGCGTTTCGCAGAAAAGCGGAAAGGCTCTGGGAGTAGAATGGTTGTGCCGTGCCGCCCGATGCGGGGTCGGCACTGTCGAAGGTGATTTCCGGCTGGGGCTGATCGTGGTCGAAGGCCATGGCCTGCCCGCCAATGGTGAATGCGCCGTCCCAGGTCAGGGTAAGCTCAGCTCCGCCCGGCGGCGTGACCGAGAGCAGCCGGCTTTCGGCATCGAAGGTGATCTGCGTGGCGAGGATTTTTTCCCGAAAACGGGAGAAGGCTTCCATATCCCCGCAGCCGATGATGCCGACCCAGCCGGCGCGGCGGCCGGGCGATCTGATCTCGCGATTGGCGGTGGCGCCGGCAGTGATGGGCTGAAGCCCGTTCGTCGCATAAAGTGCGGCAAAGCCTCGGCCCGAGCGGGTGATGAGCCAGTTGCCCTCCACCATCACCTCGTCCAGCCCGTCGCGGCCGAGATAGGCATGGGTCCAGTCGTTGCGGTGATCCTGCGTATCGAAGATCAGCATCGCCAGATCGCGATGTTGCGCCACGCGCGGCAGGATGCCGCTTCCCGCCCAATAGGAGGGGCGCTGGCTGCCCCACGGATCGTCTTCGCCCGGATGATTGACCCAGAGCCGCGCCATCGGATGGCCGGCGAGTTTGATGTCCATGACGTGCTGCTGATGGCCCTTGCGGCCGGTCTTGTGATCGACAACGGTGGAAAGCTGGGCGGCCTCGTTCTTGAAGAGCACTAGCTTGCCGGGCTCCAGACCCTGCGCATACCGTGCCTCGACCGTACGACCACTCTCAAGTTGGGAAAGGGCGGCAAGATGCGCCGGTGGCAGGTAATCGCTGCAGCAGAACATCGGCAGCGAGGCAACGCCATTGTTCAGCCAGCCCTGACCGAAGGCGACCTGCGCAAAGGGCGCCAGTTCCGTCAGCGGACCGGCGCGCAACTCCTTGTCATAGGCTCTGCCCTGGGAGCCGGAGGGAACGCCGCCGAGCGTGTGCAATGCGATCATTTCGAAGATAAGATCGAGCTGGTAGCGCGCGCGTGCTGCAAGCTCCGGTCCCGCCCAATGTTCGATGGCGAGAAGGCCGATGAAATCCACCGGATAATAGGCAGCCGAATTCCACTCGGCGAGGCCATGCGCCTCGACGCTGTCGAACCAGCGCTCCAGCCGGTCTGCCGCCAGCGCCGCCTGTTCTCTGCCGGTGCGGCCGGAGGCGGTGAAGACGGCATCCGGCAGATATTCGCCAGCCAATAACTGGCTGGTGTGGAAGCAGAGAACATGGTTCTCGCTCCAGAACCACATGACGTCATTGCCCGGTTCGTCCACCCAGTAACGATAGCCGAGGATCGAGGCGTCGATCCGCGCCCGCATCTCGGCCGGCAGGCGGTCACCATAGGCGCGCACCAGCCACAGCAGCGGGATCATGACGAAATCGGAGCAGTCTTCCCGCCGATCGATGGAATGCAGCGTCGCATCGACGATGCCGCCGACCGTCTCGATGTCATCACTGCCGGTTGCGACCATCGCCAGCGCGCGGCCGATGCGCCAGGCGCCGAAGCGGGCGCTGAAGGAGAGGGCCGCCTTTTTTCGCTCGTTGATATCGCCGTTGGATGCTTCCGGCGCGATGTCATGCATGAAAGCGGCGTCGATGACGCGGGTTACCGTTCCCGCTCCCGAACCCATGGTGATTTTGACGCCGTGATATCCGTCCGAAATGCCTGTCGTTCCGGGGATCGTCAGCGAGGATTGCCCGGCCTTCAGCACGGTATCCACTTCCGCAAGCGAAGCGCGCTCATGGCCATGGCTTTTGACGGCGATGTGCACCGGCAGGTCGCTCGCAGGCGCCGCCCCGAAGACCAGTTCGAGGGCCGTGCCGGAAAACACGTCCCGCGCCGGGCGAACATCGCGCACCAGCGCGGCGAGACGCTTCGTCTCCTCCCGGTCGAGCGGCACGGGCAGCACGACGGTCAGCGGTACGGCGTCAACGACCTCAAGTTCGAAGAACCAGATGATGTCGCGTTCCGCCAGATCCTCGCAGAGCAGCAGCACCTCGTTGTCGCCGGCCGCAAGATCGAGCGTGATGTCACGGCTGCTTTCGACATTGCGGATGAAAGGTTCGAAACGGACCTGTTCGACGCCGCCTACCCAGATGCGGACGCCGCCGCAGGTGCGCAGCCGAAAATGCGCCTGTCTTGCAACCTCACTGTGGAATGTGCCCTTCAGCCAGCGCTGCACATGGGTGGGAACATGCCAGAAACCGGTGAATTCGACGCGGCGGTTGGAACCCGGCAGGTTGAGGTGCGATACCGGCCAGCTGGTATCGGGTGCGACATCGCGGCCGATCATGGTCTGCTGGAAGGCCTTGCGGCAGGGCAGGTCGCCCACATCCACGAAACCGTTGATGAAGCGATAGTTCACGCGATCTTCGGCGGGGGCTGCGGTGCCGGGAAACGGCGTCTCCACCAGATCGGAGACGACCCAGGCGGTCACCGTTTCGCCGTTTGCGACGGTATATGTCGGCTGCGACGCGTTCGCCGCAAATGGTCCATCCCTCATAATGGATCGCCTCCCGTCGATCTTTATGAAATTATTTTCACAATTCGATTTTCGCTTTTCCGCGTCGATTTGTGCGATTTATGTAAAACAAACAGCTTGACGTTTATTCTGTCAAGCCGCAAAACATTATAAATCGAATTAAGCAGAGGAGCTTCCGTTCGATTTATGAAAATGTTTTCATTGGGAGGATGAGCATGATGAAATTGTTTTCGGGCGTCAGCGCCCTCGTGGTGGCCTCTGTCGCAGGTCTTGCGACGGCCCAGGCCGAGACCCGCACGATTACTTTCCTTTTTACGGATGACGACCAGGGTTATGTGCAGCGCATGTCGGAACTCAGCAAGGAGTTCGAGACGGCCAATCCGGGTGTGAAGATCAATTTCGTGTCTTCGGGTTATGACGCGGTTTCCAAGCAGCTGCCGGTGCAGCTTGCGGTGGGCGAAGGTCCTGATATCGCCAAGATCACCGACTGGCAGCTCGCGCCCTATTATCTCGACATGCGCCCCTATATGAAGGATGCGGAAGCCTTCGCGAAGCTGCACGGTTCCAGCCTCAACCAGCTCCGCCTGCCGAATGTCAACGATCCTCAGTCGATCAACGGTTACATGGCGTCGCAGACGCTCAACCTGCCCTTCGTCAACAAGACGCTGTTCGAGCAGGCGGGCGAACCCTTGCCCGGCCCGACCGCGAAATTCAGCGAGATCGTCGAGGCTTCCGCCCGTGTCGCCAAGGCGACCGGCGTGCAGATTCCCTTCACCATGGACCGCTCCGGTCACCGCTTCTCCGGCGGCGCCTTCGCTTATGGCGCGACCTATGTGAAGGACGGCAAGTTCAGCTTCCCGGACGACGCGGCGAAAAAATACATCGCCGATATCTATTCATGGACGCAGAATGGCAGCTTCCCCAAGGAAATGTGGGGTGCGGCCGGCGGTTCGCAGTACAAGAACATGGGTGACGAGTTCGTCAACGGCAATGTCGTGACGTATCTCGCCGGCAACTGGATGGTCAATCCGTTCCAGAACAAGATCGGCGACAGTTTCGAATGGACGGCGATCAATGCGCCCTGCGGCGAGGCCGGATGCTACGCCATGCCCGGCGGCACCGCCATTGTCGGCTTCAAGCGCACCAAATATCCCGAAGATGTGGCTCACTTCATCGAATTCCTCGGCTCCGAAAAGGTGCAGCGGGAAATCGCCGAGAATTACGTCATCCTGACCGGCGCGGAGATCGTCGATCCGCAATATAAGCTGAAGAGCGAAGACGCCAAGGCGGCGATGAAGGTCTTCCTCGACAACAAGAAGAACGTGCCGCAGGCGGCTCGCGATTTCGAACGCGCCAAGGGCGGCAGCGCCATGTATCAGCAGATCGTGCAGCGCATGAGCCAGCTCATCGTCGGCGAGTTGACGCTCGACCAGACCTACAAGGTTCTGGAAGATGACGTCGCCAAGATCAACGAGGCTGTCGCGGTCAAGAAATAACGGCCCGGTGGAATGATGAAGCTTTCGAACGATATGCCCGGAGCGGTGCTCCGGGCATATCGCGCCGTTTCCTTCCGAAGGCGGCGCATTTTCGCTGGAGGAACTGCCGCAGGGAGCCGTTCCCGGCGGCCCATCGAAAAACTGAAATACGCTCCGTTTAAACCTGACGATGAGGCGCGCGGAACGCCGCGCCGCCTGTTTTCGTCACGCGTCACTCGCTGAAAATCATAGGATTCGTCATGGCCAGACTGAAGATGTCGTCTTTTCTTTCCGCACGCTCGAGCCTGTTCGCCTCCGTCGCATTGCTGGTTCTGGTTCCGTGCGCGCAGGCGTTCGATCGCACCGGCCCGGCAGGTGAGGGTTATGCCATCACGGTGCCGGAACCGGCGTCAACATATCCGCTGCCGCTTGCCGACAATTATCGCAACCAGACCGGCAAGAATGAGAAGGGCGAGGCGGTTCGCGCCTATGATGACCGGGACAACCCGATCATCGAAATCCTCTCCGGTTTCAACCGCATCTGGACGCTTGGCGATGAAAAATGGGCGGATGGCGGCGCCAATGGCGACGGCCCGGCGGATTTCAGCCATGTGAAGATCGTCGATCCCGCCGTCTGGCAGGAAAACATGCGTTACGTGCTGTCCGTCACCGGAAAGAACCGCACCCACGCCGCCGCTTTCGAAGCCTATATGAACGACCGGCGTTCGCAGGGTTACAGCGTCATCGACGGCATGGGGCCGCTTGCCGCCTGGTATCGCGAAGGGGCGGGCGCAACGACGACGATCAATCACACGCTTACGGATTTCGACCCGAACGAGGTCATCACCCGCAAGGAAGACGACAAGGGCACCGAGGCGGGTGCAGCCGATAGCGAACTGAAGGATTTCGTTGCCTTCATGAAGGTGATCCGCGGCCCGGAAGGCACGACGTCGCCGGCGAAATATTTCTATTCCTCACCACGGCCCTGGCGCATGAACGACAAAGGCGAGGTGATCGAGACCGGTAAGGAAACGATTGGCGACCGCAGCTTCGAAAGCCATGACCGCGATCCGGGCGTCATCGTGCCGGCGCTTAAATATGCGCGGGAAAATCGCGGGCGCGGCAAGGATGGCGGTTTTCCGAGCGGGCACACCAATGCCGCCTATCTGGCCGCCATCGCCTATGCCTATGCGGTGCCGGAGCGCTTTTCCGAATTGCTGACGGCGGCTTCCGAACTCGGCGAGAGCCGCATCGTCGCCGGCATGCATTCACCACTCGACGTGATCGGCGGCCGCATCACCGCAACCGCCATGGCTGCCGCCATGTTGCAGGACCCCAAAAATGCCGAGGTGAAGAAGGCCGCGCATGCGGCCTTGCAGGCCTATTTCGCCAAACGCCTGCCGCAGGGCCAGTCGCTCATCGATTTCGCCCATGGCGCAAAGCCGGATGTCGACCAATTTGCCGATGCGGCGAAGAACGGGGCGGATTATCGCAGGCGCATGACCTATTCCTTCAGCCGCGACAAGGCCGCAGGCGATGCGCCGATGGTGGTGCCGAAGGGGGCGGAGGTCCTGCTGGAGACGCGTCTGCCCTATCTCGATGCCGCCCAGCGGCGCGCCGTGCTGTTTTCCACCGGCATCGAGGCCGGTTATCCGCTGCTGGATGACAGCAATGGCTGGGGCCGCATCAATCTGGTCGCTGCCGCCAGCGGTTACGGCGCGTTTGACGGCGACGTCGAGGTGACGATGGATGCTGCCGCCGGCGGGTTCAATGCGGCGGACAGATGGACGAACGATATTGCCGGGGCAGGGCGTCTCGTCAAATCCGGCAGCGGAACGCTGACACTTGGCGGCCATAACAGCTATGGCGGCGGCACCATTCTCAGGGAGGGAACGTTGGTGGCGTCGTCCGCCGATGCGCTTGGAACCGGCGGCGTGCTGGTCAGCGGCGGCACGCTTTCGCTCGGCGGAGAGACGGATCTTGTCATCGGCGGCGACTATGCGCAGTCGGGCGGCACGCTGGCGGTCGATCCGAAAAAGGCTGCGCTTCGGATCAAGGGCAATGCGGTGCTGGACGGCGCGGCGCTGAAGCTCGTTTTCGATGGCGGCGCGCCGGCCGCCGGCACGCGGTTCGACGTGATTTCCGCCAACGGTCTGACCGGAACCTTTACCTCGATAGATGCGGGCAGCGTGAAGCTGCGGCCGGTCTATACCGGCTCGGCACTGTCGGTGGTGGTCGAATAGGCCGATGCAGGAGGCCTGCCGGGCGCGGTTTAAGCCGCCGCGCCCGGGGCTTCGGTTCAGGAATTCTGCCGTCGCATGAGCAGGAAGATGACCGGTGCGGCGAGCACGGAAACGATAGCGGCAATGATGAAGGAGGCCTGATAGCCGAATTTTTCGGCAATCGCGCCGGCGCCCAGCCCGCCGATCATGCCGACAACGCCATCCATGCACTGGAACAGGGTGAAATCGACCCCGGCCTGCCGGGGGTCGGACCAGCCCATGAAGCAGGCGTAAAGCGCGACAAAGCCGATGGACATGATGCCCGACGAGCTTGCCACCGCAACCGCCATGACGACCCATTGCGAAATATCGCGATGAACGCTGAAATAGGCGAAAAGGCACAACAGCGCCGTCTGCACGAAGATGGCGATGAGCAGGATTCGTGACGCACCGTAGAGGCGTACCAGCGTTCCGCCGAGCAGCGCGCCGGCGAAACCGACGATCATGCTGCCCACGCCATTCAGTGCGCCGATTGTGGCGAGATCGAAGCCGTAATCGACCAGAAACGGGCCGAGCATCGCCAGACCCCATTTCTGCGCCGCGACATAAACGGCCGCGACCAGAAGGCCGGTGCGGACTTCCCGCCGCTTGAGCGCGTTTTTGATCGATGGCAGGTGGTCCCGTGTTTGCGTGACCGTTCTTGCCGCCGGGCCGAACAGGAAGGGGAGTGCGAGCAGGATGACCAGCCCGGCCATGACCAGCGTGGCGCTGGTCCAGCCGGCGCGCTCCACCAGCACCAGAAACAGGCCGGCGCCGATGGCGGAACCGAGATAGGAGCCGCCAACCTGTGCGGCATTGCCCCAGCCATGATGCTCTTCCGCCAGCGTTTCGACTGCGTAGCCGTCGCAGGCGATGTCCACGGTCGCCGTCACCAGCGCGATCACCGACAGGATGGCGATTGCGACGGAAACCGGCGACGGGCCGGTGAAGGCAAGAACAGCGAGGCCGCAGGCGCAGGCGACGATGCCCGTGCCGACGATCACCCGCGACCGGTTCCTGCCGACGGGCGGCAGCCGGTAACGCTCCACATGCGGCGACCAGAGGAATTTCAGCGCCCAGGGCAGAACGACGAGATAAAGCAGGCCGATCTGGTCCAGCGGCAGTCCGGCGGTTCTGAGCACCGCCGGCAGCCCGAGAAAGGTCAGCCCGCCAATCACGCTCTGGCCGACATAAAGCCCACCGACCGCCACGAAGACGGCGGCCGGCGACGGCTTGGTTGTGGCAGGGTTCTGCTGCAGCATCAGAAGCGATACCGGATGCTGCCGACGACCTTGCGGCCTTCGTCATAATAGCAGAAGCCCGTGGTGCAGACCTGTTTCACCTCGTCGAGAAGGTTGGTGGCATTGATCTGCAGTTTCACGCCTTCCAGCGAGGGCAGGGCCTTGCCAAGATCGTAGCGCAGCGATGCATCGACGAAAGTGCGGGCCTCATTGTCGAGAATGGGCGTGTGCTGGTTGTCGCCGAAGCTCGATCCGACATAACGCAGCCCCGCGCCGATGCCCAGACCTTCGAGCGCTCCGCTCTGGAACTCGTAGTCGGCCCACAGCGAGAAGGTATGATAGGGCGAGGAATTGAGCTGCTTGCCCACCGTTTCCGACGTCAGTTTGGTGATTTCGACGTCGTTATAGGAATAGGAGCCGATGAGGCTCCAGCCATTGTCGAGCGAGGCCGTGGCTTCGAGTTCCACGCCGCGCGAGCGCAGGTCGAGCTGGCGCAGCAGGTTGATGCCAGACGAGGTCTCGTAGACCGTCGCATTGTCCTGATCGAGATTGAAGAAGGCGGCGCTCAGCAGGGCGTTATATTGCGGCAGGGCATATTTCACGCCGAGTTCATATTGCTTGCCGACCGTCGGCTGCGCCTGGCCCGTTACCGTTCCCGTGGTGATGATGACGCCCGGATTGGCGACGAAGGAGGTGCCGTAGCTGACATAGGGCATCACGCCGCTGTCAAAGACATAACCGAGGCTGGCGCGGCCGGTCGTCTTGGTTTCATCGCCGTCATAGGTGGGAGCCGTTGCGTCTCCGACGGTCTGGGCCTGATATTCGGTGTCCAGCCAGTCGTGACGAATGCCGGCCGTCAGGCGCCAGCGGTCGATTTCGACCTGGTCCTGCGCATAGATGCCGAGCGTGTTCATCCGCTGGGTCAGTATCAGCGATACGTCAGGCACATAGGTGAAGGTGTCGGTGAAGGGGCTGGTGCCATTGCCCTGTTTCGAGGTGTAGGACATGTGGCTGAAGTCGATACCGGTCAGCAGCGTATGTTTCGCCGGGCCGGTGTCGAATTCGGTCTTCAGGTAATTGTCGGCGGAGACGCCTTCATTGTCCTCGATGGTGATGCCGGGATAGTTGGCGAAGACCCATTGCTGGTCGGCCGAAAGCCCGGAATAACGCGCCTTGCTGTAGAAGGTGACGTTGTCGTTGATTTCATGCTCGAACTCATAGCCGATACGCCATTGTTTCTGCTCGAAATCATTAAAACGGGAATCGCCGCCATAAACCGGCGTCGCGCCGATCGACTTGCCGTCGCTGCCGTAATTGTTGATGTATCCCCAGGTGCCGCCGGTGGTGCTGTCCATATATTCGCCGAGCAGCGTCAACTTGGTGCCGGCATCCGGCTGGAAGGTGAAGGCCGGCGCGATGAACAGCCGGTCGTCCTTGATGGCGCTGATTTCGTTGCGGCCGTCGCGGGCCACCCCGGTCAGGCGGTAAAGCATGGTCTTCTCGTCATCGACGGCACCGGAAAGATCGAAAGCGCCCTGCACGCGGCCGAAGGAGCCATATTGCAGCTCCACCTCGCGCAGCGTCTCTTCGGTCGGGCGTTTCGAAATGATATCGACAATGCCGCCGGAGCTGCTGGCGCCATAGATGGAGGCGGCCGGGCCGCGCAGGATGGAAACCGCTTCCACGCCATAGGGCTCGAGCCGGGCGCTGCCGTTCTGGCTGCTGACCTGCCGCAAGCCGTCGCGGAAGATGCCGGTGGTGCTGAGATCGGTGCCGCGCACCTTGAAGGCGTCGAAACGCGGCTCCGCGCCATATTGGCCGATGCGCGCGCCGGGCGTGTAGTTCAGCGCTTCCGAGAGGTTCTGCGGCTTCAGGTCGTCGAGCTGCTTGCGGCTGACGGTGGTGATCGACTGGGCGGTTTCGGCAACCGGCGTATCGGTCTTGGTGGCGGTGCGGCCGGATTTGCCGACATAGCCATTGCTTTCGATGATGCCTCTGGCGCCTTCAAGGCCGGTGCCCTGCACGGTAATCGGCGCAAGCAGGGTGCTGCCGGCGGCAGCCGAACCGCCGCTTTCGCCGGTCTGGCTGGCGGGATCGAAAATGCGGACGGTGTTGCCGCCGGCCAATGCGTAGTTCAGTCCCGATCCGGCCAGAAGCCCGCTGACGGCTGCCGATACGCTGAGCGTGCCCTTGACGCCGGCCGTGCTGCGGCCCCTGGTGATCGCGGAGGGGTAGACCATGCGCAGATTGGCCTGACGGCCGAAGCTGAGAATGGCGTTTTCCAGCGGCCCTGCGGGAATGGAGACGGTGACGGTGGCGGGTGCGCCGCTTGCGGCGGGCGGTGTCTGCGCGCTGGCGGTCGTGGCGCCCGGACCCGCCGCGACGATACCCCCGATGATCGCCGTCGTCGTCAGCCAGAACCAGCCGCGTGCCTGCTTGCCCAAATTCATGTCATTCCCTCTCACTCGTGATCTCATGCAGCCCGATTAAACGGGTCCTGATTGCCTAGAGTGAAAAGGCGGGCCGACTCCTGACGTCGGATTCGCGAAAAAAAGTTATTTTATCGCGAGCGGACGAGAACCAGCATTCCGGAAAGCCGCGATACCGAAACGGGAAGGCTCTCTTCGAGAATGGTGAGCGCCTGATCCGTGTCCTTGAGGTCGAAGATGCCGGAGACGTGCTGCCTCGCCGCCGCCTCATCGAGGATGACAATGCGGCCCCGGCGATATTGCGAGAGAATATCGAGAACCTCGCGCAGCGGCTGGCCGGAAAAGACGAGCTTGCCTTCGCGCCAGGCCATGCTGTTGGCGACATCCTTGCGGGCGCGCACCAGCCTGCCGTCGCCGCCAAGGGTCACGGCCTCTCCGGGCGTGAGCACAGCGATCTCGACGCCTGCGGTCACCTCCACCCGGCCTTCCTCCACCTGCACCTCCTGCGGCAGCGCGCCATTGCCGGTGCGCACCGAATAATGGGTTCCGAGCGCCTTTGCCGTCAGCGCTCCATCCTCGACGATGAAGGGCCGCTCCGGGTTTTTGGCGACATCGAAATAGGCCTCGCCGCGAAGAAGGGTGATGCGCCGTTCCTTTTGCGAATAATGAACTGCAATCGCGGTATCGGTGTTCAGGCTGATGCGGCTCCCGTCTTCCAGCGAAAGCATGCGTGTTTCGCCGATTTCGGTGTAATAATCCGCCTGCCAGCGGTCCTTCAATCCGCTTTTCTCCGCAAACAGCGCCGCAAGCCCGATGAGGCAGAGACCGGCAACGCCCGCCAGCATTGCCCGGCGAGGTCCGCGCCGTTTTCGCTGTTCAACCGGTGCAAGCTCGATATCGCCAAGCTCGCCCCATAGGCTCTGCATGTCCTCATAGGCGCTGGCATGGGCGGCATCGGCCCGCAGCCAGACATGAAACGCCTCGCGCTCCGCTTCCGTCGCGTCTGCCGATTGCATGCGCGCCACCCACAACGCGGCCTCTTCGGCCAGAGCCTCATCGGTCAAGCCGTTATCCTTCAGACCGTCCGGGCGCTTGTTCATGTCCTGATCTGCCGTTTGTTGCGTGCTGAGATGTGGTCCTTTTCCCTTATAGAGTGAAAAAGGATGCGAACACCTGATGCCGGTCTACATTTTTATTTGCGCGCGGACCTGACGGCAGTGCAGCAGCGCCTTGATGATGTGTTTTTCCACCATGTTGCGGGAAATGCCGAGACGGGCGGCGATTTCGCCATTGGAATGGCCATGCAGGCGGCTGAGCACGAAGACCTGCTGGCAACGCCTGGGCAGTGCCTCGATGGCCCGCGCCATCAAAATAAGGTGCTGCCGCCCGACGACGATCCGCTCCTGCCCCGGCTCTTCGCAGGCAACGGCAAAACCCGCTTCGTAAGGTGCGAATAACGGCCGCTCGCGCGACTGGCGAATGGCGGTCAGGCGGGCGACGGACCGGGCGATCTGGAAAAGATAGGCCTGTGGATTGTCGATCAGCGTCGCATGAGAAACCTCCAGCGCCCGCAGCAGGGTTTCCTGCATGGCGTCGGCAGCGTCTTCCCGGTTCTGCAAGCGCCGGCGGAAAAACCGCATCAGGCGGCTTTCCTCCTCGGCATCGAGAACCTGTAACAGGGCTTTGCTCATCAATCGACCCGGTGGCGTATTGGCCTGGCGCATGAAGCAGCCGGATACGCTGCGTCATGTCGCGATAAACATGATATTTCTAATCATATTTATCGCCTTCGGATGCAAGCTGCCAACCAGTAAAAAACCGGGGGCGAAATCAGGCTCACGTTTCCGTGATGATTGTTGCGGGATTACATCAGGCCGTTTGGGCTGAGTTACAGGAAATAACGCACCCTGAGCGGCAGCAGCGCCGCGCCGAGAGCCGAGGGATCGCCCTTAGCCTCGCCAAGAACCAGCTTCGCCTCCTTCGGGCCGACACCATAACGATGTTCGCGCCGGGAGGGCATGTGCGTGCGTTCGATCATCATCCGGCCCAGCGCACGCGGCAATTGCCCGCCAAAGACGATGGCCTGCGGATCGAGAACCGCGATCAGGCTCGCCACCAGCCTGTCCACCTGCGGCATCGTCTCGGCGAGCCACTCCTCGACGCCCGGCCATGCGGGGTCGAATTGCTGATAGAGCGCTTCGATGGAATGGATGTCGACGCCGTTTTTCTGGAGCGTGGCGATCAGATATTGCAGGGCCGGGCGTTTGGGCGATTCATCCGGGCTGTATATGCCGCTGAATTCGCCGGCATTGCCATGAAAGCCGTGAAACGGCTGGCCACCGAGGATCAACCCGCCGCCGAAACCGTAATTGAAGGACAGATAAGCGAAGGTCTGGCACCAGGAGCCGACACCGCGAAGGCTTTCACCGATCGCGCCGGTGGTGGCGTTGTTCTCCAGCCAGACCGGCAGCCGGAACCTCTCTTCGAGGATCGGCTTCAGGTCCATCAACGACCAGTCGCGCAGGGGCTCCGGCGCATTGAAGGCGCGGTCTTCCGACACGAAGAAGCCGGACATTGAAAAGCCGAGGCCAAGCAGGCGCTCCCGCGGGATGCGATGTTCCGAGAGCAGCCTGTCGAGGGCCAGAGACAAAGCGACAAGCGTCTCTTCCCGGTCCTCCGGAAGCATCTTCAGTTTTTCTTCGACGACCACGTCGCAGCGAAGATCGGCGATACAGATCACCACGGAGTCGGTGTTGATGGAAATGCCAAGCGAATAGGCCGCTTCCGGCACCAGTTCGATGGTGGGGCTCGGCTGGCCGCGCGTGCCCTTGAGCGGCGCGCCGGTTCGCAGAAGCCCGCGCTCCAGCAGACCTTCGATCAGCCGATGCACGGACTGCTGGGTCAGGTTGGTGTGACCGGTGATCGATGCGCGGGCGATGGGGCCATGGCGGCGCACGATATCCAGAATGAGACGCTCATTCTCGCTGGCAAGCGGCTGGCGATCGAAGGTCTGCTGCGGCGTCTGATCTGTCGTCATGGCCTTTGGATAACGGCTGCGCGAAGCGGCGGCAACATGGGGCATTGGTTTGCGACAGCATTTTTCACTGGACTGTCACAAATATTACACTTAAAGTGTATTAATAAGAGGCCGGTCAACAACGGGTCCTCAGGAGGAACCATTCAATGCGCATGAAATTTCTTGCGATCGCCGCGCTTGCGCTGGCGACGACGGCAGCGCCGTGCCTTTCCGCTGACAGCAATATGAAAAACCTCGACTTCGATCTTTCGAAGGTCACGCGCGACAATTTCTACGACATCGTCGTTCCCGCGGCCAAAGCCGAGGGCTCGGTGACGATGTATAATTTCGCCGGCAGTTTTGCCGATACGTGGAAGGAACTGATCACCCGTTTCGAAGCCAAATACGGTATCAAGGTCGCCTATAGCGACGTGAAGGGCGATCAGGCGAACCAGCAGCTGATCGCGGTGCAGGCGGCAGGGCAGGATTCGCCCGTCGACGCTTATTTCGCTGGGGGTGGCAGCTATCCGCTGCTGTCTGCCAAGGGTGTTGTCGGCAATATTGCGCTGACGAAAATCCTGCCGAACATGGCCAACTACAATCCGGAACTGGCCGAAACCGTCTTCGGCAAGGCGCATGGCGGCAGCTTCCCGCTGGTGCATCTCAACCAGACCGCAATCGGTTACGATTCCGCCTTCGTGAAGGCCGAGGATGTGCCGAAAAGCTTCGAGGATCTTCTCATCTGGGCCGAAAAGAACCCCAAGCGGCTTGGCGTCACCCTGCCGGCCAAGGGCGGCTCGGGCGGCGGCTTCATCTATTCGGTGGCGCTCAATTATCTGACCGGTGACTGCCGCGCAAAGCTCACCGACTATAACCAGACGCCGCAGCAGGCCGAAGACTGGGCGATGGAAACCGAGTGCCTCAATCCTGTCTGGGACTATTACCGTCGTCTCCTTGCCGTGGCCGAACTGACCAACGGCAACGCCGATACGCTCAACCTCATCAACAACCAGCAGCTTCACATGGGCACCGTCTGGGAAGACCAGGTCATGAGCTTCCTCGGCACCAAGCAACTGCCCGACAGTTTCCGCGTCACGCTTCTGGAAAATGGGCAGGTCGGCTCGGGCGATGCCATGTTCGTGCCGGCAAATGCGAAGAATGTCGCCTCGGCGCTGCTTCTGATCGATATGGCCATGAGTAAGGAATTCCAGCTCTGGAAGCTGGAAAACAAGGCCTCCCGTTCTCCACGCGCCGATGTCACCAACGATCTGATGCCGAAGGCTGTGCAGGAGCATGTGCTGCCCCAGAGCGTCTATCCGCGCCTGTCGCTGCCGGCTTTCTGGGACATGTCGACGGCGCTTGCCGAAGCGCTCGATGAAAAAGTCCTCAACCAGTAACGCCGTCAGGATGACCGGATCGTGCGGCCGCAAGTGTCATGCACGGTTCGGATACCCTTGGTCAAAGAATATGAGGGAGGCTCGCCATGAGTGAACTCGAGATCAGCAATATCAGCAAGGATTACGGCGCAAGCCGGGCGCTTCATCCCGTATCGATCACCGTGGAACGGGGCGAATTCGTCACTATTCTTGGCCCTTCGGGTTGCGGCAAGTCGACGCTTTTGCGCATCCTCACCGGCATCAGTCAGCCTTCGGGCGGCGAGATCCGGCTCGGCGGCAAGCGCATCGATCAGGCGCCGCCGGAAGCACGCGATATCGCCATGGTGTTCCAGTCCTATGCGCTTTTCCCGCATATGTCGGTCGCCAAAAATCTCGGTTTCGGGCTGAAGATGAAGAAGGTCGCGAAGGATGAGCGGGTGCGGCGCATCGCCCATGCGCTTGATATCTGCAATCTCACCGGTCTGGTGGATCGCATGCCCCGGCAATTGTCCGGCGGCCAGCAGCAGCGTGTGGCGCTGGCGCGCGCCATTGTCATGCAGCCGAGCCTGCTTCTGTTCGACGAGCCGCTCTCCAATCTCGATGCCAAACTTCGCGACACACTGCGCCATGAGCTGACCGAGCTTCACCGCCGCATCGGCGCCACCAGCCTTTATGTGACGCATGATCAGGCCGAAGCCATGGCGATGTCGGACCGGATCGTCGTCATGAATGCCGGCCGGGTGGTCGAGATCGGCACGCCGCTCGAGCTTTATCGTGCGCCGAAACACGCCTTTACCGCCGGCTTTCTCGGCCAGACCAATCTTCTGCCGGTCTCCGCTGAGGGCCAGCAGGCGCAATTGCCCTGGGGCCAGTCCGTGACACTTGACCAGGTTGCCGCCGGCAATGTCCAGATTTCCGTTCGTCCGGAAAATATTCACATCCGCGCCGATCAGGCCGGTGAGGGCACGGTTTCCGCCGTTTCTTTCATGGGCGCCAATGCGCTCTATATGGTCGAGATCGGCGGCCGCCAGATAAGGGTCAGCCAGTCCGGCGCGGAAACCCTGATCGACGCCGGGCAAAGGGTCGCCCTGCAGTTTCCCGGTTCAGTCCATCTTCTCGATGACAGGGTGGCGGGGGAGACGGCATGATGGCCCGGCTTCTGCGTGACAGGCGCGCCCAGCTTCTGTTCCTGCTTTTGCCGGGTGTTGGGTATCTTCTGGTCTTCTTCGGCGGGCCTCTGCTGTCGGCGCTGATCGGCAGCTTCAGGCAGGAGGATGGCAGCTTCACGCTGATGTTCTATGAGCGGATTTTCACCCGCGCGTCGATGATCCGGGGGCTCACGACCTCCATCTATTACGGCGTCATGCCTGTCATCGTCTCGCTTGCGGCATCGGTGCCGCTGGCGCTTCTGATCCGCAAGAGCTTTCTCGGTCGAAAATTGTTCAGCGGCCTTTACAAGCTGCCGATGGCGGTGCCGGGCATCATCGTTGGCCTGATGGTGATCGTGGTTTTCGAAAGGGGTGGGTTCCTCGACCGGCTGGTCGCGCCGCTGGGGCTCGAATTGCCCAAGCTCGTGCGCGACGACTGGGGCATCGGTGTCATTCTCGCCAGCATCTGGAAACAGATACCTTTCATGACGCTGATCATCACCAGCGCCTTTGCGGCCATTCCCGAGGATATACGTTATGCCTCCCGCACGCTTGGCGCTTCGCGGCTGAAGACATTTTTCTTCGTGGAAGTACCGCTCGCCATGCCGGGCATCACGGCCGCCATTCTTCTCACCTTCATCGGTTCCATGGGCTCTTACGCCATTCCGGATATCGTCGGCCCGCCGACGGCCCGGCCGCTTTCGGTGCTGATGGTCAAGGAATTCAATCAGGGTCGGTTTAATCAGGTCTATGCCATGGGCATGGTTCTGAGCCTCTTCGCGGTCTCCGTGCTTATTCTTTATTATTCCCTCACATCCCGCATCGGCCCCGGGCAAAACCGAGGAGACGCATGATGAGTGTTATCACCATCGACCCCGCCATCACTCCCCGCCGCCGCGCCTTCACGCCCGAGGACCGGATTTTTGTCTCGATCGGGCTGTATGGCGCGCTGACGCTCGCCATCGCCGTGCCGCTGGCGCTGATGTTTCTCTGGAGCATTGCCGACGGCTGGTCGCCGCCGCTTGTCGTGCCGAAGGATTATACCACAGCGCGCTGGGCAAGCATCCTGAGCGACGGCAGCCTCATCCGCGCCGCCGTCAACAGCATCGTCATCGCCATCGTCGTCACTGTCCTGACGGCAGTCATAGCTCTTCCGACCGCCTGGGCGATGGCGCGGTTTCCCTTCCGACTGAAGCGGCTGGTGGAAATCTTCATTCTGGCGCCGATCATTATTCCAGGTCTGGTCGTCGCCGTCGGCATCGGGCAGGTGTTCCTGCTTTTCGGCCTCGCCTATTCGGTAACGGGGGTCATCCTCGTGCAGATCGTCGGTACCCTGCCGCTGATGATCCGGCTGATGACGGCGGCGCTGGAGACCATTCCCGATGATCTCATCCATGCCGCGCGCTCGCTCGGCGCGGGAACAGTCGGCATCGTCCTCCATATCATATTGCCGCTGGCGGTGCCTGGGCTTCTGGCCGGCGGGTTGATGTCCTTCATCGGCAGCTTTGAGGAGTTTGACAAGTCCTTCATCGTGGGCGCGCCCGTCGTCGAGACGCTGCCGATCAAGCTTTACATGTATCTCGATCCCTATTCGATGCAACTGCCGCTCGCCTCCATCGTCTCCTTCATCCTGCTTCTTCCCGCACTCATCGTCTTCATCATCGCCGGCCGCATCCTGCGCGACGACCTAATGGCGGCGGGCATGGGGAAAATCTGATCCGGGCGCTCAAACCCGGTAATTGCAACGTCCGAAAGTGAAAACCATGCACCAGACCCTTGCCACCTCCCGAAAGACTTCCACTCCCTGCAATGTGCTTGCGCTCTGCACCCGCGACAATGCGGCCATCCTGACCGTCGCCCATCGCGGCTTCTGGACGGCCACCGCCGAAAACTCGCTTGCCTCCGTCCGCGCCGCGGTCGCGGCCGGTGTCGAGATGATTGAGATCGATACGCAGGCGACGGCCGACGGCCGGCTGGTCGTCATTCACGATGAAACGCTCGACCGCACCACGACTGGCAAAGGGACGGTGAGCGAATTGCCGTTCGAGCTGGTTTGCGCAGCCAGGCTGAAGTCTGGCGCGGGCGGTGATGCGGCTGATGTGACCGACGAGTGCGTGCCGACGCTGGAAGAATTGCTGGAAGAGGCGCGCGGCAGGATCACCGTCAATATCGACACCAAATTCACCCGCGATCTGCCGCAGGTCATGGAAACCGTGCTGCGGCTTGGCGTCGAGGATCAGGTGCTGGTGAAGACCGATATCGATCCGGAAGCCGGCCATTTCGAAGTGCTGGATGCCGACTGGTTCGGCAAGATCCCGCATATGCCGATGTTCCCGGTCCGGAAGGGCAAGTTCGCCGAGGATCTGCGCCGTATCGAGGCACTGAACGCGCCGATGATCGAGGTGAAATTCACCGATATTGCCGATCTGGCCGAGGGCCGTGCCGAGATGGAGCGCCAGAATATCCGCCTCTGGATAAACTCGCTCGACGTATCCCATTGCCTTGATTTCAACGATACGCGTGCGCTTTCAAATCCCGAAGCCGTCTGGGGTGCTCTCGCCGAGGCCGGTGTCGGGGCGATACAGACCGATGAAGTCGAAGCCTTCACCGGCTGGCTGAAGGCGGGCGCTGGCGAAACCGGCAGGGCGTGGAAACGATGAGCGGGCGTCTCGACCGCGCCGTCGCAATTATCGACGAAGCGATGGGCCTTGCCCTTCGCTTTTTCGAGGCGCGCGACGCCATCGCCACCCGGACGAAGGGTTTTCAGGATTTCGTCTCAGAGGCCGATGTCACGGTCGAAAGGTTCGTCCGTGACCGTCTGGCGGAAGCCTTTCCCGGTGAGACAGTACTGGGCGAAGAAATGGGCGGTGTCGCCGATGACGCCTACTGGATCATCGATCCCATTGACGGTACGGCCAATTTCCTGCGCGGTTCGCCGCTCTGGGGCATCTCGCTCGGCTTCGTGCGGAGCGGCCGACCGGAACTCGGCGTCGTCGCCATGCCGGTCTTTGGTGATATCTACGCGGCGGCGGATGGAACCGGGCTGGTGCTGAACGGCAAGCGGCTTGACCGCCATGTGCCCTTCGAGGCTGTGCAGGTTATGTCGCTCGGCGACAGCGCCGCCGCCGATGCGGAAGAGGTAGCGGCCCTCAATGTCGGGCTCAGGCATGCGGGCTGGGTGGTGGAATCCATCCGCTCGACATCGATTGGTCTCGCCTTTGCCGCACGCGGCATCTTCGACGGCCATCTGCAGAAGCTGACCACCATGTGGGATATCGCCGGCGGCACCGTTCTCGCACGGGAGGCGGGTCTCGATGTCCGTATCGGAACGCGCCTCGGTAGCGGCATTCCGTGGGTTGCCGCAGGAACGCCGGCATTGATGGCGGTGACGGAGGGGTTGTGGCCTGAGATCGCAGGAAGAGTGCCGGCGGAACCTGCGTGACCCTTGGTAAAGTCGATGGCAGATGTGCTGAAACATCTGCCATCTGCATATCGCCGGCTGAAACGCCGCAACCGAGCAATGTCCGGTCAGGCCGCTATCGATCGTCAGTTCGCCCGAGACAGCGCAATTGCGTCAGGACCTGCGGGAAAACGAAGTTGGCCGGATAGGTCATGGACGGCGCTCCAGATCGCTTCGGCAACATCGCCTTCGCTGGTCGTCATGGCCGGTTTGGCGAAGCCTTCGAGGATTGGCCCTGCAAAGTCCATGTAATCGTCCGGCAGCAGCTGCTCCAGCGGCAGGATGGCGTTTGTCGTGAAGCGGGTGGTCGGGGCATAGCCCGGCTCCACCAGCTTCACCCGGATGTTGAAATGACCGAGTTCATGCGCAAGCGATCCGGAGAAACCTTGGATAGCCTGCTTGCTGGCGGTGTAGGCGGCGGCGAGCGGGAAGGAGGCGAGCGTCGCGCTGGATGTGACGTTGATGATCGTGCCGGATCGGCGCTTTCGCATCTGCGGGATTATCGCCTGCGTCATTGCCATCAAACCGAAGCTGTTGGTGTCGAAAATCGTGCGGATCTCCGACATTGGCGTCGCCTCAAAAGCGCCGACCATGCCGATGCCGGCATTGTTGACCAGCACGTCGAGCGGACCTGCCGCATCGATCAGCGCCGCGATGCTTTGTTCGTCCGTCACATCCAGCGGGAGGACGCGCAACCGCTCAGTTTCGCCAACGAAGCGGTCGGGATCTGGATGCCGCATGGTCGCAACGACATTCCAGCCGCGCGAAAGGAAGAGCTCGGCGGTTGCCTTGCCATAGCCCGATGAGGTGCCGGTGATGAGGATCGTTCTGGTCATCATAATCTCCATTGTTCGATATGACCGGAGATAGACGATGTGTTCTGGATGATATATGCTCTTAACACCAAAATTTATTATTGATCGTCCGGAGAATGGATCCTCTTAGCGATATCATCGATCTTTTGCGGCCGAGCGCCGCCGTTTCGAAGCCGATTTCCGGACGAGGCCGATGGGGCGTGCGTTATCGCGCCTATGACGCCCCGGGTTTTGCCGTCGTCCTGGCCGGTGCCGCTTGGGTCATGATCGATGGCCGGGAACCGCTGCGGCTGGCGCGTGGCGATTTCCTGCTTTTGCCCTCCACGCCCGCCTTCTCGCTTTGCAGCGATACCGACGTCGACTGTATTCCGGTCGAACCACAAGATCAGGCGGTGCGGCATGGGGAACGGGAAGGGGAACCCGATTTCGTTGCGCTGGGAGGAAGTTTCACGTTCGAGCGGGTCAATGCGGCGCTGCTGCTTTCGTTGATGCCCGAGCTGATCCATGTGCCGGCGGGTGAGGGCGGAGCATCCCGGCTGGCGCGTCTGATCGAATTGCTGGCGGAAGAATGCACGCGCGAGGATGCGGGCAAGGAACTGATCATCCGGCGCATGCTGGAGGTTTTGCTGGTTGAAGTGCTGCGTCGGCCGAATGCGGGCAACGAGGCAATTCCGGCGGGACTGGTGAAGGGAATGCGTTTGCCGGGGCTTGCCCGCGCATTGTCCGCCATGCACGCCAATATCCGCGCGAACTGGACCGTGGCCGAACTGGCCGGTATCGCCGGCATGTCGCGCTCGGCCTTCGCAGCGCGTTTTCATGAAATGCTCGGCTGCGCGCCGATTGAATATCTGGCGCGATGGCGGATGGCGCTCGCCAGGGACGCGCTGATGCGCGGGGTGAAGTCTCTCGACGATATAGCGGAGGAGATCGGTTATGAATCCGCCAGCGCATTCAGCACCGCTTTCCGCAGGAGAACGGGTGTCGCTCCGGGCAGCTTTGCCCGTGCGAACAGCGACAGACACTGACCGCGCGGATTTTCCCTAGTCGTGCCGGTCACAGCGAGGGCAGGAGCCTTTTCGGACCATCTAGAGGGAATGACGTTGATCCGTGCCGGTATAGGCGCGTTCGCTCCAGAGCAGGGCTTTGCGCAGCCGATCCGATATTGCTTCGGTTATGGCGCCCACGAACAGTATATGGTCTGCGGCATCGATGGAGCCGACAAGTTCGCAGTCCACGGACAGAAGCGCATCGGCAAGTCTGGGGCTTCCTGACGGCCAGGCATCCCAGTCTCCGATGCTGAACCGGTCCGGGTGATTTGCCTTGCCCGCAAAGACATCGGCAATTTCCTCCTGTCCTCTGGCCAGTGCCGCAACGGAGAAGCGTCGGCTCGCTGCGATGAGATCGACCATGCGACTGCTGGCGTCGATGGAAATCATCAGAAGCGGCGGTTCTGCGCTGAGCGGCATGAAGGAGGTGATTGTGCGCCCAACCCGCTCTCCGGCGTGGCAGGCCGCGGCCACCGCAACGGTGAAGGTTAGACCGGCCATTGAATCCTTGAATTCACGCGGGGAGATCATCGGAGAGGCGCAAGCTTTCAGCGGAACATGCGCGTGATTGACCACGCCGCCATCGATCAGTCTGAGATTATGAGACATGACGTGCCGGGCTAACCGCCCGCTCCCGGATTTTTCGAAAAAATGGACATTTTTGCCGCAGCGCCATTCATGATGTCGGCATTGTCAGGCGGTGACTTTTTCTGGTGCACGCGCGGCCAGATGTCGGAATAGTGGCGGTTGAGGTCGAGCCAGACATGCAGCCCCGCTTCGGTATCCGGCCGGATCGCGGCGGCGGGACATTCGCCCTCGCAAATCCCGCAGTCGATACATTGATCGGGGTGAATGACGAGCATGTTCTCGCCTTCATAAAAACACTCGACCGGACAGACTTCCACGCAGTCCATGTATTTGCAGGCGATGCAGTTTTCGGTGACGACATAGGGCATGGAGATGCTCGAATAGAGTTGCAGCCGGACGCGGCTGTCCGGCTGCGCCTGATCCGGCCGGCCGCCCAGGGCAGCGGGACCGGCCGGATCGGTGGGGCTCAAATCAAAGGCGGGCGGCGACCGCCTGCCAGTTCACCAGATTGTCGAGGAAGTTTTCGATGTAAGCGGGGCGCTTGTTGCGGAAATCGATGTAATAGCTGTGTTCCCACACATCGCAGCCAAGAAGCGCCTTCTGCCCGAAGCAGAGCGGATTGACCCCGTTTTCGGTGCGGGTGATCTTCAGCGAACCGTCGGCATCCACCACCAGCCACGCCCAGCCGGAACCGAACTGGGAGGCGCCGGAGAGGGCGAAATTCTGCTTGAACAGCGCGACCGAGCCGAAGGACTGCGTCAGCGCATCTTCCAGCACCTTGGGGATCGCATGTTTTTGTGGCCCCATGATTTCCCAGAAGAGATTGTGGTTCCAGTGCTGGGAGGCATTGTTGAAGATGCCGGATTGCGCCACCGCGCCCTTCTCATAGGTGCCCCGCACGATGTCCTCAAGGCTGCTTTTCTCCCATTCGGTGCCTGATATCGCCTTGTTGAGATTATCGACATAGGCCTTGTGATGAAGATCATGGTGAAACTTCAGCGTCTCCTCGGACATGCCCGAAGGGGCTAGCGCATCATGGGCATAGGGGAGGTCGGGAAGCTGGAAAGCCATGGGGTATTCCTTTGTCACTGTTTGCTCAAGAGCATGGAAAAAGCCTTGCGAAAACAAGGTGACAATACTTCTAGGACCTCAATCACGGTTGAGGTCAAGCGGTTTTTTCGTGCTGTGTCATGCGGAAGGCAATCCCGTGGAATTGCGGGAGCCCGCCCGAACCTGAAGACGTTTGCGCTCCGCAAGGCTCGGACCGGGGTGAGTGAGGCTAAAACAGCCCCTTTTTTACTCCGCAACCGCAATGGTTGACCACTGGACGAACTCCCAATTCGGCGATCGAGATCGAGCCATCTCATTGCCCGAATATGTCGCCGGCTACGAAGCAATTTTAGTTTTCCTTAACTTTGGTACCTGTGAGGGGCTTGCAGGGTGACACGTATTGCAATAACTTCTGGTTGTTATTTGAATCAAAGGATCCGCAGCGGGGAAATTCGGCGGATTGTCGTGAAAAATCACGGATGAAAAGTGACATTCTTGCCATGACGTTGGTAGGATTGATTATTACGTGAATTTTCAACGTGCGCGGTTCTTGGGGCAAATGACTTGCGACTATCGTTTCGCAAAGAAAGTTACTACTTTAACGCTTCTTGGATCAGATGAACTGATCTATGCACCCGGTAGGGGATCGACAGCAAGGACAGCTGCAGAGTGAAGCATGGGCGGCATTGCCGCGACAAACTTCATTTCAAATGCAGGCCTCCCAAATATGCTACTTGCTGCTTTCATTCCGGGTTTCCGATGGCTACTCCCCCCTGATTTTTGTCTCGCAATTGCGCCGGCCGCTCGAGCAAAATCCCCGGGTGCCGTGCGGGCAGAGCGGAATGCCTCCGGTAAGTCGACAAACGTTTTCAAGCGGACCTTTGCCATTTCGCTTTTCGCAGGCCTGCTCGCGTCAGAGCCGGCAACGGCACAGTCGCCCGCCGATGATTTTTCCCGACGGCAGGATCAGCAACAGCAGTTGCAGCGGCTTGAAAACCTGAAACAGGTAACTCCTGGTGGCGCCACTGGTCGTGAGGGTCGGGCGTCAGGAGACGACGCGAAGTCCGCTGGTCCCTGCTTCCATGTTTCGCGTGTGGAGATCGAGGGAGCGACGAGGCTCGCCGCCAATGCGCTTGGAAAACTCACGCAGCGTTACGACAATCGCTGTATCGGCGTTGCGGACATCACCGCTTTGCTCAAGGCTATCACCGACCTCTATCTGGACAAGGGGCTGGTGACTTCACGCGCCTATGTGCCGCCACAGGATATTGCCGGAACAGGGCTGCTGCGGCTGGTCGTCGTCGAAGGCACGATCTCGGATATCTACCTAAACGGTCAACCGGCCCGACGAAACGGTTCATTCGCCACGGCCTTTCCCGGCATGAAAGGAGAGGTCGCCAACATCCGCGATGTGGAGCAGGGGCTGGACCAGATCAATCGTCTGTCATCGAACGATGCGAAGACCTCGATGCTGCCCGGCAAGGAGGATGGAACGTCCATCCTGAATGTCGAGAACAAACCCGGCAAGCGCTGGTACGCGAGCATTTCCAACAACAATCTGGGTCAGAAGAGTACCGGTTACTCCCAGACCAATGTTGCGTTCGGCCTCGATGGCCTGCTGGGTATCAATGACCAGTTGGGGTTTTCCTATGGGCGCACCGGCCCGGACTACCCCTGGGATGATGAAGGTCGTGGGCACAGCAACAGCTATTCGGTCAATACAAGTGTGCCCTATGGCTACTGGACTTTTTCAACGAATGGTTCCTGGTACGAATATGACAGCGCCATCCCCGGCAATTTCGGGCCGATCGAAACTTCGGGTGATTCCGGTCAGATTGGATTTGGCATCGATCGCGTTATCCGGCGAGACAAGGACTCGATCACGACGCTCAGGGGCGGCCTCACCTACAAGCAAACCAACAATTTTCTTCTCGGCAACCGGATTGAGGTTGGAAGCCGCCGATACACGATAGGCACTCTCGGTTTGTCGCGTTCGCAAAGAATACTGGGTGGCGTCATCGCCCTCGATTTTGCCCTTGATAAGGGTCTCGATCTTTTTGACGCTGCGGAGGCCGGAGAGCCCGGGG